>QCGP01000001.1 GCA_003279845.1 Prochlorococcus sp. AG-388-F11
TCTAAAATTAATAGCTTTGTAAAAACTACTCTTACAACTAAGTAAAAAACCAGTTTGCAATTATGAGCAATATTGAACTCATAGATTCACACTGTCACCTAATATTTGAAAATTTCGAGAAAGATCTTGAAGATGTAGTTTTAAGATTACGTTCAAAAGGTGTAAAAAAATTAGTTCACGCATGTTGTGAATTAACAGAAATACCAAAGTTAAAAAAAATATCCCATGAATTTAGTGAAATTTATTATTCAGTGGGTTTGCATCCGCTAGAAGCATCAAAATGGAAACAAAATTCTAAATCTCTTTTAGGAAGATCAGCTCAAGAAGATAAAAAAGTTGTAGCTATTGGAGAATTAGGATTGGATTTTTTTAAAAGTGACAATAAAACTGAGCAAATTGATGCTCTTATTCCTCAAATGGATTTAGCTTTTGAACTTGAATTGCCTGTAATAATTCATTGTAGAGATGCTGCAAATGAAATGATCGAGATATGTAATGACCTTTCTAATAAAGGCAGATGTCCTGAAGGTGTACTTCATTGTTGGACAGGAACCCCAAAAGAAATGAAGCAATTCTTAGATCTTGGTTTTTATATTAGTTTTAGTGGAATAGTGACTTTCCCAAAAGCATATGAAATCCATGAGTGCGCCAAAATAGTCCCTAGTGATAAATATTTAATTGAAACTGATTCCCCTTTTTTAGCCCCTGTTCCTCATAGAGGTAAAAGAAATGAGCCCGCATTTGTTGAAAATGTTGCCCATTTTTTGGCAGATTTGAGATCTACAGAATTAACTAAAATCGCCAAAGAATCATACAAAAATGCTGAAGATTTGTTTAAATTTGACTTGTTAAGTTGACATCCCAGCTGCTAGTATTAGGAATTACTGGAAATTTTTCTTAATTTTTTAGTTTTAACTTTCAAAGTTATTGGTTTTTGAACACTCAGCTCAATTTTAAAGATTTTTATTAAATTGATTTTTTTGTTGAAATCGAGATTTAAAGATTAATTTCTTATTAAAACAAAAGTTAAACAACTAGATTATTTAGTAGATTTTAAGTAAATAGTAAATCTCACATAACCGCAGGTTTTCTTGGATGAGCAGTAGCGCTTTACAGGTAGCAAAAACAGCTACTTATCTACCAGATTTAGTTGAAGTACAAAGAGCAAGCTTTAAATGGTTTTTGGAAAAGGGCTTAATAGAAGAACTACAAAACTTTTCTCCAATTTCTGATTACACAGGTAAATTAGAACTACATTTCATTGGTGAAGAATATAAGTTAAAAAGGCCTAGACATGATGTTGAGGAAGCGAAAAGAAGAGATGCAACATTTGCCTCTCAAATGTATGTAACTTGCAGGTTAATAAATAAAGAGACAGGGGAGATCAAGGAACAAGAAGTATTTATTGGGGAATTGCCACTAATGACTGAAAGAGGAACTTTCATTATTAATGGTGCCGAAAGAGTCATTGTTAATCAAATTGTTAGAAGTCCAGGAGTATTTTTCAAAGATGAACAAGATAAAAATGGTCGAAGAACTTACAACGCGAGCGTTATCCCCAATAGAGGTGCATGGTTAAAATTTGAAACTGACAAAAATAATTTACTTTATGTAAGAGTTGATAAAACTAGAAAAATTAACGCTCATGTTCTTATGAGAGCAATGGGTCTTTCTGATAATGATGTGGTAGATAAACTTAGGCATCCAGAGTTTTATCAAAACTCAATTCAAGCTGCTAATGAGGAGGGGATAAATTCAGAAGATCAAGCTTTACTTGAGCTTTATAAGAAATTGCGTCCTGGCGAACCGCCTTCTGTTTCCGGTGGACAACAGCTATTATATAGCAGATTTTTTGATCCCAAAAGATATGATTTAGGCCGTGTTGGTAGATATAAAATAAATAAAAAATTGAGGCTTACTGTACCAGATGATGTAAGAACACTAACCCATGAAGATGTTCTTTCTACTATTGATTATTTAATTAACCTAGAGTTAGATATTGGTGGTGCAAGCTTGGACGATATTGATCATCTTGGGAATCGAAGGGTTAGATCTGTAGGAGAGCTGCTTCAAAATCAAGTGAGGGTTGGACTTAATCGTCTTGAGAGAATTATTAAGGAAAGAATGACTGTGGGAGAAACAGATTCTCTAACGCCCGCTCAACTAGTAAATCCTAAACCTTTGGTTGCTGCTATTAAAGAGTTTTTTGGCTCAAGTCAATTGAGTCAATTTATGGATCAAACTAATCCTCTTGCTGAACTAACGCATAAGAGAAGAATCTCGGCTTTAGGTCCTGGAGGATTAACAAGAGAAAGAGCAGGCTTTGCAGTAAGAGATATCCATCCATCACATTATGGAAGATTATGTCCTATCGAGACCCCTGAAGGTCCTAATGCAGGACTTATAAACTCCCTAGCTACACACGCAAGAGTTAATGAGTATGGTTTTATTGAAACTCCTTTTTGGGAAGTTAATAACGGTAAAGTTAATAAAGAAGGTAACCCTATTTATCTTTCTGCTGACTTAGAAGATGAATGTAGGGTAGCTCCTGGAGATGTCGCAACTGACAAGGATGGCAATATACTTGCAAATCTTATCCCAGTAAGGTACAGACAAGATTTTGAAAAAGTACCTCCCCAGCAAGTTGATTACGTACAGCTTTCTCCCGTTCAAGTAATTTCTGTCGCGACGTCACTAATTCCTTTTTTAGAACATGATGATGCAAATAGAGCTCTGATGGGATCAAATATGCAACGACAAGCAGTTCCATTATTAAGACCTGAACGTCCCTTAGTTGGTACAGGTTTAGAGTCTCAGGTTGCTAGAGATTCAGGAATGGTCCCCATAACAAAAGTTAATGGAACGGTCTCTTATGTAGATGCTAATGAAATTGTTGTCAAAGATGAGGATGGTAATGAACATTTTCATTATCTTCAAAAATATCAAAGATCAAATCAAGATACCTGCTTAAACCAAAGACCCATAGTGAAAATTGGAGATCAAGTTATATCTGGTCAAGTATTAGCAGACGGATCTGCATGTGAAGGAGGCGAAATAGCACTAGGTCAGAATGTCTTAATTGCATATATGCCATGGGAGGGATACAACTACGAAGATGCAATACTTGTAAGTGAAAGGATGGTTACTGATGATTTATATACATCGGTTCATATCGAAAAATATGAAATTGAGGCAAGACAAACAAAGTTAGGACCTGAAGAAATTACAAGAGAGATTCCTAATATCTCTGAAGATAGCTTGAATAATCTCGACGAAATGGGAATAATTAGAATTGGTGCTTTTGTTGAGAGTGGAGATATTCTTGTAGGAAAAGTTACTCCAAAAGGTGAATCTGATCAACCACCTGAAGAAAAACTTTTGAGAGCTATTTTTGGAGAAAAGGCTCGAGATGTTAGAGACAATTCCTTGAGGGTCCCTAAGACTGAAAAGGGAAGGGTTCTTGATGTACGTATCTACACTAGAGAACAAGGAGATGAATTACCTCCTGGGGCTAACATGGTCGTTAGAGTCTACGTGGCACAGAGAAGGAAAATTCAAGTTGGCGACAAAATGGCTGGTAGGCATGGTAACAAAGGGATTATAAGTAGAATCTTACCAAGAGAAGATATGCCTTATTTACCTGATGGAACCCCTGTAGACATAGTTCTTAATCCACTAGGAGTTCCAAGTAGGATGAATGTAGGTCAAGTTTTCGAATTATTGATGGGTTGGGCAGCTTCAAACTTAAATTGTAGGGTTAAAGTTGTTCCATTTGATGAAATGTATGGTGCAGAAAAATCACATGAGACTGTTCAAGCATTTCTAGAGGAGGCGTCAAAACAGCCAGGTAAATCATGGGTTTACAATCCTAAAGATCCTGGAAAGTTATTACTTAAAGATGGTAGAACAGGAGAACCCTTTGATCAGCCAGTGGCAGTTGGATATTCACACTTCCTTAAGCTCGTACATTTAGTGGATGATAAAATTCATGCAAGGTCTACTGGTCCTTACTCATTGGTTACCCAACAACCATTGGGCGGTAAAGCTCAGCAAGGTGGACAAAGGCTTGGAGAAATGGAAGTTTGGGCCCTTGAAGCTTATGGGGCTGCCTATACTCTCCAAGAACTATTAACAGTTAAATCTGATGATATGCAAGGAAGAAATGAAGCTCTTAATGCAATTGTAAAAGGCAAACCAATTCCAAGGCCTGGTACTCCTGAGTCATTTAAAGTTCTTATGAGAGAATTACAATCTTTGGGTTTAGATATTGGTGTTTATACAGATGAAGGAAAAGAAGTAGATTTAATGCAAGATATAAATCCGCGAAGGAATACTCCATCGAGGCCGACTTACGAATCACTTGGAACCTCTGAATATGAAGAAGATTAAATATTCAATTCAAAACATCTAACTTAAATTTCCAACAATGACAAACAGCAACTTAAGAACTGAGAATCACTTTGATTACGTCAAAATTTCAATAGCTTCTCCACAAAGAATCATGGATTGGGGACAGAGAACATTACCCAATGGACAAGTGGTGGGAGAAGTTACAAAACCTGAAACTATTAATTACAGGACACTTAAACCAGAAATGGATGGATTGTTTTGTGAAAAGATTTTTGGGCCTTCTAAAGATTGGGAATGTCATTGTGGTAAATACAAAAGGGTTAGACATAGGGGTATTGTTTGTGAGCGATGTGGGGTTGAGGTAACTGAAAGTAGAGTTAGAAGACATAGAATGGGCTACATAAAACTTGCCGCGCCAGTTTCCCATGTTTGGTATTTGAAAGGAATTCCTAGTTATGTTGCAATACTTTTGGATATTCCACTAAGAGATGTAGAACAAATAGTTTATTTTAATTGTTATGTCGTTTTAGATCCAGGTGATCATAAAGAACTCAAATATAAGCAATTACTTACTGAGGATGAATGGCTGGAAATTGAAGATGAGATCTATGCTGAAGATTCAACAATTGAAAATGAACCTTTGGTTGGCATTGGTGCTGAAGCTTTGAAACAATTACTTGAAGATCTTGATTTAAATCAAGTTGCTGAGGATCTCAGAGAAGAAATTACGCAAAGTAAGGGCCAGAAAAGAGCAAAACTTATAAAAAGGATAAGAGTTATTGATAATTTCCTTGCAACTAATGCAAAACCAGAATGGATGGTGTTAGACGCAATACCCGTTATACCTCCAGATCTTAGACCTATGGTTCAGCTTGATGGGGGAAGATTTGCAACTTCAGACTTAAACGATCTTTATAGAAGAGTTATAAATAGAAATAACAGGCTGGCTAGGCTACAAGAAATTTTAGCACCTGAAATTATCGTAAGAAATGAAAAAAGGATGCTTCAGGAGGCAGTGGATGCTCTTATAGATAATGGAAGAAGAGGAAGAACTGTTGTTGGAGCAAATAATAGAGCTCTCAAATCCCTCAGCGACATCATTGAGGGAAAACAAGGAAGATTTAGACAGAATCTTCTTGGTAAGCGTGTTGACTATTCAGGAAGATCTGTAATAGTTGTAGGCCCCAAATTAAAAATGCACCAGTGTGGTCTACCAAAAGAAATGGCGATTGAGCTCTTCCAACCTTTTGTAATACACAGGTTAATACGTCAAAATATTGTAAATAATATTAAAGCCGCAAAAAAATTAATACAAAAAGCTGACGATGAAGTTATGCAAGTTCTCCAGGAAGTCATTGAAGGCCACCCAATTCTTTTAAATAGAGCACCAACACTTCATCGGTTAGGAATTCAAGCTTTCGAACCAAAATTAGTTGGAGGTAGAGCAATACAACTTCATCCTTTAGTTTGCCCTGCTTTCAATGCTGATTTTGATGGGGACCAAATGGCAGTTCATGTTCCTTTAGCCTTAGAGTCACAAACTGAGGCACGCATGCTTATGTTGGCTAGTAATAATATTCTTTCTCCTGCTACTGGTGAGCCAATTGTTACTCCATCTCAAGACATGGTTTTGGGATCTTATTATTTAACGGCTTTGCAACCTAATTATCAAAAACCCAATTTTGGAGAGGATGGTACTACTTTTGCATCACTAGAAGATGTCATTTTTGCTTTTGAAGATAAAAGGCTCAGCTTACATGAATGGGTTTGGGTTAGATTTAATGGAGAAGTTGAAGATGAAGACGAAATGAGTAACCCGCAAAAAACTGAAGATCTTGAAGATGGCTCAAAGTTGGAAATGTGGAGATTCAGGAGAGACAGATTTGATTCTAAGAATAATTTAATAAGTAGATTTATTTTGACAACTGTAGGGAGAGTAGTAATGAACTATACCATTATTGATTCTGTATCTAAAACTTAATCTTTAAAAATTATTTTCATCCATTCAAAAATCATGACATCATCTAAACCTAAAAAAACCTCCAGAGTTCGCAAAACTACTAAAAACTCAAAAAAAAATAATCCAGTTATCATGCCTGCTCTAACTAAAACGCCCCCATCATTCAAGAATAAAGTAGTTGATAAGAAAGCCTTAAGAAATTTAGTCTCTTGGGCTTATAAAACCCATGGGACTGCTATTACTGCAGCCATGGCTGATAACTTAAAGGACTTAGGATTTAAATATGCGACTCAAGCTGCAGTTTCTATTTCAGTTGACGATTTAAAAGTTCCTGAAGCAAAACAAGATTTGATAGGACAAGCTGAAGAGCAAATATCTGCTACAGAAGAATGCTATAGACTTGGTGAAATTACAGAAGTTGAGAGACATACTAAAGTTATTGATACTTGGACTGAAACTAATGAGAGATTAGTAGATGCGGTTAAAAATAATTTCAATCAAAATGATCCTTTAAATTCTGTTTGGATGATGGCTAATTCAGGAGCAAGGGGTAATATGTCTCAGGTACGACAACTTGTTGGTATGAGAGGATTAATGGCTAATCCTCAAGGTGAAATCATTGACCTTCCTATAAGAACAAACTTTAGAGAGGGACTCACTGTTACTGAATATGTAATTTCATCGTATGGAGCAAGAAAAGGTTTGGTGGATACTGCCTTGAGAACTGCAGATTCCGGCTATCTGACTAGAAGATTAGTTGATGTCGCTCAAGATGTAATTGTTAGAGAAGAAGATTGTGGAACAGAAAGATCAATTGTTGTTGAGGCTGAAGATGGTAAATTTGGGGCAAGGCTTTTTGGCAGACTCACAGCTGAGGATATTTTAGATTCTGAAGACAACTTAATTATTCCTCAAAATACTGCAATTGACCCTTCATTGTCAGATAAAATTGAGACATTATCTATTAAAAGTGTAAAAATAAGATCTCCATTAACATGTGAAGCAAATAGGTCAGTTTGTAGGAGATGTTACGGTTGGGCTTTGGCTCATAATCATTTGGTTGACTTAGGTGAAGCAGTAGGAATTATTGCTGCTCAATCTATTGGAGAACCAGGGACTCAATTGACAATGAGAACTTTTCATACTGGAGGTGTATCAACTGCTGAAAGTGGAGTAGTAAGATCAAAGATTTCAGGTAAAGTTGAATATAGTTCAAAAGCAAAGGTTAGAGGTTATAGGACTCCTCATGGTGTCGAAGCTAAACAAGCGGAGGTTGATTTCATACTAAAAATAGTTCCTCAAGGAAATAACTCTAATAAAGTTCAAAAAATCGAGGTTTCTAGTGGTTCGCTTTTATTCGTTGATGATGGTGTAGAAATTAATTCTGATATAACAGTTGCTCAAATCACTGCTGTAGCAGTTAAAAAAAGCGTTGAAAAAGCAACAAAAGATGTTATCTGCGATTTAGCTGGTCAAGTAAGGTATGACAAAGTTATACAACCAAAAGAGGTCACAGATAGGCAGGGAAATATTACTTTAAAAGCTCAAAGATTAGGTAGATTATGGGTTTTAGCTGGAGATGTTTATAACTTGCCACCCAACGCAAGACCAGTTGTCGCATCTGGAAAGAGTGTAGATGAAGGAACTGTTTTAGCTGAGGCAAGTCAATCAAGCGAGTATGGTGGACAAGTTCGTTTGAGAGAATCAGTAGGAGATTCTAGGGAAGTTCAGATTGTTACTACTTCAATGTCTCTAAGTAACTTTAAATTAATTGAAGAATCTACTCACTCAGGCCAGATTTATAATTTGGAATCTGAAGATGGAACTTCTTATCGTTTAAATACTTCACCAGGAAGTAAAATCAGTAATGGTGAAGTTATTGCAGAGTTAACAGATGAACGATTCCGTACAAAAACTGGAGGTTTAGTAAAATACTCTCCTGGATTAAGTGTTAAAAAAGCAAGATCATCTAAAAATGGTTTTGAAGTCAATCAAGGTGGAACATTGCTGTGGATTCCCCAAGAGACACATGAAATAAATAAGGATATATCTCTTCTAATGATTGAAGATATGAAATGGATAGAAGCAGGAACAGAAGTTGTAAAAGATATTTTTAGTCAAACATCAGGAATTGTTACAGTTACTCAGAAAAATGATATTCTCCGTGAAATAACTGTAAGAAATGGAACTTTTCATGAGTGTGATGAAGAAGAAGTTTTGAATAGATTTACTGAAGAAGGCAGTTTAGTTAATCCAGGCGAAAAGATTGTTGATGGTGTCGACAATAAGGAAATTCTATTTGTTCAGAAATTAGAAACCTCCAAGTGTAAAGGTTTATTGTTGAGAACTGTAGAGGAATTTACTATTCCTGATCAAGCAGAATTACCCGAATTAACACATGTTAAGCAGGATAAAGGACCACATTTAGGTTTAAAAGCTATCCAAAGGCTTACTTATAAAGATGGTGAATTGATAAAATCTGTTGAAGGAGTCGAATTGCTTAGGACACATTTAAGTATTGAAAGCTTTGATGCAACTCCTCAAATGACTATTGATGTCGAGTCAATTGAAGATATAAATGACACATCAATAAATAGATTAAATTTAGTAATATTAGAATCTATTCTTGTAAGGAGGGATACTATGTCTGACTCCAGTCATGGTTCAACACATACAGAATTGCAAGTTAAAAATAATCAAAAAGTCAAAGCAGGAGATGTAATAGCTACAACTCAAATTCTTTGTAAAGAACAAGGGTTGGTTCAATTACCAAAATCAACAGACGATGAGCCTATAAGAAGATTAATCGTTGAAAGAGAAGAAGATAAAATTAAAATAAATATAAATGATAAAGCAGTCGTTAAAGTAGGAGATCGTTTAGTTGATGGAGATCCAATAAGTAAATCTGTAAAATCCACTTCTTGTGGTGAAATAGAAGAAATTTCTAGTAGTAAAGTAACCTTAAGACTTGGAAGACCTTATATGGTCTCTCCTGATTCAGTTCTACATGTTAAAGATGGAGATCTGGTCCTTAGGGGAGATGGTTTAGCTTTACTAGTTTTTGAGAGGCAGAAAACTGGAGATATTGTTCAAGGATTGCCTCGAATTGAAGAGTTGCTAGAAGCTAGAAGACCAAGGGATTCTGCAATTTTATGTAAAAAATCTGGAATAGTTCAAATTAAACAAGGTAATGACGAAGAATCAGTTTCATTATCGGTTATTGAAAAAGATGATTTAGTGAATGAATATCAACTGTTAATTGGCAAAAATATAATGGTTAGTGATGGCCAAGAAGTTAAAGGTGGAGAAATTTTAACTGATGGACCAATTAACCCTCACGAATTATTAGAGTGTTATTTCATGGATTTAAAAGATCAAAAACCTCTAATTGATGCAGCTCGAGAATCTATATCAAAACTACAAAGAAGTATGGTGAATGAAGTTCAAAATGTCTATAAATCCCAAGGTGTCGCGATTGATGATAAGCATATTGAAGTTATTGTTAGACAAATGACAAGTAAAGTCCGAATAGAAGATGCTGGGGATACTACTCTCTTACCGGGCGAACTTATAGAATTAAGGCAAGTCGAAGATACAAACCAAGCTATGGCAATTACTGGAGGAGCTCCAGCAGAGTTTACCCCGGTTTTGTTAGGTATAACTAAAGCCTCCTTAAATACAGACAGCTTTATATCAGCAGCTTCATTCCAAGAAACTACAAGGGTTCTTACAGAAGCTGCAATCGAAGGTAAATCTGATTGGTTAAGAGGTTTAAAAGAGAATGTCATTATTGGAAGATTAATTCCTGCGGGTACTGGTTTTAGCGGATTTGTGGAGGAATTAGCATCAGAAGCTGGCCCCCACCCTGACATCCTTGCTGAAGAATCTGGCGGATATAGAAGAGCTCAAAACTTAAGGCCAGATTATACGGTTGATATGCCTCAATCACCCGCTGTAAGCTCTGCTGCAATACTTGATGATCCTAGTGATGAAGATTTGGAGACTACTCGTAACAGACACGGGATTGATCCCTCATCTAGTAATTTTGCTGCCTTTGCAAGACCTAGTGCTGAAAATCAATTTTCTGAAGATCAATTACCAGATCCCGCTGCATTAGAAGGACTACAGGAGGAGGGGCTTTTATCTGATGAATAAATTTTATCTATTATCATTTTTAATGACTAGAATTAATTTTTAAATTAAAGCGATGATTAAGCCAGAGATTATCCCCAAAAGAAAGATACCTCGTTATGGATTTCATATATATAATGAGAGACTTAATGGAAGAATGGCCATGATTGGATTTATTGCGCTTATTCTTACAGAATTCTTTCTAAAACATGGTTTGTTGTTATGGTGAAAATAGTTTTTGACTAAAGAAACAATAATTTGAAAAATCTTCTTGGAAATAGTGTTAAAGAATTAGAAATTGTAGCTTTAAATTATGGTCAAGCTGCTTTTAGAGGTCGCCAAATTTATAATTGGATCTATAACTACAGAAATAAGAATAAAAATATTGATCAAATAGAAGTCTTACCATTAGATTTTCGCAAGAAGTTAAAAGAAGATGGTTTTAAAATAAGCGAACTTAGTCTTCAAGAAAAAAACTTAGCCATTGATGGCACTTTAAAGTTATTACTTTCTACTAGTGATAATGAAAGTATTGAGTGTGTTGGCATACCAACTGAAAAAAGACTTACTGCATGCCTTTCTAGTCAAGTTGGATGCCCAATGGATTGCAAATTTTGCGCAACTGGTAAAGATGGTTTGAAGAGATCTTTAAAAGCAAGTGAAATATTAGATCAAATATTATTTATTGAAAATGAAATGAATAGAAAAGTAACTAATATCGTTTTCATGGGTATGGGAGAGCCTTTATTAAATATTGATGAATTGCTTTTGTCAATAAGATCTATAAATGAGGATTTTCAGATTAGTCAGAGAAAGGTAACTGTAAGCACAGTTGCTGTTCCAAGAATGATTCGTAAATTATCGGAAAAGTCTTTTCAAATTTTAGGTAAATGTCAATTTACATTGGCAATAAGTCTACATGCATCAAACCAAAAGATACGAGAAACCATAATACCAAGTGCAAAAAACTATCAGATCAAAAATATAATTAGAGATTCTAAGCAATTTGTAAGAGATACTGGCCGGAGGGTAAGTTTTGAATATTTAATGCTAAGAGGCGTTAATGATCAAGCCGAACATGCCAATGAATTGAGTAATTTGCTCAGAGGTTTTCAATGCCATGTGAATTTAATACAATATAACCAAATTGATGAGGTTGAATTTAGACGAGTCTCTTTAAAAAATCTTCAATTATTTCAATCTACACTAACTAATAATGGCATAACTGTTAGTTTGCGAAAAAGTAGAGGTCTAGATAAAAATGCTGCCTGTGGTCAGTTAAGACAAAATGCAAGAAATAAATAATATTATCTAAGGAAAATTTTTTAAAAGTATATTAAACAGGTTATTATTGACTTAATTAATCTTAAATCTTTGGGTTTTATTAAGACAAAAATTTTACCTTTCGCTATAGTCGCACTTTTTGGGATTGCCTTCTTAGCAGTTAGTGCAAGAATTTGGTTGCCAGGAGATATGATGTCGCCTGCCCCTATGAATTAATATTTTTAGTTTTTGAAAATGACGAAAAATAAGGATCCAAAAAAAGAAAGCCTAGCTGAAATAGCTGTTGATCCAGATGTTTTAGCCAGAGAATTGGCTTTAGAGATTGAGATAGATCCTTTAGAACAAATTGATGAAGATGCCTTTTCAAAAGGTTTAAACATAACTCAAGAGTGCAATGAAGCTTTAAAAATGCTTGAAGGCAATAGAGAAGAAAGAATACAGGGTTTAAGAATATTTTGTGAATATAGAGATGAAAGATCTTTCCCCCTTTTGTTACCGTTACTTGATCAACCTTGTCCTGTTGAGAGAATGAGTGCGGTATATGCTTTAGGTCGTAATCCATGTCCTAGCGCAGTTGAAAAACTTGTCAGTCTTTTGGAGACTGACGATAACGCTTATGTCAGAAGAGCAACTGCATGGAGTTTAGCTAATTATGATGACCAAATTGTTTTAAAGCCACTAATTAGTGCTTTGAAGAATGATGTAGCAGCAGTCAGGCTGTGGTCATCTAGTTCTTTAGCGGAAATTGGAAATGTTTCTTTGGAAAACGCTCAATCAGCAGCAGAACAGCTTTTAATAAGTCTAAAGATAG
Organism: Prochlorococcus sp. AG-388-F11; assembly: GCA_003279845.1. GTDB lineage: Bacteria > Cyanobacteriota > Cyanobacteriia > PCC-6307 > Cyanobiaceae > Prochlorococcus_A. The sequence continues at coordinate 12,537 of QCGP01000001.1, forward strand.
ATAATGAATCAGGTGTTAGAAGCAATTGCATTTGGTCATTGTGTAGGTTATATGAAAAATTAAACAATACACTTCAAGAAAGTTTCGTTGATGAATGTATCAAGATAGCTCTTTTCGATAAAGAGCCATCAGTTATGGAAGAAGCAAAAACTGCCTTAGATTCAATGGGAATGCAAGGTTTTTATAATTAAAAATCTTATTTTTTTTGCCATAATGATAACTTAAAAATTAGTTTATCAGATATTCAATATAAAAATTAAAATTAATTAACTTGTACCAACTGAAACAAAATATTTTCGTTATTGTATATAAAGTAAAAGTACTCAGTACTTGAATTTAATGCCTCAAAAAACATTGAGATTCAAAATTCATCAAGACGGAAGAGTGGAAGAGACTGTTGAGGGATTCACAGGTCATTCATGTAATGAAGCTACAAAAAATCTCGAAGATGCTCTCGGTAAAGTAACAGTAAAGAATAAAACGTCTGATGCTTTCATCTCTAATCAAAATGAAAACTTAAAACAACAACACAACGAATCTAATGTCACATTTTAGTACCATTACAACCCAACTGAAAGAGGCCGAGCCATTAATTAAGGCTTTAGATTATTTCGGTTATGAAATTAACCACGAAGAAAAGTTTGTAAAAGGTTATAGAGGTAGGTTTACATCCGTTGATATAAGCATGGATTTACCAGGTGATACTAAAGTGGGTTTTAAATGGAACAATAATTCAAATACTTATGAATTAGTAACTGATCTCGATCTTTGGAAATTTGAGATCCCTGTTGAAAGATTTATTTCTAAAGTTACTCAAATGTATGCTTACCAAACAATTATTTCCAAAACAAAAGTGGATGGATATCAAATCGTTGAACAAAAAAACAAAAATGATGGTTCTATCGAGTTGGTTCTAACTAAGTGGGATAGCTGAAATAAAAAATATGGATTTTATAGATCCATTTGAGAATGTTCAAGAAAATATCGAAATTACAGGCTTCGAGCCTGTTTTAGGAGGTCAACTAGCCGAAAAAGCTGTATGGGTTGATGAGTCTAGATGTATTGGCTGTAAGTACTGTGTACATGTTGCTACAAATACTTTCATAGTTGATGAATTTCATGGTAGGAGCAGAGCTGTCAGACAAGATGGTGATAGTTTTGATCTTATACAGGAGGCAATAGATACATGTCCCGTTGATTGCATTCAATGGGTTAAGTTTGAAGAATTAGATGATTTAGAGAATAGTCTCGATAGGGATATGTTTCAATCATTTGGCAAACCACCAAGAATGAATAAGCATTAATTATTAAAAGATGCAATATCGTAGATTTGGCCGAACTAATCTAATGATCCCTATTTTATCTTTGGGTGGGATGAGACTTCAGAAAAGTTGGGATCAATTAGATTTTTCTGAGATTTCATTTGAAGAACAAAATAAAGTAGAAAATATATTAAATCTAGCAAATAAATATGGCTTAAGTCATGTAGAAACTGCCAAGTATTATGGTACTTCTGAGGTGCAATTAGGAATGGGTTTTCAAACTATAAAAAAATTACCAAACATAATTCAAACAAAGATTCCTCCAAATAGTGATCCAAAAGTTTTTGAGAGAGATGTGATGAAAAGTATTGAAAAATTGAAAGTTAAAAGAATTGATTTGCTAGCAATACATGGCATTAATACAGCTGAACATTTGCATCAGTCTATTAGAGAGGGAGGTTGTATTGAAATTTTAAGAAAATTGCAAAAAGATAATTTAGTTGGATCTATTGGTTTTTCGACCCATGGAAAAACTTCACTCATTGAAAAGGCTATAAAAACAAACTTATTTGATTATGTTAATTTGCACTGGTATTTCATAAATCAAGATAATACAAAGGTTATAAATTTAGCAAATAAGTATGATCTTGGAGTTTTTATAATAAGTCCCACTGATAAAGGGGGGCATCTTCATACTCCCTCAAACAAAATGTTGGAACTTTGTAGACCACTGCATCCTATAGTTTTTAATGATCTTTTTTGTTTAAGAAATAAAAATGTCCATACTCTAAGTGTTGGCATTGCAAAAGAGGCAGACTTTGACCTGCATTTAGAAGCTGTTTCGTTGTTATCAGAATCCGAGAAGTATGTCCCAATGATAATAAATAGATTAAGGCAGGAATCAATTAATACTTTAGGTTTAGAGTGGTATAAAAATTGGAATAGAAATCTACCGAGTTGGGAATATACTCCTGGTAATATTAATATTCCCGTTCTGCTATGGCTTTCAAATTTACTAGATTGTTTGGACATGAAAGGATTCGCAAGAGCTAGATATCAACTGCTTGGCAATGGAAGTCACTGGTTCCCAGGATCTAACGCTAATTTACTTGATGTGGATGTTTCTGAAGGCCAATTATTGAAAGTTTTAGAAGGCCATATAAATCCAAAAGAAGTTATAAGAAAATTGAGAACTTTAAAAGAAAAGTTTGGAGATAACGTCGCTAAAAGATTATCAAAAAAATAATTTTATAGTGGATTTTTCTCAGGTTTACCAGCTTTTCTTGGGTAAATTTCAGGGCAAAATCTTTTTGGTTTTATAAGAATAATATTTCGAGTACCTTTATTTCTTGGTAAAAATATCTTCTTTTTCTCCTTAAATTTTCCTCCTAATATTTCTAAAGTTTTATCTAGATTTTTACTTTCTTCATCAGTCCATTTCCCACAATATAAAACTCCTAATCCTTCTTTTTTTAGCATTGGTATCATGTATTCTGAAACTGTTGATGGATTACTCACCGCTCTAGTAGTAGCTATATGGAAACTATTTCTCATTGATGATTGATGGGCTAAATTTTCAATACGATCATTGATTACATGAATATTGTTTTTGAAATTGATCTCTTTAATTAGTGTTTTTAGTGCATCTGTTTTCTTTTTGGAAGAATCAACTAGGTATATTTCTGATGTAGGATGAGTTATTGCGTATCCTAATCCAGGGAAGCCACATCCAGATCCAATATCTAAAAATCTTTTATTATCAAAATTAATATTCGGGAAAATTTTAAATGGCCAAATGCTGTCAAAAACTTGAGATACCCAATAATCATCACCATTTATTAATCTCGTTAGATTGGTTTTATTATTTAATTCTTTAATCTTAATTTGCAATTCTTGAAACATAATTATTTCTTCTTCATTTATTAGTTTAGAAATTTCTTCAGGAATGTTTTGTTTTTTCATTTCGTTATAAATATAAATTTTTACCATTCATTAAATACATTCTATTTATTAAAAATTTATTAGAATTACAATATTAATAAAAGATTATTTTGAAAGGAGAAATTTCTTATTACAAAATTTTAGGTGTAGATGAAAATGCTTCAAATCATGAATTGAGAAAGGCATTTTGCAAACTTTCCATTGAGTTGCATCCTGACACAACTTCTTTAGAAATAGACGATGCTAAAATTAAATTTCAAGAAGTTTTGGAAGCTTATGAAAATTTGAATAATAGTAATTTGAGAAAAATATATGATGACAAACTAAAAGAAAAATTTAGAAGTAAGAATAATACTAAATTTTTAAATAATTTAATAATCGATTCAAATAATCAAAATTTAGTGGGGAATAGAAGACCTTTCTCAAATGGGGAATTGTTTTCGTTATTTCTCTTATTTATTATCATTTCTATTAGTTTGATTTGTTCAATTTTTATTGCGTCTTTTACTGGCAAAGAATTAGATACAATACCTATCTGGTTAATAGAATGATACTGTAAAAAAAAATCTGTGAATCTCTCTAAAAAACCTATAAATCAACATTCACTTCAATCTTTGGAATTGTGGCTAACTGATTTAGGTGCTCAGAAGGATGTTAATAATCCATCTAAATGGTACCTTTTACTATCTAATTGGAATGCAACTATTATTTTTGAACAAGAAGATTTAGGTGTGATCTGGGAAAGCAAAGGACAAGAAACTAAAAGACTATTTTCGTATCGCATTAATAGAGAAGATGTAGAAAATGCAATACTGCAGGGACCTTAAATTTCTATCTACAGATTGTCTAAAATTTCCCTTATTATCCAGTAACTTTTTTCTAATTGATCATCGGTTATACAGAGAGGCGGCAAGAGATAAATAACATTACCTAGGGGCCTAATAAATAAACCTTGCTCCATTGCAAGACTCTTTATTTCTTTCCCAATATTATTAAAATAACCTTTTTTGTTCCCAATATCTAAATCGAAGGCAGCAATTGTGCCGGATACCCTTATCTTTTTTATATAGGGTAATTTTTTAAATGTAATTAAATGAGATAAATGTTTTCCTTCAAAAGAAAGGTATTTGTTGGGTTCTTTTTCTAATAAATCAAGGCTAGCATTTGCCGCAGCACAACCTAAAGGATTAGCAGTAAAACTATGTCCATGCCAAAAAGTTTTTCTTGGGGAATCATCAATAAAGGATTGAAAAATTTTTTCTTTGCATAAAGTTATTCCCATTGGTAAAAATCCACCAGTTAAGCCTTTTGAAATACTTATTAAATCAGGAATGATTTTGGCTTTTTGAAATGCAAAAAGGCTTCCACATCTTCCAAAACCAGTTAATACTTCATCTGCAATCAACAAAGAATTATTATTTTTTATAGTTTCTGAAACTTTTTTAATAAACTGGGGCCTAACCATATTCATTCCTCCTGCTCCTTGAACAAGTGGCTCAAGGATAACTGCTACTGTAGGGATTTTAAGAAGAGCTTCTAATTTTTGGATCGCCTCATTTTCTTTATTTTCTACGTTTTCGTCATTTATCCAAGTTGCAGGCCATGGTACTCTCCTAACCGGGAACATAAGATTATCGAAATTCTCATTAAAAATATTTCTTTCACCTAAAGCCATTGCTCCAAAGGTATCGCCATGATACGCACCATCAAAAGCTACTATTTGAGTTCTTGTCTCTCCTCTATTTTGCCATGATTGGAAGGCAATTTTTAAAGCGACTTCCACTGCAGTAGAACCGTTATCAGAAAAGAATAATCTTTCTAGTTTTGTTAATTCACTAAGTCTTTCTGCCAATTTTTTTGCCTGGGGATGTAAGAAATCAGCAAATATAACTTGCTCAAGTTTTTTTGATTGATTGAAAATGGCATCCGCAATATATTCGTTACTATGACCATGAAGAGTTACCCACCAACTACTAATCGCATCTATTAGCTCTTTTTTGGGGTCTTTAGTAAATAGTAGGGCATCTTTACCATGAGTTACTTCTATCTGCGGTTTGCTGTTATTGATTTGTGTAAAAGGTGGCCAAATATTTGGGTGCCAATCTTGATTTCGAGTTTTTGAATCCAAAGATTTCATTTAACTTATTTTTGAATTTAAAAGTGAGATCAACTTATTTTTGATGTCTAGTTCTTTCCAAAGTATATCTAATTTATTTGAGTCCATTTTTTTGATGTAAGGAAATTCAGTAATTAATGGAATACCACTGAAATCAACTAGAGTTTTTGGATTATCTAAGTGTTTTTCGCCATTGACTACTAAACCTAAAATCTCAATATTTCTTCGTTTTAAGGCCTCAATACTAAGCAGGGTATGGTTAAGAGTGCCCAGTGAGCTTTTACATACAAGTATTACAGGAAGATTCCATTGTTTTATTTGATCTATTTGTAAAAAATTGCGTGTTATTGGAACCATTAATCCACCTGCAGTTTCTAAAATTAATGAGCCTTTTACTTTTGGTAATCTCAATAAGTCAAAATTAATAGTTTTTTGATCTATTTCAGCCGCCCAATGAGGAGAAAGAGGTTTTGTAAAGACATAAGCTTCTTTAATGATTTTCTCTTTACTTACTTGTGAAAGCTTTTCAACAGTTTCACTATCAGTTTGCGATTCCATACCACTTTGAATAGGCTTCCAATAAAAAGAATTTAATCCTTTAACGAAAAAGGAGCTTATTAAAGTTTTACCGATATCAGTATCTGTTCCACAAATTATAAATTTGAAAATACTATCCTGACTACTCATAATTTCTTTATGATTTGAATCTCAATTTGCCATGAAAGGTTCACAGTATTATTGTAATTCTTTGGCCAAAACTTTTGAATTTCTTTTAACTCTTTCACTGTTTTGCGTTTGCAATTTGTTGATTGTGCCCCTATATTTTTAATGCTTCTAAAAAGCTTATATACATCTTCAAAATTTTCAAGATAATTAAACTTTTCTGAATAATGAATTTCAGTTGATTTGAAATCTTTTAATAATTCTTTAGAGCAAAGGAAACTAAGACCACTATATTCAATATCAATTTTTCTACAAGTATCTTTCCATTCTGGGAAACAATCTTTTGTTGGATATGAAATGATTAAAAAACCTCCAGGCATTAATCTACTAAACCAATTTTTTATTATATTTTCTGGATTGTTTAACCAATGTATGCAAAAGTTCGATGTTATTAGAGAACAGTTATTAATTTCAGGGGGTAAATTATTATTCAAATCCCATAAAATTTTTTTACTAGATAATTTATTCTGAAGAAGCATTTTTTTGCTGAAATCAATTCTGGATACTTTTTGCGAAGAAAAATTTTTTTCTATTTCATTAGCTAATAGTCCTGGGCCTGATCCTAGATCTATCCATTCTCCTTTTTTTGGGGGATTAAGTTCTTTGATAAAGTAAACAATCTTTTCTGCAAAAAACTTCTGAATATTTGAATACTCTATATAACGAGATGCAGCATCATTGAAATTATTTTTTATTTTCTCGTTCCACTTTTTAATATCCATATCAATAATAAAATGTTTTAAGTAAAATCTCGTATAAATTTAAATTATTCAAGCAATGACCTTGTTGAGCTAATTTAATCAAAATTGGTTTCCTATCAAGTGTTTTATTTAAGAAATCTAAAAAGTTATTATTTGATTCGTTGTCAAGAATTAAATCATTTTCTGATTTTATAAAAATAATTTTGCAATCTTTTTTTAAAAATACTGGAAAATCCCTATTTATGTAAAGTTGTTTTAAATCGTTGAAAAGAAGAGTTTTATTTATACTCTTTAAACTTTTATAAAAAATATTTTTAAAACTATTATTTATATCATTTGGCATAAATGATCTATGTATAAATTCTTTCAACATATCCTTAGATTCATCTTTTATGATTTTTGTTTCCATTCTTTTTAGAGACCTCAAAATAAAGTTTCTATTATTACTTACAGGAAGAAAATTATTAAAAGAATTTATCAGAACAATATGAGTTGCTTCTTCTAAAATGTTTCTTTGCATTAAATGAAAACCTAATGAATGGCATAAAGTCATTCTGATTTCTTTTTTAGAGTCGCTTTTAATCCATTTTGCTTGATAATTTTTTGTCGAGAAATAGCCTCTTTCATTATCTTGCCAATGCCAATTATTTTTTAAAAAATCAACTTTATAATCATCCCAGAAATATTTATTCATTCCCCATCCATGTTGAGTAATAATTTGTTTCATTTAAATTCTTTTAATACAGTAATGAAATCCTTTAGCAGATTAAAATCTAAGTTTCTCCTTATTGTTATTCTGATTCTTGATTGCCCAACTGGAACAGTTGGAGGTCTTATCGCAATTGCTAAAAACCCATTTTTTTCGAGATATTTTTGTAGATAAATTGCCTTTTCTTCTTGGCCAATAATGATTGATAAAATATGACAATCTCCTTGAACTGGAAAACTAAAATTTTTAATTATTTCATCTTTCCATACCTTCGCAGAAGATAACAAATCACTACCCCATTCTTTATTTTCTAGAATTTTATTTAAACCCTCTAGTGCTCCAGCAGCTAAAGACGGAGCAAGCGCGGTTGTATACCTAAATGCACCACTTGTTTGGATAAGAAATTCACCAATTTCTGAATTGGAAGCTATGAATGCTCCACCGCTTCCAAATGCTTTCCCAAAAGTTCCAGTAATCATAGTTATATCTGAACGGAAATTAAAACACAAGCCCTTGCCTTCAGGGCCCAAGATCCCAATTGCATGAGCTTCGTCAACTAATAATTGAACACTATTTTTTTTGCAAATTTCCGTTATTTCTCTTAGCGGAGCAATTGATCCCTCCATGCTATAAAGAGATTCAACAACAACTAAAATGGAATTTTTTGTGGGGTTAGATTTAATAATTTTATCTTCTAGATCTTTTAAATTATTGTGTGAAAATCGAACAAGTTTTGCTTGAGCAGCTTTGACTCCAACCAATAAAGAGTTATGGATGAGTTTATCTGCTATTACGATACTATTTCTGTTTGCTAAAGCCTGGATAGCTGCTATATTTGCTTGAAATCCGCTTGGGAAAAGTAATACTTTCTCTTGATCAAGCCACTTGGCAAGTTCTGTTTCTAATAATTTATGTATTGGTCTAGAACCTGTAATAAACCTTGAGCTTCCTGAACCAATGCCTTCTAAAAGGCTTATTTCGTAAGCAGCTTTTATTAAATCCTTATTCCTACTTAATCCAAAATAATCATTACTGCATAAATCTATAAGTTTTTTATTATGCGAATTTAAACTAAGAAGTTCGAATGGTTTTTTACCTAAAGAAAATGTTTTTAATTTACGGATTCTATTTCTTGGAATTTTCATTTTAGCGAATAAAATATAGTGGATTTAATTAAAAAGATTTAGATTTACTATTAAAGTTTGCAAGGTATTTTTTGTTTATTAATATCTATATAGATCATATATTAAGAAGTTAACTCATCCTCTCCTCAATCACAATTATTGCTTAATTTAGAGGAATATTTCCCCTTTCCGCTAGATGACTTCCAATTAGAGGCAATACGAGCTATTAATAGCGGAAATTCTGTTGTTTTAACTGCACCAACAGGTTCTGGTAAAACATTGATAGGTGAATTTGCTATATATAGAGGCTTATTTCATGACAGCAGAGTTTTTTATACAACACCTTTAAAGGCCCTCTCAAACCAAAAGTTTAGAGATTTTACTAATCAATATGGTGAGAATAAAGTTGGTCTTTTAACTGGAGATATAAGTATAAATAGAGAAGCACCAATCTTAGTAATGACAACTGAGATTTTTAGGAACATGCTTTATGGTGAATTTGATGAATTTGATGATCCCTTAGAAAATTTAGAATCTGTGATTCTTGATGAATGTCATTACATGAATGACCCCCAAAGAGGCACAGTTTGGGAGGAAACTATAATCCATTGCCCTACTAGAACTCAAATAATAGCTCTATCAGCAACAATAGCTAATGCAGATCAGCTACAAAATTGGATAGAAAAAGTTCATGGACCCACAGTACTAATTAATAGTGATAAGAGACCAGTCCCACTTGATTTTATTTTTTGTAGTGTTAAAGGCCTCCATCCACTTTTAAATAATAAAGGTAATGGAATTCATCCAAACTGTAAGATTTGGAGAGCTCCTAAAGGGCAGAAAATGAGAGGAAAAGTGGGCAGGATAATGCAACCAAAGTCTCCCCAAATTGGCTTTGTGATCTCTAAACTAGCTGAACGAAATATGTTGCCAGCTATTTATTTTATTTTTAGTAGAAGAGGATGTGACAAGGCTATTGAGAATATAAAAGATTTAACTTTAGTAAGTTACTCAGAAGCAAATATGATATCCCAAAAATTAGATGTTTATCTTAAAAATAATCAAGAGGCAATTAAAGATAAATCTCAATGCGAGGCATTAAAACGTGGTATTGCATCTCATCATGCAGGATTATTGCCTGCATGGAAAGAATTGGTTGAGGAATTATTTCAGCAAGGTTTGATAAAAGTTGTTTTTGCAACTGAAACTCTAGCTGCAGGAATTAATATGCCCGCAAGAACAACTGTTATTTCTTCTTTATCAAAAAGGACAGAAGATGGTCATAGATTATTATTTAGCAGTGAATTTTTGCAAATGTCAGGAAGAGCTGGAAGAAGAGGAAAAGATACCCAAGGATATGTTGTTACATTACAAACAAGATTCGAAGGTGCCAAAGAAGCAAGTGCACTTGCTATTAGCAAACCAAATTCTTTAGAGAGTCAATTCACTCCTAGCTATGGAATGGTACTTAATCTTTTACAAAGTTATACTTTAGAGAAGTCTAAAGAATTAATTAAAAGAAGTTTTGGTAGTTTTTTATATTTAGGTGAATCCTCAGGTGAGAATATAATTCTTGAAAATTTAGATAAGGATTTAATTGAATTAAAAAAAATTACATCTAACGTTTCATGGAAAGATTTTGATGCCTACGAAAAGTTAAAAAATCGTCTTAAAGAAGAGAGAAGACTCTTGAAAATTTTAGAAAAACAAGCAGCAGAAAAATTATCAGAAGAGATCACTAATGCACTTCCATATATTAAAGATGGAAGCTTAATTTCAATCAAAGCTCCTCAAATTAAAAGAAAAATTGTTCCCGGACTCATTTGTAAGAAAATATATGAATCCCAAAAAATTAAGAGTTTATTATGTTTGACAATTGATAATTTATTTATTCTTATAAAACCCTCATACATAGTAAGTATTTTTAATGATTTGGATGCAATTGATGTCTTAGGACTTGAAGCACCAAAGATGTATTTTTCTGGAGAGGTAGTAAGGGGAGATGATATGACGCAGTCTTTTGTGGATCGAATTTTAGAAGTTTCTAAAAAAAATGATTTGCAAACTCCACAATATGATCTGACAACGGAAGTCATGGCACAACAGCAACAAATTAATAATTTAGAAGAAAAAGTCACTGATCATCCCGCACATAGATTTGGAGACTCCAAGAAATTAAAGAAATATAGAAAAAGAATTGTTGATGTTGAACAAGAAATAAATATGAGAAAAAAACTTCTTGAGGATAAAGAAAATCATAACTGGAGAACTTTTACCTATTTGATTAAAATTTTGAATCATTTTGGTTGTTTGAATGATTTGGAATTGACAGAAGTTGGAAAAACAGTTGGTGTAATAAGAAGTGAAAATGAATTATGGGTTGGTCTTGTTTTAGTTAGTGGTTATTTGGACGATTTAGATCCTCCTGAGTTAGCTGCAATTATTCAAGCTATATGTGTTGATATAAGGAGGCCTAATCTTTGGTGTAATTTCAAGCCTTCTTTAAAGGTAATAGATGTTTTTAATGAATTAGATGGTTTAAGAAAATTAGTCGCTTTTCAACAAAATAAGTTTCATATTGAAATTCCTATCTATTTAGAAACAGAGTTGACTGGAATTATTTTTGAATGGGCAAGGGGAAAAAAATGGAAAGATTTGGTTTTTAATACTTCATTAGACGAAGGAGATGTAGTGAGGATTATAAGGAGATCAATTGATGTCCTTTCTCAAGTTCAGTACTGTATTGGTGTTAGTAATAAATTAAAAAGCAAAGCAAAGCTAGCATTAAAAGCTATTAATCGTTTTCCTGTTTCTGAATCTAATGATCTTATAAAAGTCTCTGAAGAAATTAATCCCGCAACAAAAAGAATTGACAATAATTCTTAAATTTTTTAATTAAATCATTGAACTAATATTCATTGCTTCATTAAATTCATCTTCATTTAAATAACCTAATTTAAGTGTTGCCTCTTTTAAATTTAATGATTCTTTGAAGGCAAGGTTTGCAATTTCAGCTGCTTTTTCATAACCAACTTTTGGCACGATGGCTGTAACCAACATTAGTGAATTTTCTAAATTTAACTTTATTCTCTTTTGATTAGGTTCCATCCCATTAACTAATTTTATTCTGAAGTTTTCTATTGCATTTTTAAGTAATTTTAAACTTGTAAGAATATTAAATCCAATAAGAGGCTTATATTCATTCATCTGTAAAGTGCCACTAGAATTTGCCATTGAAACTGCATATTCAAGACCCATTATCTGAGTGCAAACCATTGATAAGGCTTCGCATTGAGTCGGATTCACTTTACCCGGCATGATAGAACTCCCAGGTTCATTTTGAGGGATAATTAATTCATATATTCCTGATCTTGGACCAGAAGATAGAATTTTTATATCATTTGAAATTTTAAATAATGCACCTGCTAATATTTTTATCTGACTCATTACTTGAGCCAGACGATCATGCGCGGCCATGATGGAAAAATTATTTTTTGATTTATAGAATATTAGATTAGTATTATCAGAAATTGATTTTATAGACTCTTCACAAAATCCTTTTGGACAATTAATCCCTGTACCAACTGCAGTTCCTCCAAGAGGTAAAAAATACAATTCATTTAGACTCATCATAATTGCATTCTCAGCATCTTTAAGTTGCTCTGACCATCCTGATATTTCTTGCCCAAAAGTAAGGGGAACTGCATCTTGAAAATGGGTTCTTCCTATCTTTATTAGGTCTTTCCATTCTTCACTTTTTTTATCGAGGATCTTCGTAAGTTCTCTTATCGTGGGAACTAAATTTTTGATTATTTCATTAACAACAGATATTTGAATAGCAGCAGGAAAAGTATCATTAGTTGACTGAGATTTATTTACATCATCATTCGGATGAATTGGTTGATGACTACCAAGCTCTGAATTTGTTTTTAATGCTGCAATATTTGAAATTACCTCATTAACATTCATATTTGTTTGCGTACCACTACCTGTTTGCCAAACCTTTAAGGGAAACTGTGAATCATGAAGCCCATCAAGTATTTCTGTACATGCCTCTACAATTAAATCTTTTTTTCTTTTATCTATTAACCCTAAATTGAAATTCGCAATTGAAGCAGCTTTTTTTATGAGGGTGAGTGAATAAATTAACTCAATTGGAATTAATTCTTCTCCAATAGAAAAATTTATTATCGATCTTTGTGTTTGAGCACCCCACAAAGCTTCTATGGGAACCTCTATTGTTCCCATACTATCTTTTTCAATCCTAAAGTTTTTTGTCATTATTCCTCTGAAAACACTGGTTTAACTTAGATAAGGTTTTCAGTAATCCTAGATACCTAACTTATCCCATATTACACTTAAATTATTGAGATGAATTGAAGGATTAAAACATTCTTCTAAGTCACTTTGATCAATAAAATCCATTATTTCATTATCTCTCTCTATATTTTGTTTGAAATTCCCATTCTGAGTATTCCATGCCTGATGCGCATTTTTTTGTACTAAGCTATAAGCCTTTTCTCTAGACAAGCCCTTCTCTATAAGCAAAAGTAAAACTTTTTGACTAAAGATTACACCACCATATATATTTAAATTTTTGAGCATATTTTTTGGATAAACTTGCAAATTGCTTACTATATCTTTCATTTCCCTGAGCATAAAATGTAAACAGATTGATATGTCAGGTAACATGATACGTTCATTTGAACTATGACTTATATCTCTTTCGTGCCAAAGCGGAACATTTTCCAGTGCTGTTAAGACGTAACTCCTTAAAATTCTTGCTAAACCGCTTACTCTTTCACTTCGAATAGGATTTCTTTTATGAGGCATGGCAGAACTTCCTTTTTGCCCTTTTGTAAAGCCCTCCTCAACTTCTAAAACATCAGTTCTTTGTAAATTTCTTATTTCAGTTGCGAATCTATCTAGAGAAGCGCCAACTAGTGCAATAGTTTGCACATATTCTGCATGCCTGTCTCTTGAAATAACCTGAGTACTTGCTGTATCTGGTTTTAAACCGAGTAAATCACAAGTTATTTGTTCTACTTTGGGATTCGTATTAGCGTAGGTTCCCATCGCACCACTTATTTGTCCAATTGCTACAGATTCTTTCAGTGTTAACAATCTTTTTTTGTTCCTTATTATTTCAGCTAACCATCCTGCAAGTTTAAAACCGAAGGAAATTGGCTCCCCATGAATTGCATGAGATCTACCAATCATTAATGTATTTTTATGCTTCCTTGCTAATAATCTGACTTCATTTTCTAGGTTATCAATTTCTTCTAATAACAATTCGCAAGAATCTTTTAACTGAAGAGATAAGCCAGTATCAAGAACATCACTACTGGTCATACCAACATGTATGTATCTTCCAGAATCTCCTACAAATTCATTAACACTCGTAAGAAATGCTATGACATCATGTTTAACTTCTTTCTCGATTTCTGAAATTCTAGATTCATCAAACTTTGCATTTGAACGTATCTCTGTCATGGCATTCTCAGGAATCTTCCCGAGGGAAAAATTTGCTTCACATGCAGCTATTTCAACCTTAAGCCAACTCTGGAATTTGGCGCTTTCAGTCCAGATTTTACCCATTTCGGGTAATGTGTAACGCTCGATCACAATTTTTATTAGTTATCAATTTAAACTTTATAACCAAAATTGAATTATTGCCCTATACCTTAAAGATGTACTTGCCATTGAACATATTTGCCTTATTGTTATTTTCTTATGTAACGTTTTTCAGGCTAATAAAGAAAGCTTAAATATAAAAATGTTTGCATTTATTCCTTTCGTAAAAATGGGTAATTTTTTAGTTTTTATTTAAAATTGGAATGTATTAAAGAATTTGGATCTTAATCTTGTAGAAGTTCATTATTCAGTCTTTTTTTATTGATTAATAGATGATTAAAAAAAGTAGATTAGACATTTATCTTCTAAATAAAGGATTATGTGAAACTCGTCAAAAAGCCCAGGGTTTAATTCTTGCGGGAAAAGTTAGAGATATCAATGGAAAAATATTGGATAAACCTGGACAACAAGTATTAATTGGATCTGAGATTTTTATTGATTCTGAACCTATGTTTGTATCAAGGGGCGGCGAAAAATTATTGGAGGCATTTAAAAAACTTGAAATTACAGTAAAAGATAAAATATGTATTGATGCGGGAATATCAACTGGGGGATTTACTGATTGCTTATTGCAACAAGGAGCAAAGTTAGTTTATGGGATAGATGTTGGTTATGGACAGACTGCATGGAAGATTAGAAATAACCCAAAAGTCATACTTTTTGAACGAACTAATATTCGAAATTTAAAACCTAATGATCTCTTATCTAGAAGTAATGAATTACCAAATTTTGTGGTTACTGATTTGTCTTTTATTTCATTAAGATTAGTTTTTAAATCTATTACTAGTTTATTAGAAGGTGATTGTATTGAAGGAATATTTTTAATTAAACCCCAATTTGAGGTAGGTAAAGATAAAGTCAGTAAAGGTGGTGTTGTTCGTAATCCTAAATTCCATACTGAAGCTATAGAGTCTGTTATCAGTACTGCTAAAAAATTTCATTGGAATGTAAAGAATTTGATAGCCTCTCCATTGGTTGGTCCTGCTGGAAATCATGAATATTTAGCTTGGATGAGCTTAAGAAATGAATCAAATCCAAAAATTAATAGTGAATACGTACAAAATTTAGTAAATGAAACTATCTGACTTAGAGAGCTTCTTCATCTTTATCCCCAGTTCTAATTCTCTCAACAGAATCAATTGATGAGACGAATATTTTCCCGTCACCGATCTCTCCAGTTTTTGCTGCTTCAGCAATTGCATCTATGACTGAATTAACCTTTTCATTCTCTACGACAACTTCTACTTTGAGTTTCTGAAGGAATTCAACAGTAAATTCGGAACCTCTATATCTTTCAACTTGTCCTTTTTGCCTTCCAAAACCTCTGACTTCACTAACTGTCATTCCAACAATACCAGAGTTTACTAATGCAATTTTTACATCCTCCAGCTTAAATGGACGTATGATTGCTTCAATTTTCTTCATGATTAAAGATTGAATAGTCTTATTTTAATTGTTTTTTGGGAAAACATCCAACATTGAAATATCAGAAAAACATTTAATATTAAGACCTGCATTCGTGGCGTCTTCAATTAATAATTGGGAATTTTCTTCGGAAATTATTACTGTACTATTTGACAACTCTTCCCACTTATCATTCTCAAAGTGTGTTTGAAGCCACAACATTCCAATTGCGCTTTTTGGTTGAAGGGATTTATTTAAGTTGTTATCGATAGTTATCAAACAAATGTCCATTAATTTTTCATTGAACTAAACACATATAACCCTTTTAACCGGCACTATGAATGTAACGGCTGATACAAAAATAAGATTTAACAGCTTTTGACTTATTCAATTGTAATACTTATGCTTGTTGGGATTTTTGCAGATTTTGATCTTTTTATATAGGTTTAGTAAATAAGTTCTACTAAAAATGAGTACAGCTAAATTAGATGATTCGACACAAAGACCGCTTTATGGTGAAAGAATTATTGAAGAATCGAAAATAATTTGTTTTGAGAATCCAAATAAGAAAAGAATTTATGAAATTTCTATCCAGTTACCTGAATTTACATGTAAGTGCCCCTTTTCTGGTTATCCAGATTTTGCAAAGCTAAATGTTATTTATCAACCTAATTTGAAAGTCTATGAGTTGAAGTCTTTAAAGCTTTATATTAATAATTTTAGAGATATAAAAATATCACATGAGGAAGTTGTTAATAGAATTATGGATGATTTAGTGAATGAAGGCTCACCTCACTGGATACATTTAAATGCTGCATTTAACCCCAGAGGGAATGTTTCTATGCAGTTAGATATTTTTAGTGGACAGAAAAAAAATTAAAAATTTTTAATTTCTTCTGATATTTTAAAAAATTCTTTTTTAAAACCAACTAGATTTTTATTGCTAAGACCTCCAATGGATAACCTTTGTGATTCTTGATTTACAAGAATCCATAATTGGTTAGTTGGTATAAGACTTATTATTGTTCCAAAAATTATTAAAATAAAAGAAAAATAAATAAATGGTATAGACGGATCATTTTTAATTATTAATCCACTGCTGGGGATTATTTTTTTTAGAGATACTTTTGAAGAATTAACTTCTAAAGGATTGTCATTGATATAGAGATTATTCCCGGAAAAATTTCCTATATTTGAAATTTTAAGTGGACCATTTTCATTATCTATTGTTAAAAGGAAATTTTTTTTTGTCTCCGATCCTAATTCAACTAAAACTCCCCAAACTTGATTACCGATTTCGGGAATCTCCTTCAATTGTAATTGATAAAGGATATTATCTATTTCTAAAACAACATTTGATATTGCCCAATCAGCTTGATAAATAGTTAATCCCTTAAATCTGATTGGTTTATTAACTTTAGCGGTTTTTATCTCATTTAAATTTAGATCTTCAGAAGAAAAATTTAATTTTGAAATAAACTGTTTGGGTACTCCATCACTTTCTCGTTCTATAGAAAAATTGACTAATTTTACATTGGCTTTTGAGTTTGTGCTCTCATTAACAAGATCCAAACTTTCTCCAGGTAGTAAATATTGTTCTTTTGATTGACTTGTAAAACTTCCATATGCTGAACCTATAAGTAAGACTATTAATCCGATATGTACAACTAAAGGTCCGATTTTTCCAATTAAACCCCTTCTTGCAGAAATATGACTTTTAAATTTGTATGTTTTCCATCCTTTTTTTTTAAGTAATAAATCTACCTTTGATATATGGTCTCCATTTTGATTGATTGGGTGACTTGAAGTTAGTTGCAGTTTGTTAAATTTTTTTTCGCTCTTGTATTCAATCCATTTTAATGAAGCTTTTAATGAAGGGATTTGCCTCCTGAAACTACAAGCTGCTAGGGAAATGCAAAGAAGAATTAATGTAAATAAAAACCAAAAGCTTGTATATATATGATCCAATTGAAGTATTAAGACTTTTTCTCCATCTAAAAATCCAAAAATGGGAGCACTATCGAAATTATCAATATAGAATTTATAATTATTACCTTGAGGTATAAAAGTACCTATGCCACTTGTAATAGCTATGAAGATGATCAGTGATATGGCGAATCTTAAACTTGATATTTTTAAAATTAGATTCTTAAAAATAATCATTTAAATCCAATTTGAAAATAAATTTAACAACCCTAGGGAAACTAAAAATATCCCACTTACTGTGGGAATTATTTGACTAAATTTTCTAAGTTCTAAAAATTGTTTTAAGTTTTCTGCAGTAGCTCCTGCAACGATTAATGGGGTTACTTGGCCTATTCCAAAGAAAAATAAAAAAATAATAGATATTGTCGGGTTTTTAGCTTGCGATACCCAAGCCAGAAGAGTTGCTAAAACTGGTGTAATGCAAGGTGAAGAAGCTAGTCCAAAAGTAGTCCCTATCGCAAAAGGTGCTATGAATGTTGGTATTTTATCTTCAATTATTTTTATATCAGGTCCATTCGGGAACTGAAATTTTAGAATACCTAGTAAATTTAAACCCATTATTATTGCTATCAAGGCAACGACCGAAGTGTAATAAGATGGTATTTGCCCATATATTCTACCTAAGAATCCACTAGCAGCGCCAAGAGCAACGAGTGAAAAAACGACTCCTCCTGAAAAACTAATAAGTTTAAATTTATTTTTCTCTGTTCCACCTATATAAGCAATAGTGATTGGTAGTAATGATAATGAACATGGGCCAAGACTCGTTAAAAGTCCTGCGCTGAAAACCAAAAATATAGTAAATGGGCCAGGATTATTAAGACCATTCTGCATAAGTAGATTACCCTTTTGAGATAATTCTGAAATAACTAAATTAAATGATTCGATAGCCTGACTTAATTCTTTTAAATTCTAACTAATTAAGAGTCTTTCGTGCACTAATCATACCTAAGAACCCAGTTGATTCTAATGAACATCTCAGTAACATCCCTGCAATAAAAAAAGATGCGATTAATGAATTTCCACCATAACTAATGAAGGGTAATGGTAAGCCTGTAGTGGGCATTGAACCTGTAGCTACAGCAATATGCATTATTGATTGACCTGTTAACAACACACCACATCCGATGGCAACTAATTTTGTATAGTTATTCCTGCACTTAAGACTAATTCTTAGGCTTATATAGGAGAAAACTGCTAAAAAACCTAAGAATAATGCACACCCCAACAGACCAAATTCTTCAGCAAAAATGGCAAAAATAAAATCTGTGTACATAAACGGTAGGTACTGTAATTTTTGTACAGATAAGCCAAAACCTTGACCAAATAGACCACCTGAACCTATAGCTAATAAACTCTGAACCAATTGAAATCCACTTTCCTGTTGATCTTTCCAAGGATTAATAAATGAAGTAACTCTAAGTTTTTGATATTCGTTATTGACGATACTAATACATCCAGTAATGAATCCTAATGAAGCAAATGAGCAAAGAGAGCTAAGTTTTACACCTCCACATAAACCCATTACCCAAAAAAGAATTCCAGTTAATGATGCAGTACTTAAATTAGGCTGCTTAAGTATTAATAAAATTAATAAACCAAAGGAGAATATTGAAATTAATTTTTTATCATTTTTAATCAGATTCCAATGAGCAAAAAGGTTAGAAGCTTCAAGAATTAGAAAAGGTTTAATTAATTCTGATGGTTGCAGACGTAAATTCCCTAGTATTAGCCATCTTGAAGATCCATTCACTGTAATTCCAGTAATATTGGTAAGAAAAACTAAAAAAAATAAAATATAAAAAATAATTCTTGAATATTTTAAAAGACTTCTAATGTTCGTATTAAGAACGAAATAAAATAGACCAATGCCAGGAAGCGTCCAAATAATTTGTTTTTTTAAAAAGTAAGCCCAATTTCCCATTTCTCTACTTGCCACCCACCAGCTTGACGATCCTAGAATGCATATTCCTAATATTGACCAAATTCCAATTATTAAAATTAGAATTTTTGCCTCATAAGGCCATATCTTCCAAGGCAAGGGGAATATAGATCCCATAAAATTGATTTGGTTCTTATCGTTATTTGAACTAAAGGGTTTTTTTCTTTTAGAAATTTTATTATATTTTGTTTTTTCTCGACTTATCTCCAATTTTTTAAATGTATTTGTACTATTGAGACGTTTAATTGATATTTTGCCAAGTCTTTTATTAACGTTTTAAATTTTAAATCAATTAACAAGATGACATTTTTTAAATTAATTTTTGAAGTAAAAATTAGGAAATGGTCCATAAGACTAATCAGAAATCTTAAGAATTAATGTTTTATAAGAAAAAACTAGCTAAAAGGCCCCTCTCCGTGATAGATTCCGTGGGTTTATATACTTACTTTAAACCAATCAGAGAGGGTTTCTAAACTATGTTCACTTCAGTGGACTCAAATAGAAAAAAACTTGAGCATCCTTCTAATGAGAATGTTCAATTTCCTCAGTCCTTGGATAATTCGATCATTAATGAAAGTAAATCTGGCATTGCCAATCAAATAGATAATTTACTTTCTCAAAATGATGAATACACAAAATTGCAATTAACAATTTTTGGAATTACTTTTATTGTCTCTATTTTATTAGCATCAATAACTGGAATTTTTTTCGGATTTACTTTTGGTTTTAGTATTTTTATAGGTGCAATTTCCGGTATTTTTTACCTACGTTTGCTCGCTAAAAGTGTAGGAAAACTCGGTAAAGAATCATCAGGTGTATCAAAATTGCAACTATTAGTTCCAGTTTGCCTCTTTATTTTTGCGAGCAAGCTAGGATCTTTGGATATTTTTCCAGCAATGATAGGTTTTTTTATTTATAAACCTTCACTCATTCTTTATTTTTCACGTTCTTAAGTAAATTTTTTATTCAAATCAAATGTTCTTAAATTCCTTGCTAACAAATTTTGCAGCATTAGAAGTTGGTCAACATCTTTATTGGCAAATTGGAAATATCAGACTTCACGGGCAGGTATTTTTGACATCTTGGATTTTATTAGGAGCGTTATTAGTTTTTATTTCTTTAGGAACTAAAAAAATGGAAAATGATCCTAAAGGCCTTCAAAACTTGCTTGAGTTTCTCTGGGATTACATAAGAGATCTAGCTCGGACTCAAATAGGTGAAAAAGTTTATAGAGATTGGATGCCATTTATAGGTACTTTATTCTTATTCGTCTTTGTTAGTAATTGGGGAGGAGCTTTAATTCCTTGGAGATTGATTAAGTTACCAAGTGGCGAGTTGGGTGCACCTACTGCAGATATAAATACAACAATAGCCTTGGCTTTATTGGTTTCACTTTCTTATTTTTATGCTGGTTTAAGTAATAAAGGTTGGAGATATTTCGAATACTATATTCACCCAACTCCGATTATGCTTCCTTTCAAAATTCTAGAGGACTTTACCAAACCTTTATCACTCTCTTTCAGGCTATTTGGAAATATTTTGGCTGATGAACTTGTTGTTGGTGTTCTAGTCTTCTTAGTTCCACTAATTCTACCAATACCTGTTATGTTCCTAGGATTATTTACTAGTGCAATTCAGGCATTGATTTTCGCAACTTTAGCGGCCTACTACATTGGAGAAGCTGTTGAAGAACATCATTAGCTGTCTTCCAATAAATTCAGACGCTTTTACAAAGGGTCTGTAATCTGGCAAAATATTTAATCGCGTAGGTCTGAAAATATCAGACCCATTCTTAAATTAAAGGATGTCCAAGCGTGTATGACAAAAAAGATTTATCACAAGTATTAAGCTCTTTATTTCAAAATTATGGATTCGATTACTTCCGCTGCATCAGTTGTGGCTGCTGGTTTAGCAGTTGGTCTAGGTGCTATTGGCCCAGGTCTTGGACAAGGTAACGCAGCTCAAGGTGCTGTTGAGGGTATAGCCCGTCAACCAGAAGCTGAAGGTAAAATCAGAGGAACTCTTCTTTTATCATTCGCTTTCATGGAGTCATTAACAATTTACGGATTAGTTGTGGCTTTGGTACTACTTTTTGCGAATCCTTTTTCGTAAAAGTTAATATTGCTTCTACTCTTTATTAGCAATATTTAAATTTAATTTTTTAACTTCAACTAAATCATATGTTGGCCTTTAATTTTTTTGGTGCTACAGAAGGTGGATTATTTGATATAAATGCCACTTTGCCACTAATGGCGATACAAGTAGTTGCTCTCACTTACATATTAAATTCTCTCTTTTTTAAGCCTGTTGGCAATGTTGTTGAAAAAAGAGAAAAATTTGTAAGTAATAATATTATTGAGGCCAAAAATAAGCTTTCAGAGGTTAAAAAATTAGAAGCTGATTTAATGACTCAGCTTCAAAGTGCTCGTTCAGAAGCTCAAAGAATTGTGGGCGAAGCTGAGAATGAGTCTGACAAGCTTTATAAAGAAGCACTAGAACTTGCTAACAATGAAGCAAATGCTTCAAAAGAAAAAGCAAGACTAGAAATTGAAAGTCAGACATCTGCTGCTCGTGATCAACTTTCTAAACAGGCTGATGATTTAAGCGAACTTATTGTTAATAGACTGATTCTAGAAAAATGAATTTAACTCTTTTAGCTACAGAAGGCTTTGGATTAAATTTCGATTTATTCGAAACTAATATCCTTAATTGGGCTGTAGTGGTTTTTGGCCTTTATAAATTTTTACCTGGTTTCCTGGGTAAAATGCTTCAAAAAAGAAGAGAAGGAATTCTTCTTGAATTAAAAGATGCTGAAGATCGACTTCTTAATGCAACTCAAGCTTTAGAGAAGGCAAAGAAAGACTTATCTTTAGCAGAAGAAAAAGCTTCTCAAATAAAAGCAGATTCTCTCAAAAGATCTGAATCAATCAGAATGGAAAGTGAGAAAAAAGCAATCGAAGAGATGGCACGAATTAAACAAAGTGCAATTTCCGATGAGAGCTCTGAAGCATCCAGGGCAATTTCTCAACTTCGAAAAGAAGCTGTTGAATTAGCAATTAAGAAAGCTTTAGATTCTCTCCCAAATAGACTTGATAAAACAACACAAGAAAATTTGGTCACTCAATCAATTAACAATATTGAGGTGAACTAATGCCACTTTTAAATTCTGTTACTACACCATACGCAGAGGCATTAATTCAAGTTGTGAATGAAAATTCGCAAACTGAAGAGATTGTTTCTGAGGTTAAACAACTTTTAAAATTATTAAATGATTCCCCTGAATTGGAGAAGGCACTATCATCTCCGATTTTAGAGACAGATGCTAAGAAGAAAATCATTATTGAAATTTTTTCAAATAAGGTAAATTCTTCTTTACTGAATTTCTTGAAATTATTGGCCGATAGGCAAAGAATTGGAATTCTTACTTCTATTCTTGAAAGGTTTTTAGAGATTTATAGAGAAAATAGTAATATTGCTTTGGCAACTGTTACTTCAGCAGTCGAGCTTACTGATGAACAGAAAGGTTTAATTACCCAAAAGATCATCAATATAGCAGGAACTGAAAAATTAGAACTTGTAACTAAAATTGACCCATCACTTATTGGTGGTTTCGTCGCCAGTGTAGGATCAAAAGTAATTGATGCTTCCCTTGCTTCACAAATTAGAAAACTTGGTTTGTCACTTTCCAAGTAACTTTTAAATCAACCTTAAATTCTTAAATCCATGGTATCTATACGCCCTGATGAAATCAGTTCAATCTTAAAACAACAAATAACTGATTATGACCAATCTGTAAGTGTTAGCAATGTAGGAACTGTTCTGCAAATCGGTGATGGCATTGCAAGAATATATGGCTTGGATCAGGTCATGGCTGGTGAATTATTAGAATTTGAGGATGGTACCGAAGGTATAGCTTTGAACCTTGAAGATGATAATGTTGGTGCTGTTTTAATGGGTGAGGCACTTGGCGTCCAAGAAGGAAGTAATGTTAAGTCAACAGGTAAAATCGCATCTGTTCCAGTTGGTGAGGCAATGCAGGGGAGAGTTGTTAACCCTTTAGGACAACCAATAGATGGGAAAGGGGAAATCCCTACTAGTGATACTAGATTGATCGAAGAAATGGCTCCTGGAATAATCAAGAGAAGATCAGTACATGAACCAATGCAAACAGGTATCACATCTATTGATGCAATGATTCCTGTGGGTAGAGGTCAAAGAGAATTAATCATTGGCGATAGACAAACTGGAAAATCTGCTATTGCTATTGACACAATAATCAACCAAAAAGGTCAAGACGTAGTTTGTGTTTATGTGGCTATTGGTCAGAAGTCAGCATCTGTAGCAAATGTGGTTGAGGTTTTAAGAGAAAAAGGAGCTCTTGATTACACCATTGTTGTTAGTGCAGGAGCCTCTGAAGCCGCAGCTCTACAATACTTAGCACCTTATACCGGTGCAGCAATTGCTGAGCACTTTATGTACCAAGGCAAAGCAACACTAGTCATTTATGATGATTTAACAAAACAAGCTCAGGCTTATAGACAAATGTCTCTCCTTTTGAGAAGACCACCAGGAAGAGAAGCTTATCCTGGAGATGTTTTTTATTGTCATAGCAGATTACTTGAAAGGGCAGCAAAATTATCTGATGATATGGGCGGCGGTTCAATGACAGCTCTTCCAATTATTGAAACTCAGGCAGGTGACGTTTCTGCTTACATTCCAACTAATGTTATTTCAATTACAGATGGACAAATATTCTTGAGTGCAGATTTATTTAACTCAGGATTAAGACCAGCTATTAATGTTGGTATTTCTGTTAGCCGCGTGGGAGGAGCTGCTCAAACAAAGGCAATTAAGAAAATTGCTGGAACTCTTAAATTAGAATTAGCTCAATTTGATGAATTAGCAGCATTCTCTCAATTCGCTTCTGATCTTGATGAGGCTACTCAACAACAACTAGAAAGAGGCAAAAGATTAAGAGAGTTACTAAAACAAGCACAATTCTCACCATTAAATCTTGCTGAACAAGTTGCTGTTGTTTATGCAGGTGTTAAGGGCCTTATTGATGAAGTTCCAGTGGAAGATGTAACTAAATTTGCTGCTGAACTAAGAGAATATCTTAAGTTAAACAAAGCAGAATTTATTGAGGAGATTCTTAAAGAGAAAAAATTGAATGATGGCTTAGAAGCAACACTCAAAGAGGTGATTAATGAAGTTAAATCTTCAATGCTTTCCACAGTTTAAATTTATTTAAGGGAATATCATGGCAAATCTTAAAGAAATTAGAGATCGAATAGTTTCTGTTAAAAATACACGAAAAATAACAGAAGCTATGAGATTAGTTGCAGCTGCAAAAGTTAGGAGGGCACAAGATCAAGTTCTTAAGAGTAGGCCTTTTGCAGATAAACTTGCTCGGGTTTTAGAAAATATTCAATCTAGAGTTAAGTTTGAAGCTGTAGATTCTCCTCTTCTATCAAAAAGAGATGTAAAAACAATTTCTTTGGTATGTATAACTGCTGATAGAGGATTATGTGGAGGATACAATACCAACATAATCAAGAAGGTGGAAATTAGGTATGCAGAGCTGATTAAACAAGGTTATGAACCAAATTTGATCTTAGTTGGTAAAAAGGCAATAGGTTATTTCCAAAATAGGAAAGATAGATACACAATTAAAAGCACTTTTAAAGAGCTGGAACAGGTACCAACTGCAACAGATTCTGAGGGGATAACTAGTGAAGTCTTAGCTGAATTTCTTTCAGAAAATTCTGATAGGGTAGAAATTATTTATACGAAATTCATCACTCTAGTTAGCTGCGCCCCTGTCGTTCAAACACTATTGCCACTTGACCCTCAGGGAATTGCTGAGGAAAACGATGAAATTTTTAGGTTGACTACAAAAGATAGTAAGTTACTTGTTGAAAAATCAAATATTGAAAAAAGTGATTCAGAAAAGTTGCCATCAGATATTGTTTTCGAACAAAGTCCTGATCAACTATTAGATTCGTTATTACCATTATATTTACAGAATCAGGTACTAAGA
Source organism: Prochlorococcus sp. AG-388-F11 (assembly GCA_003279845.1). Classification (GTDB taxonomy): domain Bacteria; phylum Cyanobacteriota; class Cyanobacteriia; order PCC-6307; family Cyanobiaceae; genus Prochlorococcus_A. The sequence continues at coordinate 38,119 of QCGP01000001.1, forward strand.
GCCCTTCAAGAGTCGGCAGCTTCAGAACTCGCTTGCAGAATGACTGCGATGAATAATGCTAGTGATAATGCTAAAGAATTAGCAAGTACTTTGAATCTAACCTATAACAAAGCCAGACAAGCAGCTATTACTCAAGAAATATTAGAAGTTGTAGGAGGTTCAGCAGTTTAGCAATAAGATTTAGGATATGCCTGAATACAATATTAAAGTTCAATTTCAGCAGAAGACTTTTAGTTTTTTATGTTCTGAAGATCAAGATATTATTTCAGCGGCAAAAATGAATGGAATAGATTTACCAAGTAGTTGTTGTTCAGGAGTTTGTACAGATTGTGCATCCATGATATTAGAAGGATCTGTAGATCAAGAAGATGCTATGGGATTAAATGATGATTTAAGGGAAAAGGGCTATGCACTTTTATGTGTGGCATATCCCAAGTCAGATTTGAATATTGTTATTGGTAAAGAAGTCGAAGATGATTTATATAATGATCAATTTGGTAAATATCAAAAATGAAATTAAGTTCAGTTGATTATTATTTAGATTGGCCAGTTTCAATGAAATTAAAAAATCTAAGAGAATTTATCATTGCAAATTTAGAAAAAAAAGGTGATTTAATTCGTTGGTCAATTATTGATATTCAAAATTCTATTGACTCTTTTGGAACAAAAAAACTTAAAATTAAAGCTGTCTTAGCTAATCAAAAAATATAAATTGAAATATATTTAATAATGGAAAATTCACCAACAATATTCATTATTCCAACTGGTATTGGTTGTGAAGTAGGAGGTTTTGCTGGGGATGCACTTCCTACCGCTAAATTATTAGCATCGGCAAGTGGATGTTTAATTACTCATCCAAATGTTATGAATGGCGGTACTCTATCTGAAAAAGATAAAAATATTTTTTATGTTGAGGGTTATAGTTTAGACCGACTTGCTAAAGGAGAAATCGCTTTAAAAAGGGTAAAGCAACAGAAAATTGGGATAATTTTTGATTCAGCCATTGAAAAAGGAATATTATTGAGACATTTACAAGTTGCTGATGCATGTGTTTCTACTTTAGGGATTAATGTTCATTCTTATGTGATTACAAAAAAGCCATTAAACATAGTTATTGATTCTGATTCTTCAAAAATCAGTGGTGGCACAATTGAAAATCCTGATACTCTAATTGATGCTGGAAAATGTTTAATAGAAAAAGGAGTTACGGCAATAGCAATTGTGGCGAAATTTCCAGATGATTCAGATTCTTTAGAAACAAATATCTATCGAGAGGGGAAAGGGGTTGATCCTATTTCTGGAGTTGAAGCAGTTATAAGTCATTTAATTAGCAAATTTTTAAAAGTTCCCTGTGCTCACGCACCTGCTTTGAATTCAATTGAATTGAATGAAAATTTAGATCCTCGTGCAGCTGCAGAAGAAATAGGATACACCTTTTTACCATCGGTACTGATTGGGTTAAGCAATGCACCTGACATTGTTGAATTGCCCGCTAAAAATGAATCAATCTCACTACACCCTGATCAGATTGAATCTATTGTTGTTCCTAATGGGGCACTAGGTGGAGAAGCAGTACTAGCAGGGATTGAAAAAGGTTTAAATATTATCTCTGTAAAAAATCAAAATACATTAAAAGTGACAAATGAGTTTTATGATTATCCCAATCTTTTTGAAGTGGATAATTATTTAGAAGCTGCAGGCATAATTCTTGCTATCAAAAAAGGTATAAACATTGATTCAGTTAAACGGCCTTTAAAAAAAATCCAGCAATGTTCTTATAGTGATTAATAAGATATTGCTATGGGAACTCTCCAGTCACTTCCTAATGATTGACTGCTTAGTTTTAGGATTGGAGGAGCCTGCTTTCTTTTAAATTCCGCTTTTTTTATGAGTGAGATAATTTTTAAAATTAAATCTTTTTTATAACCATCTTCTTCTAGTTGTAGTAAATCTTTTTTTTCTTCAATAATTCCTTTAAGAATATTATCTAAAATAGAATAAGGAGGGAGAGAATCAGTATCTAATTGATCAGGACCTAATTCGGCACTTGGAGCTTTCGTACGTATATTTTCTCCAATTAAATCTACATTAGTATCTAACATATATGATTTTCTATGATTAATTGAATCTTCACTATCAAGCCAATTGCATAATTTAAAAACATTAGTTTTATATAAATCCCCTATTACCGATAATCCCCCATTCATATCACCATAAAGCGTGCAATATCCTACAGCTAGCTCTGATTTATTCCCTGTTGAAAGTAATAAATGCTTTTCTTGATTTGCTAAAGCCATTAGAAGCGTTCCTCTGATTCTTGATTGAATATTTTGATTAGTTATTTCAGCCATCTCGAAAGATATGGTCTCTATAAAAGATTCTTCAAAAGAGTTCATCAAATTTTCAATTGGGATGCTATTGAAATTTATTTTTAATCTTCTTGCTAAATCTTTCGCATCACTCTTTGAATGAGATGAGCTCCACTTAGAGGGCATTGAGACGCAATAAATATTATTACTGCCAAGAGCAGCTGTCGCAATTGTTGAAACTAGCGCTGAATCAATGCCACCACTTAGTCCAATTAAAGCTGTTTTAAAACCGCATTTTTGAGCATAATCCCTAACACCAAGTACTAATGCATCAAAAATTGATGACATCTCAGACTCTTCTAATTTATTTTTTTGAGGTTTTGTTTGCTCAATATCCCAACTGGAGAGGTCTTCTGAAAAAGATTTTAATTGCTTAATTTTAGATCCATTCTTATCAAGAATAAAACTATTTCCGTCAAAAATTAAATTATCATTTGCTCCAATTTGGTTTACATATATTAGCGGTACTTGAAGATATTGAGCAGCAAAACTGGAAACTTTGGCTCTTAGTTCTAACTTTTTGAAGGTATATGGAGAGGCCGATAAATTCACTAAGATATCAACTTTTTTTTTCTTTAAATCAAAAATAGGATTCTTTTTATGAATTCCTCTCCCTTCTATATTTTTGTTGACCCATAAATCCTCACATATAGTAAAGCCAAGTCGCCAAGTTTTATTATTAATTTTTTTTGTTAACACGGAAACTTTTTCTTCAGATCTAAAGTATCTTTTCTCATCAAATACTTCATAGGTGGGAAGAATAATTTTACGAGCAATTATTTTCCATTTACCGCGCTCAAGTAATGCAATGGAATTATAAAGATTTGGGAAAAAAGAATCATTTATTATCTCTGCTATCCCTACTGTGACACTTAAGTTTCCATATTTTTTTTTAATATCTAAGGCTAATTGTTCAAGAATTTGATATTGATTTTTGATTAAATTTTTTTTTAGAAGTAGGTCATTTGCCGGATATCCCCATAATGACAATTCAGGGGTAAGAACTAAATCAGCAGAAAATGAGCTAGCTTTCGAAGCAGTACAAAGTATTTTTTTTGCATTACCCTCTAAATCTCCAACTACTGGATTAATTTGAGCAAGTAAAAACTTCATTCAACTAATTTAGTGGATTCATATAAATTATTCTTCTTAACAAAATCTATTAATGACGTTGGTAAATTAGAATAATTAGAATTTAATCTGAACTTAGAACTTGAAATGTTTGGGATTTTTATTGATGAAATCTTAAATTTCACATTATAAGTTTCTAACATTTTAAGAGTATTTGATTCAACAGGATATCCCTCTCTTAAAATTACAAAAAAGCTTACCTCCTTAATAATTTTATCAAAATTTTTCCAGTAGAAAATATCTTTAATTAAATCACTACCAATTACAAAATCTAAATTATTAAATTCATAAAATTTTTGACATTTTTTAATTGACTCAACTGCCCATTGGCTACTAACACTTTGATTAAATAAAATCTTAGGATTGTTTAAATCCTCAACAAGAGTTTTTAATAAATGGCTACGAATTGAGATATCTTCTTTGTGCTTTTTGTTGGGGTTGTTGCTTACATAACTTATGGTAAAAGCATAGATTTCTGATAATTCTTCAAGTATTTTTTTATGACCAATGGTAGGTGGATCTGCACTAGTACCAAATAATGCAATACTTTTTCCCATTTTAAGTTTTAAGGCAGAAAACTAACAAAGTTATTATTTAGATTTCTATTAGATAAATAAATATTAATGTGATTAAAAATTTCTGGTTCATTAAAAATTAAGTTTTGAATCATTATAAAAGGCTCTATGAATGAAAATTTGCTTTTTATAAATATTTCTCTGGCGGCTAATTTCCCAAGTATTTTTGTAGAATGAATCGCGATTGCTGCTTGAATAATTGCTATGGGTCCATAGGGTAATAATGAAAGCCCGTTGGTGAAAGGTGCTGTTAATAAAATTATTTTCCTAATAAGGTTGAAAGATGTATTGATACCGACTTGAGTGAATCCCAAAAATAAATTATTAATGGATATATTTTTAAATATTTTTTTTGTAGATTCATTCTGCAAATTTAGTCCGTAAATCTTACTTAATTCGCTAATCAATGCTGTATCTATCGCAATACTACCAGCAATATCAAAAAAAATAAAAGGATTAAGAGCTACTGCTGATGCTTTTATGGTCGAAAATTTACCTATAGTTGACTGTGCTAATTTCTGCCTTCTTTTCAATCTTTGCTCTTTTATCTGCAAAAACAACTTATCAGCAAATTGCAGAGTATTTAGTGTTAACAGTATCTCTCCATGTTGATTTATTATTTTTTTTATGTAATTGTTAAGATTATTTTCGTTATTAATAATTATTGGAATATTTAAATCTTTTGGAAGCTTAAACTTTATATTTTCTATTATTTCTTTTAATTCATTTTTATTAAAAAGATCGATTTTATTTAAAATTACAATAATTTTTTTTCCATCTTTAATCAAGGAGCTGATTTCTTTTAATTCATTTCTGTTCAAATCTCCCGAAACTATAAATAAAATAAGATCTGAATGCTCTTCTATGCAAGAGTAAACTTTATCTGGGAATTGAATATTGCAGAAATCAAATCCTGGAGAATCTAGCAACTCTACACTATTTAGTTTTTGATCTTGAAAGTTCCAAGCTTCTGCTTTTATCTTTCTTGTGGTGCCATTTATAACATTTGTTTTGAATATATCTTTTTTTAATAAAGAATTCAAAACAGAGGATTTTCCTACACCCGATTTACCATATGCGCCAATTCTTATTTTTTTTTCTTTAAGCCTAAAAAGTTGTTGATTAAAAGAAATTATTTCTCTATTAAAAAAACTTTTTTCATAGTTGGTAAGTTCGATATTCTCCCACCAATTTTTTAAAAGTAAATAATTTTTATTAATTTTCAATTTTTCCATGATTTATTTTTTCCACCAACCAGCTAACACAGATAACACAGCTTCTGCCCCAATAATACCCACGAATCCCCCAAATTCATCTACTACTACTTTCACTCCTTTATGGTTCTTGTCAAATCTCGTTAATAATTTATCTGCCTTAATCATTTCGGGAATGAAGTCCACAGGTTCACAAATTTCTGATAATAATTTTTTATTTTCTCCATTAATTAACTCTGCTAATAATTTTTCACGCTTAACCACCCCTTGTATTTTGTCAACTTTATCTCCCAAAATAACCCACCATGGTGAGTTATCAGACATTATAAGATTTGAAATTTCATCAAGATTTGAAGACCCATTAAGACAAGGTGCTGATACCCTAGGAATCATTAAATCTTTAGCTTTTAAATCATTTAACTGAAAAACCTTAAAAATCATTGCTGCCTCATCAGCTTCTATTAGACCTTTCTGACTCCCAATTTTTGCCATTTGTCTAATTTCTTCTTCATCTGTTGAAATTTCATTTTCTGCAGTAATAACTGGAAATATTTGTTCTATTAATATTAAAAATGGCCTCATTAAATTATTTAATATCCTCAAGATAGGAACGGATAATAATGCTATTTGGACTGAAAATCTTGTCCCAAGAGCTTTTGGTAGTACTTCTCCTAATAAAACAACTAGCATATAAAAAGCAATTGAAAACAAGGTTAAGCCATAACTACTTTTGATTACCAATGCTCCGTATACACCTAAAATAAGACTTCCAATTATATTAAATCCATTATTAGTAATTGTAATTACAGTTAAAGTCCTTCCAAGATGTTTTCTAAGTTTAAGGAGTTGATTTGCAGAACTTTTTGGCTTTTGTTTGGAGGCTATTTCAAGAATTCTAATTGAATTTACAGCTAAAAAAGCCGCTTCTACTCCCGAACAACATGCTGACCCAATTAAGATAAATATGATCAACAAAATCAAACCGTATACACTTGGTTCCATTAAAATAGAATAAGTACTAAAGCAGTTAATTCATTCTTCCATTTTTTTTTTAAACACGCCAATACAAAATTTATGTTTAAACCTGATAATAAAGTTTTTGAAGAAAGAAGAGAAATTTTCTTAAATAAATTAGATGGGAAAGCTGCTATTATCCCTGGAGCTGGTCTTGTAAAGCATCATGCCGATTGTGAATACCCTTTTAGACAAGATAGTAATTTTTGGTATTTAACTGGTTTTGATGAGCCGGATGCAATTGCCCTTTTCTTATCTCACAAGCCGAGGGGAGAGAGATTCATTATGTTTGTTGCTCCTAAAGATGTTATAAGTGAAGTCTGGCATGGCTTTAGATGGGGTTTGGAAGGCGCTGAAAATGAGTTTCAGGCTGATAAGGCTCACTCAATAAACGAACTAAGGGATTTACTCCCAGATTACATAAATGGCTCTGATGAACTTGTTTTTTCAATTGGTAAGCATTCATTAATTGAAAAAATAGTACTGGAGATATTTTCACAACAACTTGAAAATCGATCAAGATTAGGGTTTGGTGCAAATTCTATAAAATCTCCAGAAATTTATTTAAATGAGATGAGATTAATTAAAAGTGAATTTGAAATTAAAAGAATGAGAGAAGCTATACAAATTTCAGCAGAAGCTCATGAACTAGTAAGAGCATCTATCTCAACAAAGAAAAATGAAAGACAAATTCAGGGTCTTCTAGAGGGATTCTTTTTGGAAAAAGGGGCTAGAGGACCTGCTTACAACTCTATTGTTGCTTCAGGAGATAATGCATGTATTTTGCATTACACGTCAAATAATTCACCATTAAAAAAGGAAGATTTATTGTTGGTAGATGCTGGCTGCTCATTAACTGATTATTACAATGGAGACATAACAAGAACTATTCCAATTGGTGGGAAATTTTCTGAGGAGCAAAAAGTTATTTACGAAATTGTATTGAATGCTCAGAAAAATGCAATTAAAAGTGCTGTAACTGGATCGAATGCCAGTACTGTACATCATGTTGCTTTAACAATTCTGATAGAAGGATTAAGAGAAATTGGTTTATTACAGGGCAGCACAGAAGAGATAATTGAGAATCAATCTTATAAACATCTTTACATGCATAGAACTGGACATTGGCTCGGCTTAGATGTTCATGATGTTGGAGCATACAGAATGGGGGACTATGAAGTGTCTTTACAGAATGGAATGATTCTTACCGTAGAACCTGGGATCTATATAAGTGATAGAATCCCAATTCCTGAGGGACAACCTCTCATTGACAAGAAATGGAAAGGCATTGGGATAAGAATTGAAGATGATGTTCTTGTCAACGATACAAATCCAGAAGTTTTAAGTAATGCAGCACTAAAAGAAATTTCTGATTTAGAATTTTAAAATTTGACTTATCTAGTCAATAGATTTATTTTTTATAAAGTTTAAAGTTCAAAAATGAATAAGTCAGATTCATATGATTCGAAACTCTCTCAAGCAAGAGGCTTAGCTAGTCAGCTTGGAATGTTTGCAGAAGAAAATGATATTCCTAAAGATCTTTGGGATTCATTGGAAGCTACAATTTATGATTTTTATGAAGTATCTCACGATAGATGAAAATTATGTTTAGAGAGTGTCAATAAATAAAATAAGAAATTTTGAATAAATCAATCAAAATGTGGCCATCAACTGATAAATTATTTATTAAACATAACTAAGTGAATGACCTCATCAGATAAGTTAAATCAAAATTCAAAAGAAAAAAACAATGATGACCCAAAATCTAAAAATTCTTCTCCTAACTCAGGAATGATGGGTGCCACAGCTGTACTAGCTTCTGCCACAATAGATGAAGATGGAGTACCCACTGGCTATACCCCTAAACCTGACGAAGGAAGATTTATTATTAAAGTATTGTGGTTACCTGATAATGTTGCTTTAGCTGTTGATCAAATAGTAGGGGGTGGCCCAAGTCCTTTAACTGCATATTATTTTTGGCCAAGAGAAGATGCTTGGGAAAAACTAAAAAGCGAACTAGAGAACAAAGGTTGGATCACTGATAATGAGAGAGTCGAAATTTTGAATAAAGCTACAGAAGTAATAAATTATTGGCAAGAAGAGGGTAAAACAAAAAAATTAGAAGAGGCCAAGCTAAAGTTTCCAGAAGTAACTTTCTGTGGTACGGCTTAAAAATTAGTTTTTTGCAGCTTGAATCCAGGCCTCAGCCTTTGAAATCTCTTTAAGAGCTTTTATTCTCTCAGGACTTTTCTCATTTTCTGGAAATTTACTAATTGCTGATTTTGCTTCTTTGAGATCTTGTTCAGCATTTTGAATGTTAATTTCAGATCCAATTTCTGCATTGTTGACTAAAACTATAACTTCATCCGATTCAATTTCAGCGAAGCCACCCATTAAAGCTATTGATTTCCACTGAGAATTCATTCTTACCCTTAAAACGCCAATATCAATAGCTGTAACTAGAGAGATATGTCCCGGAAGCACACCTACTTGACCAGTAGTGCTTGGAAGGATTACTTCTTCAGCTTCACCTTGATAAACATTTTTATTGGGAGCTAAAACTTTAAGAGAAATTGCCATTAATTTAAATTATTGAAGGTTATATGTATTTAGATATCTATTTTTCTGACTTTATTTTTTCAGCCTTTGCTTTTACCTCATCAATGTTTCCAACTAAGTAAAATGCCTGTTCGGGTAAATCATCTAATTCACCTGACAAAATCATATTGAAACCAGCTATGGTATCTTCTAATTTTACGTATTTACCAGACATTCCTGTAAATATTTCTGCTACGAAGAAAGGTTGGGAAAGGAATTTTTCAATTTTTCTGGCCCTGTCGACTGTTAATCTATCTTCTTCAGAAAGCTCGTCTAAACCAAGTATCGCAATAATGTCTTGTAGTTCTTTGTATCTTTGCAAAGTTGATTGAACAGCTCTAGCTGTTTTGTAATGTTCATCGCCTACAACGGAGGGTTGAAGCATCGTACTTGTTGAGTCTAGTGGATCGACTGCTGGATAAATTCCCTTAGCTGCAAGAGCTCTCGCAAGCACGGTAGTAGCATCTAAATGTGCGAAGGTTGTAGCTGGTGCGGGGTCAGTTAGATCATCAGCAGGTACATAAACAGCCTGGATAGAGGTTATTGAGCCTTCCAATGTAGATGTAATTCTCTCCTGTAATTCACCAACATCAGTCCCAAGAGTTGGTTGATATCCAACCGCGGAAGGCATTCTTCCAAGTAAAGCTGATACTTCAGATCCAGCTTGAACGAATCTAAATATGTTATCAACAAAAAGTAGGACATCTTGTTTATTTACATCTCTAAAATGTTCAGCCATTGTAAGTGCCGATAAGCCTACTCTCATTCTTGCGCCAGGTGGCTCATTCATCTGTCCGAAACATAAGGCAACTTTTGATTGAGTTAGATCATCCGCATTAATAACTCCTGATTCTTTAAATTCCTCATATAAGTCGTTACCTTCTCTGGTCCTTTCTCCTACACCTCCAAAAACAGAAACACCACCATGTTCCTTAGCAATGTTATTTATTAACTCTTGAATAAGAACTGTCTTCCCAACACCAGCACCTCCAAATAATCCCACTTTTCCTCCTTGTCTATAGGGAGCTAAAAGGTCAATAACTTTTATTCCGGTTTCAAAAACTTTTGGCTTAGTTTCTAAGTCAGTTAATTTTGGCGCAGCTCTATGAATCGGTGCAGTATCTTTTGTTTTTACTGGACCTTGTTCATCAACTGGTTCTCCTAGAACATTAAATATTCTTCCTAAAGTTGCTTCCCCAACTGGTACAGATATTGGTGCACCTGTATCTATCGCCTCCATGCCCCTCACAAGACCGTCTGTGCCACTCATTGCAACCGCCCTTACTCTGTGGTCACCAAGCAGCTGTTGGACCTCTGCAGTTAGCGCGATTTCTTGCCCCGCAGGATTCTTTGCTTCAATTCTTAAAGCATTTAATATTTTAGGTAATTTTCCGGCAGGGAATTCTACATCTAGAACTGGACCAATTACCTGACGTACTACGCCTTTTGTTTGAGAAGAAGTTGATGGAGTTGCTACCATTTTTTATTGATTTGGTGATGATTAGCTGATTTTAAACAGCTCATAATCCGAAAATACTACCACCTCATGGGTAGATTCGTTAAATGGGTTCGGCCACCCGCACAGTTGAAGTATGGTTTAATGGCTGCTTCGCGGATTATGTTGTTGATGATACGGATCGAGAATTTCTCTTTCCTTTTTTATGACGCAAAGCGTCTCAATCATGACCCTCCATTAATCTATGGCAGCTGTTTCACTTACAGTCTCTACAGTAAAACCACTGGGAGATAGAATATTTATTAAAGTTTCCGCATCTGAGGAAAAAACTGCTGGGGGCATACTTTTGCCTGATTCAGCTAAGGAAAAACCACAGGTGGGAGAAGTTGCTCAGGTAGGTCCTGGGAAACTTAATGACGATGGTTCTCGACAAACTCCAGAAGTGAGTATTGGCGACAAGGTTTTGTACAGCAAATATGCTGGAACAGACATTAAATTGGGAGGAGATGAATATGTCTTGCTCTCAGAAAAGGATATTTTGGCTGTAGTAGGCTAAAGTATTTGTTTCAAAAATTATTAAAACTTATTATTAAATTGCTGCCTAAACATGGCTAAAAGAATTATTTACAATGAGCAAGCTCGAAGAGCGCTCGAGAGAGGAATCGATATCCTTGCTGAGTCTGTTGCTGTAACGCTCGGACCAAAAGGAAGAAATGTTGTTTTAGAGAAAAAATTTGGTGCTCCACAAATTATTAATGATGGTGTCACAATCGCTAAGGAGATTGAATTAGAGGACCACATTGAAAACACAGGGGTTGCATTGATCAGGCAAGCTGCTTCAAAAACTAACGATGCAGCTGGAGATGGTACTACAACAGCTACTGTTTTAGCACATGCGATGGTTAAAGCAGGTCTCAGAAACGTTGCAGCAGGAGCTAATGCCATTACCTTGAAAAAAGGAATCGATAAAGCTACTGAATTTCTAGTTGGCAAAATCCAGGAGAATTCCAAGCCTATCAGCGATAGTAATGCTATTGCTCAATGCGGAACCATTGCTGCTGGAAATGACGAAGAGGTCGGTCAAATGATCGCTAATGCAATGGATAAAGTCGGTAAAGAGGGTGTCATTTCCTTAGAAGAAGGAAAATCTATGACTACTGAACTAGAAGTTACTGAGGGGATGCGTTTTGATAAGGGTTACATTTCGCCTTATTTTGCAACAGACACAGAGAGGATGGAGGCCGTGTTAGATGAACCATATATCCTTTTGACTGATAAAAAAATTGCCTTAGTCCAAGATTTAGTTCCTGTTTTGGAACAAATCGCAAAGACTGGCAAGCCACTAGTCATTATTGCAGAAGATATTGAAAAAGAAGCTTTAGCTACTCTTGTGGTTAATAGATTAAGAGGTGTATTAAACGTTGCAGCAGTTAAAGCTCCAGGATTTGGTGATAGAAGAAAAGCCATGCTTGAGGATATGGCTGTTCTAACAAATGGTCAACTTATCACTGAGGATGCAGGTTTAAAATTAGAGAATGCCACCTTAGAAATGCTTGGGACTGGTAGAAGAATTACCATTAACAAAGAAACTACGACAATAGTAGCTGAGGGTAATGAGCAAGCGGTCAATGCTAGATGTGATCAAATCAAGAAGCAAATGGATGAAACAGATTCCTCCTACGATAAAGAAAAGCTTCAAGAACGTTTAGCAAAATTAGCAGGAGGAGTAGCAGTGATTAAGGTCGGAGCAGCAACTGAAACTGAAATGAAGGATAAAAAACTTCGTCTCGAAGATGCTATCAATGCTACAAAAGCTGCTGTTGAAGAAGGAATTGTACCTGGTGGTGGAACAACACTGGCTCATTTATCTCCAATTTTAAAAGATTGGGCTGATAAAAATTTAGAAGGAGAGGAATTAATTGGAGCTAACATTGTGGAAGCTTCCCTAACAGCTCCTCTTATGAGAATTGCAGAGAATGCAGGCTCTAATGGTGCTGTAATTGCTGAAAATGTAAAAACCAAGCCATTTAATGATGGATTTAACGCTGCTACTGGAGAATATGTTGATATGTCCTCCGCTGGTATAGTTGATCCTGCAAAAGTTACCCGTTCAGGATTACAAAATGCAGCTTCTATAGCAGGAATGGTCCTCACTACTGAATGTATAGTTGCAGATTTGCCAGAGAAAAAAGATTCATCTTCTCCTGCAGGTGCTCCAGGAATGGGAGGTGACTTTGATTATTAACTGAACGAATATTAATCAAGGAACTTTTACTAGAGGGATAATTCTTAATTATCCCTTTTTTTTATACAAATTTTATGAAATCCAGCCAGCGCTAAGAATAACTGCTAATGATAAAAATATAATTAAAAAAGTCCAAGTTATTTTGTTGAGAGATGCCTCAGCACTACTTGCGCTATTGAACATGGAGCTTCCACTAGCAGCTATTCCTCCCATCCCATCACCTTTGGGACTATGAAGTAAAACTAAAAATATCAGAATAACTCCAGAAAAAAACCATATCCAACTAAAAATTTGAATCATTGCTTTAGATAATCTTATTAACTTTAAACGTGTTGTACTACTTTATTATAACCTTTTAATTCAACTTCTTTAATAAGAGACTTTCCTGTCATTTCTTTTGGAATTGGGAGATTCAATAACTGTAATAAAGTTGGTGCAATATCTGCTAAGCCTGCATTATCCCTTAAATAAATCTCATTTCCCATATTTGGAATTTTTCTTTTTTCACCTTCAATAAAAATTAATGGAACTTTGTTTATAGTGTGCGCTGTCCAAGGTTCTCCCGCGGAACCTTTCATTAACTCTGCGTTACCATGATCAGCTGTTATGAGAATGCTACCACCCATTTCTCCAGTAGCATTAACTATTTGACCTATACATTTATCTACCGTTTCTATAGCTTTAATTGTTGCATTCATGTCCCCTGTATGACCAACCATATCAGGATTAGCAAAATTGATTACAACAAAGGCATAGTTTCCACTTTTAATAGCTTTAGAGCAACTAAGAGTTAATTCTTCTGCAGACATTTCTGGTTCCAAATCATAAGTTGCCACTCTTGGAGACGGAATTAAATGTCTCTCTTCTCCTGGTAAAGGAATTTCTACTCCTCCATTAAAAAAATATGTTACGTGAGGATATTTTTCAGTTTCTGCTGTTCTATATTGCCTGAGTCCATTTTCTGAAACTATTTGGCCTATAAAATTATTGAGGGATTCAGGAGGAAATGCAACTTTGACAGGGAAGTTTGAATCATATTGAGTAAAGGTCACTAAATCTAAGCTAGGAAATGTTTTCCTTTTAAAATCTGAGAAATTTTTATCTGAAAGGGATTGAATTATTTGTCTTGCTCTGTCTGGTCGAAAGTTAAAGCAAATCAAACTATCTCCATCCTTAAGATAGTTCTCAGATATTCGTATAGGCTCCAAAAATTCATCTGTTATGTTTTTTTCATAACTTTGTTTTATATAATCCTTTGGAGAAATATTGGTTATTTCAATATTTGGATCAGTTAAATTAGCATATGCTTTTTCTGTTCTATCCCATAAAAGATTTCTATCCATTATCCAGTATCTTCCGCATATAGAGGCTATTTCTCCTGTATTAAATTTTTTTATGCATGATTCAATTCGGTTAAGATATTTAGATGCACTTTTTGCCGGAGTATCTCTTCCATCGGTAATAATATGAATTGCAACTTTTTTGATACCATTATCTGATGCCCATTTTATTAACCCTTCTAAGTGATCTATGTGACTATGTACTCCTCCATCAGAACATAATCCAGTGACATGCAAAGTTGAATTATTTTTCTTTAATGAATGAGCTATCTCCTTTAACTCATTAACTTGGTTTAACTGATTATTTTTTACTACATTTGTTATCCTTACAAGTTCTTGTTGAATTATTCTGCCTGATCCAATGGTAAGGTGCCCTACCTCTGAATTACCCATTTGACCATCTGGTAGGCCAACATCAGATCCACTAGCGCTAATTAGAGTATGAGGATATGCATGGCACAATGAATCCATGATTGGCGTGCTGGCACTTTTTATAGCATTATTTGATATTTCTTCTCTATGTCCCCAACCATCTAGTATCGCAAGAACTACAGGACTCTGAGGAACATTTAATTTTTTTATATTTTTGCTGCTAATCTTTGACATATTTAGATCAATTTAATTTTCTAAGTGATCCAATCTTAAATCTAGCTTCAAAAGTTACTCTTTAACAATTTATATTTAATATAGTTAGCTTTTGCTAATTTATGAAAATATTGAACAAATTTTATTTATTCATAAATTATGTCCAATAAAACAAAAAGGATTGTCATCCTTACTGAAGTAGAGCTTAGAAAAACCCTTTCACGTTTAACTTCTGAAATTATTGAAAAAGTAACAAACCTAGACAACTTGCTTTTGGTTGGAATACCAACTAGAGGAATTGATTTGGCTGATGTTCTTAAAAAAGAATTATTCTCTAAGACAGGAGCAAGAATAAGAAAAGGAATAATTGATCCAACTTTTTATAGAGATGATCAAAATAGAGTTGGAACTCGCCTAATGAAAGCAACTGATATTCCAACTCCTATTGAGAAACAAGAAATTCTTTTGATAGATGATGTAATTTATACAGGTAGAACAATTAGAGCTGCCATGGATGCTCTTTACTCATGGGGTAGACCTCAAAGGGTGATGTTGTTAGTGATGGTAGATAGAGGTCATAGAGAGTTACCTATTCAACCTGATTTTTGCGGCAAAAAAGTTCCAACTAGTAAAAACGAAAGCATTAGTTTACGTTTAAATAATGTTGACAATGAAGAAGGCGTTTTTCTTGAATAGCTCAAAGTCAAAAGATATTTCCTAAATTATATTCTCCTATAAATTCATTTTTAATATCGAAACACTTAACAACTAAATCACCTTTTTTATTGATGTTAAAAAAAAGTATTAAGTTGTCTTCTCCGATATTAGAGTTATTTTCAAGTACTATTTTGAGCAGTTCTTTATTCCATTTAATAATTTCTTCTTCACTTTGAATCTCGGATAATTTTGGCAATCCATTTTCAAAAATTACATCATATTCTCTTTCTTGTTTTGTCTCCCCAATTAATATTTCAAATATTTTCTGATTATTTTTACTGGCTTGAAGAATAAGTTTAAATGGGTTTTCAGTCGGCCATGTTTGACCTTTGCAAAAAATTGGATGCCAGAAATGTTTTTGTTCTCTTCTATTAAATAATCTTATAGATAACCCTTTAGTTAATATATCTTTGATTTTTACACCCGGGGTCAGTGCTAAAGCTCCCAAAGCAATGGATTCAATAGGAGGTGGAGACTTTATTTGAATTTTTGGAAGCTTTTTTGTAATCCATTCTTTAATTAGTGGAATTTGAGAACCTCCTCCAACTAGAATAATTACACTTAGATCATCTACTGTGCAAAATTTACCTCTTGCTTCATTTAATAAATCTTTGAGTAAGAAATTAAGGTGATTTAAAAGATTATTTTCAATAACAATTTTCTCTAATATTTCTTTACTTATGTAGTAATTTCTCTCTATATTGCTTTCAATTAAAAACTTTGTTGGATATTTATTTTCATATTTTATTTCAGATGAGCTGAGTTTACATTTTATTTCTTCTGCCCTAGAAAGATTTATTGGATATTTATTATCTGGAACAAAAAAGTCAACGATCCATTGATCAATATCTTTACCGCCAATTTTGGAACCTGTTTTACTGATTATTTCAGCACACCTTATTTTTTGTTTTGAAATTGAGCTTACATCATTCCCTTTAAACTTTAACAATTCAGCTATAGGTCCAGATTTCCCTTCTCCTCCTTCTATTTTGACTATATTCATATCTATTGTGCTTCCTCCAATATCTAGTGTCATGATTTTGGAGCCAAATGGAACATTGATACCTAAACTAGCCGCAGTGGGTTCATCAACTAGCGCTATTTCATTTACAGATAATTCCTTGCAAAGGTTGATTAACCATTCTCTGTAACCCTTGTATGTATCTATAGGAGCAGTTAAAACAAGTCTCTTAATTTCATATTTTTGTGGAATGTTTATCCATAAAAATTTAAAAAATTTTTCGCCACATTCAGTAGGTTTTAAAATATTTTTTTGATTTATTTTTTCAACATGATTTCCAATTAATCTTTTAAAATTAGAATGAAAAAACAAATCCGAATTAGGGCTATCCACCATCTTTAAAGCACTAATACCAATTTTTAAAATTTTTGAAGGTTCCTCAAACCAAACTGCTGTAGGGACAACTCCAGGAGATGATGTGATATTCGGTATTTCAACTAAAACAGAATTGATTTCTTTCTCATCTTGAAAAGCGACTACAGTATTAGTATTCCCTAAATCAATAGCAAGTGTTCCAGATAAGTTCTCTTTCATATGAAATTTAAATCAATTAAGTGCTTTTTGTAATTTATGTTTTGAATCGAGCTAATAAACTGTAAGATATATTTTATAGTAAAAAGTTTTTTTAATGAACATATCAAATAATGTTGGAATTAACTCCAATGATCTTGCAAAAAGAGGTGAGAGCCTAATTAGAAAATCAACTAATAGATACTTAACTACTGTTAAAATTGCTTTCAGAGCTAAACAAAGACGTTTTGATGATTTTGATGGACTACTAGAGGAGTCAACTATTAAGCCTGTTCAAAGGTCAATTATTGAACTAAGCGATGAACAAGACCAGCCTGATTTACTTCCTGGTTAATTTTGGTAAAAGACCAAAGAAAATGGAAATTACTTAAAGATTTTAAAAAAGGCAAATTTTGCTTTTTGATTGGTGTTGATAATTGGTCAATTGAGTTACAAAAAACTGAATTTCATTCACTTTATCTTTTACTTCTAAGAATTAATAAACAACTTCTAGATATCAAGAATGAATTAATGGATGAGGAGTCAATTTCTTTAGAGTTAGAACAACTGCCCTGGTTTATTGAACTAAAAGGTAAAAAAAATGAATGGAGTTTAAGATTTGTTTTTGAAAGTCAGGACCAAACTAGGTCTTTCGAAATGTATTGGCCGATACAAGTAGCACAAAATTTATTTTATGAAATAAAAAACATGTGGGAATCAATGGATTAAAAGATAAATAAAATTGGAAATTTTTAAAATTAATTCCCCGTAATAAAAAAAATTTTTCACAACTTTTCCACAATTATTTTTTTAAAGTTATTTGGTGATCTTAAGTATGTGGAAAACTTCTAATTTTATATAATTCTTTATATTAAAGTTGTAAATTTTTTAAAAAAAATATTTTCTATGACTAAGCTTGCGATGACAACATTCTCATTATTCTATCGCCTGAGACAGTTTCTTATTAACGCATGTTGACGATTCAAAAATTTTAGAGAAAACTTGATCTTGTACGTTTAAATTTCAAACAAAATTTTTTGAATATGCAAGAGTTAAATTACGATGCAAATCCAATAGTTTTAAATCAAAAAGATGAAGTAATTAGTTTTAAATGTGAACTTCAAGAAAATCTTCAAAAGGCTATGAAAGAATTTGTTGAGGAGCATCCTAATTGGGATCAATACAGGATACTGCAAGCTGCTATTGCAGGATTTTTGATGCAAAAAGGATTTCAAAATAGGGATTTAACTAGACTTTATATTGGAAATATGTTTTCAATGAATTTTAAAGACTAATAATTTTTATATCTTTTCTATTAGTATTTTTGCTATGTCATTCCTTACAGGTAATATAGATAACCTATTACCTTTCTTTACGACCAATAAATCATCTTCACTAAATAAAATCTTTAATTCAGGTAAACTTAGGTAATTATTTGACTTAGAAAGATACTTTACTTTGACACAATCCCATCTGGGATTTTCAGGTTTAGATTTTGGATCAAAATACTTTGAATTTTTATCAAATTGAGTAGGGTCAACGATATTTAAATCTATCACCTCCATAAGTCCAGCAATACCTGGGGGTTTGCAGTTTGAATGATAAAAAAATACTTTATCTCCTTTATTCATATTTCTCATGAAATTTCGTGCTTGATAATTTCTTATGCCGTCCCATAAAGTAACCCCATCAGTTTTTAAAGAATCTATGCTGTAAGCATCAGGTTCGCTCTTCATTAGCCAGTAATTTATTTCAGTCATATCAATAAGTTTGAGAAAAAGCTAGTTGCTAGTCACTTGCTAGTCACTATGACAGTTTATAGATTGATTTAAGCAATGAATAACTATAAATTTATTATCCATCAAAGTTCCTATTTAGGAAAGTCATGGGTGGTATGGGGTAAGTAGACTTTGTTCATACGTCAATATGACAACTCACAAATTTATGTTAAAAATTAAGAGCTGATTAATTTAATAGATAGGGGTTGGATGCGGGCTTCTATAGCTGGACAGCAGATCCCTTAGAAATGTCTTTAATTGTTTGAATGAATTAAGCAAAGCCAAATAAAAAGTTAAATTTCTGGGGGTTTTTGTAAAAGCATTTTATAAATTAATCGAAATTTAACATTCGAAAAAAGATTTATGGAAAATAAAAAAGAGATAAAATTAGATCGATTAAATTTTTATTCAAATGATATGAAAGTCGCTAAAGATCAGCTAGCTCAAAATCACTTGAAGTTGACATATCAAAGAAATTTAGTTTCTGATCTAGACCGAAAACATAAAACATGGGCGAAAAAAGATGCTGCAACTTAATCACTTGTTGTAAGAGATCAAATTTTCTGGTCCCCTAGGTTTTTTTATTTTTTCTGATCAATTGGTCTAAAGTTTTTTCATCTGAGACGACAATAAAATCATCAAAATGGATAGATTGATCGGGGTATTCAATTCCAAATTTTTTATCTCGATAGATACCGATTCTGATATAACTTCCTGTATAACGTCCACCACTCCAATCATAGGTGACACCTTCATAATCGAATATTAATTCGTTATCTTTATAAACTTGGACAAAACCATCATCATCCTTTGTATTAAAGATTCCAATCTTATATGTGCTCCATTCACCTAATGGAGTCACACTAAATGGTTTGTTTGGTGTGAGTTTGAAATCATCTTCATCCCTGATTTTATCTTCCTCTCTATCTTTTTCCCATCTGACAAACCAATCTCCCCCTGTGTTTTTATACTTTGCTCCGATGGCGTGAATATAATTTTCCTCCTTACTCCTAGATTTACTTGCATTTCCTCCGGTATCTCCCCCTATTTTTAAACTATTTCCATTTTTATAAAACCTGATTCCTAAAAGAGGACTCCTTTTCATAGGATCATGCTGGTTTTTGAATTGAAAAAATAATACCCTGTCGTCTATATGGGTAAAATCTTTAGGTAGTCTTGTTTTAAAACTAATCCATATTTCTTTATTTAAAGTTTTTTTTTGCCTTGTCTGAAATTCTGCTCTTTCAGTTTTTTCCTTTCCTCCTCCTTTTTTATCAATATTCCATCCATGTTTCACTGTAACTTCAAGATACTTATTGCCATCAGGATCTTTTTTAATTCTAAATGGTTTTAAACCTGCTCCCTTATCGTTGATTGTAAATTTGTTGAGTTTTAATTTTCCTTCTTCTTGATTTTCAAAGTCCTCAGAAAAATTCCAAGGAGATTTTGTTTTTTTATCTACATAGTCTGGAACAAGTACTTTTTCCCATGAGTATAAATTTCCAGTGAAAAAAAACATCAACACTAGAAAAATGTATAATAATTTTTTCATAGAAATTAGAAAAAAGAAAAAATCATCATTTGTTTATATTTTGAGGAACCAATAACTAAATTTAAACTTGATATCTTATGGAATTTTTTATGCGTAAAATTACAAAATTCATTTTCATCTGAATAGTTAATTAAATCAACTGCATTAATATTTGAATCAAACCAAAGGTCATATTCTATGTAATTTGGCTCTGCAAAATAAGTCATACCAAATTTATTTCAAAAAGAAAAAGCTTCTCTATTTCGTGTGAGGAAAATATAGAAGCTAATTTCATATTAAAAGATTTAATGAACTCTTCTTTAAGAATTAAATAAGATACGAATAAGAAAAAATAAAATATTATTTTAAAATCAAAAAATGATTAGGGAATTCGGATAATTTTTAAAAGTTTAAAAGTTTAAAAGTTTGGGTAAAGTTTGGGTAAAAAATCACAAATCCTTGAGATCCACTCTGAAATCAGACTGGCTCACTTTTCATTAGCCAGTAATTAATTTCAGTCATATCAATTAGTTATAAGAAAATTACAATGTGTGAACGGTGTGTGAACAGAATACTGAAAATGCTCAATTCTAGGTTCATTATCCATCAAATTTCCTTTTTAGGAAAGTGATAATGGGTAAGGGGGGTTAAAACAGTTTTGATCAATTAAAGTTGTTTAAAAAAAATTTATTGCCAACTTAAATCTCTCTTAAACAGTGGAAATTAAAATTCAGGAATCTGCATTACTTTAACGCTTTAAGGTTTGGAGATATAAAAAACAAAATTTAATAATGAAATTAGAAAATTTTCCTCCACGCAATCGTGATGCTCAAACAAAAGAGATTGGAAATTTAAAAAATATCCAGAAAGAAAGATTCAAAAGTAAAGATAAATCTATTTTGGATGATTCGGAATTTATTGAAAATTACAATAACGCACTTAAATCACCCCAATCAAGAAGATTGTATAAAAATCTAGAAAATAATGATCAGCTAAATACGGTTAAAGTACAAGATATTTTGTCTTTAGATAAAATTTCTTTTTAGGGATTACTTGCTAAACAATTATGAGTGAAATTGTTTTAAACAAATTTATTTTTTAATTAATTTTTCCTTAATCTTGGCATCTTAACTTTTAAAAGTCTTCTTTATTTTCACGCCTTAAATATTGAAGACAAACCATTTAAAGCAATAAATGATTTTAAAAATTCACTTTTATAAATCAGATTTTATTTATGCATCCAAGTAAAGTAATCAAAGATCCAAAAATCAATGACACTTATTACGATCCAGATCTAGATAAGCTTTATCAATATGTCAAACTTGGCGACTATCCGCCTGAATGGGTCGAAACAAGTATTGAGGAAAATGATGAAAACTATTTTGGTTAGATGGCTAATGTATCTTAAAAAAACGATTTAATTGACTTTAATCGTCATCATCTTCATCCTCATCAATATTGGCAGTTATTAAACTATTGTCTGAAAAAACTTCAGAACCATCATTTATTACTTCTTCGTCAGTTTCTTTAACTGCCTTCTCAATTTCTTTTTGAAACTCTCCAGAAGCTTGTTGCAAGCTTTTCAATGTTTTTCCAATTGAACGTCCTAGTTCTGGTAGCTTTTTAGGTCCAAATATTAAAAGAGCTAAAACAAAAATTACAGCAATTTCTGGAATTCCAACACCAAATATATTCATGTTATCAGCCTAATTTTTTTGTTTTATACATTATCCAATTGCTCTTCCATTATTTCTTGTGATGGCAATAACTGTAGACCTTGGAACGCTATTACCTCCATCAGGGAAATGACAACTATCTGGATTTTTTTCTCCAGGATGTTGTACACCTACAAACATTGTCTTCTTATCAGAACTCCAAGTTATGCCAGTAATTTCACATTCCTTAGGACCAACAAGAAATCTACTAATTTCTCCTGTCCTTGGATTTGCACAAAGCATTTGATTATTTCCCATTCCTGCAAATTTTCCAGAATTACTATATTTACCATCTGTCTGAATCCACAAATTGCCTTTAGAGTCAAAGGCGATCCCATCAGGCGAATTAAACATATTATCTTTGTTTATATTTTCTGAACCTTTGTATAATCCTTCTGCTGTTTCAGGATTTCCAGCCATTACAAAAAGATCCCATTTGAAATCTACTGATGCATGATCTGAATTGCTAGGTGTCCATCTAACTATCTGTCCGTAAGGATTATTTTCTCTTGGATTTACTGCGTTAATTGGTTGATTATCTTTAACTCCTCTATTTTTGTTATTGGTTAAGGCACAGTATGCTTCTACTTTTTTGGGATTAACAGCGACCCACTCAGGTCTATCCATAGTTGTAGCTCCAACTTTAGTAGCTGCGAGTCGTGTGAAAATTGCGATTTCAGGCTCACTCATTCCAGATTCTTTTAAATTTATCCATTTACCTGTTCCATCATCATTAAAAACAGCAACAAATAACTCTCCCTCAGTTAATAAATCGTAGTTAGAAGAAGCACCTTTTTTATATTTTCCTTTGGATACGAACTTATATAGATGCTCACCTCGTTCATCATCTCCCATATAAGCAACAACTTGTCCATTTTTAGAAATAGATACTTCACAATTCTCATGCTTAAACCTACCCATTGCAGTATGTTTCCTTGGCATTGATTGTGGCTTTGAAGGGTCAATTTCAGTTATGTATCCGTGCCTATTAACTTCGTTTGGATTCTTAACTAAATCAAATCTATCTTGATTCATAACCCAGTTATAACCTTTGTCTTTTGTCTTTAGACCATATCTTGCTTGCTCTGGGGGAATAGAGGCGGATGGATTGGAAGGTGAAGAAAAGTAACCATGAAAATTTTCCTCGCAAGCTAGATAAGTTCCCCATGGAGTTCTGCCGTTCCCACAATTATTGAAAGTACCTTTTGCAACTTTTCCGGTTAGATCCTCATCAGTTTTCATTAAATAGAACCCAGCTGCTGGTCCATCTAAAGCTATTTTGGTATCACCTGTAATTTTTCTGTTGTAAAGTGAATCTTTTTTTATTTTCCATTTTCCTAATTTCTTTTCTATTTCAAAAATAGAAACTCCATGCGAAGCAATTCCTTTGCGTACGTCATCAGATGTTTCTGGTAATCCGCTAGCTCTATTTCCATAAATTATTTTCCTATTACAATATTCATTATTGACTGCAAGAATTGATTTCCCCTCAATATCAAAGAGGCTCATGCCATCATTATTATCCCCAAAAGACCCTTCCTGAGATTCTCCTGTTCCTCGTGTTATTTGATCAAAATCATCAACTCCGCTCCATAATGGATCACCCCATGATGCAACTTTATGCCAACTAAATCCTTTTGGAAGAGTAATTGTATCTTTACCATTAGCTGGCACAGGATTGAAACTTATACCATTAAAACCACTTAAGAAACTAGTTGCTTTCGCAGGACCAATTGTCGCAGCTATAAATGCTCCAGAGCCTAAAGCAAATGAACCTTGCAAAAATTTTCTTCTTGAAACAACATCATTAAAATCAGCCACAACATAAAAGTGATAACTAATTTAAAAATTGTTCTCTAGGGTTAAATTAAATTTAAGTAATGTATAAATTTTGATTAGCATTAGTAAATAAAGATAGGTAGCTAAAATTTTTTTAATAATTAATTGACATTCAAATTTTTTTAATTATTTTAAGCAAAAAAATGTTTAACTTCTACTTAATAAAATTGCCTTATAAGTTAATTATGTATAAAAACTTTTGACTATGAAAAAACTTTTTTTAATAGTATTTTCTTTATCTTTTCTGTCCTCATGCAGTAATGATAAAGATTTTTTCCTTACCAAAGATAATGCATTAATTAGTTGCGGAGGGAAATCTCGTATTGTTGAAAATGAAAATGAAGAGATAATAAATACTGAAGTTAAGGATTTAAAAGATGGAATAGGTAAGTATGTGGAATTTACAGTTGTAGAGACTGATAAGAAAGGCGGAAAATATAGAATTATTAATTGTTTTCCAAGTGAAGAACCACAAGATTCAATAATAAAAACTATTAAGACGAACTATAAATTAAATAACTAGAGAGTCTAAAAAAGAACTTGTGGATTATTTTAGTTTTATATAAAAATTTAGATCAGGTTAAGCAATATAAAAGTTTGACTAATGTTTGAGTAAAAAATAATGAATCCTTGAGATCTCAGTCATTGTAATAATCTTACCTTCTAGCAAGGTAAATTATTACCGTCATAGTTCCCATTGCAACAATACCAAAGTTCCAAAGAGTTGAACTATTTCTATTAAATTGTTGAACCCAACTTGGAATGCCATCTGACATAAAAAAGAGGGTTAATCCAACTAATAGAACTATTGGTAATCCTAAAGCTATAAATAATTCCATTAAAAAAGGGTTTTATCCCTCTATGTTAGATCGACTGTCAATTGAAGTCTTATAAAACTACTTGACCTAAACCTTTTAAAATATTTTTGTGTAGATACGTAATAAAATACATTTATGTAACATTAATGTATAGATTTAATATAAATTTAAGCATAAAAGACCAATTTCTTTACATATAGAAATATTTGTGTTACATTAGTTTACATAAATTTCTCTTTATAAAAATGACTCCTGAAGCAGAAAGATTTAACGGTTGGGCAGCAATGCTCGGTTTCGTTGCAGCTGTTGGCGCATACGTAACAACTGGTCAAATTATTCCTGGTTGGTTCTAATGAAAAACACAAAAACAGTTGAGAAGGAAAAGGTTATAGCTGAGAAGCTTAACGGCAGATTTGCAATGATGGGCTTTATTGCTCTTGTTGGTGCTTATCTAACAACAGGTCAAATTATTCCTGGCTTTGTGTAATGCTTGAGGCAGGAATTAACACTTCGATTAACACTATACTTTTTCCTTTTATGCCAGTCATAACAGTATTTATCGTTAGTGCATTTATGTTGAGTGATTTGCCATGGAATGATGACGACGACGATGATGATGGCGGTGGATTAATCGCCCCGATGTATAACTATGTTCCCCAAGGAGCTTAGAAGATATATATCAAAATGATTTTCATCTCATCTTTATTTAACTCAGTCCCTTCAAGTGCTAAAGACCTTTTAGAGTTTGGTTTCTTTCTTACTGTGGGTATTACAGCAGGAAAGGTAGGACTTTTATGAAAACATTTCTAATTGCCATATCAATATTTGGCATTGCAATAATAACTACTGCGATATCACCAAGTATTGCTTACGCAAAATAAAAATTTTAATCACTCTTATTAACGAACAAGTAAAAAATGGAAAACTCAAAACCAACTTATTGGCAAAATGCCGAGAGAACCAATGGAAGAATGGCAATGATGGGTTTATTCGCAATGGTTGTCAACTACGGTCTTTTTGGCTGGATCATTCCAGGTATTTTTTAAAATGAATATAGACATTTTCTTAATCTCCTTCTTTACATATCTATTAGTGCCAGTGGTAATGATAGCTAAAGGAAAAAAAGCAACTAATTAAAAAAAATGAATTTAGGTATTCTTTTTCTCCTAGTTAATGCAACTAGATCAATAACTTTATCCTAATTGGATTGGATTTCAGATCATCAATCAGAATTTTCAAGATTAGATATGGCACTAGTTTTAAAGATTGGTCGCCTTATGGATGAAGGGATAATAGAACTTGATTGTAAATTACCAGCATAAATATTTAAAATTAAATCGTCATGAGAGCTTGCTTTTAGGGATATAAGCGAGCTTTTTTTTCTATCTGTGATGAGTACGTTCATTAAAACAAGTTAGAACGCGAATTATTAGCTATTAATAAATAAAGGATATTAATGAACCTAAAAATCAATATAAATTTTTTAGAAAAATATTTAGCTTATTTAATAAATGATATTGAATATAAGTGGATTACAAAAAATTTAAAAGAATATGATTTAATGGCGGACGTTGACGATCAAAGATTTCATCATTTTAGATCGACTATCAATCAATAAAAAGTTCGAATGAGGTTCGAATAGAATTTTTGATAAAAAATAAAACCATTGATATGACTAGCAAAATGTATCTCGCTCATTTTCCATAAGCCAAAACTTTTCTTCAGTCATATCAGGGGATTTAGAGGAATTAATCTGCTAGAATTTTGCTAGAATCAGAATTTGATTTATATGTTTATTATCCATCAAATTTTCTATGTAGGAAAGTGATGGTGGGTAAGGGGGGGTTGAAACAGTTTTGATGAATTAAATATTTTTTTAATTGTCTTAATAAGGAGCTAATTGCCCCTTAGTTTAGATCGACTGTCAATCAGTATGTATTCTAGATTCTCAGAATTTCTTGTAAACAAACATTTTATTTAGCCAGAACAAGAAAAGGCACCTGCAAGAATATTTTTGAAAATAGGTGCTTGACCTAATGCGTATAAAAAGAAAGTGGATGATGCGAGAGTAATAGCTATTTTAGAAGCCCTGTTAACTTTCAAATTTGAGACTTTTGTAAATGCAGAATTCATTTGTTCATTAATGTGATGAAATTATATTAGCTGAATAGAAAAAAAGTTCAGCATCAAAATTTACCAAAGATTAATTTTATTGCTGCTGTTGCTGCTCTTGCATTTTTATATATTCGAATTCTTTTTTAGAAACTATTCTCATTTTGAACTCTGGATATCTTGTCTTCCACTATTTATTAATTGAAATAGCTATACCTTTTAAATCATGGGTACAACCTTTCAATAGCTTCTTTCTGTTCTTGCTTTTTTATGTTTTCAGCATCTAAAACAGGGCACGAGTTTTGATTTAGTGATGCGAGGAAATTGCTTTTTTGAATAGTTTGAAAAGTGGTGCAAGTAATAAGTTTTTCATTTATTCCCAAGTTTTCATATCAGAGAAGTCGCTTGCTATTGCATGAAGCATCCCTCCAACAAATGATCTAGGACAACCAAGTTTGTTAACTAAAACTTCTGATTGTTTTTTGATATCTTCCCATGTAGGTCTTATATCCTCATTTATTTGTTTAAGGCTAGGTTTAAATTCTTCTGAATCATTCATAATAAAAAATGTATTAACTTAGTAAAGTTCAATTGATAGTAAAGATAATCCCATTTATTTATATCAATTCAATTAAAATTACAAAATAAATTCTTTAGAAATTATTCTAAGCTGATTTAAATTCAGATTATTTAAATAATTATTTTCAATAAATTTTTCCTCATTAATTTCGAGATCTTTAATCTCAGAAATAATGCTGCTAGATATTAAATCAATTAAATGTTCTTTGTCCATAATTAATATATAGATCCAAAACAAACATTTATTATTTAAAGTCTTCAACTCAACATATAAGTAAAAATACTTAGATAAATAGCAAACTTATAAGTTTGCTAAATCAAGTTACCTAAACTTGTCATGAATATATTTTATCGGTATAAGTGGTCTAAGGACTTGTCCTTTTCGTAAGGACTTGAGCCTAGCGGTTTCGAGGTTAACCCCGCACTCCTACACACGAGTACAAAACCTTTTTAATTAATGCAGATTACTTCCAAGACACTTAGCTTGCTACTTAATGTAGTTTTTGTGCTTTGTGTCTTTGTCATTTGAAGACTATTCATCAAAAGAGATTAATAGTTTCAGGGTTTTCTTACTTCGAACCGAACTCAATATCGGTTAGTTTTTTACTCTGTAAAAGTTTGAGTAAAGTTTGAGTAAAAAATATCGATTCCTTGAGATCCCAGTAATAGCTAGACACGCTCAATTTTCATTAGCCAAAACTTTTCTTCAGTAATATTAAGGTATCTTGGCGATTTTTAAGTCTTGGAGGAGGTGTTATCCAAACTTTTATGGGTATAAATTTATTATCCATCAAAGTTCCAAATTAGGAAAGTTACATGAATTAATAAGTCTCTTCATAAAAAAACAATTAATCAATTAGTAATTAATTAATTTTCTTTTTCCATCTCTAGTTTCTACTTTATTTATTCTTAACCCTATAAAAGCAGCCCAAATAACTGCAAATAAAATTGGTAAAAAAATGATTGCAAGTTTCATCATTGTTTTAATCCTGTTATTTGCTCAAAAGAATAACCTTTAAATAAATAAGAAAAAATAGGTACTTTATCTAAAAAAGTAGTGTCGAGGTTAGATCGACTGTAAATCAAAAATTATCCTAAATCTTTACCTCAGAAAATGACTTTATATTTATTAGTTTTGCTAGAATTTTGCTAAAATCGGAATCTAATTTAAATTTTTATTATCCATAAAAGTTACTATTTAGGAAAGTGATGGGTAGTGTGGGGAAACTTCATTATTTTTTGGATACCTATCCTAATCTGAGATATTTGATGATTTGATAATTTCCCATGCTTCTGATGCAGTGTCTGCATATTCAAAAAGATTTAAGTGCTCATCTGAAATTAATCCAAGATCAGCTAGATATTCGAAGTTAATTATCTTATCCCAATATTCTCTTCCAAAAAGTATTATTGGAATTTTGTTTTTCATTCCTGTTTGACGAAGTGTTAATAGTTCAAATAATTCATCTAATGTTCCAAAACCCCCAGGAAAAAATACAGCACCTATTGATCGCATGACGAAATGGATCTTTCTTAATGCAAAATAATTAAATTTAAAGCATAGACCTGGAGTTATAAAAGCATTGGGGATTTGTTCATTGGGAAGACTGATATTTAACCCTATAGATTTACAATTTGCTTCAAACGCACCTCTATTAGCAGCTTCCATAATCCCTGGACCCCCACCAGTCACAATCACATGAGAATTACAGGATTTACTTTGATTATTAATTGAAGCAAGTTTAGAAAAATCCCTTGCGGATTGATAATAGTGACTCATTGATAGCAAATTTTCTAACCTATTTAAATTTCGTTTAAGCAAAACCGATGAAGGATTTTTTTTAATTAATTTTTTTATATCGTCAATTTTCTCTTTTGTTTTTGATTCTTCTGCAACACTTGCGCCTCCAAAAATTATTATGGTTGAAAGGATTTTATTTTCTTCTAGGATTAAATCTGGTTTAGTAATTTCAAGCATCATTCTGACTCCGCGCATTTCGTTTCTGTTGAGCAAACCAATATCTTCACAAGCCAATTTATACGAATCAGAATTAATAATTAAATTCAGATTTTTTGAATTATTAATTTTGGTTGAAATACCTTTTTGTGTTTTGTTCATATTAAGTAAACGTCTTAATTTTTCGTTCTAGGGGATGAAACCCAACTCTCTTAATTTGATTATTTTCCCAAAACCAATAAACAGGTGGAGTTTTTCTTGCCTTTTTAAAACTTATTTGGTCTAATTTTTGTGGGATAAATTCTTTAGCTGGATCAAAAAATTTATCTCTTGTGGGTTGATTTAAAACGATACTACCTTCTTTGCCTGAGATTGATCTGTGATAAGTTCCAACAGGAATTTCTAATGCTCCCATAGATCTATTTAAATAAATCACATGATGAGGTTCATCCCATGCAGGATTTATTAAAACAAATGTTCTTTCCCCAGTAATAACTAAGTTGTGATCAATTTGATGATTGTGAACATAATATTGTTCATCTTTAAAATCATCTGGAGGAGATATAGCTTCTTCAGAATGAATTACCACATCACAACCATTAGATGCCCTCAATCCAGCATCAAAGAATGTCACTTTTGGAGTCTCTCTAAAAATTGCTGTTGGCATGAATTTTAATTTCATAGTTAAACCTCTCCTTAAAAATTTATGAATATTTTTAAAATTTATAAGCTATGAAAACCGATTAATGAATAAGTCAGTTACAACAAACTAAACAATCTTCTTTAGTTGGGTAATCTTGACATTCTCTCTTAAAAGTTTCTTCTAAAACTTCTACTTTATTGACATAATCTAGATCTTGCAGACCTTTGTTTGGAACTGTGAATTGTGTTTGAAGTTTCATTTTTCGCTCCTAATTAATACTGTTTTTTGAAGCCATCCCAGGTTTTAGAAAATCTTAATCCTAGATAAGTAACTAGAATTGCCCAAAATAGAATCTCTATAGTTAAATTAGTCATCTGTTTTCCTCCTTTCTATCTGACTATTTTTTAGTACGGATGATATATAAAAATCAAGCGTAAGAATACTTAAAAAGTTCGAGTATTAATCGCAAAAAATTTTGCAATGGTTATTACTAGGATGCTTTTCGCATTCTTTATTCCAGTAAGCTTCAAGTTCTTTCGCCCTAATATCGTATGAAAGATCTTTTGTATCCAAGTCCATCTCTTGGATGGTGAATGTGTCGTTTAATGCCATAAGACTTACCTTTTGACTACACTTATGTTCTAATTCATTTGAATAGTTAATCTCAAGTTTTATGTGTGCGGTTAGAGGAACAAAATTGTACGGATTAAGGATCAAAAAAAATTCTCAAAGTAAAAAAAATGACCAGAAAAATATCTTTAAAGGTATTAATTTTAAATTTAAAAAAGTTTGGATAAAGTTTGGATAAAAAATTACGAATCCTTGAGATCCTCGGTATGGCTAGACGCGCATGCTTTTCATTGGCCAGAAGCTAGGCTCCTTTTGTACCATCAGATCTCGGCGAAAATTTCAGGTTCGAATGAAGTTAGAATAACTCGTTCAAATATAAATTCATTATCCATCAAAGTTTCTATTTAGGGAAGTGAGGGTTGGTATAGGGTGCACGCGAATTATCAGCTACTCACACTTGAGCTTTTTATGTAACATAATAAGTTTACATAAAGTAACAATTAAATGAAAAGACTTTTTCCTTATATAGCTTTTGCATGTTTAACTGGTTTTACGGCTACGACCGGTTTACCAGTTATAGCAGGTGGTTGTAGTAGCCACATGAACAAAAAAGTTGAAATCAAATGTGCTGAAGATGATACTGAGTGTCAAATTGAAAAGACTGAAAAGTTTGATTTAAGCGATTCTCTCAAGTCATAAAATTATGACTCAAATCAGTTTTTTTATGAACTCTGCCCCAAGAGATTTAATCGAGTTCATTTTCTTTGCTGCTGTTGGCTTTACTGCAGGATTATTGGGATTAATTTAGTTATAGAAAATTGACCCATTCTTTTTTTCTCCTAATTTTTTCAAGTCTTTCTTTCTTTTATGTGATGGCTTGCTTATGGAGAGATTTAATTAATCAAAAGTAAAAAATTTTTTTTAAATTACCTTTTATAAATAAATTTCTGTATGTCTTCGAATAGATTAGATTTTGATTTAAAAAATCCATTACTTTTTAAATAAGATTTTCCTTTTTCTATATTTTCAATTCTTTTTTTATAAGAAT
Source organism: Prochlorococcus sp. AG-388-F11 (assembly GCA_003279845.1). Taxonomy (GTDB): domain Bacteria; phylum Cyanobacteriota; class Cyanobacteriia; order PCC-6307; family Cyanobiaceae; genus Prochlorococcus_A. The sequence goes on from QCGP01000001.1 coordinate 69,484, forward strand.
TTTCATCTAAATTTTTTTGCATAACAAAATAGTCGGACTCTTATTCTGAATAATCCTCACATAAAAGCGGTTACCTTAAATACAAAATTTAAATTCTTTTTTGAATTGCTTCTCATTCAAACTTAAGATCTAATAAAAAAGTTTTTTTCTTAAATTTCTAGGAATCTTTTGATATCTTGTTCTTCATGTCCTCAATATTATTAATTAATTTGTCTAACCATTCTGTCTTGTCTTCTGGTTTTAAATATGTAATTTTTGGTTGATTAATTTCAAGAGTCTCAAAATCTCCACTCATAAATCCTCCTTTGTATATTCGTTTAACTACCTATTTGTTCTAATTGATTTGACTAAAACACTGCGTATCTAATGTGTGCGGTTTGAGGAACATTTAGGTACGGAAAGAGGTATGTTTTTTTAGCCATTTAAATCTATGGCTGACCTATACTGGAAATATGGTTGTCATGAGTCGGTTGCGTTGCTACAACTGAAATCAACCATAAACTTTTAATTACATTTAATAAAATGACTTACTACAGTTGCTTTGATCAAAAAGGAAACATAATTGCTCGCTGTCAGACTAAAGAAGATATTGATGTTCTTAAGAAAATGGGCAGACCAATAATGGAAATAAAAGAAATGAAAAAAGAGGAATCAGTTGTTTGTTCTTTAACTGGTAGTCCATCCGATTACAACGAAGATTATTAAGAGTATGACTCAAAGATCACTTCAATTAAGTCAACATGGAAGATCAGTAGTTCTTTTGTTGGTTGTATTGAATAGCATTTGTACTTTCTTTTCTACTTTTGAAAAAGCATTAACTGATCTCTAAAGAGCGAGATAAAAAATATTTAGTTATTTGTAGATTAACAGTCAATCAATAAAATTTAAGACATAAAAAAAGACCATTTTACAGGTCTTTTTTAAATGTTGACGACAGAGAGGAGATCTATTTAATAATCAGATTAAGAATTTTCTTAAAAATGAGTTTTGTAAGTAAAAGTGATAACTCACTTCTTCATGCTTTACAAACGACTTTATTTTTAAGATAGTTCAGAATTAATCCCGAGAGTTTAATTTCTGATCACTTAAATTTCTTTCCGTAAAGGTTAGATAATTTAATTTACCTTGGTGTTGCAGACCATTGGTTAGTGAAGATCTAGTTGGTCAACCTTGGTAGAGTCGATCACCAGGACTGCCGTACAAATAAATTAAGTCGGTCTCAGATATTTTGCATGAATCCTTAAGATTGATTTAATCATGATTAATTAAATCTTTAATCCTCGGACTACATCATCTCTTAGTAAGCATTTATTTTATTTTGTTTTACAAAGAATATAAAGCCAACCAAAGAAAGTAGCAAAAGCAATTATTAAAGCAATATTGTTATTCAATGGACTTAAATATCTTTCTATTGAAAGTGGTACATGGAGAATAACAAAATACCAATATAGAGAAGATATTAACCCAAACAATAAAGCCAGAAGAATATAAAAAGGCAAGATATATAATCTTCTTTTTTTAATTCTTTCCTCTGTAATATTTTCGGTTAAACCAATTCTTGACCAATAACCACCATTTAATTGAAGAAAAAACTTTAAAAATATTCCGTAAATATTTATAAAAAACCTAGATAAAGCAAACAATGGCGAAATTATAAATCGTTGCATTAAAACTTTAAAAAAGTAATTAGTTCAGTTATGGAATTCTTACTTATATTATTAACTTTTTTTTCTCTATATTTCGTTAGGAAAAATACCATTGAGCTAAAAACAACTAAAAATCCTATTAATGATATTCGATAGAAAATGTCATCAGAAATATCAAAAAAAGCTGATCTTTTATATTTGTTTCTCATAAAAAAAAAGAGGATTGTTTACTCTCTAATGTAGATCCACAATCAATTACTAGCTTTTAGCTATGCAAGTAGTAAGCGTTTCATAAAAAAACAGCTAATGAAAATAGATTTTATTTAGGATATAAAAACAAAATTTAGGGAGGATTAAATGTCTATCATTACCGACAATACAGTGTTAGTTAATATTTACAGCGGTTTAGAATTCAAAAATAAAATAACTTTAGGTTTATTGGTTGCACTTACTGCAGAAAAAAACGATCATAAAGTAACTCTTTTTCTGGCAGGAGACGGAGTACAAATATTAAATTGCAAAAAAGCTGGTGAAATAGTTGGTCAAGGTACTGGAGATTTATACGAACATCTTCAAAATTTAAAGAATTCAAAAGTTACCATATATGTCTTAGGAATGTCTGCTAAATCTATGGGTTATGATGAGAAGCTTCTAGATGGATATACAGCAGAGTTTGTTATGCCAGATGTTCTAGTTGAAGAATCAATTAAAGCAGATAGCGTGCTTTGCTATTAAATTATTTAATTGCTTCTTGATAAATCTTCCTGGTATTGGCACAACCCCATATTAAAGCCACAAAAGGGAAACATAAAATTAAATGTTTAATTTTTTCCTTTTAACTAATCCATAAGTACATAATATAGGGTTCACTATTAAAACAACCCAAAAAGGAGGTGGAGGACCTCCATCAACAATTGTTCCAGCATTAAAAGTATTGAATAAGGCTACTGCTAATAAACAAGCCATTAAAGCTAGTTCACCTGATAAAACTTTTTTTAAAGATTTTTTATCTTTGATAGAGCTGCAAATAATCAATAAGAAACCTATCCCTAAATTACTAGCTGCTACAACATCTGCAGTCCCTCTTACAAGAAGCAATGTTTCACTTGAAGCATTGCCTGCGATAGTTTCCACAGAAAAAATAAGTAGGAAAATAATTAATAATCCCAATAGGATATGAAGACTCCCAGTAGTTTTTAAAATATTTTTTAACTTCATACTAAAAAAGGAGCTAATTGCTCCTTAGTTTAGATCGACTGTCAATCAAAGGAAATTAGTTCTTAGAATGTTCATCTAGTTTAGTTTGAAGTTTTGCTGCCTTATGCAATAAACCTACTGCTTCTTTTCTTCCAGTTGCGATAGATGCTTGATGTAATAATTCAGCATATTTCTTGGTTAATTTTGTCATTGGTTAGTTTTTTAATTTCATATTCACAGGCTTGATAAGTAAGTTAAATCTTAAACTTTTTATATTGGATAGATCTAACAACTTAATTACAATAAAGTATTTGACTCTTGCAGTTAGTACTCTTTTTCATAAGTTCTTTAGCTTGGTCAATATTTCTGTTTCTTATCTCTACCTGAGATTTAATAATAATAACATGATTTACAAAATAAATTCTTTAGAAATTATTCGCAACTGATTTAAATTTCGATTATTTAAATAATTTTCAGCATTGAATTTTTTCTGATAAGTTTCGAGATCCTTAATCTCAAAAATCATACTATTGGATATCAAATCAATTAAATGTTCTTTGTCCATAGTTAACTTATACTCCTTGCCTAGAGTTAATTACTAATTAAGTAGGCAACTCAACACATAAGTAATAATACTTGGATGCTTTAAATGATTTGATAATTTAGTTTTTCAAAGGAGATATGGCGAACAAAAATCTGAGGGAATAAATGGACTAATACAGAATCTTAGCCTTGATGGTTTAGAAACTGAAAATCATTTCGATCCTAAAAATGATGATCTTGCTGATTGGTTTAGTGGATCTCCTTATTGGGTGAGAAGGAGCTAATTGCCCTTTCGTTTGCAATAAATTCAAATTAGCAATTAAAAAAGGAAACCTCCTCAACTTGTCTTAGGTCATAATCTCAAATAACCAATTGCATAAATCCCATTTGATCATCAGTTAGTTTCCTCTCAATTAAGAATATATTAAGGCAGATAAAGAATACATTTTTTATTTTAATTTTATTGGATTTTCGCAGTTCCTAAATATCTTACTTTTCCTATTGTTTTTCTAGTATCACTCATAAATAAGAATCAAGAGTTTTAAGACTTAAAACTAATACATTAATTATTTTTCAACGGTTTTAAATATTTCACTATATTCATAATCAGTATTTTTGCTCTAGTAAGTTTCAATTATCACCTCTAATTTAGATTCACTGATTGAGGTATAACTTCATGAGTACGTTCAAAATTAAATACTTTAAAAACACAAAAAAGATCATTAACACTCTTTGGTTGGATAAATTAATTAATCAACTTGAAAAAAAATCAAAGGGAGTTTTATCATGAATACATTTAGAAATAAACAATTTAAAAATGAATTAGATCCTAAGTATGCCTTTTATGATTGTCTTCGTAGTTGCGAACTTAAGAGTAATTCTGGAAAGTCTTTAGAAGAATGCTTTGATAATTGTGAACTTAGACCATTACCAAAGAATTTTGAAGTTTTAGGTTTTTAATAAAAATTTAAGGAGGTAAATATTATGACCAACATCGTAATTGAGCTTCTTCTATTAACTTTTTTTAGTTAATTTTGGAGCTATCTTTACAGCTAATATTTATTCACAATCAGTAAAAGAAATTCAACGTAATAAATTATTTTGTAGTCAATCTATAAGCAACCCATATTGTATTGTTTGATAAATTAATTACAAACTAATAACCCTAAAACTAGAGTTCAAATTATAAAAGTTAACGTCTACCAAATCTAAAAATAGGGAGTGTATGGGACTTCCGTTTTCATTGAATCACCATAATAGCTTTCAGCTGATTTTACTAAGATCCAATAAATGAAATTTAGAAATGATTTTTCCATAAAAACATCTATATCTTTCCTAATTCAAATCAAATTCTCAAATAAAAACATCGTAGAAAATACTTAATGGAAGAGATTTAGATTTTATAATTTGATCAGTTAATCCTAAATACGAGATTAAGATTGCCCAAAAAACAATCTCCAAAGTTAAATTTGTCATTTACTTTTTCTCCTTTTGTACTAAATGAGCTTTGACGGATTAAATATAAAAATCAAGCGTAAGAATACCTAAAAAAGACCAAATATTAATCACAATAAATTTTGCAATGATTATTGGTTGGATGTGCGATGCATTCTTGATCCCAATATTCTCGTTCTTCTTTTTTGTGTGGTTGATAATTGAAATCATGCATTCTCCACATATCTGAAGTTGCATTTTTTAGAGCGATGAACGGAGAAGTGAGTTTCATAAAACCTCCTTTTTCTCTACTACTTTATTATCCTCCTTTTTTCTTGAAATTCACAGGGTATTAATACTCTAGTGGAGTTGCTTTGTGGTTGATGTGAGTATATTCTTTTCTGCAATCATTTACTTCCTTTTTCTTTTCTGGCAGCATTACCTTTCGATCTTAATACTAAGGTTATTGTTAAAGCAGTACTAAGAATTACAGCATCAATTAACAGATGAGGTGAAATATTCATTAACTGATCAAATAAATAAGATGAGAAATCATTCCTTCTGATATAAATCTTTTTTGCATCAAAAATGGTAGTAATTAATCTTATTTTATACCGATTGTCAATCTAAGACGTTCTATAGGGGAGAAGGGACTAAAAATAGCCCCTCTTGGTGAAACTATTTCAAAGAAATACCTTCAAGATCTTACTCTAAAAAATTAAAACCTAAGCAATTTAATAAAATCAATATTAAAAAATCTAGCACTAAGATAAATTTTTTTCGCATCCTATCAATTAGCCAAATAATTTGTGCTTATAAATTTTTATTAATGGTAAATCAATAGTTTCTTACCAAAATATTTATTCTAATTTTTTTATCTTTGTTAGTTTTTTTTGATTATCTTTATCTTTTTCTATCTTTTATGGAGCTTAATCAAGATTTGGCCACAAAAAAATGAGGTTTATACTTAAAATAAAATTTTATAATAATTATTGTGCAGATAGGAGATAAAATTCCAGAATTTTCTTTACTGGATCAAAATGGAATTAAAAGAACAAATAAAGGATTAAAAAATCCTTTGGTTTTATTTTTTTATCCAAAAGATGACACACCTGGATGCACCATAGAAGTCTGCGGATTTAGAGATAAGTATGACTTATTTAAGGTCTTAGGTGCGCAAGTTTGGGGAGTAAGTAATGGCAGTACTTCAAGTCATTTGGCATTTGCCAATAAAAATAAGTTACAGTATCCTTTACTTTGTGATACAAATGACTCTTTAAGGAAAACTTTTAAAGTACCTAGAGTATTAGGTTTTATGGATGGTAGGGTAACTTATGTTATTGATCGAAAAGGTACAGTTAGGCATGTTTTTAGAGATTTATTGAATGGTCCTGAACACATCAAAGAGGCAATTAGAGTTCTTAAGTTAATTCAAAATCAATAAATTTTTATTCACAGAATTATAGATTAATAAGTTTTATTTTATTATAGTTCCAGATTTTGTTTAATTTATGAAGAAAATGGGAATGCAGGCTGTTGATCTTGCTATTCAAAATGGAGTTGATCTTGACGGCACTCCAATTCCTCCAAAAATGCTAGAACTATATAACAGAATTATGGATGAGGAGAATAAAAGACAAAGGAGTGGGGTTAAAAAATCAATGAGAAATAGATGTGTTAAGACTGGTTCTAAGCATTTTGATAAAGAAACATTGAATCAATTATTAATTGACTCAGGATGGGAAGGTCTCAAAGAAAAGGAAATTTTATTTTTTTATACCTAAAAAAAAATAATTTTTTTTAAATTTATCTTAAAAAATATTTATGGTAATTTTTTAATTAAATTAAGAAACTGAGAACTAATTAAATTTTTTTTAGATCTAATTTTTAGAATTAATTAAACCATCCTTTTTTGTTAGAGGAAATTATTTTTTCTTTTTCAGCTTTTGTTTTAATACTTGCTTTTTTGAAAGCCAAGTTGGCTTCTATAACCGAAACTATTGATATGAAAAAAAGACCAGAAATTCCAATTATTTGTTCACTTTGAGAAGGTTCTGAATCTCCTTGTAAAAAAAAACCTAAAGCTAACCATGCAGTAGTAGCAGTGATGGTAAAAAAATATGGTTTCCATCTTCTTTGATATAAGTAACCAGATCCTAAGCCAGGAAGAAAATTCAAAAAAGATGCTACCCAGCCTTTTGAAGATGCAAGTATTTCGTCTCTTGAGGGATAAGACATTTATCTTAGGTATTTATTAAATGTGAATTTATATAAGCAAAAGATATTGCGGCACAAATTACCCAGCTGAAGGGTAGGAACATTCTTATTTTTTCTTTATTATTATTCATTCTTTAATTATGGAAAATATTTTTAAAATTTGTGGATTTGATGGATACCTTAAAACTAGAAGAATTAAAAAAGACGGTTAAAAACCGTCTTTGAAAAAGTAAGTTCTCAAAAAAAATTATTTATTTTTTGAAGCTGAGAGTACTTTAAGTTCTTTCTTTACTTCTTTTTCTCTCTCTTCAAGATGTTTTAGTTGAGCTTTAAACGCATCTTCAAGTCTTACTTTTTGTGTTGTAATTTCATCAAGTACTTCTTGATGTTGGTTTTTCCTTAACTCCTTCATTTCACTATCAGAAATAACATATACTGAGCTATATGAAGGTGTTTCAAAAAGAAGATCAAAAATTGAATACATAAGTGACCTTTGAATTAGTACAAATCTAATATCTAATAATTTTTTTTAATATGAAAGGATAAATACCGAAGATATTGATACGGCAAATACACCGAATTTCGGTTTACCTAACATAACCGCCCAGTATTTACCGATCTCATATTAAGGTATATTTTAAGATACTAGAGATAATTCAAAAATTCTAAATTTAAAAAGAACTTAAAATGGATATAAAAATTACTAAAACATTAGTAATACCATCCAACGAAATTAAGTGGCGATTTTCCAGATCCTCAGGTCCTGGAGGGCAGAATGTAAATAAAATTGAAAGCAGAGTAGAGATTATTTTTAATTTAGAAGATTCAAAAGTCCTAAATGATTATCAGAAAGAAATTCTTAAGATTAATTTGAAAAATAAATTAGTGAAAAATAGATTATGTCTAGCGGTTCAAGAACATAGAAATCAATTACAAAATAGGCAGCTAGCCTTAATAAAATTTAGTTCAATCATAAAAGATGGCTTAAATAAACCATATAAATTTAGGAAATCTACGAAACCTACTAAAGCATCGCAGAAGAAAAGAATTGATTTTAAGAAAAAACGTGGCGAATTGAAAAAAAGTAGACAAAAAGAAAAAATATATCAACTATGAGAAATAAATAAATATTCCCTTAGTAAATTTTTTGCAAGAATATGATTAATTTAATTTCGTTTCGGTTTAGTTAATTCAAATAATGATTTCTGGTTAATTGACTCTAATTCTGTTGGGGAAGTGCATTCCTACAAAGATAATGAGTATTCTGATAAAAATCTATTACTTATATGTTTATTGATTAAGGAATCATTATGGAAATTCATAGAGAGAATCCTCAATATAATGAAAACTAGAAAAAAAATTTTTATTGGAGACAAGATTATTATGGCAAAAATTGTTAAATTAAGATTGCCCAAAAACTATTAAAAAATGGGGAGGAAATTCAAAAATAAATTTTTTTAATTTAAGAAAATAAATGAACCTTTAGGATAAAGCCTGGAAATTTTTTTATGTTGTAATAATTTCTTTTTTTTGATGTCATTTTCATATCTTCTCAACATCATTAGATAGTTTGTAAATCCAAAAATTACTAAAAAGATAATAAATCTTATTCCTGCCTCAAATTTCATATGAGAATTAATCTTTATTTTAATCTGACAATTATTAATCAAAAATCAATCGGTATTTATCTCTAATCTTAAGAAACCTATATCTTATTTAATTAAATTTTTGATTTTTTTTTCAAAATAAAAAAATATAAAAAACATAAAAAAAATAACAGTGAAATACCCAATAAACCACCTAGTGGATTTGTATTTATATTCCCTGGTCCTACTAACCAAATTGGGACATCTTTTGATATTTCAAATAAACCATTATTTACTAAAAACCAACCTCCTACAAGTCCCCCATGTAATCCTATACAACCCCATAATGAGTTATTATTTTTTAATCTCACAAATGCTAAAAATATACCGAGCAAAAATAATCCAGATAGTATGCTTATCATTTGCCATAGAGGTAAATTAAATCCAATATGTACTATGCTAAATATTGATGACTGAAAAATTAAGGCTTTTCTTAGACCAAATTGATTTTTTAATTCTTCTAGAAGCCAGCCCCTAAAGATAAGTTCTTCTGCAAATCCCACTCCAAAGATCAAGAGAAAGCTATTTATCAATATATCTATTGATATTTCGCCTAACCAAATACCGTCTTTGAAAAGAATTATAGGAATTAAAATTGCTGATAATAGACTGATTGCCCCTAACAAACCTTTTAAAAAGTAAAAACTTGTTTTCCTATTTCTATTTGTTTTCTTAATTCCAACTAATTTCCAAACATTATTTAATTTCCATCGAACTTCAAACCATTTAGGTAATGAAATAACAAAAATTAAAAATGTTATAATTGTCCCGATTAAAGAGATATTTTCTTTTTCAATACCTAGAAAAATAAGAGGACTTGCTAAAATCCAACCCAGAAAATATAAAAAAGGAATGAATATAATCGTTGATATTATTTTAGGCCTTAAAATAAAAGTTTTAAGATATATGCATTTAATTCTCTGAAAAAATATATTCATTATGAAAATCAAATTCTCGTTAATTTCTTAAAAAGATCATATAGCTTGATTTATGTAAAATTTGATTATTTTAATATGAACTTACATATATTTATTAAACTATTACATTTTCACTTGGAAGAATAATTCTTTTTTCTTTTAAAGAGAAATTAGAGGGAACTAAGAATTCTTTTTTGGAATTTGATAAGAAAGATGCCCACCAAGAAAAAGTACTATTGCTCAATATAGCTAAATTTGAAGATCTTATAATATTAAAATCATTTTTTATAGAATTTGATTTAAGAATTGAAATTTTTAAATCTATAAAATATTTTTTCATTTCTTTTATAATTTCTTTACCATATTGTCTATCTTCAGAAATCACCTTGAAGGTATTAAATCCCTTTCTCAGTGCATATTCAATTGCTTTTTTATAATAGTAACTATCGCAAATATTTAAGTCTTTTATTTTGAGGAAGTCACCTCCCCTAACATGAATAATTACATTTTCATTACAAATTTTAATATGCTCTTTATTCAAGGAAATAGGTCTTAATTTTAATTGACTAAATAATTCATTTATTTGTTCATACTTCCATTTATGGATAAAATAACCATCTAAAAATAATATTTTTTTATTAAAAAAATTAGAATTCTTTAAATAAAAGTTCCTATCATTTACCCCTATATATGGTACATAACTGCCAAACCTTAATCCTGCAGAACTTCTGGCTAAAAATCTTGTAAATAAATTTATTTTTCTAGAATTATCATAATGAAGCCAATCAGGGATTTCAAAAATATAATTGAGGCAATTTTCTCTTTTTGGGATGTGAATATCTCCTAGAAAAGAAATTATTACTTTTTCTTTCTTATTGCGATATTTCAAAAATGCTGCGGTTTGAAATAATTGATTACCTAATCCCCCAATCATTCTAGAAAAAAGCATTTTTTTAAACAAAAAATATAAAGTTAAGAAAAAGATTCTTTAGTTAGTTCTAATTTTATATTAAGTATATAATCTTAAGTTAATAATATTTAAAGTTAAATTGGAAAAATATCCTATTTCTAAACAAAATTCATCTTACTTATTTAATATCGTAGTCCCACTATTCAATGCGGAGAAATATATAGAAAAGTGCCTTAATTCAATTATTAAACAATCCTATAAAAAATTTCATGTCCAAATAGTTGATGATTGTTCTACTGATTCTTCTTATGATATCGCTTCTTCAATATGTAATAAGAATAAGAATTTTGAGATAATTAAAAATCCTAGGAGATTAGGAGCATTAAATAATATTTTTAATTTGCTTGATAAAAAAATCAAAGAACCATCTCAGACTATTGATATTTTAATTGATGGAGATGATTACTTATATAGTGGTGATGTTCTAAATATTCTTCACGAAAAGTATTCAGAAACAGATTGTTTATTAACATATGGTTCGCATTTATGCTCAAAAGGTGTTCGAGGTAAAAAATATCCAGGCTTAATAAGAAAATTTAACTTATTTAGGGAATATTTTTGGTACGCCTCCCATTTAAGAACTTTTAGACATGATTTGTGGTTATCTGTTAATAAGCATGATTTATTAGATAAAAATAGAAAATACTACTCTGTCGCTTGGGATCTAGCAATAATGTTCCCAATGTTAGAAATGGCCGGTTCACGTCAAGAGTTTATTAAGGAAGTTTTATATGTCTATAACGATGAAAACCCTATCTGTGATCATAAAATAAGAAGAAAACAACAAATATTGGCTGCAAAAGAAATAAGAAAAAAAGAAAAATATCGTAAGAAAGATTTTATTTAAAATTTATTTTGATATTTATCTTATTTTGCACTAGGCCACATTAATCTGATCCCTATTTATATTTTTCATTATTCAATATGTTCTTTTTTCGTAATACTTGAAATTCTAACTATTGAAAATGCCTAAAAGTGATGTTTATTGAATACATATATATATTTATAAAAATTTATGGTTATTAATCTTTCAACTTTAATTTTTACATTACTATCTCCATTACTTATTTTTGCAGTAATAATTTCTGTTTACTTATTTCATTAGGAAGTATTTTCAAATAATCTTAACTAATTTAAGGATGTATTATGCCTGCTTTTTCTAATGCAAATGATAAAAATGCAATAATTGCCATTAGAGTTAAAATCTTGTTCTTTTTGATGAAATCCATAATGGATATTAATAATCTATTTATTAAATTCTTATATAAAATAATAAGTAATTAAAAATATTTTAACAATTACGATGGAACCTATATAAATAGGAGATTTACTTCCCTCAATGGCATCTTATAAAAAGGCTATTGAAAAATATGATAAAGGTATAAAAGAAGGTTAATTTTATGAAGACACTCTTGGCAGAGATTTTAATTATCCAGATTGGTAAATACGCTTAATACACAAATAACTTTTGCCTTGGCTGATTGGATTATAGATTGGCGAAAGTGCCGAGATAAGAATTCATCTATTGATGAGCGTATAAATTGTTTTTTCAATGGAAATTGAAAGATTATAAACTTTTTAATAGGGATAAAAGAATAATAGAATCTATTTTTCTTTATAAATGTGAATAAGTAAGAATTATAGACTTTAATTTTTATATTTCTCTATAAAAAACAAAAGATCATTTAAATCCTCTTACAAATTAAGAAATAAGTAAATCAGCATTTTTACGGATTTACTTAAAATATATAAAGGAGTAATTTATAAATGTTGAGTTCGGAGGCAATCTAAATGATTGATAGTCCGCCTGAAATTTAGCAAATTCCAAAATATAGGAAGCGTATTCCTGAGAATGGGATTATTCGAAAATTAAAGTTCAATCAACTAGTCTGATAAGACTTCGCTTTATAATTACTAGCGACAATAGGGACTGAAATTATCGAGAGAAATCCCCGAATTCACATATTCTATGTTTATGAGTAAATAGACTTTGAAATATGTAACTTTATATCCTTTAAGAAGGAAATTAGATATTTGAAAAGGACTGTATAATCAGTCCTTTTTTGTTTAAAAAATTTCTTCTAAACTATGAAGTCTTTTTGTATATTGTAGATTTGTAGAGTGATCAAAAATATTTCAAAATGAAAGATCAAGTCTTGTTTCCAAAAATTGAAGCACGTGAAAAGGGTTTTTTAAAGGTTAGTGATATTCATACTATTTATTGGGAAAGATCTGGCAATCCAAATGGAAAAAAAATACTGGTTATTCATGGAGGTCCAGGAGGAGGAAGTCAACCAAGATATAGAAGATACTTTGATCCAGTTAAATTCGATATTATTCAATTTGACCAAAGAGGTTGTGGTTATTCAACACCCTTCTCTGAATTAAAAGAAAATAAAACTAATCATTTAGTCGATGACATTGAGAAATTAAGGATTCTATTAAAAATTGATAGGTGGCATTTGTTTGGTGGATCTTGGGGCTCAACACTTTCCCTTATATATGCAATTAAAAATCCCTCAAGAGTTATCAGCTTAACTTTGCGAGGAATATTTTTATGTAGAAAGTTTGAATTATTATGGTTCTATCAATATGGTGCAAGTGAGATATTCCCTGAGGAATTTGAAGAATATATTTCTGTAATACCAAAAGAAGAAAGAAATGATTTGATAAATTCTTTTTATAAATATCTAACATCTTCAGATGTGAAGCTGAGATCAAGAGCAGCAGCAGCTTGGACAAAATGGGAACTCTCAACTAGTCATTTAATAAATAAAAAAATCGATTTTGATAAGTCCCAAGTTAATTCTTTTTCAGATGCCTTTGCAAGGATCGAATGTCATTATTTTATTAATAATATTTTCTTAGAAGATAATTTTATTTTGAATAATATAAAAAAAATAGAATCAATTCCAACAAAAATAATTCAAGGGAGGTATGACGTCGTATGCCCTGTTAGGAGTGCTTGGGATCTAAATAAGAAATTAAAGAATTCTGAATTAATTATTGTTAATGATGCTGGGCATTCAATGAGTGAAAAAGGTATAGGTATCGAATTAATAAAAGCTGTAAAAGGAATTGAAAATCTTTAATAGATAGAATATTTATTTAGAAATTAAAGGCCATTATCTTCAATATTTTGCGCAATACTTCTAAGAAGTTCGACGATATCAGAATCTTCGCATTTAGTATCTTCTTTAAGCAAAATGCACTCGTCTCTAATACTTACATTAGTACTCCACCATATACCTGAACTATTGGTATCGTCCCATTCAAATCTTTCAGACATAATTAATAAAATCTAATCAATACATTAAAGCTTGCATTACCTCATCGTGGATTTAGATATTTAATTTCAATATTTAAAGCTTTTCTATATAATAAAAATCTGGAAATTTTAGAAAATCCTTTCTAGATATCTAATTTCAGTTCGGTTTGTATTTCTTTTTTCTTAGAAACAATTTTTTTATTTTTTATATTTTTTCTTATCATTTTTCTAGAGCCATGTTTTAAATAAATTTTTTTTGAGATATCCCAATATCCATCCTTTTTAGTTATTTCCTGAATTTTCTTCTTTGCATTCTTAGTGCTATTTGGGACGTCAATTATTGGCCTTATATATTTAATTTTTTCATATTCTTCTTTATTAAATCTAGATAATAGCCATGGTTCATGTATGAAATTAAGTGATATATCTTTTAATTCTGGTATCCATTTTTTTATAAATTTTCCTTGAGGATCATGATCTTTTCCCTGCTTAATAGGATTATAAATTCTATTGGTATTTATAGATGTAGTTCCAGATTGCATTTGGCATTGGTTCCAATGTATCCCAGGCTCATAATCTACAAATTTATTTGCTAATTCAGAACCTGAATCTTGCCATGGTAACCATAAATTATAGCTAGCAAAAGACATTAACATAGCGCGCATCCTGAAGTTAATCCATCCATTGAAATTTAATGAGCGCATACATGCATCTATAAAAGGAAAGCCTGTATTACCTGCACTCCATAAATACAGTAATTCATTATTTTTTTCTCTAATATTTTTAAAAAAAGGATGGAATTCTCTAAACTCTAGTTCTGGTTCACTTTCAAGTTTCTGAATAAAATGACAATGCCAAGTTAATCTACTTTTTAACATCCTGGAATTATTGTTTTTTGATATATTTGCCTTATTAAAAATTTCTTTTAATGAAATGCATCCCCAACAAATATATGGAGATAGTCTTGTACAACTATCAAATGATTTTTCTGGGCTAGAAATATCTTTTGCATAAGAATCTAGTTTATTAGTAAAGAAGTATTGCATTCTCTCTAAACCTTTCTTTCTTCCGCCTTGCATTCTTCCTGGACAAGTTTCTTTTTTAAAGGGAAAAATTTCATCTGAGGGTATTTCTCCAACATCAAAATTAATGGAATTAATTCTCAATGGGGCCTTAAAAAAGTTTTTTTCGGAATTTTTTTGCCACTTTTTAGCCCAATTATTTCTATCAAAATTCCCTCTAAAAACTGAAAATTGTAGAAATTCTTTCCAAACAATATTTTTGCTTAAAGACCATTCTCTCACTTTTTGATCTCTTTTATAAGTAAGCCAATCTCCTGTTTCTTGATGGCTATATATGCCCTTGATTTTGAATTTTAAACTAACTTCATCAAAAATATTAATAACATTTCCAGTCCTAATAATTAATGGTTGTCCAATCTCAGCAAGTGTATTTCTTAAATCTAAGAGACTTTCTTTGCAAAATTGCCATTGCCTATATGAATGAGTATTTTGGCTCCAAATATCTAACTCAATAATATAAATAGGTAAAATATCATTATCTTTTATTGCCTCATAAAGAGCTTCATTATCAAAAATTCTTAAATCTTTCTTAAACCATAAGATATTTATTTCTTTCATAATTTTTCTTTCAATCCTAGAAAAATAATATTAAGTTTGTAGGTAAAAAATTTAAAAAATTCTAGAATAACTAAAAAAAAATGAAAATAACAGAAAAACTTTGGGAGGATAATTATGAGATTGCATTACTAAGTTTAAATACAAAATTTGTTCAAGGTTTAAAGAATGGAAGTCTACCTAAAAATAAATTTCAAGAATATTTAGCCCAAGATTATTTCTTTTTAGAGACTTTTGCTAAGGCATATAGTCTTGCAGTTTCTAAATCAAAAGATAAGTACTCAATAAGGAAGTTGAGTGAACTTTTAATGGGCGTTTCAGAGGAGTTAATACTACATGAAACTTATGCAAAAGAATGGGATATTGATTTAACTAACAACTATATAAAAAAAGCTACTAAAAATTATACAGATTTCCTTGATGATACTTCCAAAAGACTTAGCTCCGTTGAAATAATGTTTGCAATGACTCCATGCATGCGACTTTATTCTTGGATAGGAAAAAGTTTGTATAAGGAGGATTTTGACATTAAATATAAAGAATGGATAATTACTTATTCTGATGAGAGCTTTGAAAAGCTAGTATATTCACTTGAAAATCTTATTGAGACTAATAAAGAAACATATGATATTAATCAGGCCAAATATTTATACAGGAGAGCTATGGAATTGGAGTTAGATTTTTTTAATGCATATTCAGATTTCTGATTTAAATTAAAATTTATTTATAGTACTTTCAAAAACGACTTAATAAATTATGTATTCTAAAATTGCACTTTCAATAGGCGGTAGTGACTCCGGTGGTGGAGCAGGCATACAGGCTGACCTGAGAACTTTCATGGCCCTTAAAGTACATGGATGTTCTGTTATTACATGTATTACTGCACAAAATAGTATAGAGGTTACATGCGTTCAACCAGTAGAGAAGAAGACTTTATTAAATCAGATAGATGCTTTATTTGCTGATTTTAGTATTGATGCCTTAAAAACTGGAATGTTATTAAATGAAAGGATAATTAATGATACTGCTTCAAAATTAAATACATACAAAATAACCAAAATTATTGACCCAGTAATGGTTACAAGAACTGGTTCTAAATTATTGGAAGATTCTGCTATTAATGCTTATAAAAAACTCTTATTACCAATTGCTGATTTGGTAACTCCAAATATTTATGAAGCAAATCTACTTTCTGGTTTAGAAATAAGGATTAAAGAAGATATCGAAAATTCAGCGAGAAAAATTATTGGTCTTGGAGCTAAAGCGGTACTTATAAAAGGTGGCGGTTTAAATGATATGAAAGGGAAGGATTTTTTTCTTGATTTAAATGGTAGAAAAGAGTGGCTATTTAATAATTTTATAAATACAAAAAATACCCACGGTAGCGGCTGTACTTTGAGTGCTGCCATTTGTGGTTACAAGGCTTTAGGATTAGATCTATTTGATTCCATACAAAAAGCGAAATTATTTGTTGAGAAATCTTTAGACAATTCTTATAAAATAGGATCTGGCCCTGGTCCCTTAGGTCATCATTAATTATTTATGGAAGTGGAGTTAGAACCACCATTTTCTGTAGGGCTTTTTTAAAAATAAGATTTCTTCAGTCTCCCATCCTCCCTCCAACCACTCAAGATGCTCAAGTAATAAAGACTCACTTTCCCTTTTGCTTAATTGCCCAATTCTATTAGCAATACCATCGAACCTTACTTTCATCAATTCCTCAATCTTGATGTTATTCATAGGTTAAATAATAAATTTTTTCTACTCTTACTTGTATACATTTTCTTGTCAACAATTTAATTTTATTTGTTTACTAGCAGTTCTCAAATATGTATTAAATACAACTTTTTAAAATAGATAGTAATTAAGACTTATTCACATAGATTTAATTAAAGACTAATTTATATAAAAATACTTTAATTATGAATAAAGAGGAAACAGCAAAGCAAAAAACTATTTTAAATGTAGGCTATTGTGAAACAACCTCTGAATGGCTCAATAGAATCATTACAGAACTAGCAGATGAAAATAAAAATTTTGTAGATTTGTCAGTTATTTGTACTTAAGTTTTTAGAAAATATTTTTTATTTTGATTTATTTTCAAGTCTCCATTATCTCCATTAATTGTAAGATTAATTTAAAAGATATATTTGTGAAGTGAATCCTAATCAAAAAAATAGAGAAATAATTGAACAATTTAATTTATCTCCTCATCCTGAAGGTGGATGGTTTAGAGAGATAGTAAGGAGTAAGAATTCTCTAATAAGGGAAGACGGCCAAAGTAGAAACTTTATTACAGGAATTTATTATCTTTTGGAAAGAGATGCAAAAAGTGCTTGGCACAGAGTAAAAAATGCAGATGAAATTTGGATTTATCTAAGGGGCGATCCTCTGAATTTATGGTGCCTAGATAATGATAATAAGTTAATGAGAAATTTAATTTTAGATTCCAATAACCCATTAGAAATGATCCCTTCTGGATATTGGCAAGCCGCAAAAAGTACAGGCGAATTTACTTTAGTGAGTTGTTGTGTTGGCCCAGGCTTTGATTTTAAGGATTTTGAATTGCTCAGAAATACAAATCATACACTTAGATTAAATAAAGCAATTAATGATCTTATTTAAGACATTTTTTCCTCTATATTTTTGAAATTATCATTTAGATTTATAGGACTACTTAATCAATGTATATGGAATGAATCAGAATCCTGTCAAAACAATTGGTATTAATGATGAACCAAGAAAAGATTCATACTTAGTATATGTAAATCAGGTTGATGAATTAAAAAAGATTTTGAATAGGGATTTTAATAAGTGGTCGGATTTTGATAGTTGGGAAAGTATTTCAGTTCAGCAATGGATTTTTTCTAGGGCTTTGGAAGTTTTCAGAGGTATGAAAATTGATATTAAATGTGATTGCTGTGAACATAATGATTCATTCCCGAATGATTTTGAGAGTATTAAAAAAGAAAAATGCTTTGGTAAAAAAAGTGCTTACATGATTGAAAAAGTTCTAGATGAAATTGTATTAGCAAAGGCAAGAAGAGAAAGTGATGGAACATATTCTGCGTAAGCTTCATAAATATCCATGGATTGAAAAATCTTTTTCTTACCAGTGAAAATTATCAGAAGAACCAATTGTTAAATTTCTAGTGGACATCTTATGGAACTTAAAGTGTACCGAATCACTGAACTCCTTTTCATCTGAATAATTCACAAGATCTACTGGGTCGATATTTTCATCGAACCATGCATCATATTCAATATGTTTTGGTTCAGCAAAATAACTCATATCCAATTAATAGCTTTCAAAAAACATATAAACGGTACATGCGATACCAAATTAACATTCTTAATTTTTAGATAATCCATATTTTTAACTCGTTCATAAAGATTAGTTGCTAAAAAGATAGGAGAAATATCTATAAATTAATGTCTCTAGATACAACCATGGTTTCTATCCATCCCCAATTCACAATCAAGGATGGGAAGATGGACCAGTGCATAGCTCTTTTAGAAGAAATTTTGGTAATAACAAAAGCTAATGAACCTGACTGCCTTTTTTTTAATATCACTACATGCGGGTCAGATAAGGCTTATGTAAGAGAGGCATATAAAGATGGTGCCGCCGCTTTATTTCATCTCAAAAATATGGGACATATGATTCCCAAGCTTTTTGAAGTGTCAGATATTACTGTGCAGGTCCAAGGCCCTGCCAAGGAGATTGAACCCTTGAAGGAAATACTGCCAGACGCTGATTTCTATGAAGCAATATCTGGATTCTGATTTGGATTGTATATATTGAAAGTCGATCGCTAGGGGCTTTTAGCTCCCTTTTTATTTAGGAATTCAAAATAAATTAATCTTCCCTTTACTTATATCAAGTAATTTTATTATTAGCTCAAATATTATTTTTATGGCATCAACTTTTTTTATTGTTCATCATGAATTTAAGGCAGGAAAAGCTGAAAAATGGTGGGAAACAGCTTATGCGGCAATGTCACCAGGTGGTGGATGGGATGATGCGGTAGCAGCTAATAAAGAAAAAGGATTTTTTAACCATTCTGCAAATGCCGTAACTAAAACTGGTCCTGTATATTGTTTTTGGGAAGTAAAAGAGGGTATTTCAGCTGAGAAGTTTCAAGAGTTCATAGACGGTCCCTCTGGTCCAGGTTTCGGACAAGATGCTCTGATGAATATCTGTAAACCAATTGACACATCATTAATGAATGGACAAACACCTTATCCACCAGTTTTTTCTTGATTATTGACAGTTTATCTAGAATAGGGAGCAACTAGCTCCTTTTTATTATGTCTCTTGAAACTACCGTTTTCACATTCAAAATTAGTGTCCCTTTTGAAGAATGGGCTGCGGTTTATGACAGCGAAGAAAATATAGAAATGAATAAAGAGCTCGGAATTATTTGTTTATACAAAGGTGTTAAGAAAGATGATCCAACAAGTGTAATTCTTATTGAGCAGGGTGAAGAAGGTAAATCAATAGCTATGTTTGAAGATCCAGCAGTGAAACCATTAATTGAGAGTGCAGGTCATATTTACGATTCAACGGTTATATCCAGTTATTTTTAAATGAAAAGCGTAATTCTTCCTGCAATATTATTATTATTTCCTTTTTCTGCTCAAGCGGGTTTTCCAGAAGGTGAGAATGGATATGATCTAAAAAAAATTGAAGAGTCTTTTAGATTACCTTGTGATGAAATTGGAAATGATGATTGTATTGCAAGAGCATTAGGAGTTGGGGCCTGTACCTGGATATTTGGAATAAACAAAAATAAAGAACCTGCGGAAGCTTTAAAAATTTCAGATACTGTTTTAATTGCTCTTTTGAAAGGAAATAATCTTGATTTAAAATCAATGCTTGAAAAAGATGGATTAATTAAAACGAATATAAAAAAAGAAGCTTCTTATAGAATTAATTTCTGCAGAGAGGAAACAAAAAAAGCTATTCCAAAGTTAATTAAGAAATTACCAGAGGGTGTTGTATTGGATGAAGAGAGAATAGAAAATTTAACCAGAGTGTTTCCTCTGCAGTATTTAAGTATGTTTGAGCAATTTAGCAAATATAAGCAATGAAACGTTTACTATTGACTCCCATATTCAAACGTTTTAAAAAAAATGCTTTTTTCTCATCACTTAATCAAAATACTTGTCCTGTTTATGATGCTGAAGAAATAAAAAAACAAGAACAACAAGAAGCTATTACAAAGTTATACCCATAAAAAAAGGGCGATAGCTTCGCCCCAGTCAAAAAGCATGATAATTCCCATCACCCTCCTTTTTTAAAATCCTAGCACTACATATAGTGTTTGTAAGTAATAAAAATTTACTATTGGTGGAGTTGTTTGTTTCTAATTAATTTGTCATGATGGAGATCCCCATCACTCAGGCTCGCAAGAGTCTTTTTTATGTCTAGTTTTGGATCAGACACCCCATTTATGCTTCTTGCAAAACTTAAAGTTAAGGAAGATAAAGTTTCAGAATACTTAGAAATTGCAGATAAGACAGATAAAGCTGTTGAAGCTGACGAACCAGGAATGCTCCATCATACTTTTGATCAAGATCCTGATGATCCTCTTCGTTTCGTATGGTCAGAAGTTTATAAAAATGATGATGCTTTACTAGCTCATTTAGCTAATCCAGCATTAGGTATTTATCTTGAGGCTCATGCTGAATTAGGAACTGATTTTTCTGTTGAATTTTACGGAACTGTGGGAGATAAAGTTATTGAAGCCATGAATGGAACAGGAGTTCCATATAAGATCTTTAATACAAAATTAGGATATAGCAGAATTTAAGGGTAAGTGTATCAAATAATTAGTTCGATTAAATTATTAATAAGAATCTGAGTGCAAGCGGTAACCATAGGCATAAAAGAAGCATTAGTAAAAGATAAATAGCATTGATATTTGGAATGTAATGCTCTTTAAAAATTTTTGTTTTCATAATTTATCTCGCCTTTTTAAGTTTGAACTCTCTTCTGATAAGCAATGCTATAACGACAACACACATGTTCATTAGAAATACGTCTAATGGCATTTAATAAAAAAAGTCTCTACTTAATTAATAGCAAGATTTTTGATCTACGAATCAAGAAATGATTACTATTGTTTATTGGCTTAATAAAACGAATTTAAAAATTAAATTTATGCTTAAATATCTCAGTTCTTTTAACTATTAAATGGCTTTTTCAGAAACAAGAATAGTAATAGGTGGTCTAGCTCATGTACCTGTTCTTATTTTCATCGCCAATTTTATTAAAGGTAAGTTTGGAATTAAAACCGAAGAGGCCGAAGATAATGTAGTTAATATAGAGCCAGTTAAAATTATTGAGGTAAAAGATACATTAATTAAAGAAGGGAAAGCAGAAACTATAAAGGAACTATCAAATAAGCTGGATAGTCTTGAGCAGAAGGCTGATGAGGTTTATGAAAAGGTAAAGAAGAAAAAAAAAGATAAAAAGAAGAAAAAAAAGAATAACTAAATTGAAATCCTATCAAGCATCAATACATCTTGAGCTTTGATTGTATCTCTTTTATTTTCATCTTCGGAATCTTTATAAGATTCAATTTCAGCTTGAATTTTTCTTTTGTAAACTCTTTTTATATAGTCAATTTCTCTTCTCTCTTTATTCAAGATTGAGAATGGTGATTTTTTTAAGTTCATAACTTTCTCCTAATAAATGAGTTTTGATCAGCTCCAATACTTATAAGATTCAACGAAGCTATCCAATGTTTGCTGATTCCTGATTTCTTCCTCAAGAAGCTCTTCTTCTGATCTTTTTTGAATCTCAGAATTGTAATCTTCTTTTAATGTGGATTTGGAAGACATTTGCTTTTGAAGTCTACAACTATGTTCTAACTAGTCAGACAAGCTTTCAGACTAAAAAAAATGTACGGTTTAAGGTACTCCTAAATACGGATAAAGGATCAACAATTCAATTCGAATATGGGTATAATCTGGGAAGAATTTATTTACTTCCTTCGCATATAATTTAATTTAAGGGTACTCTCTTTTTCACTGTTTCTTTTTTCATATCATCAATCTCATTTCTGATTTTGTTGTAGTAGGCCAACTCTTTTGGATCATCAGAACCAAGACCATAATTCATGGTTGTTGCAATATAAATTCGGTGCATCCAGCATGAAGATGGTGGCATTAATGGAATACAAGCTTTATCAAAGCTATCTGAATTTTAGGTAAAATGCTGTCCATGAGTTCCCAGCTTTTTTAGTCAATAGCGCAAGTGCCCTCGTCGGGACTTGAACCCGAGACCTCTCCCTTACCAAGGGAGTGCTCTACCGCTGAGCTACAAGGGCAATTTTAAAGTGGGCCGGGTGGGACCATTAATGATTGCCTGCAGCACAGTAATTCTGGAGTGTGCAGAATAATTTAGAGGGACCATCAGTTGCTTTTAAATTATTTCTAGGGAGTGCTGTGATTCATCTTAAGTCCATTTAAACCTCGGATTTTTCTTTTTTATGGCTCCCTAAAGAAATTATGTTTTGTGAGCCAAATTTTTATCAAATAATGCAATAGGGATTGCTGAAAGACTTACCACAAAATAATCTATTACGTTTAAATTCCTTTACTGATTTTGAATAGATATTAGCTGTAAGGATTGCTCCAAAATTTACTAAAACCACAGTCAAAAGAAGTAGCTCGATAGCGAGGTTGGTCATAAGATTACCCTCCTTAAAGTTATATGAAAACTCTATAACAATTTTGTAAGTATTGAATAGAGTTTAAATTCTTATTTTTGGAAGACTAAATCTTTTTTAGTCAGTTGCTTTTTTCCCCTTAGCGATCATCACTACTGGTACTAAGAGATAGGTAAAGAAAGAGATTAAGAAAATGTCGATATTCCTCGATTTCACTATAAATTTTTTAAATCTTGCTCTATTTTCTCAAGTTTTTTGTTTAGTTCTGTCTTCTCTTTCAATAAAGCTTTTTTCTTTAATTGAAGTTCTTTGTTAAATGGAGAATTAAAGTACTTTTTGTAAGCTAGAAAAAATACAGCC
The DNA here is from genome assembly GCA_003279845.1 of Prochlorococcus sp. AG-388-F11. Lineage (GTDB taxonomy): Bacteria > Cyanobacteriota > Cyanobacteriia > PCC-6307 > Cyanobiaceae > Prochlorococcus_A. The sequence continues at coordinate 92,998 of QCGP01000001.1, forward strand.
AGTGCTACAACAATCCCTATCGCACCAATTATTAGTATGGGCGAAGATGGAAAATCGTAAAATGGTACAGAGAGTAAAATCATTTAAACGAAACCTGGAATTATTTGGCCTGTTGTTAAGTAAGCTCCAACAGCAGCAATTAATCCAAGCATTGCGAATCTGCCATTAAGAGTTTCTGCAACAACTTTTTCTTTTTCAATTGTTTTGACTTTAGTGTTTGAATTTGTCATTGGATTTAAAGTTAGATAGTTTAAATTTTCGTTTTGGAATTGCTTGGTTAGATAAGCAACGAGGATAGCTGTGAAGAATACGATTACAGCTAAAAAACCTGAAAGAGGAGACATTAAAAAATACCTGGAATTATTTGGCCTGTAGTTACATAAGCTCCCAAAAGTGCTATTAAACCTATCATTGCCCAACGACCATTAACTTTTTCTGCGTTTTGAGGATATCCATCGTAAGAAACAGATTGATCAACATAAGGACGAGGCTCAGTTGGAAAAATATTTTGCCTTCCGCCTGATTCAGTAGTTATGTATGAAGAATTAGTCATTAGTAATAATTTAATTGTTAACAAACGTAACATATTTATTAATTAATGTAAAGAAAAAGGCTGTAAAAATGTGTATCTCGGTACTTTATGCGCAATAATGATACAGATAAGTAACAGTTAGCAATTAATTTTTAAAGTTGAAGCTAATAATTAAAAGATCATATAGATATGAAAAAGCCTCCCCGGATTTGTTTTTGATTGATCAAAATTAAATAATGACTGATCCTATTCTCTACTTATCGATGATCCTTGGGTTGGGAGGCGTTTACGTCTTGATTACCTCTTTCAATGATGACGACGATGACAGCAATGATGATGGTGAAAAATATTTTTTTAATCTCGAATATGAAAAGGTGGGAAGATAGCTTAATAAGTTCAGCTTATAGGGGGTATGAGAGTAAGTAATTATACTCACGCTTATAATTTTCAATTATTAGATTTGTTTCAAGATTGCATTAGGAAGCATCTTAGCTAAACAACCAACCAAACAAATGAACGAAACAAAAAAAGTTGAGAAGGAAAAAATCGTAGCTGAGAAGCTTAACGGTAGATTCGCTATGATTGGCTTTATTGCCCTTATTGGCGCATATCTAACAACTGGACAAATTATTCCGGGATTTGTATAAATGGATTTTATATCTAAAAAACAAGGATATGTACCCCTTAAGGTGGTTCCTTACATATTCTTTGTTGCAGTTGTTTTAAGCATCACAACATCAAATACATTCGTTTAGTTTTTCAAAACTTACATCGTCATGAAAGTCAGCTAGTAGGGATACAGGCTGACTTTTTTAATGGGTATTGAGCAAGTGACTTGGAATAATTAAATCAAAACTAATAATTAAAGGATAGAGAACATTAAATGAAACGTTAACTTCCTAAACCGCTATCAACTATTCCAGATTAGTATCAAATTCAGGCCTAAATTTAGTAAGTTTTGAAATTTCTAATTCAAGTTCCTCTTGTGAATTAAACCCTAAAACATCATATGATTCCAAACCTAATGAAGTTTCTTCTTTTTGGACTAATTCCATTTTTTTATAACTTATAGCATAATACTAGATTTTTAAGATTTTAATGAAATACTAAGTTGGTTATTCAACACCTAAAGATGATTTCTTAAATTGACAGTCGATCTAAACTGGAGGGGATAAACCCCTCTTTTTTTATTTTTTTTTGATGGGAGAAGAAACTTCTCAAATAACAGAAAAGGAAGCTTTGAGTATCTATGCGAAAATGATGCATACTCTTGATTCATCTGAGTTTGAATCGTTTTTGTCAGAAGATTTCACATACTCCTCACAGAAAGTTTTGACCGATATGAACTCAAAAGATGAATTCATTGAATACATCAGACCGAAACTTGAAATAATAAAAAAAACTAAAAGTTCTGTTTACGCAGAATTGGGCGTATGCCCAGCTTATGGTCATACCGATTGCCTCATCATGGCTCAAGGCGATAAGTCTAATCTTCTTGGAGTTGCTTATGCTTCTATAGATGAAGGGAAAATATCTAGTCTTTCCTTGTGTATTGTTCCTACTCCTGATTCAGCTGAGCGGAGTGGAATTTATCCCGGACTTCAGTCGAATTGAATAATACAAAAATACTTCTTGCGGACTTTTATTCCATTTGGCAATATTAGTAACCGACTCCAAAATTGGCACATCAATATAAGATGTTTCCCTTAATGGCCAGATAGAACTGAAGGAATAAAAGTCAGGGATTTTCGAATATTTTTCTTTCGGTTCAGCTGTTAAAAAGCTCCTACACACATACTGATAGACAATGAAAATTATTAAGAGACTCAGGTCGCTGCCAGGCGATTCTCTGGGTGTTATACGCCGCACCCCGCCACTTGTTTTCGCAATGGCTGTCTTATCTCTCGGAGGATTTATAGGTGCCTCCACGGTCCTTGTGAGAGGGTTCAGAACGGTTGAGAATACTATCACTGTTACAGGTGCAAGTACTGAAAGTTTTGAGAGTGATATTGCAAAATGGTCAGTCCAGGTAAAGACCTCAGGTAAAACTCAGATTGACTCATTTACCAAGCACAAGGACTCCATTAATAAGACAATGGAATTCCTTAAAGCCAATGGAATTGAGGACAGCGTAAAGCAGGATGTTTATCTTGGCCCTGCGAGTATCAGTGAATATAAAACTAGGAATCCCAAGACTAATGAAATCATTAGAACTGAATGGATTACTTATCAAAATATTGAGATTGAAAGTAGGGATGTTTATAACATCCAGAAGACTCATAGTCAGATAACAGAATTGCTTGGCAAAGGGGTAAGGGTGAAACCAAGCCGTCCTGAATTCACTTATTCAAAGCTGGCTGATAAGCGCGTTGACATGCTTGCTAAGGCAGCAAAGGATGCACGAATCAGAGCTGAGGCTATTGCGCTTCAGGCAGGATCTGAAGTAGGCGGTTTGAAGAGAGTTAATACTGGAGTTTTCCAGATAACTGTTCCGAATTCCACCAAGGTAAGCAGCTGGGGGTCTTATGACACCACCACCATCAAGAAAGACATCACTGCGGTTATGGGAGTAACTTTTGCTGTTAAGAAGTAACTAGGGAGTCTTCTTTTTGCCTTTAAGAATCATCAACAAAGGCAGACCAATAAGCATCAGACTCCCATCAATCAATAAAAAAGTATTGAGGTTCATTTATCCATTCTGTCTGGGGTATCCCAATTAAGGGGTATCCCTTTTTTTACTGGTTCTTTTTTCATATCATCCATCTCTTTTCTGATTTTGTTGTAGTATGCCAACTCTTCTGGATCATCAGAACCAAGACCATAATTCATGGTCGCTGCAAGATAAATTCTGTGCATCCTGTATGACGATAGTGGCATTAATGAAGACAATCTCTGTTAAATATATATGAATTTAAGGCAAAATGCTGACCTCTGAGATCCTAGTTATAGCAGTCGATTACGAAACCCCATCATAATACAGGGGAAGAGGGGGTAAAAAGACAAGAAATTGAGGGAGGACTACTTACTGGATGTGTGTACATCATCATTGTAAGTACTGAAAATAAACAACTCTCAACTAAAACTAAACTACTTATATCTGATACGTGGGTATGTGTGTAAACACATAATGCACGTACTGTATAAAGTTACATATATGTTGAGTATGAGAGTATATTTTTTATGTCTTATTCTTAGAAAAGTGTTCAGTTATGATTGAGGTTGTTGCAGCAATTATTAAAGTAGAAAATAAATTTCTTTGTTGTCAAAGAGACGAAAATAAATATAAATATATTTCAAAAAAGTTTGAATTTCCTGGAGGCAAAGTTGAGAAAAATGAAACTAATGAAGAAGCTTTAATTAGAGAAATAAAGGAGGAATTAAATTTAGAAATTTATATCAATAGATTTTTTGCAACAATAAATTATTCCTATCCTGATTTTGATATTAAAATGCATTGTTTTTTATGTTCACTGAGAGAGTTCAATATCAAATTAAATGATCATATTTCTTTTGAGTTATTAGACTTAGAAAGTATTCAATCATTAGATTGGGTTCCTGCTGATTTGGAATTGATTAGATTCCTGAAGGATGAAAATGGAATCTGAAAATAGCATCTTATCGCAGGCAATCAAAACTGGATTAATAGATAAAAATATTGAATCAAGCATAAATTTACAGCCAAAAATAATTACTAACAACTTTCAAAATAATGAAAAGGTTTTATCTGTAATAAATGATTTATTAGTAGATTGCGAAGAGTTTTTTTTCAATGTTGCCTTTCTTACTAAGAGTGGTGTATTGAGTTTAATTAATACATTAGAAAGAATAGAGAAATCAGGAATAAATGGAAAGGTATTAATTTCTAAATATCAGAACTTTAGCGACCCAAATGCTTTGAGGATGCTCTTGAATTTTTCTAATATTGAATTAAGAGTAATTGACGAAAATAATTTTCATGCAAAAGGATATCTTTTTAAATTAAAAAACAACTATGAATTAATAATTGGAAGCAGTAATTTAACACAAGATGCTTTAAGCAAAAATACAGAATATAATTTGAAATTATCTTTATCAAAAAATAGTAAATTAAAAAGTGAAGCACTTTCTCTTTTTACTAGGTATTTTTCTAGAGGGATAAAAGTTAGTGAAAGTTTTTTAAATGAATATGAGAAAGTCTATGGAGAAATAAAAAGAGTAAATCAATCTGTTAGTACAAAAAAAATAGATAAGTTTTCCCCTATAGAGCCTAATGTTATGCAGAAAGAAGCTCTTATTAATTTAGAAAATTTAAGGAGGGCAAATGTTAAAAAGGCTCTACTAATTTCTGCTACTGCAACTGGAAAAACTTATCTTTCAGCATTTGATGCCAAAAACTTCAATGCAAAACGCGTACTCTTTATTGTTCACAGATGGAATATTGCTAAAAAAGCAATGGAGTCTTTTGAAAAAATATTTGGAGACGAGAGAACTTATGGACTTTATAAAGGCTCCATTAATGATATTAATTTTGACTTCATCTTTTCTACAAATCTCACAATAAGTAATTCTCAAAACTTAAATAAATTCAGTCCTGACTTTTTTGATTACATAATAATTGATGAAACTCATAGGGCAGGAGCGTCCACATACCAGAAAATTATTAACTATTTTTCACCTAAGTTTTTATTAGGTATGACTGCCTCTCCAGAAAGAACTGATGGCTTTGATATCTTTAAATTATTTGATCATAATATTGCTTATGAAATTAGATTGCAAAAAGCAATGGAAGAGGAATTAGTTGTTCCCTTTCATTATTTTGGAATAACAGATTTAAATATAAATGGAGAAATAATTGATGAAAAATCTGATTTTAATAAATTAATTTGTGATGAAAGGGTAGAAAGAATTTTGGATATATCAGATAAATATGGTTGCGATGACAATATCATTCGAGGAATAGTGTTTTGTTCTCGAAAAGATGAGGCTTATGAATTGGCTAATAAATTTAATTTAAAAGGTCGTAAGTCCATTACTTTAACGGGTAGTCAATCTGAAGATGAAAGAGAAAATGCTATCCAACAATTAGAAAGTGATAATCTTGAGGAAAAATTAGAATTTATTTTTGCAGTTGATATTTTTAATGAGGGAATTGATATCCCAAGAATCAATCAAATAATTATGTTGAGGCCAACTCAATCTAATATCATCTTTATTCAACAGCTTGGGAGAGGTTTAAGAAGATTTGAGAAAAAAGAATATCTCACTGTGATTGATTTTATCGGAAATTACCAAAATAATTTTTTAATACCTGTAGCACTTTTTGGAGATACCTCTTACAACAAAGATAATTTAAGAAAGCTTCTATCTGCAGGTAGTGCACATATACCAGGTGCTAGCACTGTAAATTTTGACGAAATATCGAAGAAAAAAATATTTGAGTCAATATCTAATGCAAATCTACAAACGAAAAGGGAACTTATTAATGATTACAGACTAATGAAATACAAACTGGGAAGATATCCAATGATGATGGATTTTTTTAATAATAATGCACGTGATCCAATTCAATTCGTAAACCATTCAAATTCCTATATCGAATTTTTAAATATGGTAGAAGATGATTTTCAAATTGATCTAAATTATAAAAATCTAAAACTTTTACAAATATCTTCTCAATTTTTGAATAATGGTAAATCTATCTTAGATGTTTATTTAATAAAAATTTTATGTATTGAAGAAAGAATTTCAACAGAAGATTTCAAAAATAGAATAGAAGAAAAATTTAAAATAATTGTTGAAAATCAGCATTTAAAAGCTGTTTTTAATATTATCAATCTTCAATATTTTACTGAACTAAAAGAAAGTAAAAAAGTTCCTGTAGGAGAAATATATAATTTTGAGATTCTAAAAATTAGAGAAAACATAATAACTATTGGGAGCTCATTAAAGGAGGCAATTTCGTCAAATAATTTCAAATTATTCTTACTAGATTCCTTAAATTATGCGATAAAATCATTTGGATTAAAAAAACAAAAAACTGATTATAAAGATGGCTTTTTAAGATATGAAAAATATACAAGAAGAGATATTCATAGAATCTTAAATTGGCCGAAAGAACCAAATCATCAAAGTGTTGGGGGTTATATGTCATCACCAGATAAGCAAAATTGTCCGATTTTTGTGAAATATAAAAAAGATGAAAAGATTGCAGACACAATGAAATATGAAGATAAATTTATTAATAATTTCACACTTGAATGGTATTCAAAAAACTCAAGAACTTTCAAGAGTGGAGATGTTATTGAGATAATTGAAAGTTCTCAAAATAATATGAGATTACCTTTATTTCTTAAAAAAGATGACAATGAGGGACTTGATTTTTATTTTTTAGGAGATCTAAAAGTTGATAAAAGTTTTTTAGAGGAAACCTTTATTATTGATAAAAAGAACGATAAAAAGAAAGCTATTGTTAAGATACGAATGCATTTAGATAAACCTATAAAGGAAGATTTATATAGGTATATTATTGATTAGACTTAAGCTATAAATTGGTTCTAAGAAATATTAAATTTAATTTAAAAATATTTAAAGATAAACGAATTGATGAAAAATTCTAATTTATGAATTATTAATTTAAAAAGATTAAGAAAGTTCTTTAAATGGCTAGTTTAAAAAATAAAAAAATTGAAAGAAAAGGAATTTCCATTTGGCCTTTAGTTGGCGCTATATATTGCCCAATTATCTTCGTAGTTCTAGTAATTAATTTGCCTAAAGTGCAATGGAAATATGTTTTTGAATCTAATAAAACTAGAGTTGCTCGCCGTCATAAAAAAGCGGAAGATATTGGTTTGCCTGGCATACCTTATTGGAGAAATTCAGGCTCAGCAGCAATACTTTATTTAAATAGAGATGGAGTTGCTTATGCGATGTGCGGTCCTGATTTCTTTTGCTCAGAAGAATTGAATGCAAAACGAGGTATTCATTTTATGCCTATTAGTGGAGGAGTTAGAAGAATTAATAGCAAAGTTATATTTGCAGCAGATAGCTATTGGTGTGATAGCTATGACATTAATCATGCAGGAAAATGTAGATCAGGTGGATGGGTGAATGGTTCGGAAAGATAAAATTATTTAAAAGAATTTTCAAATGAAGAACTTCCTCATATCAGGTTTGGTAGATGATAAATACAGTATTTATTCGAAAAATCTTAAATTTTTATCTAAAAATTCTCTTTCGTTTTATACGTCCAATCCCTTTTTATACCCCCCCCAAGGGGGGAAAGTTATTAATTTAAAAACTTAATTGATAGTGACTGTATCTCATCAACATTTTTATATCTCTGTGTCCACTGCATGCACTTATCTCCAAAGCATTCATTCCTGAACTCCACATTCTGCTTATGGCAATATGTCTTAGATCATGAAATCTGAGAGTTTCAAGCCCGGCCCTTTTTCTTGCTTTATCAAATCCATTTCTCGCAGCCCCTTTTTTAATAGTAAGTACTTTGCCTTCTTTACTTTCAAAACTTCTTAGTAGCATTTTTGCGTCTGATGGTAATGGAACAATTTTCATTGAATTTGAACCTCCTCTTGCTGCACATTCTTTTCTTTGGATATAAATTTTCTCTTTATTTAAATCAATATTTCTCCAGGTCAGGCTTAAAAGTTCGGAGCGGCGGAAGCCAGTTGTCAGGGCCAGCTTTGTGAGTCTCAGATGATTTTTGTTGGACATCTGAGACAGTTCATATAAAAGTTTTTGTTCATCCTGATCAGTGAAAAATGGCGCTCTCGCATCCCCCGTTCCTCTCACTCTCAGATCCCTTGCAGGGTTATCTTTTATTTCCGCTCCTCTTTTATCTCGTGCCCAGTCAATTAATACACGTAAAATTCTCAGTTCACGCATAACTGTATTTGGTTTCACTTTCAGTAATCGTTCATCTCTCCAGACCGCAAAGTGCTTTATCTGCAGATCACTTAGTGGAATATCTCCAAGCCAGCTTTCTGCCGTCACCCTGAGAGGATATTTTTCATTTTCCGCACTGCGGTGCAGCAGCAGCGGACCATTTATATAGTCATTGATTGCCTCTCCAAGGGTTAAGGGGATGTCATTTAAAACCTTTTTTGCTCTTTCTTCAACTGCATCTGCCCAGGATTTCGCCAGATCTCTGGAAAGAAAAGTTCTTGACCTGGGGCCTACATAATTCTTCCTTCTGATAAGGACCTGCCAGCCGCTGCCGCTTCTTCTGATTGTTGCCATTTCGGTGTCATCGTTTGTGTGATGCACCTCCAGATATCTACCTTTAAAACAGAAAAGTGGACCCGAAAACGGACGTCCACTTCTGAATAATTTCTTTGTGCGATAGTGGCAATCTCACTGATACCAAGCTATCCGGCGAGTGCCCTCGTCGGGACTTGAACCCGAGACCTCTCCCTTACCAAGGGAGTGCTCTACCGCTGAGCTACAAGGGCAATTTTAAAGTGGGCCGGGTTGGATTTGAACCAACGTAGGCAGAGCCAGCGGATTTACAGTCCGCCCCCTTTAACCACTCGGGCACCGACCCCCACTATTTGAACTTATCAGTTAATGGACACTTTTTGTGAAAATGTTTTGGTTTTTTTGTTTCTTTCTAGATAGCATTTGTAAAGAAAAGGTTTAATTGACGATGCATATCTTATTGATAAATGGGCCAAATCTAAATCTTTTGGGTACTAGAGAACCTGAAATATATGGTAAAAAAACATTAAATGATATTGAAAAAGATTTAACTAAAATTGCTAAAGATAAAAGTATTAATCTTGAATGTTTTCAAAGTAATCATGAGGGTGAAATAGTTGATAAAATTCATGATTCTGTTAACAGGATTCAAGGAATTCTTATAAATGCTGGGGCTTTTACTCATACTTCCATTTCCATCCGAGATGCTTTAATTGGATCAAAAATTCCATTTGTAGAGTTACATATTTCAAATATTTTTAGTAGGGAAGATTTTCGTAAAGAATCTTTTCTTACGGATAAAGCTGTAGGAATCATTAGTGGATTCGGGATATCCAGCTATTCTTTAGCTCTTGATGGAATAATTGAATATTTAAGTAATAAAGATTAAATGCTAGTTGATTTTAAAAGGCCTTCTTCCCATATAAAATATTTATCCTCATTAACTTCAGATAAATGGATACAAATTGCTTTGTCTAACCCAATAGACATTCTTATTGACCATGCTCATTGCGAACGAAAAGCTGCAGGTGTAGCTGTTCAATTAATGTTTAGATATCCTTCTGAACCAAATTTAGCTGAAGTTTTAAGTCCTATTGCTAGAGAGGAATTAGAACATTTTGAAAAAATACTTTATTTTTTAAAGGATCTTGGACATTCTCTTAAGGCTTTAAAACCTCCTCCTTATGGTGCTGAATTATCTAAGAATATAAGAAAGGAAGAACCTAATAGGATGCTAGATAGTTTCTTAATCGCAGGCCTGATTGAAGCAAGAAGTCATGAAAGACTAAGTTTGCTTGCTCTAAATTCTGAAGACAAATCTTTTAGAGGCCTTTATGAGTCTCTGCTCGAAAGTGAGGCAAGACATTTTGGAATTTATTGGAAATTAGCGCAAACTAAATTCTCTAAAAACCAAACCTTTAAAAGGTTAGATGAATTGTCTAAATTTGAATCAGAGATACTTGCCGAGACTTGTCTTTTGCCAAGGGTCCACAGCTAATAATTTAAATAAATTAAGAATGTTAATAAAAAAAATTTTAACAGCATTTTCAGATAACAAAATTGATTCCCCATCATTCACTATCGTTGGTGTTGGTCCAGGAGATCCATCGCTTTTAACAATTGCGGCTGTAGATGCAATCAAAAAAGCAAAAGTTATAGTTTTCCCAGTTTCGGATGATAATAAAAAGAGTTTTGCTGCAGAAATAGTCAAAAAATACACCAAATTTAAAAAAAATATACCTGTTATTTTTCCAATGGCTAGGAAGGATTTTGATCCTGATGAAATATGGTCTATTGCGGTAGAGAAAATTGTGAAATTTATACAAAATGGCGAATCAGTCGTTTTACTTTGTCTTGGAGATACTTCGCTATTTGCAAGCTCTTCAAATATTGTGAGAATAATAAAAATTAATTATCCCGAAATCATCACCAAAACTATACCCGGTATTTCTTCTGTTTCAGCAGCAGCAGCCTTGAATGATTTTGATTTAGTTAAAAAAGGAGAGACCTTGATAATCAAAGAATGCCCTTCTTCAAATTTAGAATTAACTTCCCTTATCAGGGAAAGTAGAGGAAATAAAACTGTTTTAGCAATTATGAAAGTTGGAAAAAGATGGAATTTAGTAAGGGAAATCTTAAAAAAAGAGGATATTATTAATAAATCACTTATAGCTTTAAGTGTTGGTATGCCTAAACAAACTATTCAATATGCATCACAATATAAAAAGGACTTCATGCCTTATTTCTCTTTGATTTTGATAAGGTTTGATTAATGAATAAAAAGGATAATTTAGTAGGAAAACAATTTACATGGCGAATATCTAGGAAACTATTATTTCTCATTCTCGAAGATAAAGTTAGTGATGTTTTTGTTTGTGAATTGGTCTGGGAAAGGCTTTTTTACACTAGAGAAAAAAATACAAATGATTGGATTTCTAGTGAATTAACTCCTGCTTATTGGTTAGAAAAATTTGTAAAGGCTCCTCAAATTATTTCAGAGCGAACAGCCTCAGTACATTTGACCCGATCAATTCCCATGGAACATAAACAGGGATTAAAAAATTTTCTTAATTTTAAAGGTTATAAGATTAATGAACTCTATCCAAGGAGAACTAGGAGAGCGACCGCCGTAAATTGGATGATTTATTGGGCCATTGAAAATGATAGTTTTTCAAATGATAATGGAGTAATACCCAGTCCTAGTTCATCACCTGTTAATCCAGCTAAGGGACATTTTGGCGATCCAGAAATCAAATAAGTTTTTTTGAATAAGGTAAATGATTCTTTTAAAGGTATAGTTGTAATGGATACTATTTTCTTTGGAGAGAAGAATTGATTCTTCCTACAATAGCAATTATCGGAAGACCTAACGTTGGGAAATCTACCTTAGTTAATCGTCTTTGCCAAAGTAATGATGCAATAGTATTTGATAAACCTGGTGTTACGAGAGATAGAACTTATCAAAATGCGTCATGGGGAGGCAAGGAATTTCAAATAGTTGATACTGGAGGTTTAGTTTTTCATGATGATAGTGAATTTCTCCCAGAGATAAGAACACAAGTTTTCTTGGCTTTAGAAGAGGCTTCACTCGCCTTACTTGTAGTAGATGGGAACCAAGGTGTTACCGATGGTGATTTATCGATAGCAAAATGGTTGAGAAACTCAAGCTGTAAAACATTTGTTGCTGTTAATAAATGTGAATCGACTACTCTTGGAATCTCTTTGGCTTCAGAGTTCTGGAAATTGGGATTGGGCGAACCTTACCCTGTTTCCGCTATTCATGGTTCAGGAACTGGGGATCTCTTAGATCTTGTTATTGGGGAACTTCCTGAAAATAATATTCAGGATGAAGAAGAAAAGATAATGATGTCAATTATTGGCAGGCCAAATGTTGGTAAATCTAGTTTGTTAAATTCAATCTCTGGAGAAAAAAGAGCAATAGTTAGTGATATTAGTGGAACGACAACTGATTCAATTGATACTCTTATAAAAAAAGGTGATCATCAATGGAAAATTATTGATACTGCAGGAATTAGAAGAAAGAAAAATGTTAAATATGGTACTGAATTTTTTGGAATTAATAGGGCTTTTAAATCGATTGATAGAAGTGATGTTTGTGTTTTAGTTATAGATGCTGTAGATGGAGTAACTGATCAAGACCAGAAGTTGGCAGGGCGAATAGAGGAACAAGGTAGAGCTTGCATAATCGTTATTAATAAATGGGATCTTGTAGAAAAAAATAGTTCAACAATTTATCAAGTAGAAAAAGAACTTAGATCTAAACTTTATTTTTTACACTGGTCAAAAATGGTTTTTACATCTGCTCTAACTGGACAAAGAGTTGATAATATTTTTGAGCATGCTCTTAATGCTGTAAATCAACATAGAAGAAGAGTTACAACATCAGTTGTTAATGAAGTGCTTAAAGACTCAATCAGTTGGAAAAGTCCTCCGACGAAAAGAAGCGGCAAGCAAGGTAGGCTTTATTACGGTACTCAAGTAAAGAACAAACCTCCCACTTTTACTCTTTTTGTAAATGACCCTAAATTATTCGGCATAACTTATAGAAGATATATTGAGAAACAGATTAGATTAAATTTAGGATTTGAAGGTACACCTCTCATTTTACTATGGAGAGGAAAGCAGCAAAGAGCATTAAATAAAGAAGTCGAAAGGGAAAATATTGAGCTAATACAAAAAGATTAATGAATTTACTAACCAAATTTTCTGTTGGTCAATATGTTTATGGAAATAGAAGTTGGATAAGAATTATAGATAGTAGATTAAAAATAATTATTGTAATGATATTTTTAATCACTCCAATTTGGGCAGGTCCAATATGGAGATTGAGCTTAGTTGGTTTTTTATTATTAATTACTTTTTTAAGTTTATTGCCATCTAGGATATGGTGGCGATCATTATTTTTACTCTCTTGTTTATCAGTATTAATTGGATGTATATCAATACTTGCTTCTTCTGATGTTCAATCTCTCGATGGCTACTTAAGAGATCCTAACGAGTTGAAAGTAGTACTGGAAAGCAATAAAGACTGGAATATTTTGCAAATTCCCTCACAGAAGATATGGTTTATAAATTTTGGTCCCTATAACTTATCCAGAAAAGCATTTGAATTAGGAATTAAAACCTCAACTTTGATATTTACTGTTATTCATAGCGTTAATTTGATGCTTTTAACTACATTACAAGAAGATATAGTTTGGGGATTAAGTTGGTTTATGTATCCATTAAGAAAAATAGGGTTACCAATTAGTAAGTGGCTTTTTCAGTTATTAATTGCATTACGCTTTATTCCTTTAGTACAGGAAGAATTTCAAAACATAGTTAAATCGGTGGCGGTAAGGTCAATAAATTTTCGAAATTTAGGATTTAAGAAGTCCTTTAATATATTACTTATTTTCGTGGAAAGGTTATTTCAGAATATATTTCTAAGAATTGATCAAGGAGCAGAATCATTACTATCAAAGAAAAAAATTATTATAAAAACCAATAGATTTAGAACCCTTTATCCTTCGAGATCTGTCAATGTAATTGTTAATACAATATCGATATGTTTTATTTGCATAGCAATTTTTCTTAGAAAACTGTATGGTGCATTATAAATAACACAATATTAGTTTGAGTTCCGAGCGTTATTTAAATCATCCAACATTTGGCATGTTGTATCAAGTCTCTCCTGGAAATGATGGGAGATTTATTTATGCTACTTTATATGCCCAAAAAATGTTTTTTTTGGTGGAAATTAGACAGAGAGAAGTTTTTTTTGAAGTTATACCTTATTTAGATGCTCGTAATCAGGCTGAATTAAATCTTCAAAAAGCGAGAAGAAAAGGATCCGAAGAACTATCTAAATGGGAGAATTTATTCACACAAACTTTTTTATAAAAGGTGAACCCTTCAAATTTTTTAAAAATAAAAAATAAAATCCCAATAAATGTAAAAATTCTTGCTGTAAGCAAAGGATTTAATAGTCAAGAAATCAAGACTATTCAAAGTATAGGTCAGAATGATTTTGGCGAGAGTAAGGTACAAGAGGCTTTAGAGAAGCAATTAATCCTTAAAGATCTTAAAAAAATAAAATGGCACTTTATTGGACGAATCCAAAGTAATAAAATAAGAAAGATAGTACAAAATTTCCAATATATTCATTCAGTAGATTCATTTGAAAAGTTGCAAAAGATTTCTTACATTTCACGAGAAGAGAAGAAAAATCCATCAATAATGTTGCAGATTAAGTTGAGTAATGACCCAACCAAAGGAGGTTTTAATCCTGAACTTTTAATATTGAAATGGAGAGAGATTAAAGAATTAAAAAATATCATTTTAACCGGTTTAATGACTATTAATCCAAAAGGACTTAGCTCTAAAGAAAATTTTGAATTGTTTAAAAAATGTCGATCCCTAGCTGATTCACTTGAACTCCCAGATTGTTCAATGGGAATGTCTGGGGATTGGAAAGAAGCTATTGATGCTGGAGCAACTTGGCTAAGATTAGGATCATTGATTTTTGGAGATAGATACTAATTAATTATTTTTTTATAAAATTCTTATCTATAAAACTTGCAGTAAAGTACAAGTAACGTTATTTAGGTATAGGTAGTTTTTTCATTTAAATAATGAATCTATTACTCTGGGTTATTAAACCTTAGTAATTAATTTCAAGAGGATTTAAAGGTGTCACTTATTTCTAAATTAAAGGCAGTTGTTGCAGGAGATGAGTATCTCGACGATGATTTTGATGAGTTAGATTATGCTTCGGAGCATGAATTAAATGATATTAATGATTTCAAACAAAATCAAAGAAATGAAAATGCCCTTGCAAATTCAAATCCATTCGATTTTATGAATAATAATAAAACGTCAAAAGTGATTGGAATGCCTGGGATCTCAAATGCATCTTCAGAGGTCAGCTTAATGGAACCAAGAAGTTTCGATGAGATGCCTAAAGCAATACAAGCATTAAGAGAGAGAAAAACTGTAATTCTCAATTTAACTATGATGGATCCTGATCAGGCTCAAAGAGCTGTTGATTTTATTGCTGGGGGGACATATGCAATTGATGGACATCAAGAGAGAGTTGGCGAAAGTATTTTTCTTTTTGCGCCAAGTTGTGTAAATGTAACTAGTTCTTCCTCAGAAGAAGCTTCCCCTTCTAATGTGCCTGCAAATAATTCACCAAAATACAGTTTGGACAATAATACTGCTCCGGAACCAGCATGGGGGAATTCTAAATTAAGAGCTTATTCATGATTAATCCGTGACTGATAAAATTGCTATTATTGGTTTTGGAAATATTGCAAATGCTATAATTACTCCTCTATTAGATAATAAGTTAATTCAACCAGAGAATGTTTACTGTGTTGTAAATTCAGGCAAAAGTTTAGAAAATATAAAAAAAAATTATAAATATAATATAAATGTCTATAAATCAAATTCCATAGACTCAAAAAAAATTTGGGATTGTCAAGTTAAACTTCTATCTGTAAAGCCACAGCATCTTAAGGATATATTTGAAAGTGATGATATAAAAAATAAGGATAATTTATTAGTATCAATTCTTGCAGGTGTTTCAATAAATAAACTTACTCAAAAATTTCCCAACCATAAATGTGTAAGGGTAGTTACTAATATTCCAATAACTGTTGGAAAGGGTTTAACAGGAATTGCTTGGGGTGAAAAAATTACAAGTGATCAGAAACAATTTACAAAAAAATTATTTGAAAATACTAGTAAAATTTATGAATTCACTGAAGATTACCTTGATATATTTCTAGCTTTGACATCATCAGGACCTGCAATAATCGCTTTAATTATTGAAGCATTAAGTGATGGAGGATTGAGTGGAGGATTGCCAAAAATACTTTCAGAAGAACTTGTTATGGAGATGATAATAGGGACTATCAGTTTAATAAGAGAAAATAAACTAACTACTTCCGAGCTTAAAAATTTAGTAACCTCTCCCGGTGGAACAACTATTTCTGCTTTAAGGGTTTTAGAAAGAAAGAGTATAAGGTCCGCTTTAATTGAATCAATAGTTTCAGCTAGTAATAGAAGTAAAGAGTTTCGTTAGTTGGTGAAATTACTTT
This sequence comes from Prochlorococcus sp. AG-388-F11, assembly GCA_003279845.1. Lineage (GTDB taxonomy): Bacteria > Cyanobacteriota > Cyanobacteriia > PCC-6307 > Cyanobiaceae > Prochlorococcus_A. The sequence goes on from QCGP01000001.1 coordinate 109,327, forward strand.
TTAAGTTCATATAAACTTTCTCAAGTGAATTTATATTTTTAGTGATTGTGTATCTCTCAAGTACTCGTTCTCTAGCTTTTTGCCCAAGATCTTTTGTAAATGAAGGATGTTCCACAAGAATTGGGATTATAGTTTTCAATTGTGCAGCCACATTTTCAGTTGAAATTACTATTCCTGTTCCGTTATCTAAAACTTCACCATCAGCTCCGGCATCTGTAGCTACACAAGCAGTACCAGCAGACATTGCCTCTAAAAGTGATAATGATAAACCTTCTACTAAGCTTGGTAAGAAAAATACTTCTGCTATTTGCATTATTGATATCCTAGTTTCTAAATCTAATTCGGCACCCCACCAAATTAATTTCTCATTACCAAGGTTAGAAAAACTATTTTCCAGTGTTGGCTTCATTGGTCCATCCCCAACAATAACTAATTTGCAATTTTGAGTTTTTGTTTGGCGCCAAGAACGTAAAAGTGCCTCGATATTTTTCTCATTTGCAATCCTTCCCATATATAAAAAGATTCTTTCATTTCCAAGTTTGTTTTTTACCTGATCATATTTTTTACTTTTTTCGCAAAAAGGTTTCCAAATATTTTCATCAACGCCGTTTGGAATAATTATTTGTTTTTCTTTAGGTACTCCTAATTTCTCAAGAACATTTTTTTGAGGTTCAGAAAAAATAATTATTTTGTCGAACTTTGCTAAAGAGGGAGCATAAAGTTGATACGTTAACTGTTGAGTGCTAGCAGTTAGATTTCTATTTTTTGCATCAAATGGTGGATGAAATGTTCCTATAAGAGGAACATTAATTTCATTACAGAGCTCTGGAAGTCTAAAGTCTAAAGGAGATAAAGTTAGGCTTGCATGTACTATGTCAGGTTTTAATCTTTCCAATGATAGCCTTAGCTCTTTTTCTGCCCTTGGCGAGGGTATTGTATAAACTTGAGATTTAATTAAATATGGGAGACTTACATCAGGATCATTTGCAAGAAATAATGGTTTTGATGAATTTGAACTAGAGGGGTTGTCGAAATGAATAAAACTAATTTTATGCCCTCTGGCCTTCAATTCCTTAGTAGTTGAATTACCGTAAGTTACATTTCCGCAAAAAGGGGATTTTTTACCCAACCAGGCAATATGAACCACAATAATTTGATTTAGCTATTTATAAAGTTAACAGCCAGAGTCGCTATGATCATAATTTTGAAGTTTATTAATGATTTATGAAAATTTTAACTAAATATTTCTCTCAACATTTTTAGTGAAGATAGATCTTTTTCTAGTTGAGCAGAGATCCAAGTCTCAATAATAAATAATATTTTAAGCCAGACTTTTTTAGGTCCCAATAACTCTCCATTAGATTTTATTGGTAATTCGGGAAAAAGAAGTCTCTGTAATAGAGCAACTTCAGATGCATTTATTTTTAGATTACTTTGAGGATCTTCCATGGACGAGAACCCTTCACTTGGCAAATAATAACAATTCCATTCCCAATTTCCTAAAGGCGGAATAATAGGTTCTCCAGTTTTACAGCAATGATGAATTGGTAAATTTATACCACCGATGGCTAATAGATGGATTAAAGATTGAATACTCATTGAGAGCATTTTAATATCTTCTTCTTTAGATTCTTCATACAAATAAATCCTATCTAGATGTGCAAGAACACAAGATAAATAGTTTTGTTGCTTGTCATTATTACCTACTAATAAAAAAGTTAATTCAGTTATTGCTTGCGCGGCTGCAAGACATTCAATATTTTTCCCTAGACCAGAATAGCTTTTTAATATTTTAATTTGACGTACAGATTTAAGATTTCTTTTCCCAAAAATTTGTAGACTTAAATATGTTAATGGAGTAGCTGCGGCAAGACTACTTTTAGGACGTCTAGCACCAGGTACCGCTAATCGAACAATCCCTTGCTCATCAGTAAGAATAGTTATTAATCTATCATTCTCACCTAATGGAGAGGCTTTAATACAGAGACCCTCTAGTCTGCACTCACCAGAACCAGACATTTAAATAACCTTTACTTCTTGAAAAATCTCACAAAAATTAGAAGTTCCAACGCAACTAATTCCATTATCAAACAAATCAATAACTTGCGTAAGTTTTTTTATACCACCTACAACTTTGATGTGATTTTGGGAGCCCGTTATTTTTAATATTTCCGGTACATCATTTAATGTAATAGGAGCTCCAAACCCGTCCCCGAATTGAAAATTTTTTATTCCTAATTCCAAAGATATTGCTATCGCATTGTATAAAACTTCTTTTTGTAGTTTTGATTTATTTATGATTATTGAAACTGGTAATCCAGATAACTTAACTTGCTCAATTTCAGCAGCGAAAGTTTCTAAGTTTCTTTTGGATAAATTGATAAAGTTTGGGACATATTCAATTCCGTTTGCACCTTTATCTTTTGCAAAATTAACTAATTCTTCAATAAATGTAAATGGTAAATCTGCTAAAGGGTAAGAAATGAGTGCGTTTATGTTTGCACTGTAATTGCTCAAACGGTTTTGAAAATCATCTAAATAATTAAGTGAAGTAGAAATATTCTTGATATTATATTTTTTTATTAAATCGCAATTCGCGCAGAAATCTTCCCAAGTTAAATAGGGATTAATAATGATGGCATGAATTTTTTCGTTTAATTCATATTCAATATTGGGCATTTAAAAGTTATTTGGATTGAATCAGTCCATAACCTCCATGATTCCTCTTGTATATAACTTGAAGTTCATCATTTTTTTTATTTCGAAAAACATAAAAATCATGATCAATTAAATCTAATTGTTTTCTTGCTTCTTCTGATGAAATTGGATTCATTTCAAAGTATTTATTTTTTATAGATGGCTCAGGCAGACTTGCTTCTATTCCTTCTTTAAGTAAAGCTTCATCTAAAAATCTTGATTCTGTATTTTCAATTGGGAAAGATTCTCTATTTTTAAAATGATTATTATGAATTGTTTTATTGTTTCTTTCTTTGTATTTACGTAATTTTCTACAAAGTTTATTTGAAACTAAATCAATGCTTGAGTATAGATTTTCAGTTTTTTCTTCGGCTCTAATTACGGTACCATTTGCAAAAATAGTAACTTCTGCAGTTTGGAACGAGACTCTTGGATTTTTTTCAATTGAAAGGTGTATGTCCGCTTCTTTAACGATATCCTTATAGTGATGTGTTGCTTTTTCTATCTTTGCCTCAGTATATTCTTTTAATGCTCCAGTGAGCTCAAGATTTTTCCCATGGATTAAAATTTTCATAACAAATCTAAAAATATTTACTTACTTTCTAAATCTACTTAAATATGGTTAATAGAACAGCAATAATTAAACAACCTGATAAGATTTCTTATTTTAATGATGTTTATAAATTACAAAAAGAACATCAGGAGGCATTGATTTCAGATAACTCTAACCCTGATTTTATTTGGATAGGGGAGCATCAACTCTGTTATACGTTAGGTAGAGGATCTAATTACGATAATTTATTATTTTCTTTGAATGATGATAATTATGATGTTTTTAAGATTGATAGAGGTGGTGAGGTTACTTGTCATATGCCAGGACAATTAGTAACCTACTTGGTTTTAGATTTGAAAAATTTTAATAAAGATTTAAATTGGTATTTAAGAAAAATTGAAGAAATCATTATAAAAATTCTTGGAATTTTTAATATAGATTGTCATTCAAGAGATGGTTTCACGGGTGTTTGGATAGGAAATAAGAAAATTGCTTCAATTGGAATTGGTTGTAAAAGATGGATTACAATAAATGGATTTTCAATCAATTTTGACTGCAAATTAGAAAACTTTAATAAAATTGTTCCTTGCGGAATAGAAAATTGTCTAATGGCAAATATGATTGATTACAACAAAAATTTAAATATTCAAGAGGTCAAGAGAATTGTTAAAAAAATCATTCAGGAAGAATTTAATTTTGATTTTGTATCAAAATAGAAATTAAAATTTCAAAATCAATTTAATATGAGTGATTTAGCGTATTGGCCTTCAGGCAAACCTCTTTCTAAAAAAGATAAATTTGCTAAAAATAGAGATTTTATTAAGAACCTTCATCATATAGATCAAATTTGGGAAAAATTAAAATTTAAATGTGGTGATACTTTAGCTGTTAGCGATTTAAGAGGGAAATACAAAGAAAAATTTTCTTATTCTGAACTGGCTGATTTAATAACAAAAGTCTCTTTTTCTTTTGAAAATTATGGTTTAGTAAAGGGGGATGTAGTTACTGTAATATCTGAAAATTCTCCAAGATGGCTAGTTGTAGATCAAGGCTTAATGCGTTTAGGAGCTATAAATGCAGTGAGAGGTATTAATTCTCCTTCAGTAGAATTAGATTATATTATTGAGCACTCTAATTCAGTAGGTCTAGTAGTTCAATCTAAGGAGACTTGGCTAAAGTTAAACAACAAAGAAGAATTAAAAAAAAGTTTGAAATTCATAATCAATTTAGAAGATGAACAATTTGAAAGTTTAATAAGTTGGAATCAATTCATAAGTTCAGTAGAAAAAGAAAATTCACAAAAAAATAATCTTGAAAAATTTAATCCAGAAATTGATGATGTTGCTACTATTCTTTATACTTCTGGGACAACAGGAAAACCTAAAGGTGTCCCTTTGACTCATGCAAATTTTTTACATCAAATAATCAATTTAGCCTACATTGCTGATCCAGAACCAGGGACCTCTGTATTAAGCGTTTTGCCTATCTGGCATTCTTATGAGAGGAGTGCTGAATACTTCTTTTTTTCATGTGGTTGTTCTCAATACTATACAATTGCAAAATTTCTGAAAGATGATATTACACAAATAAAACCTGTTGTCATGGCTACTGTTCCAAGACTATGGGAATCAATACATGATGGTTTTTTTCAGGCGTTGAAAAAAATGCCTTCCAAAAAGCAAAAACTTATTAACTTTTTGATAAGTAATAGTTCAGTCTTCAAAAGAAGTCTAAGGAAGATAAAAAATTTAGATATGAATCAAATAACTTTTAAATCAAAAATTCCCTTACTGGGTTCTGTTATTGGCCGATATCCTTTACATAAGTTGTCTACTATTTTTTTATGGCCGAATATTCTTAGGCAATTATGCGGAGAAAAACTGAAGTTTCCCATTAACGGTGGAGGTGCATTGCCAGAACATGTGGATCTTTTTTTTGAATCTTTAGGTGTAGATGTTTTGGTGGGATATGGACTAACAGAAACTAGTCCAGTATTAACTTGTAGGAGGAGAGAATTAAATGTTAGAGGATCATCTGGTCAGCCTCTAGCATTTACTGAAATCAAAATAGTGAATGATGATAAAAAAAAGATTCTGCAGTTCAGAGAAGTCGGAAAAATTCTTGTTAGGGGGCCACAAGTAATGAAAGGTTATCTGAATAATGAAATAGCTACAAAAGATGTTTTATCCAAGGATGGTTGGTTTGATACTGGTGATTTAGGTTTTCTAATACCAAATGGTTCTCTCTTCATAACAGGAAGATCCAAGGATACAATAGTCCTATCAAGTGGTGAAAATATAGAACCGAATCCGCTAGAGACTGAAATCCTTAGTTCTGAATTTATTAATCAGATTCAACTAGTAGGACAAGATAAGAAATGTTTAACAGCCCTTGTAGTGCCTAATGTCGAATTGGTTAAAAGCAAGTTTTTGGAAGAAGACCTTTCAAAATTAAACCTTAATAAGCATATTGGTACATTTTTTAAATCACAAATTAATAATTTGCTTAAAAGTCGATTAGGAGCAAGATCAGAAGAACAAATATTAGATTGTTATTTTGTTCATGCCTTTACTTTAGAAAATGGTTTGTTAACACAAACTCTTAAACAAAAAAGAAAAGAAATAGAAAAAAAGTATTCATTACAAATAGAAAATATGTATGAAAACAAATTTACTAAGAAAATTTGATTTGTTATATCTATATTGAAAAGGTAATTTAATTTTTTATGGAAACAAAAAACTCAATATCTATAAAGCGCTCAATAGCTATAAAAGCTGTAGTTACACCAACTTGGAAGGAAGATGCTGAAAAAGAATTAAGTAAAGCAATTTCAAACATTGATCAGCAATTATCTCAACTAGAGCAGGAGGGGCAGCAAATAGTAAATAATATTAGATCTCAATCGGTTAATCCTCTAGATCCAAGGGTTCAAGAACAGGTTAGTCAGGTGCAACAACAAGTCGCAGCAAAACGAAATGAAATTGAAGAACAAAAAAGAAATCTACTTCAACAACAGAGTCAAGTTCGCGAATTGAAAATGGATGAAATTGTTGATCAAGGACAAGTGGATAGTTTCTGTGATGTCACTGTGGGCGACAATCTTATTGAAAAAATGCAAGTCTCGATAACTGTTAAAGATGGAGTTATTCAATCTATAGATAATAATTAAAGAGAAGATTTAGTATTTTTGATAAAAATAAGTAAATCTTAATTTCGAAAAGTTTTAAATTCTAATCGATCTAAATTATTACTTTCTTAAGTTTTAAGAGTTTCCACTGTGAACATGATTTCGTATAATTAAAACAAGAGTTTAAAGGGTTCTTAATCATAAAAACTTTAGGAAGTTTGGTAGAAATCCCTTGAAACTTATGCAATAACAATTTTCTTATGTCTCACGAAATATTCATGCCTGCCTTGAGTTCTACTATGACGGAGGGCAAGATTGTGGAATGGTTGAAAAATCCAGGAGATAAAGTTGAAAGAGGTGAATCTGTCTTGGTTGTTGAATCTGACAAGGCAGATATGGATGTTGAATCTTTTCAAGATGGATATCTTGCGGCTGTTTTAATGCCTGCCGGCAGCACTGCACCAGTAGGAGAGACTATTGGTCTTATTGTAGAAAATGAGGATGAGATAGCTTCTGTTCAAGAACAAAATAAAGGAAATCAACCCGAAGTTTCTAGCTCGGATCAACTTGAATTGGTAAGCAATAAAACTAAAGAAAAACCAGTAGTCCAAAGTGAAATTGTTGAAAAAAAAGAGAAAGAAGTCGTATTAAAGAGTGAAAAGGCAGCCCCATCTTTTAATAGCGATCAAATTAATGCCGCTACAAATAATGTTTCTTCGAGGATAATTGCATCTCCAAGAGCTAAAAAACTAGCCTCTCAAATGGGTGTTGATTTAGCAAAAGTTTATGGATCTGGTCCGCACGGAAGGATTCAAGCCGATGATATTTTAAAAGCTAATGGCCAACCTGTTTCTATACCATGGATAGGAGAAGGTGGTTCTCCTGCAAGTATTCCTGGTTCAAATTTGGGAGTTGAAAGTAAACCAGAAACTTTAGGGAATAGTTTTGGTAATCCTGGAGAAACAATTCAATTTAATACACTTCAAAAAGCGGTAAATAAAAATATGGAATCTAGTTTAGATGTGCCATGTTTTAGAGTGGGATACTCCATCAACACAGATAAATTAGATAATTTCTACAAAAAAGTAAAACAGAATGGAGTGACTATGACTGCTTTACTAGTAAAGGCAGTTGCAAAGACACTAAAGAAACATCCTCAAGTTAACTCAAGTTTTTCAGAAAATGGAATTTCTTATCCAGAAAATATAAATATTGCTGTTGCTGTTGCGATGGAAGATGGTGGACTAATAACTCCAGTTTTAAAAGAACCATGCAATACTGATTTATTTGAATTGTCTAGGGAATGGAAAGATCTCGTAAAAAGATCAAGATCCAAACAATTAGAACCTGATGAATACTCAACTGGTACCTTTACTTTATCTAACCTTGGGATGTTTGGAGTTGATCGATTTGACGCAATTCTTCCTCCAGGTACCGGTGCTATTTTAGCCATAGCATCATCGAAGCCAACCGTTGTTGCTAATATTGATGGTTCAATATCTGTTAAAAAAATAATGCAAGTAAATCTAACAGCTGATCATAGAGTGATCTATGGAGCTGATGGAGCTTCATTCTTAAAAGACTTGGCTTCCCTAATTGAAGATGAGCCAGAGACTCTTGTCTCCTAAATTTAATTGATTTCTCAAATTAATAATGAAGAAAGAGATTATAAGCTTGAAGCTTATGATTATTTACTTGATCCTTCATTAATTGCTAGTAAACCTTCTGCAATTAGGCATGAATCAAGATTGATGATAGTTAGAAATAGTGTTTTAGAAGAAGACTGCTTAACTAATAAATTTACCAAGAATCTTTTAGATGAATTTAGAAAAGGCGATCTTATAGTTGTAAACAATACTAAAGTAATGAAAGCTAGGTTAAAGGTTGAATTAGAAAATAAGACATTAGTCGAATTATTAGTTTTAGAAAGATCCCATGAATGTGTTTGGTTATGTTTGGCCAAGCCAGCGAAAAAGTTAAAAATAAATAGAAAATTAAAATTAAAATCTCCTTTAGCAGAAGATATTAATTTGTTTGTTGATGGGGTTGATGAAGAAACTGGAGGGAGATTTATTAAATTTCCGGAAAATATAACTTGTCTCAATTCAATGAATGACCTTCTTGATAAATACGGGGAAATCCCACTCCCGCCTTATATAAAAAATTCCGAAGAAGAATCTTTTCATGAGAAAAGTTATCAAACTGAGTATGCAACTAATCCGGGGGCAATTGCTGCACCAACAGCTGGTTTACACTTAAGCAAAAGTCTTATTTCCAATCTAAAAAAAAAAGGAGTAATAATCTTACCGATAACTTTGCACGTGGGTTATGGAACATTCAAACCAATTGATCAAGAAGATTTAAGTAACTTAAAACTTCATAAAGAATGGGTAAGTGTTAATAAGGAAGTAGTGGAGGAAATAAAAAGAATAAAGAAAACAGATAGAAGAATAATTGCTATAGGTACAACTAGCGTAAGAGCTCTTGAAAGTTGTTATTCTCACGAAAGTAAGGACTTTATTCCCATAGCGAAATACGTGGATTTAGTAATTAAGCCAGGTTATAAATTTAAGGTAGTTGATGGATTATTAACTAATTTTCATCTTCCAAAAAGTTCATTATTACTATTAGTAAGTGCAATGATTGGTAGAGAAAGATTATTAGATTTGTATAAAAAAGCCATAAAAGAAAAATTTAGATTTTTCTCTTATGGCGATGCTATGTATATTTCCCCAGATTCATTACTAGAGAAAAAATAGATTTAGGCTTTGACTGGTTCTTGAATGATTCCGCTTGGAACTTCAGTAAACATAATTGATGATAAATATCTCTCTGCTAAATCAGGTAGAACAACTACAATAGTTTTTCCCGCATATTCATCTTGTTCAGCTAATCTAACAGCAGCAGCAGCAGCAGCTCCACAAGATATTCCAACTAATAGACCTTCTTCTTTTGCTAATCTAAGAGCCATCTCGATTGACTCGTCATTTGTTACCTGTTCAACTTTATCAACAATTGACAAGTCAAGGTTCTTAGGAATAAATCCTGCTCCAATTCCTTGAATTTTATGTGGTCCAGATTTAACCTCTTCTCCATTCATTGTCTGTGTAATAACAGGACTATGTGAGGGTTCTACAGCTACAGAAGTAATATTTTTGCCCTTCTCTTGCTTAATGTATCTTGAAACTCCTGTAATTGTGCCGCCAGTTCCAACCCCTGCAACTAAAACATCAATTTCACCATCGCAATCATCCCAGATTTCTGGTCCAGTAGTTTTGAAATGAATTTCAGGGTTTGCTGGATTATCAAATTGTCCTGGCATGAAATATTGAGAAGGATTACTTTCTGCAATTTCTTTAGCCTTAGCTATTGCTCCAGGCATACCTTTAGATGCCTCTGTTAAAACAATTTCAGCACCCAACACTGCCATAACCCTTCTTCTTTCAATTGACATGGATTCTGGCATTGTAAGGATCAGTTTATAACCTCTTGCTGAAGCAGTAAAAGCTAGAGCAATTCCTGTATTTCCAGAAGTTGGCTCAACAATAGTTTTGTCTTTTGTAAGTTTCCCACTTTTCTCTGCATCCCAGATCATGTTTGCGCCAATTCTACATTTGACACTATAAGCGGGGTTTCTACCTTCAATTTTTGCAAGTACTGTAGCTTTCGCGTTTTTAGTAATTGATTTTAATTTTACTAATGGAGTGTTTCCAATAGCAAAACTGTTGTCCTCATAAATTTTTGCCATTTATATATTGAGAAAATATATATTAATACTAACTATTATTCAGAAAAAGAGTATATAAGTTTCTATACGGTAAATACTAGGAATTTAGAAATTATTTAGTGCTTCAGAAAAGCTTTTCCATAATTGATCTTGGTCTTCTAATCCAACTGATACTCTAATAAGGTGCGAGGGTATACCAAAACTTTCAGCCCAATCCAACTCGTCATAATGAGCTAGTAAAACATAAGGACAAACTAGAGTAAATTTTGTACCTAAACTAGGTCCTTTAGATACTTTTAGAGAATCATAAAATTTCTTAGCTTTGTTCATTCCTCCATTTAATTCAAATGATAATAAGCAACCGTATCCTCCATCAGAAGTAAGTAAAGAATTAAAATTTTGACAATTTTCAGGATGGAAAATATTTTTAATCTCGCTATGGGTCTCTAATCTTTTTTTTAATTCTAAACATGCTTTATTTTGTTCAAAAACTCTTTGATTTACGTCTCTACTAACTTTCTCTAGATAAACTGTATCTCCATCGGAAAGTGTTGGAAGATTAATCTCTTTTAATGCATTTCTAAATTGATCAATCCATTTGCTTTTTGGATTTACTATTAATGATCCGGCGAGAATATCACCACTACCTGAAAAAATTTTTGTAAGTGAAGTGAAAACTATATCTGCATGTTCTAGGGAATTTATATTCAAATTTGAACCAATTGTATCGTCAACAATTAAGGGAATATTTAACTTTTTTGCTATTTTTGAAATTTTTTTAATGTTTACGCATTTGAGCATTGGATTACTCGGTAGTTCAATAATTAATGCTGATGGATTTATGCTTTTGATTTCTAATTCAATATCCTCGCAATTTTCTTCTGTAATTAACTTGGCTCCATGAAATATATTCATTGGTAATTTAAGTACATCTACATATGGAAAACCAATTTGGAGCGTTGGTTTGGCTGGAAATAATTTATATATGATTTCTAGTGATGTATGCAATGCAGACATTCCAGATGAAGTTAAGTGAATATCATTAGAGTTAATTTTTGTAGATTTAGAAATTCTATTTTTTATTCTTTGAGAACATTCATTAACGTAAGATTTTGGAGGGCAATCTTCAAGACCTAGTTCTATAGCAGCAGCCCTTGAAGATATGCCTAGACCAGTATGTTGCCAAAAAGATTTTGCATGAATACTTCCTTCTTTTTCAGTTATTAAGAGAGCTAAATTATCTCTTTTTTCTATTAATGAGAATTGTTCAGAAGTGTTTCTATCAATGTATTTTTTAGCTTTAAAAGCTATGCTTTCGTTCGGATATGGCCAGATACTTTTATTGTTGTAGTAATTTTCCTTTTTTACTTTTTCGCATAATCTTTTCACTATGGGGTTTAGCCCGAATCTTGGGTAAATGGACTTCAATAAATTCATGCATGCTTGATTTTTTTCCTCGTAATTTATTACATCATTCCAAGTTGGTAATGCTACAGAAACAGCATGAATACTATCAGGAATAGAATATCCCAACTCTAAATTTTTCCATATAGGGTTTTTAAGTAAATCTCTCAATTTTCAGAATTTATTTAAAGCAAATAATATGTCTGAGATTAAATCGTTTGTTTCTTCACATCCAATCGATAATCTGACAAGAGCATCATCTATCCCTAAAAGATTTTTTGTTTCATCATCAACAGAAGCATGAGTCATTGTTGCAGGGTGACAAATTAAACTTTCAACTCCTCCAAGGCTTTCTGCTAGCGAGAAATATTTGAGAGATTTGCAAAATTTAAAAGTATCCTCTTTTTTAAGATTTAATTTTATGGTGATCATCGAACCTCCAGATCTCATTTGAGATTTTGCTAAATTAAATTGTCGATGTTTTTGATTAAAAGGATAAATTACTTTACTAATTATTTTATGATTCTCTAATTCTTCAGAAATTAATTTTGCACTTTGCGTTTGTTGTTCGATTCTTAAAGGAAGAGTTTTTACTCCTCTCGTAATGAGCCAACTATCAAAAGGAGATGGTTGAAGCCCTAGAGCTTTTTGAGAGAAAAGCATCTTACTATTCCATACCTCATTATTTGTCAGTACTGCTCCACCAAGTGCATCACTATGTCCATTAATGAATTTTGTTGTGCTTACGAGTGATAGTGTTGCACCAAGGTCCAATGGTTTTTGAATAAGTGCCGTTGAAAAGGTGTTGTCCACAACTACTGGGATTTGTAGTTTATTCGCTTCATCACAAATCGCCTTAATATCAAGTACCTTCAAAAGTGGATTAGTTGGACTTTCTAGCCATATCAAGGTTGGCTCGAAGTATGAAATCTTTTTGATATTATTTTCGTTTGTAAAATCTGTGTATAAAACTTCTAGTCCAAATTTCTTGAAAACTTTTTCGAACATCCTCACTGTACAACCATAGAGATTTGACTCGCAGAGTATCTTGTCACCTGATTTTAGTGTTGATGAAATTGCAGTTACCGCGCTAATTCCAGATCCAAAAACTGTACAGTATTTAGAATCTTCTATTGATTTAAGGACGCTTTCTAGAATTCTAAAGTTTGGATTGCCTGATCTTGTGTAGTCGAAATTATCTTTATTTCCATGTTTAAAAGTAGATGTAGAAAAAATAGGAGGCATAACGCATCCAGTTTCTTCTGCAAATGTTTCCCCATGGTGAATAGATAAGGTCTTAAAACCTGGCTTTTTTATATTATTTTCCTTATTTCCCATTATTTTTAAAAATAAGAATTAAATTAAATCTGTCTTTTAAAAAATGAGAGATTTAATAATCCAAAGAAAAGTAGTATTAAACTTTTCTTGAATAATATTCAACAACTAGTAGTTCGTTTATTTCAAGAGCCACCCACTCTCTATCGCATTTTCCACTTATTTTCCCCGTTAATTTAGGTTTGTCTAAATCAAGATGAGGTGGGACATTTGCTAAACCAGGGAATTCTATATTACCTTCTACAAGTTTTTTGCTTGCTTTGTTTTCTTTAATTCCGATTACATCGCCTGATTTGCATTGATAACCAGCAATATCAAGAACCTTTCCATTAACGGTTACATGGCCATGATTTACTAATTGTCTTGAGCCTGGAATTGTACCTCCAAAACCTAATCTAAAACAAACATTATCAAGTCTGTTTTCTAAAAGTCTTAGTAGGTTAGTTCCTGTAGATCCTTCTTGAGCTCTAGCTTTTTTTACATAACGTACTAGTTGTTTTTCGGAAACTCCATAATTAAACCTAAGTTTCTGCTTTTCTTCTAGACGAATTGCATATTCTGATCGCTTGCGACGGGCTTGGCCGTGCTGACCTGGAGGATTAGACTTCTTTGAAGCTTTCCTGGTGAGACCTGGTAGTTCTCCCAAGCGACGCGTAACCCTTAATCTGGGGCCGCGGTATCTTGACATAATTTTAAATTAAATAGAAATTTGCAATAAATTGGATAATTGATTAAATTCAATTAAACTAATTACTACTAGAATTACTATTTTACATCATTAAAGTGTTCAAAACTATTAATCAATCAATTACTTATATATTTCTTTTTTTGATTTCGTTTTATCAAAAGTGGTTTTCTCCTTTTTTCGGACCAAGATGCAGATTTATTCCAAGTTGCAGCTCTTATGGATATGAGGCAATTACTAGACATGGTCCTTGGAAGGGAGGTTGGTTAACTTTAAAAAGATTAAGCAGATGTCATCCTTTAACTCCCTGTGGATGTGACCCTGTGCCTGACTAAATGAATGAAAATATTTATTTTTGTTAGGCAGGGATGTTGCCTTTGTGATTCATTAAAAAACAAACTGGCAAAAATAAATCTTAATGAGTTATTCCCTAATCTAGAGGAGCTCAAAGAAATTGATATTGATAGGGTTGATTTATATAAAGATAAATATAAAAAATATGATTATGAAGTACCTGTTATTGCTGTTGAAGGAATTAGGTCAGAGGAGATTATAGAATTGCCTCGCATTTCTCCAAGATTAAAAGATGATCAATTAAAGAATTGGTTTCAAAAAAATATTAGTAGCATTCTAGAGAAATAATTTTTTTATATGAGATCTATAAAATTACATAAACTTTTAGATTTGGTAGGAATTATTCCTTCATTAGATTTAATCGATCATGAAATCAATAATATTTCTTTTAACTCTAAAGAAGTTCAAAAAGGAACTTTATTTTTAGGTATGCCTGGTTTAAATGTTGATGGAGGAAAATATTGTATTGAGGCAATTGAAAATGGCGCTGAGGCTGCCATTATTGGGTCTGCTGCAAAAGAGAAAATTGGATCTATTGATCGAGAAAGGATTTTGGTTGTAAAGGATAATTTAGATTATATTTTTGGTCAAATAGTCGCTGAGTTTTGGAATAGGCCTTCAAGAAAACTTAAACTTATTGGTGTTACTGGTACAAATGGAAAAACGACAATTACTTTTTTATTGGAATATCTTTTAAAAAAATTAGGTAAAAAGACTGCATTATTTGGGACCTTGCTCAATAGATGGCCTGGCTTCTCAGAAGTGGCTTCTCATACAACTGATTTCGCCGATAAACTTCAAAAGAAATTAAATGCTGCTGTTGAGGTAAAATCTGAATTCGCGATATTAGAGGTAAGTTCTCATTCTATTGCTCAAAACAGGATATCAGGATGCGAATTCGAGGCGGCTATTTTTACTAATTTAACTCAAGATCATCTTGATTATCACTCAGATATGGAATCATATTTTCAAACAAAAAGAAAATTATTTTTCCCACCTTACTTAAAAGAAAAAGATGGAATTTGTGTATTAAATCATGATGACCATTGGATATCTAAATTATCATCTGATCTTGAAAAAAGATCTTCATTAGTCTCTACAAAGATTACTGAAAGTGAATTTGAAAATGATGATTTTTTTTTCGTAACAGATAAAAAATTTACTGAGAGTGGTTCCACCTGTATTTTTCATACACCTAGGGAAAAAATTCAACTTTTTGTTCCACTTGTTGGTGAATTTAATTTAATGAATGCGATTCAAGCAATAACAATTTTGTATAAACTTAATTTTTCTTTAAAAGATCTATCAAAGTTAATACAATCTTTCCCTGGTGCTCCTGGGAGAATGGAGAAAATAAAAATTGATAATGACGTCGTTTTAAGATCACTTCCAACAGTAATTGTCGATTATGCCCACACTCCTGATGGATTAAAAAAAGTTTTGCAATCAATTAAAAAACTTTGTGAAGGGAAACTCATAACTGTTTTTGGCTGTGGCGGAGATCGAGACCGTAGCAAAAGGCCTTTAATGGGATCAATAGCTGAAGAGTTTTCTGATCAACTTTTTATAACTTCAGATAATCCAAGATCAGAAGAACCCCAAAAGATAGTAAATGATATTTTGATGGGTATAAAAAAAAGAGAAAAAATAAAAATTGAGATTGATAGATTTAAAGCAATTAATGAATCTATTAAATTTGCTAATAAAGAAGATATTGTTTTAATTGCAGGAAAAGGACATGAAGACTACCAAATCCTCAATGATAAAGTTATTAATTTTGATGATAGAAAAATAGCTTATAAATTATTAAAAGAAAAAAATAAATCTCAATAAAATTTCTTAATAAATAAGAAAGATCTTTACGCAAATTACAAGAGAAGTTTCTTAGAATCAATGAAGTTATTTTTAATAAAATGAAAGGCTTAGCCTTAGTTGTAGGCGCAGGCGGAATTGGAACACAACTAGCTAAAGATCTGAATGAAAGTGAAAAAGATTTAGATGTTGTTTTGTGTGGAAGAAAAAGTGAATTTAATTCTTTTTGGGAATTAGATGTAGAGGATTCTCAATCCCTTTTGCATTTGAAAAATAAAATATCAAATCATCCTTCAAAATTAAGGTTAGTTGTTAATGCTACAGGTAGACTTCATAGTGAATCTATTCAACCAGAAAAAAGATTGCAACATCTTGATAAAAAAAATATGATGGAAAGTTTTTCAATAAATGCCTTTTCTCCTATTTTATTAGCTAAAGCGATTGAAGAATTTATACCAAAAGATTTTGATTTTAATTTTGCAAGTATAAGTGCAAGAGTGGGTAGCATTGGAGATAATCAAACTGGAGGATGGTATTCATATAGAGCTGCAAAATCTGCGCAAAATCAGTTTTTTAAATCTTTAAGTATTGAATGGGCTAGACGTTTCCCAAAGGCTACTATCACATTGCTTCATCCAGGAACAGTAGATACTGATTTATCTAGACCTTTTCATAAATTTGTTCCAGAACATAAATTATTTAGTAAAGAAAAATCCTCCCAATTCTTGATCAATATTATTAAAAATCAATCACCAGAATCTACCGGAAAATTTATTGCATGGGACAACTCGGAGATACCTTGGTAAACTAAATTTTTTCTTTATATCAATAGATCTTTAAGTCAATATTTTTTTATTTCTTTAGCAAGTAAATCAATCTCAGCTTCTGTAGTCATTTGATGTACGCATGCTCTAAACCATTTTGGATCTTCTAAAACTCTAATCCAAATTTTCTTTTCTCCAAGTTTCTTTACAAATTTGTCCTTATCTTTAATATTTTCGATATTAAAACTAACAATCCCATTTAAATATTTTTTTTCTAAAACTAATTCAACACCCTTTAATTGATTTAATTCATCCCAAAGTTTTCCGCTTAATTTTCTGATATTTTTGTTTTTTTCTTTTTCATGGCAGTCTTTATCTAAAAGTTCTAAAGAATTCCGGAGCCCAGCAAGTAAAGGAACACAAGAGGTAGCTATTTCAAATTTCCTTGCATCATCATGAAAAAGATTATCTGAAGGCTCATAAATGCCTTGTTCTTTTTTTAATGATTTCCAACCAATTATTGTTGGATCTGTTTCATGAATAAATCTATCTGAGACATAAATGGCTCCAAGTCCTTCTGGTCCACATGCCCATTTATGAGAAGTTATTGAATATAAATCAGAATAAAAAACTTCTTTTTCAATATTTATGTGCCCAAAGGTTTGTGCACCATCAACAAGTAAATAAGAATTTTCTCGATTATTTTTTAATTCGATAGAAATTTGTTTTAAAGGAATTTTATATCCAAAGTTCCATAAAATATGAGAAATAATTAGGATCTTAGTCTTACTATTGAGATTTTTCAAAATCTCTAAAATTATATTTTCGTCGTTTAGATTTTTAATTTTTTGGATTGGCAAAATTTTGAATATTAATTTATTTCTTCTGCAAAATTCTCGACTTGCAGCCACTACTCCAGGATGTTCACAGTCACTTATTAACAACTCTTCTCCCTCTTCTACTTTTATTCCCCAAAAGGGCAAAATCATACCGGAAGAGATATTTTCGGTTAAAGCAATATTCTTTGAATTGACACCTAATTTTTGCGCAATGATTCTTTTTGTGTTCAATATTTCTTTGTAAATAAAAGGCCACATATCATTGGTAAATGGTCCTAAATCTTGGATAATTTTCCAAGTTTTAACTATTGCTTCTAGAGAAGATTTTGGTAATGGTCCTTGACCACCGTAGTTGAAATAATACTTATTTTTTAATGCTGGTATTTGATCTCTTAGATTATTTCTCATGGAAATTTATATTATATTTTCAACTCTTGAATTTTTTTAAATATTGCCCACTAAAGTTACTGTTCTAAATTCAATATCCTCAATTACTTTCCAAGGTTCAGCACTCCTTTCTGCAAATTCTAAATTTTTAAATCCTAGTTCTTTAAAATCACTTATAAACTCTGGCTCATACCATGCTCCACTAATACATCCTGTCCATAGATCATGATCATTTTGAAATCTTAAAGGAACTTTTTTGTTAGAGACGATATCGCTAATTGCAATTCTTCCATTATCGTTTAAAACTCTTTTTATATTATTTAGAAGGTTATTTCTAGATTCTGGACTTACCAAATTTAAAACGCAATTACTTAAAATAATATCAACTGATTTATCTGCGATTAATGGATTTAAATCTTTATCTAATTCATCAAGTTTTTCAATTGAACCTTCTAGAAATTCTGTATTGTTGAAACCTATATTTTTTGTAACTTCTTTAGAGGCTGATCTAGATAAAGAAAGCATGTCAGGATTCTGATCAACTCCAATAACTTTCCCTTCTTTCCCAACAATTTGGGCACAAATAAAAGCATTTTTGCCGCTACCACTTCCAAGATCTAAGACTATATCATTTTTTTGAACATATTTTGTTGGATCACCACACCCATAGTCTCTTTCTATGACGTCTTGAGGAATTGCTTCAAGTAAAACGGGATTAAACCCAACTGGTGTACAAAGACAACTTTCTTTTTCTAGTGCGGCTGAGCCATATCTTTCTTGAATCGCATCCTTATGATCGAATTGATTAGGTGCTTTATTCGATGTGTTTGTATTACAGCAACTATCAGCCATTTTTTAAAAAAACTCTTGATAAATATAGCCAAAAAAAAAGCCCCTTAAGGGCTTTTAATTTGTTTAATTAAATTATTTAGTGTAATTAACACCTCTGTAATTTAATTCTGCTTTTTCATTACTTGAAGAAGCGTCATCCATTCTGTTGGTGTATACGTTTCTTCTGTAGGTAAGTTCAACAAGTTGCTTTTTAGCAGCTTCTTTGTTTTGAACGTAGTTTTTACCTCTGTAAGTTAAAGTAGTCATGTTTCGATGTGACAACACGGCCATCCCCCGTTCCATGGTATGACTCGAACTGCGCCCTCCGTGAAGGGTGAACGAAAAAGTAGCAATTGCTACCAAATTATTATAAGCGTATTTCCCTTTAGTTGTCTAGCTTTTACAAATAGAAACGAAGATTTAATGTTTCTTTAATATTATCTTAGGTAAATTTTTTTATAAATAGTTTCTAAAAAGGTTTATGTTTATATTTGGTTTGATCTTCATGTAACTATTTTTTATGACAGGTTTTTTATATTTCTTGGGAAATACTTTAAGGTGGCCAGTATTAAAGCCAAAAGAATTTTTTTCCCTGCATGCTTATTTTTCAATTATTTATTTAATAACTTTTACTTTGGGTAAATATAATGTAAGCCAATCAAATTTAGTTTTTACTCTAGGAATTCTTGCACCTCTTTTAATAGCTATTGGACAAGGGCTTCCAATTGATTGCCTTGATATGGAATCATCTTTGTTGAAGGAATTAAAAACTAAGTAGTATATTTTTTTCAGTTAAAATTTTTATAAAACCTGGACAACTTCACTTATTTCAGGAATCATTTCTTTTAACTTTCTTTCAATACCCATTTTTAGAGTCATAGTACTACTTGGGCAACTACCACATGCCCCTTGAAGTCTGACTTTGACAATTGGACCATCTATTTCTGCAATCTCTACATTACCACCATCAGATATTAAAAAAGGTCTTAGCTCATCAAGGACTTTTTCTACATTTTCATTTGTCAGTGAGAGTGTTTCAGTACTCATAATTTTGGTTTAACTTTATAATAAGCCTAGAAAGAAATTTGATTAATTGCAAAAAAGATAATTTTCTGTTGTGACTTCATTTAAAAATCCCACTAATGACAATAGCTACTTTGATGCAGTCTTAGTAGGAGCAGGGATAATGAGCAGTACTTTAGCCCTCCTAATTTCAGAAGTTTTACCAGATATAAAGTTTCTTATTATAGAAAAATTAAATGCTCCGGGAAGTGAAAGTACTGGCGCTTTTAATAATGCAGGAACAGGACATGCGGCTAACTGCGAATTAAACTATACCCCTTTAGATGAAAAAGGAAATATAACAATAGACAAAGCGCTCTCAATAAATCGTTCTTTTGAAAGATCCATGTCTTTATGGGCATCACTATATGAAGCAGGGAAAATTGATATTAAAAAGTTTTTAAAATTTATTCCTCATATTAGCTTTGTGTCTGGTCAGGATAATATTTCTTTTTTAGAAAAAAGATTTCAGAAAATGACCGAAAATCCTGAGTTTATTGACATGGAATTTTCTACATCTTTTGATGAAATTTCATCATGGGCTCCTCTAATAACAAAAGATAGGAATCCATTTACTAAAATTGCTGCTACTAGAATAGGTAGAGGAACAGATATTAATTTTGAGGCTCTCACAAAAGAGTATTTGGCATTAGTTTCTTTAAATAAAAATGTTGAAATTAGATACAAAACAGAATTAGTAGATTTAAAGAAAATTGATAAAAAAAAATGGGAACTAGAAATTAGTTCAGAAGGTAAAAAAAATTCAATTAGAACTGGCTATGTTTTTCTTGGTGCTGGTGGAAAAACAATTAATTATTTGCAAAAATCGAAAATTCCAGAAGCAAAGAGTTATGGTGGATTTCCTGTTAGTGGAAAATGGCTTATTTGCGAGAAAAAAGATCTAACAGAAAAACATAACTCAAAAATTTATGGTAAAGCTGATATTGGATCGCCACCAATGTCTGTGCCTCACTTAGATACTAGATGGATTGATAATAAAAAACTTCTTTTATATGGACCTTTTGCTGGATTTACAACAAAATTTCTAAAGCAAAGTTCATACTTTGACTTATTTAGTTCAATTAAAAAGAATAATATTTTTTCTATGTTAGAAGTTGGTTTCAAGAACAATGATTTAATTAATTACTTAATATCTCAATCATTAAAGAACCATAACTCAAGAGTTGAGAATTTAAAGAATATGATGCCATCAGCTAATCCTTCTGATTGGTATTTAAAGAATGCTGGTCAAAGAGTGCAAATAATTAAAAAAACTGAAGGTGGTGGTTCTTTGAAATTTGGAACGGAGATTGTAAATTCATCTGATGGATCATTATCTGCTTTATTAGGAGCTTCTCCAGGAGCAAGTACTGCTGTTTCAATTATGGTTGAGGTTCTAGAAAAATCTGTTTTATTTTTAAACGATAAGCATAATCTTCAGAAAAAAATAAATGATTTAATTTATCCAGAACTATCAGCCTCTGAAAATTACAGTACCTTCATAAAAGACATCAAAAAAAGAAATAATTCCATTTTTGGTTTCCATCCATAATTCTAATTAGCTAGTATTAATCAAGATGTAATAAAAGGAGAATTTTTCTTTCTTTATGACTGATATAACTGTTTCAAAAATTAGAAATTTCTGCATAATCGCTCATATAGATCATGGTAAATCTACCCTTGCAGACAGGTTGCTCCAAGATACTGGTACTGTGCAGCAAAGGGATATGCAAGAACAATTTTTGGACAGTATGGATCTTGAAAGAGAGAGAGGAATTACTATCAAGTTACAAGCCGCTAGGATGAAATATAAAGCTGACGATTCTCAAGAATATGTTCTGAACTTAATAGATACTCCTGGGCATGTTGATTTCTCTTATGAGGTTAGTAGATCTCTTCAAGCTTGTGAAGGCGCTTTACTCGTTGTTGATGCAAGTCAAGGAGTAGAGGCTCAAACCTTAGCTAATGTTTATCTTGCCTTAGAAAATAATCTTGAAATAATTCCTGTTTTAAATAAAGTTGATTTGCCAGGTGCTGATGCTGAAAAAATAAAACAAGAAATAGAGGAAATAATTGGACTTGATACATCTAATGCAATAAATTGTTCAGCAAAAACTGGACTTGGTATTAAAGATATTTTGGAAGCAATCGTAAGAAGAGTACCTTCTCCTCAAGATGAAATTAAATTACCTACAAAGGCACTCATTTTTGATTCTTATTATGATCCTTACAGAGGAGTTATTGTTTATTTCAGAGTGATATCTGGGTCTCTTAATAAGAGAGAAAAGATATTACTAATGGCGAGTAAAAAAAATTATGAACTGGATGAGATAGGAATAATGGCACCTGATCAGCAGCAAGTTGATGAATTACATGCAGGAGAAGTTGGTTATTTAGCTGCTTCTATTAAATCAGTTGCTGATGCGAGAGTAGGAGATACGATTACTCTTTTAAATTCACCTGCGAATGATCCTTTGCCTGGTTACAAGACAGCAAATCCTATGGTTTTTTGTGGCTTATTCCCGACTGATGCTGATCAATTCCCAGATTTAAGAGTATCTCTTGAAAAATTACAATTATCTGATGCAGCTTTAAAATATGAGCCCGAAACCAGTAGCGCAATGGGCTTCGGTTTTAGGTGCGGATTCTTAGGACTTCTTCATATGGAGATTGTTCAAGAAAGATTAGAAAGAGAATATGATCTGGATCTAATAGTAACGGCACCATCAGTTATCTATAAAGTTAATTTAAATCAGCAGGAACATATCTTTATTGATAATCCTTCTACAATTCCTGATCCACAACTTAGAGAATCAATAGAAGAGCCTTATGTGAAAATGGAAATTTATGCTCCCAATGAATTTAATGGAACACTAATGGGTTTATGTCAGGAAAGAAGGGGAGTATTTATAGATATGAAATATATAACAACAGATCGAGTTACTTTGATTTATGAAATTCCATTAGCAGAAGTAGTTACAGATTTCTTTGATCAAATGAAAAGTAGAACCCAAGGTTATGCATCAATGGAATATCATTTGATTGGCTATAGAAAGAATGACCTTGTTAGATTAGATGTTCTAATAAATTCAGAGAGAGCAGATCCATTAACTTCTATTGTTCATAAAGATAAGGCTTATGGCATTGGCAGAAGTTTAGTTGAGAAATTAAAAGAACTTATTCCAAAACAACAATTTAAAATACCTATTCAAGCATCAATCGGTAGCAGGATCATTGCAAGTGAAAGTATCAGTGCTTTGCGAAAAGATGTTTTATCTAAATGTTATGGAGGAGATATATCTAGGAAAAAGAAACTTTTAAAGAAACAAGCCAAAGGTAAAAAGAGGATGAAGGCAATGGGTAAAGTTGATGTCCCTCAAGAAGCTTTTATGGCAGTCCTGAAATTAAACCAGTAATTTTTTTAAATTTAAAATTTATAGCTATTTATTTTTAAAATAATTGGCTATATTTCATTCATATCTTTAAAAAAGATTTTGGATATTAACTCATTTAATCGTGTCGGCGCAAATATCAGAAAAGCTGGAGTTCTTATTGTACTTTTTTATCTTCTTGTTGTTTTAATAATGAAATTTTTAGAGGCCAATAATTTTTTTGGTTATTCATTTTCAATGTTAAGTAATGATATCTTTGCCCCTCCTTCGCTTAATCATTTCTGTGGCACAGATAGATTAGGAAGAGATGTTTGTTTAAGAACTTTGCAAGGATCATCCTTAGCGATAGAAATTGTATTCTTAGCTATTCTTTTTTCATTAAGTTTGGGTTTGCCATTGGGACTATTAAGTGGATATTTTGGTGGTTTTTTTGATAAATTCTTAACACTAATAATGGATACTATTTTTTCAATACCTGTAATTTTGCTTTCAGTTGTTGTGGCATTTGTATTGGGTAAGGGTATCCTTAACGCAGCTTTGGCATTGTGTATTGTTTACTCTCCTCAATATTTTAGATTAATCAGAAATCAGACAATTTTGGTTAAATCCGAAACTTATGTGGAGGCAGCTCAAGTTTCAGGAGCTGATGTTAAAACAATTATTTTTAAATATATTCTCCCAAATGTAATAACACCTTTGCCTATTCTGTTTACCCTAAATGCTGCTGATGCTGTTTTGGTATTAGGCAGTTTAGGATTTTTAGGTCTTGGTGTTCCTGCAGATGTCCCTGAGTGGGGAAGTGATTTAAATCTTGCTCTTGCCGCTTTACCTACAGGTATATGGTGGACGGCTTTGTTTCCAGGTTTGGCAATGTTTTTTTTAGTTTTAGGTCTTTCTTTTATAGGAGAGGATCTTGAAGAAATTTTTGATAGTCAAAATTCTGAATAAATTTAGTTATCTTTAATAGGATCAAGTTCTCCTTGATCATTCAACTTTGGATATTCTTTAGTTGATTTTTTATACACCGCAGCTAAT
This sequence comes from Prochlorococcus sp. AG-388-F11, assembly GCA_003279845.1. Lineage (GTDB taxonomy): Bacteria > Cyanobacteriota > Cyanobacteriia > PCC-6307 > Cyanobiaceae > Prochlorococcus_A. The sequence continues at coordinate 133,331 of QCGP01000001.1, forward strand.
TCTGGGTAACACCATTCAAAAAGTGTTTTTTGATATTCATCTATATTTAAACCTTCTCCATTTGCGGGCAATATACCTTTATTTTTTCTTTGGCGAATAGCTTCAAATAATAATATGGAAGCAGCAACTGAAACATTCAGAGATTGAACCATACCTCTCATAGGTATAAAAATTGATTGATCAACCATTGATATAAGTTCATTACTTAGTCCCCATTTTTCTGCTCCTAAAACAAAACATGTATTTTGAGAATAATCAAAATTTCTGTAATCTACTGATTCACTATTAAGAGTCGTTCCATATAATTTAAAACCCTTATTCTTTAAATTAGATATTGCCGTGATAGTGTTTTTATGATTATTTAGTTTGACCCATTTTTGACTTCCTTGAGCAGTACTATTAAAAGTCTTAACGGCATTCGTTTTGCTAATAAAATTTGCTTCGAAAACTCCTGCTGCATCACATGTCCTTAATATCGCGGATAGATTATGTGGTTTATTGACATCCTCAACTAAAACAGTCAAGTTTTTCATTCTGCAATCTAAAACACTTTTGATTCGTTCAAATCTTCTTGGCAAAATTGACATTTATAATTTTTTCACACTTTTAAATTATATTCAAAAAATATATATTACCTATTAAATCTCTTGGTTTATAATAATTTGGTAGTTTGAATTAACCCAATGGCATACATAGAATGGGACTATACAGTAATAACAAGTATGGTAGAAAAACAAGGTTGGGATTTACCTGATCGTAAATCGAAAGAATGGGATAGATTTAATGATGAATTGGGAGAAAAAATGAGGGGTGTTGGACTTGTTTTTGAAAAATATTGTAAATTCACTCCTGACGTAGGAGAAGGTGTTCATCTTTTAGATGAATGATCATAAATAGTTTTAAACCATTGATGTATCCCTTAATCAATGGCTTATTAATTTATAAGATAATGTAATTTCACTAAATTAGAACTAGCAATTATTAAGGCTTTATAAAGCTTGTGCTGTAAAAAATTTTTTTTATCCCACAAAAAAGTTATTTAATTTCTATATTTGAATAAAAATATGAAAAATAAGTTAACCTTTTTATTCGATGGTGGTTGTCCACTTTGTTTGAGAGAAACAAATTTTCTAAAAAAGAGAGATACCTTAAATCAAATTGCATTTATAGATATTAATCGCAAAGATTATGATCAAAGTCTTTTTAATGGCATCTCATATTCAGAAGCAATGTCTAACCTGCATGGGATTATGGAAAATGGTGAAATCATTAAAGGTCTAGAAGTACTTGCATATTCTTATGAATTAATTGGTTTAGGTTGGGTTTATTATCCTTTGAAGATTAAATTCTTATCTCCATTATTAAGGCTGATTTACAGATATTGGGCAAAATATAGACTTCAAATTACAGGTCGACCCAATATTGAAAACCTTTGTAACTCTCAATGTGAACAATAAATATGGAAAATATTGACATAGACAGAATAATAGAAATGTGTTGGGAAGATAGAACACCCTTTGAAGCAATTGAATATCAATTTGGTTTCAAAGAGGAAGATGCGATAAAAATTATGCGTCAAAATCTTAAACCTAAATCCTTCAAAGTCTGGAGAAAGAGAGTTACTGGAAGAAATACAAAACATATGGCGCTTAAAGATTCAACTAGATTTAAATCTACTCATAAAAGAAAATTATAAATTTTGAAAAATCTTTCTACTAAAACTTGTCCTGTTTGCAATAGGCCGTTCGAGTGGCGTAAAAAATGGAAAAACTGTTGGGATGATGTTATCTACTGTTCAAAAAGATGCAGTAACAGGAAGTCGCAAAGATGAAACAGTTATCAATTATTTTCCCGAACCAACTTTTTAGAGAAAGCTCAATTTTAAAAATAAATTGTGAAATTTTAATTTTGGAAGACTCATTATTTTTTGGGAATGATAAATTTCATAAATTAATTAACCATAAAAATAAGTTGGTTTTTCATAGAGCATCTATGCTCGCTTATAAAAAATATTTAGAAAAATCTGGCTTTAAAGTTTCATATATCGAAAACAAGAATAATATTTCTACAGTTGACTATTTATCAGGATTTATCAAAGATAAATATCAGAAAATAAATCTTATAGACCCTCATGATTTTTTAATAATGAAGAGGATCAATGATTTTGTTGAAAGTAATAATTTAGCCTTAAATGTTCTTCCCTCTCCTATGTTTATGAGTAGTGAAGAGTTAAAAGAGTTATTTGAATCAAATACAAAAAAACCTCTTATGGGCAGATTTTATGAAAATCAAAGAAAGATTCAAAAGATATTAGTTAATTCGGATGATACTCCTGAAGGAGGCAAGTGGAGTTTTGATGAAATGAATAGAAAAAAATTACCAAAAAAAATAAACATACCTGATACACCCATATTACAAAAAAATAAATTTGTAGTTTATGCAGAAAGGTCATTAGCTACTTTTGATATTAAGTTTATTGGAGAAAGTAATAACTTTTTATATCCAACTACTTTTGATGAGGCAGATGAATGGTTAAATGATTTTTTTAAAAATAGATTTTTCTTATTTGGAGACTATGAGGATGCTATTTCTAGAGAGAATTCTTTTTTATGGCATAGTTTACTTTCTCCTCTTTTGAATAGCGGCTTATTAACTCCAGATGTAGTAGTAAATAAAGCATTACTTTTTGCAAAAAATAATAATGTTCCTATTAACTCTTTAGAGGGTTTTATTCGTCAAATCATTGGATGGAGAGAATTTATTTGCCTTGTCTATACAAAGTATGGAACAAAGATGCGAAACAGTAATTTTTGGAATTTTGAAGATAAGCCAATTCCAGAATCTTTTTATCAAGGAAATACAGGAATTGAGCCAGTAGACGTTGTTATAAAAAATATTATTAAATTTGGTTATTGTCATCATATTGAGCGGCTAATGATCGTTGGCAACTTTATGCTTCTATGTAGAATTCACCCCAACCAAGTTTATAAATGGTTTATGGAAATGTTTATTGATTCCTATGATTGGGTTATGGTCCCAAATGTTTACGGAATGAGTCAGTTTAGTGATGGTGGTATCTTTTCAACAAAGCCATATATATCAAGCTCTAATTATGTAAAAAAAATGTCTAATTTTAAAAGTGGCCCATGGTGTGAAATATGGGATGGCTTATTTTGGAAATTTATTAAAGATAATGAAAGCTTTTTTAGAAAGCAATATCGTCTGGCAATGTTAACGAGAAATCTAGATAAAATGTCAGAGGAAAAATTAAATAATCACCTAAAAACGGCCGATAAATTTTTAAGAGATATTCAATAAATTAAGAGTAATAACCTACAGTTGTCTTTGAAAAATTAAAAGAATATTATGTTATGAAGAAATATTAAGTACGGATGTTAACTTAGATTTAATTAGATATATCTAATGGAAATTGGAACACTTTTTTTAAAAAGTAATTCGACGGGAATCATCACTTTTTCTGAATTAGATTGGATAACTACCCATCAATCTAATTTCACTAGGTTGGAGGAATCCATAGCAATTAAATTAGGCAGAATGCTTGATGCAGGATCTATCAATATTGGCTGCCGTTTGAAATTCTGAATAAGTTTTATTTTAATAATGAAGTATCAAAAAGAGAAAAAAATATTTTTTCGGGAAAGAATTCATTCTCTTAATATCTTTCTTTTTTTAGGATTTAATCTTTCACTTATTTCTATTTTAGGTTTTATTTGGTTTAACTCTGCAATTGAAAAAGTAGTTTAAATTTTTGAATTTTTTGTATATTAAAGTTATCTTTAAAAAATTAATTATATTTTGAGCATAGGATATTTACAAAGAAAGGCAGCTTGGGAAATTTTATTAAAAGTTAGTTCTGGTGATTTTTCTGATCATGCTCTTGAAAAGGTTTTAAAAAATTATCAATTTAATCCTCTTGATATAGCTTTTATTACGGAATTATCTTTTGGATGCATAAGGTATAGAAAATTTCTTGATCTTTGGACGGATCATACATCAAAAATTACTCATAAAAAGCAGCCTCCAAAGTTAAGATGGCTTCTACATATAGGTTTGTATCAACTATTGAAAATGGATAAAATCCCATTTCCTGCTGCTATTTCTACCACTGTAGAAGTAGCTAAAAAAACAGATTTAAATGGTTTAGCGGGAACTGTAAATGCGATATTGAGAAATGCATCAAGAAAATTAGAACAAAAAATCTTTCCGGAATTATCTTCTGATAGAAAAGAAAGAATTTCATATCTTGAATCATTTCCATTATGGCTTGTGAAGGATCTTTATAAATGGGTGGGCAATAGCGAGGGTGAAAATATCATTAAGGCATTTAATAAAAAACCATCAATTGATTTGAGAATTAACCAATTAAAAACTAATTTAGATAACTTTTTGAAAGTACTTCATGAAAATAAAATTGATGCTGAAATTATTAAAGATTTACATAATGGAATTACTTTAAAATCTAATCCAAGATCTATAAAAAATTTACCAGGATATAGTGATGGACTTTGGACAATTCAAGATAGATCTTCTCAGTGGATAGCACCTCTCTTAAATCCAAAAGAAGGTGAAAAGATTTTAGATGCTTGTGCAGCTCCAGGAAGTAAGTCTACACACCTTGCAGAATTAACAAATGATAGTGCTGAAATCATTGCCGTAGATAGATCAGCAAAAAGATTGAAAATACTGCAATCAAATTTAGAAAGGTTAAATTTGAAATCTGTTAATACCCTTAAGGCTGATGCTACTAGTTTGATTGAATTAAATCCTAAGTTTATATCTTATTTTGATAAGATTTTATTAGATGCTCCATGTTCAGGCATTGGAACTCTTTCTAGGAATCCAGATTCTAGATGGTCTTTAAGTAAAGAAAAAATAAAATCTTTAACTTTATTACAGGAAAAACTTTTGGAGAGTATTTTCCCTCTTTTGAAAAAAGATGGTATTTTAGTTTATTCAACTTGTACTATTTGTCCCGATGAAAATAATCTATTAATTGAACGATTTATTGAAAAAAACCAAACTTTAAAATTGGTTAGCCAAAAGCAAATTTTACCTAGCTTTGATTATCCTGGTGATGGATTTTATTCTGCAATAATTTCTTATAAATCTTAAAAATATAATTTATTTTTTAATTGGAATTTTGTAAATTTCAGATATGAACTTCTTCCATAAATAAGCTGCATTCCCACTAGATAATTCAGATTCCTTGTTATCGTCGTAACCTATCCAGATCCCTGTTGTAAGGTTATCAATGGAACCAATAAACCAGAGATCTTTATTTCCATCAGATGTTCCTGTTTTCCCATAAATTTTCTTTCCTTTTATAGAGGCTGCTTTTGAAGTTCCTTCTTTTACAGATTTTTCAAGAAGTTTATTTATTTGCTTGTTTATTTTTAAATCTAATATTTTCTTGGAAATAGATTTATTTTCCCAAATAGGTTGTTTTTTAAATGATTCTATTTTTTCTATGATTTCAGGGCTTTGAATCTTCCCATTATTGTTTATTGCAGAATATGCATTTGTGATGTTTAAAAGATTATCTCCGTAGGCGCCAATAGCTAATGATGGGAATTCCTCAAACTCTTGCTCGTAACCTAGTCCAAATGAATTCGCTAAATTAATAATATTTTTTAAGCCGATTTTTTTTGTTATTGATATTGGAACGATATTTGATGAACTTTTAAATGATTCAATCAAAGATATTGAACCTCTATAGTTTTCTGAAAAATTTTTTGGGCAATAACTTTCCCAGCATATTGGTAAGTCTTCAAATTTATCGCTTAATTTTATTCCTTCTATTAATGCAGCAGCATAAGGGATTATTTTAAAAGTAGAACCTAAAGGTCTTACAGATGAAATCACTCTATTGTATTCATTAATTGATGGATTTTTGCTGGTGATCATTGTTCTGATTAGTCCTGTGTTTGATTCGATAGATAACAGACCAAATTCAAGTTCTTTAGGGCCTGCGTATCTTGATATTTTTTGACCTTTTTCTTGCCAATCTTTGTTGATAGAAGATTTAATTCTTAAAAGCTTATAATCATTTTTACTTCCAATTTTTTTATCTGTTTCCTGAAGAATAAAGTTTATTAGTAATTTATCATCTAAAAAATTATCAGCTGTTTGATAATTTAACTTTATTTTTTCTTTAATAGCCTTATTCTTATTTGCAAGAGAAATATATCCATCAACATACATTGATTCAAGAACTTTATTTCTATTTTTAATAGCTAGTTCTAAATTTTGATAAGGTGAATAAATTGACGGAGCTGGAGCTAATCCTGCAATTAATGCGATCTCTGATAATGTCAATTCTTCTATAAATTTTCCAAAATAAACTTGGGCAGCCTCGTCTACCCCGTATGCTCCTGATCCTAGATAAATATTATTTAAATATAATTTTAAAATTTGATTTTTGTTATATCTAAATTCAAGTATGAGTGATATAAATATTTCTTTGATTTTTCTTTGAAAACTTAAATCATTATTTAGAAAAAGTAATCTAGCAACTTGTTGTGTAATCGTACTACCTCCCTCTTTAACATAACCACTTCTAATATTTTGAATAAGGGCACGTGAAATACTTTTTAAATCTATTCCATTATGTTTATAAAATCTTTTATCCTCAGAAGATACAAAAGAATGTTTAAGAAAAAATGGAATTTTATGATAACTATTATCTATTTCAAATTTGCGGCTTAATTTGCTTAGTATCTTTTTATCAGAAGATGATATTACGTAAGAATATTTGGTTTCCCGAGACTTTTTATTTTTAGAAACGTCAAATTTTAAGGTACTAAATATTAGACTAAAAAAATAAAAAGATATTCCAGAAAAAATTAATATTGGAATTATTAAAACAAAAGATTTGAATTTAATCTTTTGCACCTTAAGCAACTAAAAAACTATGTCCTATTGCTAAAGCTGTAACTAACATTCCAGTTATAAGGAACGGTTGGGCACTTGCTTGATATTTGACATCAAACTTTAGAGGATCTCTTAGTAACCACATATCTTGAAATGTAATTTGTGGAATTACCAATAAAACCAAAATTACAGAGGCTAAATGTTGACCAATAATGACCAATACTACAACCATTGCTAATTGAAAAATATCAATCAGTCCTGCACTTATTCTACTTGCATTCTTAATTCCAAATACTACTGGTAGAGAATTCAAGCCTAGCTTTGAGTCTCCTTCAACACTTTTGAAATCATTAATAACAGCAATTCCAAGTCCTGAGAGGCTATAAGCAAGTGTTAGTAATGCAGTTACAACAGTTAATTTACCAAACAAGGCTTGTCCTGCCCACCAAGGTAAAGCTATATAAGATGCTCCTAATGCATAATTTCCAAGCCAACCATTCTGTTTTAATTTGAGTGGTGGAGCAGAATATATATAACTAACAAAGGAACCTCCTAATGCCAAAAGTAAGACGGAGGGGAAGCTGTGCTTAGCATATAAATCTAATAGAAAAGCAACTATTAAACCCGCTATAAGTAATACCCAGATTTGTATTTTTACATCTTTAATTGAAATTTTCCCAGAAGGAATTGGTCTATTTGGTTCATTAATTGCATCAATTTCTTTATCAAAAAAATCATTTATGGTTTGGGTATAACCAGCCAGAAGCGGTCCACTCATCAACATACATGCTAATGAAGCTAGAACATTACTAAATGTCCATTCAAAATTCCCACTTGCAGCTGCTCCACAAATAACTCCCCATATCAAAGGGATCCACGTTATGGGTTTCATTAACTGTATACGGAGTTTCCATATACTTGATGTTTCAGAGGCACCCTTAATTCCTAATAGTTGTTTTGGATCATTCACTTTATTCTTTAACCTTTCTCAATTTCTTCTGGGAAAAACCAATTTTGCTCACCATTCTGAAATTTTGCTGTGATTCCAATACTTCTGCCGTCTGTCATTTTATAGCCTGTTATTACGGCTTTAGGACTCGAGGATATTTGATCGATTAATTTAGCTGGTAGTCTATCTTTTACTTTGTTAATGTTAATTTTGATTTTACTACCGATTTTGGGTAATAATTTTGTTTCAGCCATAAGAGGTAAAATGGAAGCTATTATGCAAGATTAACAGCATTTGGACAATTTTTACTAAAATGGTAGCTCTTCGTTTAATTCCTTGTTTAGATGTCGCTCATGGCAGAGTGGTTAAAGGTGTAAATTTTGTTAACTTGAGAGACTCAGGCGATCCTGTTGAATTGGCTTGTAGGTATTCTGATGAGGGCGCAGATGAATTAGTATTCTTAGATATTAGAGCTAGTGTAGAAAATAGAAATACATTAGTTGACCTTGTCTCTAGGACCGCAAAATCAGTAAAAATCCCATTTACAGTAGGTGGAGGAATAGATTCTGTTTCTTCAATTAATGATCTTTTAAGAGCTGGAGCAGACAAAGTGAGTTTGAATTCTTCTGCTGTTAGAAATCCAGATTTAATTTCTCAAAGTTCTAGAGAATTTGGTAATCAATGTATCGTGATAGCAATTGATGCTAAAAGAAAAGTTAATAAGACTGATGAATGGGAGGTATATGTAAAAGGAGGGAGAGAAAATACTGGAATAGATTTATTAAGTTGGGCAAAGAAAGTTGAGGAGTTAGGAGCAGGGGAAATTTTGCTTACTTCAATGGATGGTGATGGCACGCAGAATGGATATGATTTGCATCTGACTGAATCTGTTACCAATATTGTGAATATTCCAGTGATTGCTTCAGGAGGGGCAGGCTCACTAGAAGATATCTATGATGTTTTTAAACAAGGGAGGGCATCAGCAGCACTTCTAGCATCATTACTTCATGATAAGAAACTTACTTTACATGAAATAAAAACTTTCCTCCAAGAAAAAAAACTTCCAATTAGACCATATGAATAAAAATTTTGATTTATCCCAAAAAGAAAATACTTTAAAATTTAAAAATGAAATTCACAAAAACTATCGAAGTCAAAAATTTATTTAATAAAATTTCCTACAAATATGACTTTTTAAATAATCTATTAAGTTTTGGACTGCACAAATTATGGAAGAGGAAATTAGTAAATTTATTAGAACCTATAAATGGTGAAGATTGGGCTGATTTATGCTGTGGAACGGGAGATTTGGCATTCTTAATTTCTAAGAAAGTAAGTCCAATGGGCTCAATTACTGGGATTGACAGTGCCGGGGATATATTAAACATTGCAAAGAAAAAATCAGAGCTAAAAAAAAATAAATTTATTAAGTGGGAAATTAAAGATGTTTTAGAAATTAATAATTATTCAAAAAATTTTGATGGGATTTGCATGTCCTATGGATTAAGAAACTTGAATAATGTTCAAGAAGGAATAAAAAAAGTTTTTTATCTTTTGAAAGATAAAGGAAGGGCGGGATTTCTAGATTTTAATCACTCAACAAAAAATTCTTTATCTGATATTTTTCAGAAAATTTACTTGAGACTTATTGTAGTAACCATTTCAAGGATTTTTAATTTAAGTCCAGAGTACGCTTATATTGAAAAAAGTATTAGCAATTTTCCAAAGAAAAATGAGCTTTTAAAAATTGCTAAGGATGCTGGATTTAAAAAGGTTGAATATAGAACTCTTTTTTGGGGGCAAATGGGAATATTAATTTTAACTAAATAAAAATTTACTTATTTATTGTTCTCCAACAAAAAGAACATTTCCCCCATCGTTTGATTTCTCCATCGGGGGTTGGGGAATTGCAGAGCTTACAAATACTCATATTATTTTGATGGTTTCTGCTTGGATGCTCAGCCCAAACTATCTTTGCATTAGTAGCTTTAATATTTTTATTTTTAAGTTCATAATTTTGTATTATTTTTATTTCATTCAAACTTACGCCGATCTTCTCGATTCTCTCTTTTAATTTATGCTTGTTGTAGATTAAAGCTTGGCGCCATTGAGGATGATTGACTGCAATAGTAAGTATTTTTTTTTCAATATTTAATGGTTTACATTCTTGAAATAGTTCCAAACCGATTAAGTCTTTCCAGTTTTCATTAATTTTAGAAAGTTTATCTAAGTCTCCCCATGATTTTTTGAAATTATCAAGACAATTTTTTAATGGATGTGGATTCCTTTTATTCACTATTGGAAAATACTTTTTGTCCAATTTGTAAAATTTACTTATTAAGACTAAAGTTAATCTAATCTTCAAAAAGATGCTCGTTGTTTTAATAAAGAATTTGTGAAAGTTATTGGATCTGCAGCTAAGACAGTTTTTTATTTAAAAAAAATTCAGGGTCAATATCCAAGTTGGAGACTCCAGTACAAAATAAAATGCAGAAGTACTGAAAATGAGCTAACAAAGTGGCTTGGGCATTCTGAAATAAAGATAAACCAGCCAATAGCGATAATAGCAAGAGAACAGTTCTCAGGGTTTGGCCAAAACTCAAAAACTTGGGTTTCCCCAAAAGGTGGGATTTGGTTAAGTGCAGCTTACCCAATATTTTCAAAAAAATTTACAAGCCAAATATTTAATTTGTCTTTAGGAATCAAGATATGTGAAATGCTTAGGGAAGAAAATATAAATGTTTGTTTGAAATGGCCAAATGATATTTTCTTTGGTTCAAAAAAATTGATTGGATTTTTGCCGAGGGTGATAACAAGAGGCAAGGAAATTATCTATGTAAGAATAGGTCTTGGCATGAATGTTTTAAATTTCACTCCATCAGAAGGTATTTCATTATCAAAAGTACTTCAAACTAAAAATATTAATCAACATTATTGGACAGCCAAAGTTCTTAAAGCTTTTCATGACTCAATCGAATGTAATAATGACAAGGAATATGTGATCAAATCGGCAAATAAGTTCCTCACTAAAAGATTCTTACCTAGTGGTATTTGTCCTCGTACTTGGGAAATTAAAGATGTTGATTCTAATGGGGATTTAAGAATTGGAAATGAAACTCAACTTAAGGTAATTAGAAGGTTCTGAATTTAATTAACTTTTAATTCAACTATTTTTCCATCCTTAAATTTGGCTATTTTTTTTGCCCGATTAGCAACTTCATCTTCGTGCGTTACTAAAACTATAGTTATTCCAGATTCATGCAGTTTGTCAAAAAGATCTAGTACATCTTCAGTTGTTTTTGAATCTAATGCTCCAGTAGGTTCGTCTGCCAACAATATTGCAGGGTTATTGATAATAGCCCTCGCAATAGCTACTCGTTGTTGTTGGCCTCCAGATAATTGGTTTGGGCGATTATTCATTCTTGCTGAAAGACCAACTTTTTTTAAGGCATTCTTACCTCGCTCTAATCTTTGCTCAGGCTCAATTCCAGCATAAATCATCGGCAAAATTACGTTTTCAAGTGCAGTTGCATCTGAAAGAAGATGAAATTGTTGAAAAACGAATCCTAATTTTTGGTTACGTATCTCCGCTAGCTCATCATCAGATAAATTCTCTACAGGGACACCATTTAATTTATATATACCTTCAGATGGTCTATCTAGACATCCAATAATATTCATAGCCGTACTTTTACCTGAGCCACTCGCTCCCATTACAGCTAAATAATCACCTTTATAAATTTCTAAGTTTATACTGTCTAAGGCTTTAACAATTAGATCATCCTTCCCATATGTTTTAGATATTCTTTCTAAACTTGCCACTTTTTTTGACATTTATTGAAAAATTCTTCTAGGAAAGATTGGTTGTTATAGCAATAATATCTTGTAAAAAAGGAGTTTCCGAGACTGCTGTATTAGCTAATTTGAAAAGAGGGTTAGAAAGAATTCCGCCAAGAGCTGTTACAGCTACGCAAGTATAAAGTGCAACCCTTAGGGGGGGTAATCCTGCTATTCCCCAATTAATTTCAGGATATGATTTAACTATTTCAGAAGCTTCTTGTGGTTCTTTCACTACCATCATTTTTATCACTGATATGTAGTAATAAATAGATATGACTGACGTTACTAATCCCACGATTACTAATAGATATTGATGATCAGCCCAACCTGCGAAGAACAAATATATTTTTCCAAAAAATCCTAACATTGGCGGTAAGCCTCCAAGAGAAAGAAGACAAAGGCTTAAACCTAATGTAATTAGAGGATCTTTTTGGTAAAGTCCTGAGTAATCAAGAATTCTGTCAGAACCAGTTCTTAGTGAGAAAAGTATTACGCATGAAAATGCACCCAAATTCATAAATAAATATGCAGCTAAATATAAAACAGCAGCTGATAAACCATCTTGTGTACTAGATACTATTCCAATCATTACAAATCCAGCTTGCCCAATAGAACTGTACGCTAACATTCTTTTCATTGAGGTTTGAGCTAGAGCTACAACATTCCCAAGAGCCATGCTTAATATGGCCAATATAGTAAATAAAAGTTTCCATTCTTCATTGAAAGAAGAGAAAGTAGTGCTTAATATTCTTATTGCAAATGCAAACCCTGCCGTCTTTGAACCCACAGATAAAAAAGCTACTACAGGTGTAGGTGATCCCTCATATACATCAGGAGTCCATTGATGGAAAGGAACTGCTGCAATTTTAAATGCAACAGTGGATAGGACAAATACAAGAGCTAAAGAGGTAATGAATGATGGCTTGTTGATAATCTCCAAACCAATTTTTTCTAAGTTTGTTGACCCACTCAATCCATAAAGAAAAGAGGAGCCATACAAATAGACTGCAGCTGCAGCCGAACCAACAAGCAAGTATTTTAAAGCTGCTTCTGAACTTCTTGGATCTCTCTTGAGATAACCAGAGAGCAAATAACTCGCTACCGATAAAGTTTCCAGAGATATAAATACACTAATAAGGTCAGTAGATCCACACAAAAGCATTGCTCCAAGAGTTGCCGAAAGAACTATGGCTGCGAACTCGCCAATTGGGCTACCGCTTTGTTCCGTATAACGCCAACTTATAAGTAAAGAAATTAAGGTTGATAAGGATATTATTGCTCTAAATGCGATTGCCAAATTATCTGAATTAAAGGAGCCAAGAAAAGCACTATTTACTGGATTATTCCATTGTAAGGCCAAACTAAAAAGGGAGCTGCCAATTGATAAATAGCAAATTATTGGTGCCCACTTTGATGCCGTTTTTTCTCCCGCTAGATCTACAAGAAGAGTCCCAACAATGCCTAATAAAATAAAAGCCTCCGGAATAATGGCTTGAGCATTTAAATTAATTGTAAAGATTTCGTTGGGCACTTTATTAAATTGGATTAAATTAGATGTTTGATTGTAAGGGTCTAAGAGTTAATCTTAACTTGATTATAATTTGTGGGTATGATTTTTGAAATTTTAAGAAGATAATACTTGAAAAAACTTCAAATAATCATAATATGCCCTAACTGAACAAAAACACCAATTTTTGAAATAAACCTTGGATCACACACTTGTTATTGTTGAAAGTCCCACCAAAGCAAAAACTATAAGAAAGTTTTTGCCTTCTAATTATGAAGTTCTTGCTTCAATGGGGCACGTAAGAGACCTTCCTAAAGGAGCTGCTGAAATCCCTGCTGCAGTTAAAAAGGAAAAATGGTCAAGGATAGGAGTTAATACTACCGAAGATTTTGAACCACTTTATATAGTTCCAAAAGATAAGAAAAAGGTTGTGAAAGAGTTGAAAGATGCATTAAAAGGTGCAACCCAACTATTACTCGCAACTGATGAAGATAGAGAGGGAGAAAGTATTAGCTGGCATCTTATGCAAATACTTAAACCTAAAATACCAACCAAGAGGATGGTTTTTCACGAAATTACAAAAAAGGCAATTAATAAAGCTTTAGATCAAACAAGAGAAATTGATATGGAACTTGTTCAAGCTCAAGAAACGAGAAGAATCTTGGACAGGCTTTTTGGATATGAATTATCTCCTTTGCTTTGGAAGAAAGTAGCCCCCCGATTATCTGCTGGTCGTGTTCAATCAGTTTCCGTAAGACTTCTTGTAAGAAGAGAGAGAGAAAGAAGATCTTTTAAAAAAGCGAGCTACTGGGGGATTAAAGCTTACTTAGTAAAGGATAACGTTACCTTCGAAACTAAACTATTTAGTTTGAACGGTCAAAGAATTGCTAATGGTTCCGATTTTGATGAACAGACTGGGAAATTAAAACAAGGTAATAAATCTTTAATAATTAGAGAAGAAAAAGTAAATGATTTATTGAGGGCTTTTTCTTCGGAGGATTGGTTGGTTTCAAAAATTGAAAGAAAGCCATCTACTAGGAAGCCCGTTCCGCCATTTACGACAAGTACATTGCAACAAGAAGCAAACAGGAAGCTTCGTTTATCTGCAAGAGAAACCATGAGATGTGCACAAGGTTTATATGAGAGAGGTTTTATAACTTATATGAGAACAGATTCAGTTCATCTTTCCGACCAAGCAATAACAGCTGCTAGAGAATGTGTAAGTTCCAAGTATGGTAAAGAATATTTATCTAATTCACCAAGACAATTTAATTCAAATGCAAGAAATGCTCAAGAAGCTCACGAAGCTATTAGACCAGCAGGTGAGGTCTTTAAAACACCGAAAGAAACAAATCTTACAGGTAGGGATTTATCTCTTTACGATTTAATTTGGAAAAGAACTGTTGCTAGTCAAATGGCGGAAGCTAGGCTAACAATGATTAATGCTGAAATTAAAGTAGGGGATGGATTATTTAAATCGAGTGGGAAAAGTATTGATTTTGCAGGATTCTTCAGAGCTTATGTCGAGGGAAGTGATGATCCAACTTCATCACTTGAACAACAAGAAATAATTCTTCCAAACTTAACAAGTGGAACTTGTCTCGAAGTTAAGGATACGTTATCTACTCATCATGAAACTAAACCACCTGCAAGATATACAGAGGCTGCATTAGTTAAAGTCCTTGAAAAAGAAGGAATTGGAAGACCTTCTACTTATGCAAGTATTATTGGGACAATTGTGGATAGAGGTTATGCAAATATATCTTCAAATACTTTGGCCCCAACCTTTACAGCTTTCGCTGTTACCGCTCTATTAGAGGAACATTTTCATGATTTAGTTGATACAACTTTTACTGCAAAAATGGAATCTTCATTGGATGAAATATCCTCAGGTAATCTTGAGTGGCTACCATACCTTGAGACTTTTTATAAAGGCAAAAATGGTCTTGAGGTGAAAGTACAGAAAACAGAGGGTGATATTGATGGTAAAGCTTATCGGCAAGTTGATTTTGAAGATCTTCCTTGCGTAGTCAGAATAGGTTCTAACGGACCTTGGTTAGAGGGTATAAAAATTGATGAATCTGGCAATGAAATTCAGGCTAAAGGTAATCTTCCAATGGATATTACTCCGGGAGATTTAGACAAAAAGAAAGTTGATCAAATTTTAAGTGGCCCATCAGATCTTGGGACTGATCCAAAAACTGGTGAAAAAGTTTTTTTGCGATTTGGTCCTTATGGCCCTTATGTTCAATTGGGAAATAATGATCAAGATAAAGCTAAACCAAGAAGAGCTTCATTACCTAAAGAGTTGAAAACTGATGATTTAACTTTAGATGAAGCTCTAGAACTTTTAAGCCTACCAAAATTGCTGGGAGTTCATCCTCAAGGAGGTTTTGTTGAGGCTGATAGAGGAAGATTTGGACCTTATATTAAATGGATCAAAAATGAAAATGAATCGGAAAACAGATCATTAAAAAAAGAAGACGATGTTTTTACAGTTGATCTCAAACGAGCATTAGAAATTCTTGCAATGCCAAAAATGGGCAGAGGTGGTCAAGAGGTACTGAAAGATTTTGGAAAAGCAAAAGAATTTAATGAGAAAATTCAAATATTAAATGGAAGATATGGGGTCTATTTAAAATGTGGTAAAACTAATGTTTCCCTCGCCAAAGATACTGATTTGGAAAAATTCACAATTAATGATGCTTTAGTTCTTCTTGAGGAAAAATTAAAAGATAAAAAAGGATCTATTACAAAAGAAATAAAGGGAAATAAGAAAAAAGTCAGGAAAAAGAAAATTTAAAAGATATGATTTTTAAAAAAAAAGAATTTTTTTTATTAATTTTTTTAATACTATTACAATCATGCTCTGGGGGCAGAATTGGAAATTTTCTTGAAAGTAGTTTTAAGGATTTAGAAAAAATAAGCCAAGATGCCGATTCGAGAAAGAATTTAGAAAAGGCAAAATTTGTTCCAGAAATTAAAAATATTAATGATAAAAATAATGAAAAAGGAAAAAAAATAGAAAAGCCAAAATTTGCTTCAAAAAATAAAAATATTAATGATAAAAATAATGAAAAAAGGGAAAAAATAGAAAAGCCAAAATTTGCTTCAAAAAATAAAAATATTAATGATAAAAATTATGAAAAAAGGGAAAAAATAGAAAAGCCAAAATTTGCTTCAAAAAATAAAAATATTAATGATAAAAATAATGAAAAAAGGGAAAAAATAGAAAAGCCAAAATTTGCTTTAAAAAATAAAAATATTAATGATAAAAATAATGAAAAAAGGGAAAAAATAGAAAAGCCAAAATTTGCTTCAAAAAATAAAAATATTAATGATAAAAATAATGAAAAAAGGGAAAAAATAGAAAAGCCAAAATCTGTTCTAGGAAATAAAAAAGATATAAATTATGAAAAAAAACTAAAACAAAAAAATAACAATATTAGGAATTCTTTAAAAATAAGAAAAAATGAACTTCAAACTTACAAAATAATTTTTATATTAAAAGATGTAGATCCTAAAGATCCTACTGAAGAGTTAAGTTCCATATTAAGGAATTATGAGGTAAATTTTGAAATAGAAAAGATTGAACGTTTTTCAGACTATAAAAATAAAAGTATGAATAAAAAAATTAATTAAAAAATATTCTAAAAAAATGAAAATAAAAACAAAAACCGAAGCTTTAAATATTGTCGAGACCTCATATTTAGCATCGCTTTCGTCTCTATTATGGGTTGCGCTCTATTATTTGCCGATCGGGGGAGCTTTATTAAGGTTGATTTTACCTCTCCCAATCATCCTGTTGCAATTAAGAAGAGGAACTAAAACTGCATTGGAAGGTCTCCTTATACAATTTCTACTTTTATTCATAATTATGGGTCCTGTTAGAGGAACCTTATTTTTATTTCCTTATGGTATCTTGGCTTTTTGGTTGGGTTGGTGTTGGTATAAAGAAAAGAGTTGGAGACTAAGTTTAACCATTGGAGTCATTATTGGAACCCTCGGTTTCTTTCTACGAGTAATAGCATTATCTACATTAGTTGGAGATAATCTTTGGGTGTTAATTACTAGAGCAAGTTATGGTCTAATAGAAAAGTTAATTGGATTATTTAATTTACCTTTTTCTCCATCAATATTAAGTATCCAATTAGGTGCAATTTTATTAATAATTTTTCAAGAAATCGTTTATGTTTTAACGGTACATATAGTTGCCTATTCTCTTTTCCCAAGATTTAAATTATCTATCCCAGATCCTCCAAGATTATTAAATACTCTAGTTGATTTAAATCATTGATAAAAAAATAAGAATGTCTTGTTCAGAAATGGGGATAAATTTTTTTGGAAATGGATCCAAAACAAAAAGGGAACTTAATAGGATAAATATATTGCAGAAGAATATAAATAACTTCAAAATATTTCTTGTAATAGCAGGCACTAATACATCTCAAATTCCAGGAATTTCTGCCGCAGGTATTAATGCTAAGTCAAGAAGAATAACTGCGCTCGCTGATGCCGAATTTTTGCTTAAGGGTGCTTCAAAAGATCATAAATATAAATTGCCTCTTCTCAATGCGGGAGTAACTCCCGCTCTAATAAGTCATGTTTGTTCAAAACTTATTAATGTTTATCCAGTTATTGTTCCTTTGGGAATGGGAGTAAAACCTGAATTTAATCATATGGTTGTTGAAAATTGGGATTTGGGGCCATCAAATTGTCTTACTACTGGTAAATCTATGCCTAAAGAGAGAGTTATAAATCTCTATAAAAGAGGTCTTGCGATAGGGAAATCCTCAAAACAACCTATCTTAATTTCTGAATCTGTACCAGGAGGCACCACAACTGCACAGGCAGTAATGGAAGCTTATGGTTTAAGCGTTTCTAATTTAGTAGGAAGTAGTTTATTTAAAGCTCCAAGAGATCTCAGAAGAAAAGTAGTTCAAAAAGGACTATTAAATGCAAATCTCAAGACTGATTTTGACTCTTTTGATGTCGTCGCAGCAGTTGGAGATCCTTTCCAAGCATTCTCCATGGGTTTATTAATTGGCGCTAGGTTAGCAAAGCAACCTGTTATATTGTCTGGTGGTAGTCAAATGTTGGCTGTCATTTTGCTTGGATTAGAATTCTTAGGTGTAAAGAAAAAAGATAACTTTATTGAGGATGTTTTTATTGCCACAACTGGCTGGCTTATAAAAGATAATTCTCTAAATGATTTATTAAATTTAATTAATGAGAAATATGATGTTAACTTATTAGGTCTAGCGAGCCCTTTAAATTTTAAGTCTTCACCATACAAAGAATTGAAAGATTATGAAATGGGCCATGTAAAAGAGGGTGTAGGTGCTGGTGGAATATCATTACTTGCTTTCTTAAATGGATTTAAAAATGACGAAATAGTTTCATTGTGTCAACTAAATCTGGAAAAGATGAAGGGTCTAGGTCAAATTTCTTTAGAGAAGGATTGCTAAATGTTTTCAAAATTTGCAACCAGAAGAGAATTTTTAAATTGTGGTAAGCTTTCGCTTTTATTTCTCTTAAACTCATGCAGCAATCTTCCTAATAAAGTAAAAATTGCACTTCAAAATTCTTTTTATCCAGAATCTTTTAAAGATACGATTCCAAAAGGTTGGAAGCAGGAAAAAATTAATTTTGAAAGTATTCAGCTTCAAAAAAATAGAAACACAATTTTCAATTCTGACTTTACTTTAATAAACGATGGATGGGTTAGTAGTATAGATTTTGCAGAATTTGAAAAAATAAATGAATATCCGCTGATCGAGAATTTGGATAAGAGATCGATAGATTATTTGGGAAGTTTTAATCAAAATCAGAGAAATAAATTATTTCCGATTGGTGTAGTGCCTTATACAATTATCATTAAAAATAATAAAGAATTAATAAATTCAGCAAGAACTTCTTGGGATTTTCTTCTTTCAAAAAAATTAACTGGGAAAATTATTTTGCCACAAAGTCCCAGAATAATATTATCAATTGCTAACAAAATTAATTCATCTAATTCTTTAAAAAAACTCAAAAGTCAAGCAATGTTATTTGATGATAAAAATATGCTCAATTGGTTGATTAATTCTGATGCTTCTGTCGCAATTGTTCCTTATAGTCTCTGCTCAAAATATTTAAAAATAGATCCAAGGCTTTCTTTAGTTTTCCCAATTCAAGGAGTACCTTTGATGTGGCATTTTCTACTAAGTCGCTCAAATCTAAATAATGCAATATTAATTAAATGGATTCAATCTTTAAAAAATAAATCGATAGTAGATAAATTAGTAAGCCAGGGTTGGTATCTACCATTCAATAGTGATTATTTACAAAGTAAATATAAATCTGAGATGTTCCCAATCTCAGGACCTTCTGAGAAATGTTGGGAAAATAGTTGGTCTTTCCCTGTCCTAACAAATGAACAAAAAATTAATCTTAAAAATTTCTGGAATGAGTCTTTAACCCCATAATCTTTTTGTAGGAGTTTCAATTAATAAGTTATGGGTTTGCTTTAATAAATTTGGTATATCTAATTTACAAGGACATTTAGGAACACATTTATTACATGATTGACAAAATGAGGAATTTTTTTCTTCCCACCAGTGGCCAGCTTTTCCTATTAAATTGTATCTTTCTTTTGAAAATTCTAATTGGCCATAACCAATTGATATATTCCTTAAACGAAGTATTTCTGGAATAGGTATTTCATTTGGGCATGGAAGACAAGATCTGCATTGTTCACATTTGGTTGAGTTTAATCTTTCATTAGCAACTTCCTCAATTTTATTCAGAGCCCTTTTTTCAAGTTTTGTAAGCTTCTCGAAGGAGTTTTTAAGTTTATGTGCTAATTCAAAATCTTTTTTGTTTGTTGCCCCCAAGGACAAAGTTGTAATGCCTTTTGCCAACAGAAATCTATACGCTAATTCTAATGGATGAAAAGGCTTAGAGGCCTCTAACAAAATATCACTTGGAGAATATAATCTACCGCCTTTATCAGCAGGCGATATTGCTAATACTCCCATACCTTTTTTTATAGCTTCCTCTGCCAAAGTAATTTTAGATTGATCTAAATAATGTAAATGAAGACTGCAAAAACTAAAAACTTCACAGTTAATTGCTTCTTTAATTAGTGAATAACTTCCGTGTGAACTAAAACCAACTTGATCAACTAGTTCCTTCTCAAGTATCCATGATATGAATTTCTTACCCTCTCCAGTTAGAACCCAATCTAGATGTTGTTTTAAGTTGAGTCCATGAATTGCAAGATTATTAATTTTCTTGCGATTTAAATTTTTAAGAGAATTTTTAAAATTATTTTTTAAAAAGTCAAAATCCCCCCTTGGTAAAATTTTGGTAGTAATCACCCAATTTTTTTCTTTTATATTCTCTTCTATTTCTAATTTTTTTATTGAATTTCCAATAAGTGATTCAGCATCACCATAAGAAGGTGCTGTTTCTATGTGGTTAATTCCTACATAGTATGCATTCTTTATCATGCTATACATTTTTTCGAGACCTTCCGTTGCTCGCATTGTTCCTAAAGTGAATAAGCTCACTTTATCCCCTTTACCAAATGATCTTTTTTGTGAGTTAATAATCATCTAAATATGATCAATTTATTTTTATTTACTCTTTAATTTATTTATAGTTGAAAATGATTTAAAGTAAATTAAAGTAATTACAAAATTTTGCAAAAATATTTTTCTTAAATCTATGTTCACAGGAATAATTCAATCAATTGGAAAATTAAAAAAAGAAAAAAATATTTTAGAAATTGAAATTCTAGATAATTTATTTGATATGGCAATAGGCGACAGCATAGCTGTTGATGGAATTTGTTTGACAGTTAAAGAGATTTTTCAAAATAAATTTACTGTTGATGTTAGTGAGGAAACATTAAAAAAAACAACTTTAGGAGTAAAGTTGAACCTTAATCAGATTGTTAATTTGGAGCCAGCTCTTAGGGTGTCTGATCGTCTAGGAGGGCATATAGTCAGTGGACATGTTGATGGCCTTGGAATAGTTGAGAATATAGAAAAATTAGAGAAATCTTGGCTTTTATCTATAAAGTGGAAAAATAATAATTTTTCGAAATATGTAGTTAATAAAGGCAGTATTTGTGTAAATGGTATAAGTCTTACAATTGCAAAATATGAGCAGGAAGGGGAAATATTTACTATTGCTATAATTCCTCACACTTGGCATAACACAAATCTGAATAAATTAAATGTCGGTGACATCGTAAACCTTGAGGCAGATGCACTAATTAAATATGTAGAGAAATTACTTTTATTTAATAAAAATAGTAATCAAGATATATCTTCAAATATTATTTCTTCGGAGTGGCTTAAAGAAAACGGTTGGTAAAATATATTTTTCAATTTAATGGAATCAGATAAATTGTTTTTGACTCCTTTTTAAGATCGATTTTAAATTCCTGACCAGGTTCTAGACGTAATTTTTTGGTGTAGGCATGACCAATTAATAGGTTCCCATTGCCATGAACTTTAGTTTTGAATTCCGTCTGTCTGCCTCTTGAAGCTCTATTACCATTTTTCCCTTGACGACCGTTTCCTATTTTGTAACCCTTAGCTTCGATAAGCGCCCTATAAAAACTTTTTCTTAAGATTCTTCCGCTAGGACCTACGTACCCACAACCTTTTGCTATCTCATCTTCAGGTTTTTTACTTAATAATTTTGCTTTTTTAAGAAGTTCTTTTCCTTCTAGCATTATCTGATAAATTTCTAATTATATATTCTTACTAAAAAGGAGAACTGTGGCAACATAAATTAATAAAAAATATATTTAATTTTTTAAATTTAGTTTTATAAAAGATATAAGATAATAAATAAAATAACCCATATTCCATCTACAAAATGCCAGTACAATTCAACAGCTTCCAATGGGAACATATTTTGACTAGTTAATCTTCCGCCATTGATTCTCGATTGCCAAGCAATAATTAAAATCATTAAAGTGCCTAAAGTGACATGTAATCCATGAAAACCGGTAAGAGCATAAAAAGTACTTGCAAATAAATTATCGGTTAATCCAAAAGGTAAATGAAAATATTCAAATAATTGACATATTAAAAATATAATTCCAAGAAAAGCAGTAAAAAATAACCATTTTTGGGAATCAGAGTTTTTATCTTTTAAAAGTGCTTTGCCTGCTTTATGGAAAGTTGCACTACTAACAAGTAACAAAATTGTATTGAGTGTAGGTATTGGTAGTTCTAATTCATAGATAGCGCCATCAGGCAATGGATTTACTGCTTTATAAGTTAAATATGCAGCAAAGAATCCAGCAAAAGTCATTCCGTCAGCAATTAGGAAAGTTATAAGACCAAACATTCTGAAGTCTTCATGTGTTTCATTAACTTCAGAATTATTTTTTTGAATTTCTTTTGAGCTATCTAGAGTTGTCATATGTTTTTATTTTTGTTCAGAAAATTCTTTACCATAACCATAAGGTTCTTCAACTAATGGAGCTTCTCCTTCCCAATTTTCAACTGGCGGTGGAGAAGAAGTTAACCATTCAGGTGTAAGAGCATTCCATGGGTTATCTCCAGCATCTTTTCCATTCCTCACACTAAGGAATACATTAATTAAAAAAGGAATTGTACTTATTGCCATCAAGAGAGCCCCAAGGCTACTAATTTGATTAACGAACTGGAATTGAGGATCATATTCTGCAACTCTTCTTGGCATTCCATTTAAACCAAGCCAATGTTGAGGAGCAAAGCACAAGTTAAATCCAATAAAGGTAATGATAAAATGTAATATTCCTAATTTTTCATTGAGCATTTTTCCAGTTACTTTGGGGAACCAATGATAAATTGAAGAGAAAATAATAAAAACAGTCCCTCCATAAACTATGTAATGAAAATGGGCTACAACGAAATAGGTATCATGTACGTGAATATCGAAAGGTACCTGTGCCAAAGCAACTCCTGTAATACCTCCAAAAACAAAATTTATAATAAATCCGCAAGAGAATAACATTGCACTATTGATGGAAATTTTACCTCCCCATAATGTTGCAACCCAATTGAAAAATTTTATACCTGTTGGAACAGCAATAAATGCTGTGGCAATAGTAAAGAACAATCTCATCCAAGGGGGAGTCCCACTCGTAAACATGTGATGCGCCCAAACAACTAAACCTAAAACTACTATCCCCATTATTGAAAAAACCATTGTTGTATATCCAAAAAGTGGTTTTCTAGCATGTATAGGAAGTATTTCACTAACTAAACCAAAGGCAGGAAGAACCATAATGTATACAGCTGGATGAGAATAAAACCAAAATAAATGCTGATAAACCACGACATTCCCACCTAAAACAGGATTGAAAAAACCTGTATTAGCGATGATATCGAAGCTAAGCAGAATTAAAGTGCCTGCTAAAACAGGAGTTGACAAAACAACTAATAGACTTGTCCCAAGCATTGCCCAACAATACATTGGCAATTGCATAAGTTTTAATCCTGGCCTTCTTAATTTGATAATAGTTGCGATAAAGTTTATTCCACCAAATATAGAACTGCCTCCAAGTAATAGAACGCTAAGAATCCAAATAATTTGTCCCGATTGAGGAGTAGTTATGCTCAAAGGTGGATAAGCAGTCCATCCAGCCTGAGCAGCACCCTCAACAAAATAGCTTGCTACCAGCATCAAACCTGAAGGAGGAATTAACCAAAAAGCTACAGCATTTAATCTTGGGAATGCCATGTCTCTTGCACCCACATAAAATGGAATTAAATAATTTCCAAAAGCACCGTTAACTACAGGCACTATCCAAAGGAATATCATTATTGTTCCATGTAAAGTTAAAACTTGGTTATAAACATCTCTTGGCATGAAATCGGACATTGGACTGGTTAGTTCAATTCTTATAGCGCTAGCTAAGGTTCCTCCTATTAAATAGAAGAGAAAACCACAAACCAAATATTGTATCCCAATTACTTTATGATCAAGGCTAAAACTAAAGTATCTAAGCCAGCCTTTAGGTTGAAGACTTTCATTATTAGTTTTTTGTGGATCAATTGATATTGTCATAAATTCACCTCTGGTTTTTTATTTTTGTTAAACCATTCGTTGTAATCAGATTCTTCTTCAACAATTATGGAGGCTCTCATACCTCCATGGTATGGGCCACATAATTCTGCGCAAATTATCGGATATTTTCCTACTTTTGTAGGAGTGAAATTTAGAATAGTCGGTTGTCCAGGAATAATATCCTGTTTAATTCTGAACTCTGGTACCCAAAAAGCATGAATGACATCTTTGGATTCCATTTTCATTGATACTTTTTGATCAACAGGAACGTGTAATTCTCCTGATATGAAATTGCCCTTGGGATAATTGAATAGAAATGCAAATTGCATAGCTGAAACTTCAATTGATAAATTATTTATTGCTATTTCATTATCAGAAGTTTGACTTATTCCAGCCCATATTTTTTCAGTGTTAGAACTCATCATTTCGTGGTTATGATTTAGTTCTTTCATCCCTCCCATTCGATCGTAGATATTGTAGCTATATAAACCTATTAATAAAACAATTATTGAAGGGATAATTGTCCATACAATTTCTAAGCTTAAATTTCCCTCTAAAGCTATGCCATCACCTATCTGATCATTTCTTTTCCTAAACTTTAATAAGCTATAAATAACTGCTATTGTCATTCCTAAAAAAATAATTAATCCAATGATGAAAAGAATTTTAAAAAGTTCATCGTAAATTGGTGCATTAATACTTGCTTCCGCTGGGAGCAAATTTACATTAAAACCAATCCAAAAAGATATAGCAAAAACGAGGGAAATAATTAGTATTAAATAAATGTTTTTATTTAACAATTTATGTATAGAAATTTGTATTTATATCCTAAAGATATTCATTTTTTTTAATCCTGCATCCTTTGTTAAAAGAAAATCATTTAAATTCACAACTTTTTAAGATTTATGAAATAAAAGGCGTATTATTAATAACTTTTTAGAGTTAATTGTCAGGGAAAAAAGATTAAATTAGTAAATTATTTTTTAAATTAAACATATTAATTTTTAATTAATGTTTAGTTTTTGAATCTAATTTATTATGCAAAATAATAGGTTTTATCCATTTGATTAATAACCAATTATATAAATCAAAATATCTGACAATTTTTAAAAGGTTGGGAAGCCATAGTGTACTTGCACTTATCGCACTAATCGTAATTGGAGGTGCTACGAGAGTCATGGAGGCGGGTCTTGCCTGTCCCGATTGGCCATTATGTTATGGATCTTTTTTGCCCTTTAATCATATGAACCTAAGAGTATTTCTAGAGTGGTTCCATCGCCTAGATGCTTTTCTGGTTGGAATATTGATTGCTTTTAAATTTGCCCTTTCAATTATTTGGAAAAATGAAATTCCAAATTGGTTACCTAAAACTTATTCATTATTACTTTTTCTTGTTATTGTCCAAGGATCTTTTGGAGCTTTAACAGTAATAAATCTGCTTGATTCATTTACTGTTACTGGTCATCTTTTAATAGCTTTTCTACTTCTCATTACAACAATTTCAATAAATCAAAATTTAGAAAATGACGAAAGAGAAGAGTCATTAATTTGGTGGAGATTATTATTGTTTGTTCCTCTTTTACTTACTCTGATTCAATCTTTTATTGGAGTAAGGCTTTCATCAACTTGGTCAGCACATATTTGCTTATCTTTTAATAAACAATGCCTAATTCTAAATACTCATAAATTATTTGCTTTTCCAATTGCTTTTTCAATGCTATTGATTATTGCTACTGCAATTTATAAGAGAAGTTTGCTTGCTGAAAATTGGAAATATCTCTCAGCACTTATTTTTCTCTTATTTTCCCAAATTGTTTTGGGTGTTTTAAGTCTTAAAACAAATTTGAATGAACCTATTTTTATTATCGGTCATCAACTTAACGCCTCTTTATTTATTGCAATATTAACAACATTAATTTTTAGAAATCCTTTTAATAAAAAAGGTCTAAACCACTCCCTAAATTCTCAAATGGTTGGTATCAATTCATGAACAGTAGTAACTTAGAAAACTTGAACTATAAATCTTCAATTAGGGATGAAGTTGTACCTTCAAGAAAAAGATTAACTTTGCCGCCTTGGCTTGAAGTTGCAAAACCCAGATTAATCCCCCTTTTACTGGCGACAACTTTGGGAGGAATGGCTCTAACAGAGGAATGGCCTTTGTCTTCACCGAAACTTATCTGTACCTTAGGAGGCGGAGCTTTGGCAGCAGCAGCAGCAGGAGCACTTAATTGCTTGTGGGAAATGGAATTAGATAAAAGGATGACAAGAACTAGCAAAAGAGCTTTGCCAGCAGGAAAGTTGTCATCTGAGACTGTATTTTTAGCTGCTATATCATGTACTTTGGCAGCTTCTATGCTTTTAGTAAGTGGTGTAAATTATTTAGCAGCGGGATTAACTCTTCTTGGTCTATTTAGCTATGTGATTTTATATACAGTTATTTTGAAACCTCGTACAACAAGAAATATTGTTTTCGGAGGAGTTGCTGGTGCAATACCACCTTTAGTTGGAGCATCTGCTGCTACAGGGCATATAGGTCTTAGTGGTTGGTGGTTGTTTGGTTTAGTAATGTTATGGACTCCAGCTCATTTTTGGGCACTTGCGATCTTGTTGAAGGATGATTACGCATCTGTTGGAATTCCTATGCTTCCTTCTGTTAAAGGATCTGTTTTTACTGCTAAAGCGATTTCTCGTTACGGATGGGCAACAGTTTTAATGAGTATAATGGGAGTCTTTGCTTTACCTGAAGGGGGTCTCTTATACGGAATTATGTTATTGCCATTTAATGGAAGACTTTTGCAATTAATAAATGAATTAAATAAATCTCCTGATGATCTTTCAAGAGCAAAGTCTCTTTTTAGGTGGTCTATTCTATATATGTTCGGTATTTGTCTTTTGTTATTAATTTCCAGAACCGAACTATCCGTAGAATTTGAGCAGCAATCTATGCAAATATTTTCCTCTACAGTATCCCTGCTTAGTAATTAAATTAGATGTAAAATGTTTTTTAAGTAAATAGTAAGTTTGATGAATTATATAAAAGTTAAAGGGCTCTCAAAATCTTATTCAGATATAAAGGCACTAAAGAAGTTATCGATGGAAATTGAAGCTGGAACATTATTCGGAATACTTGGCCCAAATGGTGCTGGCAAATCAACATTCATAAAAATACTCGCTACTTTAATTGAGCCAGATAGTGGAGAAGTTTTTATAAATAATATTAATTTGGTAAAAAATTCAAGAAAAATCAGAGAATTAATTGGTTATGTTGCCCAGGACATTGCACTTGACAAAATATTAACTGGACGAGAGCTTTTGGATTTTCAATCGGATTTATATCACATCAACAAAAACAAAAAATTTGAAAGGATAAAGAAATTAATAGATCAATTAGAAATGAATGATTGGATTGATCGTAAGTGCGGAACTTATTCAGGGGGAATGAAAAGAAGAATAGATCTGGCAGCTGGACTTTTACATTTGCCTCAAGTATTAATATTGGATGAACCTACAGTTGGTTTAGATATTGAAAGTAGGAATATTATATGGCAACTTCTGAAAGATCTTAGAAATAACGGAATGACTATTATTTTAAGCAGTCACTATCTTGATGAAATAGATAAATTGGCAGACAGATTAGTAATAATTGATGATGGAAGAGTTATAGCACAAGGGGCTCCTGCGGAACTTAAAAATAAATTAGGAGGAGATAGAGTAACTTTGAAAGTAAGAGAATTTAGTAATCAGGAAGAAGCAAAAAATATATGTCAAATTTTATCTTCAATAGATGGAATTAGTCAGATTATCATAAATGAAGCTCAAGGTTTCTCGATAAATTTTGTTGCAGATAAGGAAAAAGATTTACTTACGAAGCTAAAAGTAGAATTGGCCTTCTCAAAGTTTGAAATTTTTTCTCTTACCCAAAGTCAGCCAAGTTTGGATGATGTATATCTTCAGGCAACAGGGAAAACATTATTGGATGCCGAAATTTCTATGGCAGGGAAAAGAGACCTTAAAAAAGAATCAAAGCAATCAATGCGATAAAAAAACTTTTGGTTAATTAATTATAATGAATACTAATTACTGCTAATTATGGAATTAAAACAGTATAATTTATTTTTTTTATATCAAGAAACTTTTGCCTTAACCAAGAGATTATTTATTCAATTAAAAAGAAGACCATCAACTCTTTTAGCTGGAATATTACAACCCATAATTTGGCTGTTTTTGTTTGGAGCATTATTCTCTAAAGCTCCTGAAGGTTTTTTACCAGGAGTTGATTCTTATGGGAATTTTTTAGGAGCGGGACTTATTGTTTTTACTGCTTTTAGCGGAGCCCTAAACTCTGGTCTGCCTTTAATGTTTGATAGAGAGTTTGGATTTCTCAATAGATTACTTGTGGCTCCTTTAACCAGTAGATTATCCATAGTTTTATCTTCCTTTTTTTACATAACAATCCTTAGCTTTGTTCAGAGTATTGTAATAATGGTTGTTTCATACATTTTGGGTTATGGATGGCCCAACTTATATGGTTTAGGAATTGTCTTTACAACACTAATTCTATTAGTTCTTTTTGTGACATCAATAAGTTTATGTTTAGCGTTTGTTTTGCCCGGACATATTGAATTAATCGCTCTTATATTTGTAATAAACTTACCTCTTCTTTTTGCAAGCACTGCTTTAGCTCCAATCTCTTTCATGCCAAATTGGCTTGGATGGTTAGCTTCATTAAATCCATTAACTTTTGCGATTGAACCTATTAGGACTGCTTATACAGAAACTATGAATTTAGAATTAGTGGCTTTACATGCCCCATATGGTGATTTAACTTGTAAGAGTTGTATATCAATTTTATTTTCTTTAACAGTTTTTTCCTTGATTATCATAAGACCTCTGTTAAATAGAAAGTTAAATTAATGAATTTATGCTTTTAAAAAATCATCTAATAAAAGTTTTTAAAAAAGCTTCTTCAGAAAATAATATTTTGCTTAAGGAAAATATTGTACTTAAGTGGGTGCATAGATTTGGGGTTGATTCTTTAAATGATTTATTAATCCATACCCCAGCTCTAAGTGAATATCAGCTTGAAGAAGAAAATCAAGAACAAATCACATTAATGGATGAAGTAGATGAAGAAGAAAATCAAGAACAAATCACATTAATGGATGAAGTAGATGAAGAAGAAAATCAAGAACAAATCAAACTTGAATTATCAAAAACTTTTGAAGATATAGAAGAAACAAAATGGAAATCAAATCATCTAGAAACTTCTAGCAGTGATAGAATATTTAGTAAAGATCAAAATTCTAATAATATAAAAAAACTTACTGATAACAATAAATTACCACTACCTTATATTAAAAATTTAAGAAAGTGGATTAATAACGATAAAAAAGCAAGTTAAATTTTTACATCATTCCCGGCATACCCATGCCACCCATTCCCGGCATACCCATGCCACCCATTCCCGGCATACCCATACCACCCATTCCCGGCATACCCATACCACCCATTCCAGGCATACCCATACCACCCATTCCTCCCATAGGATCTCCACCTGGCCCTCCAGGGGCTGCGGCTTCAGGTTCTGGAATGTCGGCCATCGCAACTTCTGTTGTAAGGAGCATGGCTGCAATAGATACTGAATCTTGAAGAGCTAATCTTATTACTTTGGTTGGATCTAATATTCCTGAATCCTTTAAATCCTCATATTTTCCTGAATTAGCATTAAAACCTTTGTTAAGTCTTTTAATTTCAGCGACAACTACATCACCATTAAAACCAGCATTTTTTGCTATTTGTTTGGTAGGTTCCAAAAGGGCTTCTTTAACTATATTTATACCTGTTCTTAAATCATCGGAAGATGTTTTACTTAAATTTAAAAGCTCATCTGATATTTCAATTAAAGTTTGTCCTCCTCCAGAAACAACACCCTCTTCAATTGCAGCTTTAGTAGCATTAAGGGAATCTTCGATTCTGAACTTTTTATACTTCATCTCTGTTTCTGTAGCAGCTCCTACTTTGATAAGAGCTACTCCCCCGGCTAGTTTGGCTATCCTTTCATTGATTTTATCCTGATCATACTCTGATTCAGTTATATTAACTTCTCTCTTTAATTTCTCTACTCGCGCTTTAACTAAATCTTTAGTGTCTTCAAAGGCAACAATTGTAGTTTTATCCTTTGTGATAGTTATTTTTTTTGCTTTGCCTAAATCATTAATCGATACTTTATCAAGTGTCATTGATTTATCTTCGCTAATCAACTTAGCCCCTGTAAGAATTGCAATATCTTCAAGGGCAGCTTTTCTTCTCTCACCAAATAACGGAGCTCTAACGGAAGCTACATTTAAAACCCCACTATTCTTATTCAAAACCAGAGTGGTTAAAGCCTCTCCTTCGATATCTTCAGCAAGAATTAGAAAAGTTGAGCTTGACTTCTGAATTTCTTCTAATATTGGAACCAGATCAACTAAAGTTGATATTTTTTGATCAGTTATTAATATTTTAGGGTTTTCAAGTTCACAAATTTGTCTTTCTTGGTCTGTCACAAAATATGGAGAACTATAACCTCTATCAAAAGACATACCTTCAGTAATATCTAATTCTGTTTCTAGTGATTGAGATTCTTCAACACTTATTACACCATCAGAAGTTACAATATCCATTGCTTTCGAAATTATAGATCCAATTTCTTCATCACCTCCAGCACTAACTGTTGCAACTTTTTGGATATCAGAACCACTTAATGAAATACTTTTGGAACTTAATTTTTCTAAAACAAAAGCTAGGCCTACCTCCATACCTTTTTTTAACTCGATAGGACTGGCACCAGAAGCAATATTTTTTAACCCCTCCTGAACCATCTTCTGAGTCAAAATAGTTGCTGTGGTTGTTCCATCACCAGCACTCTCTTTTGTTTTGGATGCTACTTGTTCTATTAATTTCGCGCCTAAATTAGAAATAGGGTTTTCAATTTCAATCTCTTTAGCAACAGTGGATCCATCTCTTACTATATCTGGAGAACCCAATTTTCTTTGTATTACTACGTTTTTTGCTTTCGGCCCAATAGTAACCTTTACTGCATTAGCTACGAAATTTACACCTTTTTCTAGCGCCTCTCTTGATTCATTAGAAAAACTTAATTGTTTTGCCATTTTTACTATATTTTTTATCTTATTCTAATCTCCCATAGAATCATTTTTAAGGGATATTTAATTAAGTGGGGAAAGCCGAATTTCTTTTAATGAGACATACAAATTAATTTAAATAAGAGTATCTTAAAGATATGAATGAAACAAATAATCTTATTTTTACTCTTACCGCAATCCTTGCGATTGCTATGACACTAATATATTTTCCTCTGAGGTTTTTCTTGACTTTAACTGCTAGAAGTCGAAGACTAAAACTCTTACAAAAAATTAGAAGGTTGAGAGATGAATTGGGCCAACCTTACGAAAGTACATAATCAAATACTCATTCCACCGTCAATACTAATTGTTTGTCCTGTAATGTAACTTCCAGCATTACTTGAAACTAGAAATGATATTAAGCTTGCAATTTGAGAGCAACTTCCCAATTTCCCTAAAGGAATAACTTTAAGTATTTCTTCAGTATTAAGTTTTTCAGTCATCTCTGTTTCTATGAAACCTGGAGCTATTGCATTTACGTTTATGCCTCTTGAAGCAAATTCTTTTGCGCAAGTTTTAGTGAATCCAATAACTCCAGCTTTGGCTGCAGAATAATTTGCTTGACCGGGATTACCAATTATTCCAACAACAGATGAAATGTTTACAATACTACCACTTCTTTTTTTCATCATGAATTTTGAAGCATATTTTGTGCAAAGAAATACTCCTTTTAAGTTTGTATTTAGTACGTCATCCCATTGTTCCGATTTCATTCTCATCAATAGTCCATCTCTAGTAATGCCAGCATTGTTAATGAGGATATCAATGGAGCCATTAATTTTGATGATTTCTTCAAAAGCTGAACTGACAGAATCCTCTTTTGATACATCAAATTTTAATTTATGAGCTTTACCTCCCGAATTTTTTATTGAATTTATAACTTCTTCAGCTTTTTCATCAGAAGAAGAGTAATTTATAAAAACTTCTGCTCCTAAGCGGCTTAATTCTAGAGCAATTTCTTTACCAATTCCTCTGCTAGCTCCAGTAATTAAAGCAACTTTGCCTGATAATGAATCTGTATTAGACATTATGAAATTTTATAATTTTTAATCGTAGTACTATTTGTGTAAAGATATTACTTTTATTTATAATTGTCTAGAAAATATTAAGACCTTTTATCGTGCACTTTTTAATACCAGCTGCAGGAAGCGGTAGCAGAATGAAAGCTGGAAAAAATAAATTACTTATTGATTTAGAGGGCGAGTCCTTAATTTATTGGACACTTAAATCTGTATTTTCTGCAAGCTCCACAAACTGGGTTGGAATAATTGGGCAACCGAAAGATAAAAATTTATTATTAAATTCAGCAAAGGATTTTGCCCATAAAGTTCATTGGATTAATGGTGGAGATACCAGACAACAGTCTGTTTTTAATGGTTTAAAAGCGCTGCCAAAAGATGCTCAAAAAGTTTTAATACATGATGGTGCTAGATGTCTAATTAATCCTGAATTGATAGACCAATGTGCCAATCAATTAGATGAAAATGAAGCGGTTATTTTGGCTACTAAGGTAACTGACACAATAAAGATTGTTGATAATGAAGGTTTTATTAAAGAAACACCTGATAGAAATTATTTATGGGCGGCGCAAACTCCTCAGGGCTTTTTAGTAGATAGATTAAAAAAAGCGCATAAGATGGCAATTGATAAAAACTGGAAAGTCACAGATGACGCCTCACTATTCGAAATGCTTGATTGGAAAGTAAAGATTATTGAAGGAACTTATTCAAATATAAAAATTACATCCCCTATAGATTTGAAAATAGCAAAACTTTTTGTGAAGAACTCCTAGTTAAAAAGGTTTATCGATACTAAGAATGCCGTTATCACCATTTAAGGTTGCTTCATACCCTAACGGAACGCATGCATTCCCTGATATGTGGCCTATGGGGAGGTCAAAAAGAATAGGAAAATTAAACTCTTGGAGTCTCTCAATAATGCAGTATTTTAGTAAATCTTTCCATTCAGGGTCGCAGGAATCATTAGAAAAACTTCCGAATCCAATACCTGCAATTTCAGTAAGTTTTTTAGTCATCCTAAGGTAAGTCAACATGCGATCAATTTTATAAATATCTTCATTAATATCTTCAAAAATTAATATTTTCCCTTTGCAATCTGGAAAGTGATTAGTACCAATTAAAAAAGTAGCAATAGTTAAGTTAGAAACGATAATTTTTCCTTTAGCTTCCCCACCTCTTAAAGGAATTCCTCTTATGTCCTCAACATATCCCTCAAAGAGTAAATTTCTTAATCTCTCAAGACTCCACTCTGGCTCTTTGTAAAGGCCGGTAACCATTGGCCCATGAATAGAACCTATAAAACCTTGAGAATATTTAGATAGTAATAAAGAACATGTATCTGAGAATCCAAGCATTAAACCATCCTGCCAAGAAGGTTCTTTTTCTAATAGTCTTGCTGAACCCCAGCCTCCTTTTGCAAAAATGATTAGCTTACTATTTTGCGCTTTTTCCAGTTCTTCAAATCTGGTTAGATCATCACCTGCAAAATAACCAAATTTTTTTGATAGAGAATTATTTTCATTAATTACCAAGCCCCAGTTTTTTAAGATTTCAATTCCTTTTTTAAAATTTTCTTCTTCATCAATAAAGGAGCCTGGAGCTAAAATATCTATTAGATCCCCATTTTTTAATCTAAGAACCATATTTAGAATTTATGAGGCAATAATAATTCCTAATAAAAGGACTCCTCCATAAATTGATTGATTTTTGAAGTGATTCCCAATATTTTTTATTGATTGCTTTTCCTCAGGAAATACCTTTAGTATATCTCTCTGCATTAAGATTGATGTTGTAAGCCAAATTGGCCAAAAAATAAAATTGATTTGATTAATAAATCCGCATAATGCGAGAAAACTAGAAGTTAAAAAATAACAAATTTGAATAGTTATTCTTGTATTGTTCTTGAGGTTAACGGCGGAACTATTTATTCCAATTTTGATATCATATTTTTTATCTGCTAAAGCATAAATCGTGTCAAAGCCAAAAGTCCAAAAAATGGTAGCTAGCCAGCAAAACAATAAAACAATACTATTCAAATTGCCTTCATTTGCGGCCCATGGAATTAAGACGGCAAAACCCCAGCATATGGATAAGATTAATTGAGGATATTTAAACCATCTTTTGGAAGAAGGATAAATTAAAATAATAGGTAAAGCTAAAAAAGCAAGTGAAATGGATAGGATCCTTCCAGGTTGAGGTAGTGACAAAGTTAAAAAGAAACTACATAAAATTAAAAAGAAAAGAATTGAATAAGCCGTTTTAAGACCGATTTTATTTGCTGCTAGAGGTCTGTTTTTTGTCCTAAAAACTATTTGATCAATTTTTTTGTCCCAAATATCATTAACCACGCAGCCTAATCCACTTACTAGTAGTCCTCCTAGGATTATTCTTAATAACATTAAAAATGTTGGATTAGCTCCTGGGGTTAAATATAAACTCCATCCAGCAGGAATAAGTAAGATCATTCTTCCAGTCGGCTTATTCCACCTTAATAATTCAAAAAAAGTACTTAATTTAATTTGTCGATTTTTATTTTGCATATAACCTATTGTATATTTCATAACTTTAAATAATCTTACTAGGATTAAATGATTTCTATTATTTAATAATCAATCTTAGGTATATTTATTAATGGATTAAAGATATCTGCATTTTATAAAAAGAAATGATACGTAAACAAGATTTAAGATATTTTCAAGAAAAGCAAATTTTAGTAGCTGCGATAGATATTGGAACTAATTCTACACATCTCTTGGTAGCAGAAATTAATATAGAATTAAAATCATTTTCAATAAAATTCACTGATAAATCAACCACTCGTCTTGGAGAAAGAGATGAGGAGGGAAATCTTACTGAAGAATCAATCCAAAGAGCTTTAGTTACTCTTAAGCGATTTAAGGAATATTGTAAAAGTAATGGAGTAAAACAAATAGTAACAGCAGCAACAAGCGCAGTTAGAGAAGCTCCAAACGGTCAAGATTTTATTAGAAGAGTTCTTGATGAAAGTGATATCCAAATAGAAATGATAAGTGGTTCTGAGGAGGCCAGATTAATTTACCTTGGTGTTCTTTCTGGTATGGCTTTTGAAGATCAGACTTTTGTAATCATTGATATTGGAGGAGGATCTACAGAATTAATACTTGCAGATAAAAAAGATGCAATAGCTCTTACCAGTTCGAGAATTGGTACGGTAAGACTTAAAAATGATTTTTTAAATAAAGAGTCTATAAATTCAGAAAGATCGAGTTTTCTAAAAACTTTTATTGAAGGATCTTTAGAACCATCCGTTCGAAAAATAAAAAGTAGATCTAAGAGAGATGAACCTTTGTCTATGATTGCAACAAGTGGCACTGCAACCTCATTAGGAAATTTGATTTCAGATGATTTAGGAGAATCCAAACAAAAGTTGCATGGTTATAAATTTAAAAGGGAAAATTTACAGAATGTATTGGAAAAACTAATTAAATTGCCAGTTTCGGAAATCAGGAAAATACCTTCTTTAAGTGAGAGAAGAGCAGAAATAATTATTCCGGGTGCATTGATATTAAACACCGCAATGGAGATGTTGAACTTTAATGAATTAATAATTAGTGAGAGGGCGCTTCGAGAGGGTTTAGTTGTTGATTGGATGCTTCGTAAAGGGATAATAAAAAACGAGTTCAATATTCAAAGCAATATTAGAAAAACAACTATAGTTCATCAGGCCAGAAAGTTTGGAGTAGATAAAACAAGAGCTGAGAAAGTTATTGATATTGCATCGCAAATCTATGATCAGACTAAAAATATCTTACATAGTGATAATGAACCTAAAGCTAAAGAATTTCTTTGGGCAGCTTCTAATCTTTATAATTGTGGGAAATACGTGAATGTTGGTTCATATCACAAACACTCTTGGTACTTAATAAAAAATTGTGAATTATTGGGATATTCTGAAGCAGAAACAAATATTATTGCTTCGATCGCTAGATACCATAGAAAGACTCTACCCAAGAAAAGACATGAATCTTGGCAAAATTTAATATCTAAAGAAGATAAAAAATTAGTTCTTGAAATGTCATTAATTTTGAGACTAGCAGCAGCTCTTGATCAAAGACCTGATAAGGTAATCTCCTCAGTTCAAATAAAATTGCAGGAAAATATTCTTATATTTGAACTTTTACCTTTAATTAGAAATAATGATCTTCTACTTGAAAAATGGAACTTAGGATTATGCCGTAATGTAATAAAAGAACTAAAGAATTTGGATTTACAAGTTATTTAGTTTTTTTTAAAAGTTCTTGTTTTGGCGTTTGATTCTGAGAAGAGTCTGAAAATAAATTGAAAATTAAGGACGAGGCTATTAGTCCGAGAAGACCGGAAATTAAAATAAATATTAAGGACCTCGCTGGATTAAGATTCTTAGATCGTCTTGATTTATGACTTTTTTTTGAAACTTCTTCAACTATTTCTTCGATTTTTACTTCTTTTCTCTCCGTATTGAATTCATTCATTATAAATTCTGTATCAAGTTTCAGCTTCTGTGAAATTCTACGAACCATTGCTTTGACAAATACTTTTTCAGGTAGCTCTTCTTCATTGCCTTCTTCAATAGCTTTAAGTTGATGGGATCCGATTTTTAGATCAGAAGCCAATTCTTCAACAGATTGCTCTCTACTTAATCTTGCCTCTTTAATAAAGTTTCCAATTCTCTTTAAAGAGGGTTTTTCTATTTTGTTATTGTTTTCTGGATTAGATTTTATTTCTTTCAAAGCAATCAAATTTTTACTAATTATAGTGATTAATATTTTTCTATCAACTTTACGATTATTTATTTCTGAAGAGATGTCTATATGATCGATTATATAGATTAGACCTGTTTTGAGAATTATTAATTGCTGGACTAATAATGTAAATAGTTGTTCTAATTAATTTTTTTTCAATAGAAAATTTTTCCATATCTTTTAATTCTATTAATGATGTCCAACCATCATCCCAAGATACTCTGAATCCAACGATAACTTTAGTCTCTCGGGGATAAAACTCTAGTAAAGTTTCTTGAGATCTTTTTACATGCCTAGCACTTAAATAAAGGCATAAAGAGGAATTGTGTTTCGCAAGATCTTTCAGAGATTCTTTCTCGGGCATACCAGTTCTTCCTCCTGCTCTAGTTAAAATTATTGTTTGCGTTACGTCAGGAATAGTTAACTCAGCTTCATGATATGCTGCTGCGACTTGAAAAGCACTTACACCTGGAATAACTTCGATTTCAATTTTTTCTTTTTTTAAAATTTCTATTTGTTCTCTAATCGCTCCAAAAAGACAAGGGTCTCCATCATGCAACCTTATAACAGTTTTCCCTGCTTGAAATTCTTTTATCATAATTGAGGTGATTTGCTCTAAGTTGAGCGAACTCGTTTTGATTTTTTCAGAACCTTCTTTAGAAAAATCTAAAATCTTTTCAGGAATTAGAGAATTCGTCCAAATAATGACATCTGCATTTTTTATCTTTTTTAAAGCTTTTAATGTTAATAAATCTGGATCGCCCGGACCAACTCCAATAAAGGATATTTTTTTATACATTCTTTCTATTTTTGCCGTTATATGGTCTTAATCTTAAAAAAAATATTCCAATTAATCCAGAAGAAAATAGAAAAATACTTATAAATTGAGCCATTCTTATACCGCCATCACAGAAAGGTGGAAGTCCACCAATGCATAGTGGGTCAGTTCTTAAACCTTCAATCCAGAATCTTCCAAAGCTATAACTTATTAAATAAAGACAGCTAATAAAGCCAGGCCTTAAAAAATCTGTTTTATTTTGTTTATTAAAGGTAATAATGAGGAGGATGAAAATTAAAAGATTCCACAATGACTCATAGAGAAATGTAGGATGAAAAAATTCATAATTAAGAAATTCTGAAGGCCTATTTTGGATAGGTATAAATAATTTCCAAGGCAAATTTGTGGGAACTCCAAATGCTTCATTATTGAAAAAATTTCCCCACCTTCCTATTGATTGTCCAAGAATAATCGAGGGTGTTAATATATCTATAAAAGTTTTTATATTAATTTTTTTTGACTTACAGAAATAGATAATAGATATTAATCCTCCAATTAGACCTCCATGGATTGCTATACCTCCTTCCCAAACTGCAAGAAAAGAGGGTATTTGTATGATCTTATTGAATAGTTCTAAAGAAGTAAAAAAGTTTTCTCCACTATATTGCCTCCATTCAAAAATTACGTAATAAGCTCTAGCTCCAATTATTGAAAAGATTATTAATGATGGAAGTATTTCACTAATGTACTCTGGGTCAATATTCCTAGCCTTTGCTAGTTTTTTAGAGATAAAAAGGCCTATTAAAACTGAAAACGAAATAAGAAATCCATACCATCTAATAGTTATAAACCCTAAATTTAAAAAAGTTTCTCCTGGAGATTGTATAAAAGCTTGAAATATAAGCATTTAAAGAAAGTTAGATACCCTCTGCTGCTTGCACTTTTTCTACTTGTTTTTTCTTTAATACTAAAAGTATTTGTGTTAGACCTACACCAATAAAGAATGCAATCAATCCAATTACTCTATAAGGGCTCTGAAGTACAACCTCAGCATCTAATTGTCCAAAGCCGCCAACGTTGGGATCATTGGTAAGCGGGTCACCTGCATTAATTTTGTCTTGTGCTTTTACAATAAGTTGAGGACCAACAGGAACTGATTCAGTAGTTATCTCTCCATTCTCGTCTTCTATATTGACCTTATAGCTACCATCTTCAATTGTTTCTATTGAATTTATAGTTCCTGAGGTGGAAGATGTGAAAACTACATTATTGCTTTTTTCTCCAGTTGGGTATACCTGACCTCTACCTCTATTGCCTCCAATATGTAGGGA
The DNA here is from genome assembly GCA_003279845.1 of Prochlorococcus sp. AG-388-F11. GTDB lineage: Bacteria > Cyanobacteriota > Cyanobacteriia > PCC-6307 > Cyanobiaceae > Prochlorococcus_A. The sequence continues at coordinate 172,651 of QCGP01000001.1, forward strand.
GTATTTCCCATAGTGATATTCTTTATTAGTTGATGGATCAGGGGAAAGTACAGGAAAAACTATTTCTTTATTGGTATCGCCAGGTAAAGGTCCGACAATAATGATATTATCTTTCTCTTCACTGTAATTAGTGAAATAAACCCCTTCTGTCTCCTCTTTGATTTCTTCGGTCCATCTTTCTTGTGGAGCAAGTTTAAAGCCATCAGGCAGCATTACAACAGCACCAACTTGTAATGGGACCTCTGAACCATCAGCTCCGATCTCTTTTAAGTCATTTTTGTAGGGTATTTTGACTACAGCTTTAAAAACACTGTCTGCTCCAACAGATTGTGGAACCTCTGCAATTGTAGGCATCTGAGCTAGATGACAATTTGCACAGACTATCTTACCTGTGGCTTCTCTTGGGGATTCGTAGTTTTGCTGAGCCCAAAATGGATAAGCAAAAGTGATCTTTGGATAAAATACAATGCTCGAAATGAAAATTAGAGTACAGATAAATAAATTTGTTTTTTTCATGATTTGATTTTTAAGACCTTTCATTTTTTTTATGCCCACCATGGATTTTCATTAGTTCTAAAGTCAGTTTCTGGCCATTGTTTGACTATTACAGCATCATCTTCAATATCGACATGAGCTAGCGCTAAAGACAAAGGAGCAGGCCCTCTGACTACCTTCCCATTTGTATCGTACTGACTGCCATGACAAGGACATATAAATTTATTAGCACCGCTATCCCATGGGACAACGCAACCTAAATGTGTACAAATTGCATTTAAACCAAATTCTCCTATTTCCCCACCCTCATTAACTATTAAATAAGTTGGATCTCCCTTTAGGCCCTGCACTAGACTTCTGTCTCCTGCTTGATGGGTAGCTAACCAACCTGTCTTGGTTATTGGATTCCCTAATTCATCTTTAGCAGAAGTTCCACCACCACCACCACCTGCTCTTAAAGGCATGAAATAATTTGCTACGGGGTAAAGGGCTCCTAACGCTACACCAGTCGCAGTACCAAATGTAAGAAGATTCATAAATTGCCTTCGACCCATTGAAGGGACATCATTGGAACTTAATTGAGTCATTCGCTACTTGATTCTGTTATTTATTAGTTATTATGAAACAAATTGTTCAATTTCTGTTGCAAATAGATAGGACTTTTAATAATTTAAAGTAAAAGTTTAGGAAGTCTTAATTAATTGATTTAAATGAACCCATTGTTATTAGATGAAGTTATCCATTATTTGATTCATCGCTGGGGAAAAAAATATGATTTTAGACTATTTAGAAGAGGAAAATTTGTTTATTTTCAAATGATGTGGGGATTTCTTGGACAGGAATCATTTCCTTTAAGTGAAGATGAATATAAAAAATCTATAGCTGATAAAATCGAGATTTTGAATAGATGTGGATATTCAGAAGAAGTAAGGGAATGGCTAAAGAAAGTAAATGCTAAGCCAAGGTTAGGTAGAGCTGTCAGCTTGCAATTAAATCTTAATGAGAAGATGAAAGAGTTTTTGACTTAAGATTTTCTGATAAGTAAGTTAATCCAGTACCTATAAAAAATAAAAACACAATCGATATAGATAGCAATGTCATTGTCAATGGGTCTGTTGAAGGGGTAATCACTGCAGATAAGATTGCGGATGAGATTACAACTATCTTCCAATTCGAAATCATTTTTTCTGTTGTAATTATTCCAAGAGAACCTAGAATAAATTGTAATACTGGCAATTGAAAAGCTATTCCAGTGCTAGACATTAATAAGAGAACAAAATCAAAATATCTTTCTATAGACCAAGTTGGTTCAACAATATCAGCACCGAAATTAATAAAGAATTTTATTGCTGCAGGGACTAATATCCACCATGAAAAAATTAATCCTAAAAAAAACAAAAGACCTGAACCAAAAACTGCGGGCAGGATAAGGTTTTTTTCTTGTTTTGTTAAACCAGGGGAAATAAATAATATTACTTGATAAAAAATATAAGGCATAGAAACTATCAATCCGCTGTAACCTGCAACTTTAATAGCGACAAATAAAAACTCTCCTGGAGCAAGTTGTAGTAGATGAATATCACCAGCTGGGATTTCTAAAAAAGATATTAATGGCTTAATGATAAGAAAACTAAAGAATATTGAAATAATTATTGAGTAAATTGAGTTTAGTATCCTCTGACGAAGCTCCTCTAAATGATCACTAAAAGTCATCGAAGCCGATAATTTATTTCCACTTTGATCTGTACCTCTCATTATTATTATTTGATAGAGATTTTATAAGAAAAAAATTTAAAATAACTATTGTCAAAGTCCAATTTATTTTACGTTAAATTTAATTATTTACTTAATTTAGGATTAGTTGGATCTGGTAATAAGAAAGGAGGGGCATCATTTAGAGATGATTCACCGTAAGTTTCATATTCTCTATATCCTCCCATTTTTCCATTTGTTTTCATTAAAGCGCTTACGAAGGCAAGTAGTAAGAAAACAGTAGGAGCTCCAATTATTAATGCAGCACCAAATAGATATCCAACAATAAATTCTGGAAAACTATGATTTCCTAAAAATTCATGAGTGCCCAAAAGAAAATCAAACATTTAGATTTAAAAATTTTTTTTATTATAAACTAAATTACTGTTTTCAGATTTTTTTTAATGTAATCTTCTCCTCTTGTAGGATTTCCCCAAATAATTTCTCCATTTTTAAAGGAAACGCAACCCGGTCCTCCTTTTTTGATTTTTTGCAAATCTTTAATCTTTACTAAATTAATAGGAACTTTTATGTTTCTTTTTGCCTTACTAAATAAAGCAGCTAAATCTGCAGCTATTTGAAGATCTTGTTCAGATGCTGCTTGAGATGAAGACTTCAAAACTACATGACTGCCTGGTGATTCCTGTGCATGAAACCATAAATCACCTTTTTTTGAAAACTTGAAGCTTATTAAGTCATTTTGCCTCATGTTTCTCCCTACCTGAAGCTTCAATCCTGTGGGAGTATCAACTTGAATTGGTAAAGATTGTATCTCAGATGTATTTTTCTTATCTTCTTTTTGCCTCTTGATATTGATATTAAACTCATTACAAATTTCTTCCAAAATTTCTTCTAAAAGTTTAATTTTTACGAATAGTTCATCTTTATATAAATAATTTAGATTCTCTAGAAGTGTAGTGAATTCATCTAATCTATCTATGTTGGTTTTGTAAATATTTAGTCTATCCTTTATTAATTCTCTAGATCTTTTTAGTTTCTTTGATTTTTTATATAGTTTTTGTCCTTTAATAATATCTTGTTTTTTGATCTCACTTTTTGTGAATATCTTGTCAGCTTTTTCTTTATATATTTTGTAGTTTTCTGAATTTGATAGGAGATCATATTGAATATTTAAATTTTTTTTCTCATTATTTGTTTGTTTGAAAATTATCCCTTCAACTTTCTTTATTAATAATTCAAATTTTTTTTGTTTTAGATGATGATCATAATAATTTTCTAAACCGGTGCATAAATCTATTTTATTTTCACAGTTAATTTCTTTATCTAAAAACCAGACGGAATAAAAATAATTATTAAATGTAGAAAAGTAAAAGTTTTTGTTTTGAAACCTATTTATCCATATCTTCCAACTTTTGAATATCTCCTTTAAAATTGCATCGTTAATAAGATCAATATTTTTTTCCATTATTTCCGATTCATTAGTATTACTAAATATCTCTAATTGTTTTGTGAGAATAGGGCTTACTCCTTGGTAGGTATTTATTAAACAGTATTTCAAAGACTTAGGTACTGTTGAAATTGATTCTTTCCATGATTGAAAAGACTCATCTTCTTTAGGTTGTTTTTTGAGATTGACTGGAGGGTCAGAATAAATTGATCCTGTTGAAATTGTTCTAAAACTAGATTGACTTGACTTAATTTGTTTGCCAACTGCGATAATTTTATGTTTATTGTCTAAATAAAAAATATTACTATGTTTTCCCATTAACTCAAAAATTAAATACTTACTAATTTCATCTCCAGGTTTTTTTGCAAAACCAAATTTTATAACTCTTTCGTAATCATCTTGATCAATTGAAATTAAAGCCATATATTTCAATCCGTATCTGATTTGTTTAGAAAGTGTACTCTCTCTTCCAATTTTTTCTGGCTTATTGATCTTTAGTATTCTCGGAGATTCACCATTCCATGAGACTTCTAACCAAGTTTGAGAATCAACTCCTCTAAAACATAATTGAATTGTATTAGGCTCTGGTTGTTGGGCAGTTTCAAACTTTGTAGGTAAAATGTTTCTTGTTAAATAATGCAAGACAGATCTAATCGATGTAATATCCATTATCTGTGGCACACCTTTTTGCATTATTTCTTTTAGTTCGCAAGAGATTTATTTTACTGTAAAAATTTTAATATGAAAAATCAAAAAAAACTCATTATTCTTACCGGGCCTAGCGGGGTGGGAAAAGGAACTGTTGTCAGAGAAATATTAGGCAAAGATAAAAATATTTGGCTTTCAATATCTGCAACCACTAGAGATCCTAGAGAGGGAGAGAGGGAGGGAGAAAATTATTACTTTTTGAATCAAGAAAAGTTTAAAGAAATGATTGATCAAAACCTTTTTCTTGAATGGGCTCAATTTGCTGGAAACTTCTATGGAACTCCTTTATCTTCTGTCAATGAGAAAATCAAAAAGGGATTTACCGTATTACTAGAAATTGAAGTGGAAGGCGCAAAGCAAATAAAAGAGAAGTTTCCTAATTCCCTGTCAATATTTTTACTTCCTCCAAATAAAGAAGAGTTAGAGAGAAGAATAAGAAAAAGAGGTACAGAGAAAGAAGAGGCAATTCAAAAAAGACTCTCAAGGGCTAATTATGAGATTTCAGCATCAAATCAATTTGATTTTGCTTTAACAAATAACAATGTTGATGAAACAGCAGAGAGAATAATCAAATTAATAAAAACTTGATTATTCTCTCATTTATCAGCTCATTGGATGAAATAATAAGTCTGGGAAAAACCTATTAAATTCAATAATTATTCCAGCTGTGAGGCTTAGCCAAATTGCTGCAACTACTGGAGCTGATCTAACAAATTTTGTATTTAGAATTTTGAACATTTGTTTTTATGAAAGTTTTTAAAGATGTTTAGCGAGGACCATTAAGTGTAATATTGTTATCTTTCTCTCTTAAATCTCCATTTCTGCCTTGTTTGTTAGCAAGAAGAGGCCATTGTGCTCCTTTAATAAGACATTTTCTAGCCAAGTCAAGATCAATAATAATCTCAAGATCAGCTGGATTCTTAGTCTTTTTTGATTCAATTAAATATTCTCTTCCGGACCAGCCTATGATTCCAGCAATGTAAATGAACAATACTCCTGGAATAAGTAAATCACCCTCATGCCCTCTATTTAAAAGAGCTCCCCATGGCTCAAGTGGAGGTCCAATAATTAAATGTGGAAGACCATCATCTCCGCATGAGGCTTTTCCGTATCTTTCAAATCTTGCTATATCTTTTTGAGTAGTTGCAGAATTTGCTCTCTCAATGAATTTTGGGTTTTCAGAGCATTTTGTTAGAGCTGATGCGGTATATTCTGTACTAGCTCTGTCTGCGTTTAGGGCGGGCCCATTAGCAGCTAAAGCTATTGGAGTAATTCCTAGGAACAGAAAAACCGAGGTTATTATTGAAAAAAAGAATTTCATAAGTTGCAATCTTTAATTCCTTATAGTGTGTTAAGTAAGAAATTAATATTAAAATAGAACAAGTTGAATCAAATATGAACAAAGTTTTAGCTATTGAAACAAGTTGTGATGAGACATCTGTCTCAATAGTTTCTAATATTGGCGATAATTTCAAAATACATTCAAATATAATTGCATCTCAAATTGAAGATCATTCAAAATGGGGAGGAGTTGTACCTGAACTTGCGGCCAGAAAGCACCTAGAGTTATTACCCTTTGTTTTAGAAAAGGCTTTTATAGAATCAAAAATCAAAATTGAGGAAATTGACTATATTGCATCTACTGTCGCTCCTGGATTGGTTGGATGTTTACGCGTTGGCTCAATAACTGCAAGATCACTTTGCATGTTACATTCAAAGCCATTCTTGGGAATTCATCATTTGGAGGGACATTTATCTTCAATTCTATTTTCAGAAAACTATCCAAAGAAATCTTTTCTTACATTACTTGTTAGCGGCGGACATACTGAATTGATAAAGGTTGATGATAGAGGGGTAATGCAGAGACTTGGAAAAAGTTTTGATGATGCCGCAGGAGAAGCCTTTGACAAAGTTGGAAGATTATTAGGTTTGACTTATCCAGGAGGACCGGCAATTGAAAAGATTGCTAAAAATGGAGACCCTATGAAATTTAATTTACCAAAATGTAGGATTTCTGATAAAAAGGGTGGCTTTCTTAAATATGATTTCTCCTTTAGTGGTCTAAAAACCGCTGTATTAAGATTAGTTGAGAAAATAAATTTAGAAGGGAAGACCGTTCCTGTTCCTGATATCGCCGCAAGTTTTGAGAGAGTAGTGGCAGAGGTTTTGGTAGAGAGAACTATAAAATGTGCAGCAGACTATAGCTTGGATAATGTTGTTGTGGTTGGGGGAGTGGCTGCCAATAATACATTAAGAAAAATGATGATTAGTGAAGCTAGTAAAAAATCTATTAAAGTTCATTTAGCTCCACTTGATCTTTGTACGGATAATGCGGCGATGATTGGTGCAGCGGCATTGTTCAGGATCAAATTTAAGGATCATTTCAGTTCTCTTAAGTTAGGCGTCTCTGGCAGATTATCAATTGAACAAGCAAATACACTTTATGAAGAAAATCCTCCTTTCTAACTCCAATGAACAAACAACCTAAAATTGAGATTGAAGAGACAAAAAATTTTGTTGATAAAAAGGAACTGAATTTATGGAAAAGAGGTTTTACGCCTCAAGCTGAAATTTGGAACGGTAGGATGGCAACTGTTGGTATAGGAATAATTTTTATTATTATCGCTTTAATAAGCCAATTTTCTTAAATTGAGATTAAATTTATTTGATTTAAAATTAATTTCTGAGTTTTATTAAGATTAAGTCTTGTTCAGATGATTAATTAAATTAAAAAGTATTGTATTTAATGGACTTGCGATAAGATTATTGATTTAATCAAAATAATTAATAATTTTATTATTTATAATTATATATGACGCCTGAAAGGCTTGGATTACTTTGGGGAATAACTGTATTTGCAGGTGCTTGTGCTCGATTATTTTCTTCTTTTACAGGATTTCCCAGTGTTGTTATTTTATTGCTTTCTGGATTATTAGTCGGAAGATCAGGTTTAGGCCTTGTTGAGCCTTTAGATCTTGGTCAAGGGCTTGAAACGATTGTAGGGCTTTTAGTCTGCTTGGTTCTATTTGAAGGGGGACTAAATTTAAAACTGCCTGATGGAAATATAAGAAATACTGTTTTGAAAATTTCATTAGTAAGACTTTTTATTTCATTATCTGCTGGAATTTTTATTGCTCATTGGCTGGCAGGCCTTTCATGGCAAGTTGCAGGAATATATAGTGCCATAGTTCTAGCTACCGGCCCAACTGTTGTTTCTCCACTAGTAGAACAAATAAAATTAGCTTCCCCTCTTTCGGAAGTTTTAAAAGCTGAAGGGTTGTTACTTGAACCAATTGGTGCAGTACTAGCATTATTACTTTTAGAACTAACATTAGGAGATCTACGTGGGATTAACGATGTATTTATTGCATTAATGCAAAGATTAGGAGGTGGAGTTTTAATCGGATTAAGTGCAGGATGGTTACTATCAGAAATTTTAAAAAAAATAAAAAATGAAGCATCATTTGGGATAGAGTTACAAGTTACTCTCGGATTTATTTTTCTTGTCTATGGAATTTGTGAATATTTTTTGCCAGAGTCAGGGTTGCCTGCTTCAGTAGCGGCAGGTTTTATTGTGGGCAAAAGAGAAGTAATAGATAAGGAGAGATTGGATAATCTAATAGGTGAATTAGCTCAATTAGCGATAACAGTTCTTTTCCCTCTTTTGGCAGCTGATGTTTCTTGGGGTGAATTAAGTCCACTAGGTTGGGGTGGGGTTGTCTGCGTTTTTATGTTGATGGTAATTGTTCGTCCTATCTCAATTTGGATAGCAACAATGGGAAGAGAATTAAACTTCAAAGAAAAAGTATTTTGTGCTTGGTTAGCTCCAAGAGGTATCGTGACTGCGGCGGTAGCCTCTCTTTTTTCTATAAGATTAGAACAGGCTGGTATCCTTGGGGCTGGACGTCTTCAAGGTCTAGTATTTCTTACTATATTAATGACGGTAGGAATCCAAGGTATTACAGCTAAACCTTTGGCGAACAGGCTTGAGTTAGGCCAAAAAAATTAGATTAATTTGAGACATCTTTCAATTCGCAATATATCACTTTTATTTTCAGAGAAAAGTTCCCAACTTTGAACTAAATCTGGCCCATTTAGAGAACCAAAAAAGGCTACTCTTAATGATTTCATTAAAATCCCTTTCTTAACGTTATGGATTTTTGATATTTCGTTTATTATTTCTTTTGCGTTCTCTTTGTCCAGTTTTAAAGCACTTTGCTTAGTTAAATAATTTAAGATTAGTATTAGAGATAGTTCGCCATTATTATTTACAAGGAAATCTTGACCTTCTTTTTCAATTCTAGGCAATACGAAAAATGGTTTCGATTGTTCAATGGCGTCTTTTAAAAGAATCATCGAGTCTTTAATCAAAATTACTAATTTAATAGCCCATTCTTTAGTTGGCGGTTCCCAACCCATATTTTCCCAGTATTTCAATATGATCCCACTTAACTTTACTGATTCCATGTTTTTTATGTATTGAGAATTAATCCAGTTTAGTTTTTCCCAACTGAATTTAGCTCCAGCTTTATTTATATCTGCTAACTCAAAAATTCTAGATATTTCATGAAGTGAAAGTATTTCACTTTCGGTAGATTTTGGTGACCAACCTAGAAAGGCCATATAGTTCGACAAGGCCTCAGGTAAATATCCCATTTCTCTAAATTCGTCGATTGAAGTGACGCAATCTCTCTTTGATAGTTTTTTCCCTTCGCTATTAAGTATTAGAGGTGTATGTGAAAAAGTCGGCAGTTTGAAATCTAATGCTTCATAAATTAATATTTGTTTTGCAGTATTAGAGATATGGTCTTCACCCCTTACTACATGAGTGATATTCATGAAATTATCATCAATTACAACTGCAAGATTATATAAAGGATCTCCAATCTCGTATCCCATAGCCCTTCTTGATAAAACTAAATCACCACCTAAGTCCCTCCCTTGCCATTTGATTTCACCTCTTATCTGATCTATCCATTTTATTTGAATTTTTTCGTCAATTTTAAATCTTATTACGGAAGTCCTTCCTTGGGATATGAATGTTTCAATTTCTTCTTTAGAAAGATTTCTGTGCCTATTATCATGCTTTGGAGGTAATCCTTTCTTTTTTTGTTCTTCCCTTAATTTAGAAATCTCATTTTCTGTAGTAAAGCATCTATATGCATTTCCAGATTCTAGAAGCTTTTTGATGTATTTTTTGTGAATTGAAATTCGGTCACTTTGCTTTATGGGATCTTCATCCCATTTAAGTCCAAGCCATTTCAAACCCTCTAAAATATTTTCTGTGTATTTAGATTTAGATCTAAGAAAATCTGTATCTTCTATTCTTATGAGGAACTTTCCTTCTATTTTTTTTGCATATAACCAGTTAAATAATGCTGTTCGAGCTGTTCCAATATGAAATAAACCCGTTGGACTTGGGGCTAATCTTAAACGTTTTTCCAAATTTTCCTTAGAAAAAACGGGACCGACGGGATTCGAACCCGCAACTTCCGCCGTGACAGGGCGGTGCTCTAACCAGTTGAACTACGGTCCCAAATATTGTTCTAAAATTAATTAGAACTTCATTCTTAAAATTATCAGATCATAATACTTAATTAATGTTGTTGTAATAAAATAATTTTTTTAATTTGAGGATTTAAAGAAATTGTTTGATGTAGAGCTGGCTTAACATTAATAACTATTTTTGCGGTCTAAAGCCAGCAGGTTCTATCAACCTAACTTGATTACCTCTGGCGGTAAATTCTCTTCCTTGGTCACTTTGTACGACAACTCTTCCACCAGACTTAACTCTGATGACTCTTGCACGAACCCATCCTAAGGCGGCTGATTCGAGGACTTTTACTACGTCCCCAGGTTGAAGATCTAACTCCATCTTATGAAAAAAATGATTTACATAATGTTGATTAAACGCGTCGTGGAGGACTTGAACCCCCGACATCAGGTTTTGGAGACCTGCGTTCTACCAACTGAACTAACGACGCATCTAAGTGATTATAGGCGCCTTTGTGACCAATAAGTAGATTAATTTACAACTTTATCGATCAAAGCGTTGTTTTACGCGAGTAGCTTTTCCTACTCTATCTCTTAGATAGAATAACTTAGCTCTTCTTACTTTACCTCTACGTTCAACTTTTAGAGAGGCAACTTGTGGACTATGTAGCATAAATACTCTTTCAACACCTATGCCTTGGAAAATTCTTCTAACTGTAATTGTTTGGTTAAGACCCCCGTGTCTTTTTGCGATTACAACACCTTCATAAGGTTGAACTCTTTCTTTGTTACCCTCTGTAATTTTTACTCCAACTTTAACAGTGTCCCCAACATAAATTTCAGGTAATTCTTTTTTTGCTTGTTCATTCTCAAATTCCTCAATAATGTTGGAAGAACTTATTGTTTTTGTAGTTTCGGAAACCAAGTTTTCCCCTTCTGTTTCGACTGCCACATCAATTGATCCATCAGGTTTAATGCCGGTTTCTAATTCATTTTCTTGTTTCTCTTTGGCCATTTTGGTCTTTTTATCCTAACAAGTTCTATATCTTAACCCTTCGACTCGCCTTTAGTAACCTTTTTGGTAAATGAAATTGTTTTTGAAAACATTTGGAATCCCGTTATAAGCATCCACAATACTCCAAGAGAATTTAATAATACGTATATTAATTCTCCATTATCTCCAAGCCACTCGCCCTCGTGAAGCGACATTAACCAATGAACTTGCTCTCTAGAGTAACCCAGTAAGTCTTTTGAAACCCTATAAAGTAGCCCAGTAATTGAAGATAAAAATAATGGAAGGAAAATCCAAGGCGCCAAAACTTTATGAAATTGCCTAGAATTAGTTAAAAATTTCATTACTGTTGCCCATTGTTATTGATATATTTAAGATAGCCAAGAACGTAATGGCTATTTTGACGATATTAATCTTTTACTATTATTTATTCCAATGAAACATTTTGCAGATCTTTTATTAAATAAAAATAATAACAAAATTAATGATCAGGTCCCATTTATCCAAAGGAGAAGAGGAATTGAAATAAAGTCTGCACGAGAAATAAATCTTATGAAGAAATCTAGCAGAATAGTAGCAACAGTTCTGAGAGAAATTAATGAATTAATTAAGCCAGGAATGAGTACAAAAGATTTAGATGACTTCGCAGAAAAAAGGATAAAAAGTTTTGGAGCCGTACCTAGCTTTAAAGGCTATCATGGTTTCCCTTCTAGTATTTGTTCAAGTATTAATAATGAGGTTGTGCATGGGATACCAAGTAAAAATAAAATAATCAAGAATGGTGACTTAGTTAAAATAGATACTGGAGCATATTTAGATGGATTTCATGGTGATAGTTGTATATCAATATGTGTTGGAGATGTTAGTTCAAAAGCTCAAAAACTAAGTGATGTGGCATTTAAAGCTCTAAATGCGGGCCTTTCAAAAATTAAGGCAGGAAATACACTACTCGATATAGCTGGGGAAATTGAAGATGTTGTTAGAAAAAACGGATTTAGTGTTGTTGAAGACTATACCGGCCATGGAGTTGGAAGGAATCTGCACGAAGAGCCTTCGGTATTTAATTTTCGAACTAAAGAATTGCCCAACGTAGTCTTACGTGAAGGAATGACACTTGCAGTTGAACCTATTGTTAACGAAGGGAGTAAATTTTGTAAAACATTAAATGATAGATGGACTGTTATCACAAAAGATGGGAAATTATCTGCACAATGGGAGCATACAATAGTTGTTTTGAAAGATGGTATAGAAATATTGACAGATAGAGATTTCTGATTTTAAGATTTATATTTATAAATAATCTTGCAATATAGAAAATTAAAAAATTCTTTCATGGGGAAAATTAAGTAGGTTAATGGGTTTGGACTAATTATTATTAAAAAATTGTTTAGAGAAGCTAAATCATAAATCTTCTTAGAGACAAATTTCGGACTCATAATTCCTATTGGATTTAGTTCTGATTTAAAAGGCCCTAAGATGATTTTCTTTATAGTTAATTTTTTCTTAGTATCTTTGTTAAGAAGATTTTTTTTGAAAGAAACTAATTGACCAATTAGCGATTTACTTATCTCATATGATGGGTTAAGAGCTGGTAATATTTCTGCTTCAGATGTGTTTATCCAAATCTCTTTTTTTATATATGATTCATTTTTTAAAGCAATATCTTCAAATAAATTTAAAAATTTGAATTTGCTTAGTGCATTTATTTCTATTGAGTTTTCATAATTTGAGTTTTCTCGACTTAAATTATAGATTCCGTGGTTCAAAATTAAAATATCTAATTTTTTTAGATGCTTTTTTAATGTATATTCTTTCCCACATTCCCATTGAATCCATTCATTGGGAGACTCGATATTTATTTCATTATCAATTCTACTATGAGTAAATCCAACTACCTTATACCCTTTCTGACGAAATAATTTTGTTAGTTCTTTCCCTAATGCTCCTGAAGCTCCGGTAATCCCAACAGTTTTTACGTTTTTGATTGAGTTTTTCATTTGGTTTGATTTTGGTTAATTACCAAAGAATTAAAATAAATTTACCTAAAAAAATTATTAATTTATCTATTTGATTAAAACTCATAAATAAATATTTGTTTAGTTCTAAAAAAAATATTATCTTGAACCTATATTGATATATTATTTTACTGATTATGAGCGATATATTATTAATTGGTTCATGTGAGCCATTTAGTGGTAAGTCTGCACTAGTTCTTGGTATTGCAAAAAGACTCCTTCTGGAGAAAAAAAAAGTACGAATTGGTAAACCACTTGCAACATGTATAGAACTTACTAATTTACCCTCAATGTCTTATGAGGGACTAATAGACGACGATGTTAAGTTTATTGGATCTACATTAAATATCGAAGAGGGTAATTTAATTTCTTCAGTAGGATTATTGGATAATATATCAGCTGAAAAAAGAATCTCTAATAAAGACTTGCTCCCAGGAAAAGGTTTTGATCAAATAAAGGCATTAGTGAATGATGATTTTGAAGGTTTAAACATTCTTGAAGCAGCAGGAAGTATTCATGAAGGTATGATTTATGGTTTAAGTCTTCCTCAATTGGCTGAGAGTTTAGATGCGAAAGTCCTGATTGTTAATCTATGGGAAGATTGTAAAAGTGTAGATGCATTACTTGATGCGAAAAAACAATTAGGAGAGCATTTGGCTGGAGTAGTATTGAATGCCGTTTTGCCTGAAGAAGTGGAAAAAGTTAACAATGAAATAATACCTTCTCTTAAAGATTTGAATATTGAAGTGTTTGGGGTAATGCCTAAATCACCACTACTCAGAAGTGTTACTGTCGGTGAGCTTGTAAGAAGATTAGATGCAAAGGTAATTTGTTGCCCTGAAAAAGATGAATTACTTGTTGAGACATTAAGTATTGGTGCGATGGGTGTTAATTCTGCAATGGAATTTTTTAGAAGAAGAAGAAATATGGCTGTAGTTACAGGTGCTGACAGAACTGATATTCAACTTGCGGCATTGGAAGCTTCGACTCAATGCCTCATTTTAACTGGTATGGGAGAACCTCTATCACAGTTGATTCATCGAGCGGAGGAATTGGAGGTTCCAATTTTAAAAGTGGAATTAGATACCCTTGCTTCCGTAGAAATTATTGAGCGAGCTTTTGGTCATGTCAGGATACATGAATCAATTAAAGCTTCTTATGCAGTCCAATTAGTTCAGGAGCATGTAAATCTAAAAAGAATTCTCGAAAAGATAGAATTTCCCTGCAATTTTTCAGATAAATGCTAATTTCAAATATAGGAACTATTTTATTTTGAGTCGTTCATTAGATTTACCGGCAACTGAGGGTGTTGATGCTCTAGCTCAAGAACTCGCAAAAATCCAAGATAATGGGAAAAGGAGGATTGCTTTTTTAGGCAGTAGACATGTGCCAGTTGTCGACATCCACTTAATTGAGTTGATAGCAAGGTCTTTAGCAGAGGAGGGTCATAATATTCTCACATCTGGATCTCAAGGGGTGAATGCGGCAGTTATTCGTGCTGTTTTAGGTATTAATCCATCATTATTGACTGTTTTATTACCACAAAGTCTTGATAGACAAATACCCGAAATCAAGGATCAACTTGAAAAGGTTATGCATTTGGTTGAAAAGAGTGAAAATGACGAATTGCCATTACCATTAGCAAGCAGTCTATGTAATCAAGAGATCATTACAAGATGCGATCAATTAATATGCTTTGCCTTCCACGATAGTGAAACCCTATTAAATAGTTGTAGATGTGCGGAAGAAATGGGGAAAATGGTAAGTTTATTATTTTTTGATTAAATTAATCTATTTTTTCTTATTTAGATCAAATTTATGCTAATAATAATCAGGCGAATATAATCTTACGATGGCAGAAAGTTTTTCATTTGATGTGGTTTCTGATTTTGAAAGACAGGAATTAGTCAATACCTTGGATCAAGTAAAGAGGGAAATTTCACAGCGTTACGATCTCAAAGAGACAGATACGTCAGTTGATTTAGATAAAGAATATATTTATATATTTACTAATAGTGAATTAACTCTAAATGCTGTAAATGACATGATTAGACAAAAGGCAATAAAAAGGAACTTATCTTTGAAAATTTTTGACTTCGGCGAAATTGAAATAGTAAGTGGTAATAAAGTTAAACAGACAATTTTATTGAAGCAAGGGATTAAACAAGAAATAGCAAAAAAAATTAGTAAAAATATTAGAGATCATATAAAAAAAATTAATGTCAGCATCAATGGAGAAACACTCAGAGTCTCTAGTAAGAGCAAAAATGATCTTCAATCAGCAATAAAGCTCGTTAGTAATTTGGAAGATTCTTTGAATATTCCTCTGAAAGCGAGCAACTTTAGATAAAATCTTGATTAAGGTTATTTCTAAAAAATGTCAGATTATCCAGAATCTCTTATAAAATCTTTGTTTGTAAAGGTAAAAGAATATCCTCGTTTTTCAATAGGAGAAATAGAAAAATTTTGTTGGATGGCAGTGCATGAGTATAAACATGGTGTTTTGCCTTCAGAATATGACATTAGGGAGATCGATGAGGACCTTTATTTACAACTTTTGCTTCAATTTAAATCACATCATTAAAAAAATGCAATTTATCTTTTCTTTAATTATTAAAAAAATATTTTAATTAAATGCCTTACTAATGCACTAATTAATTTCATTAAATAAAATGAATTAAAAGTAAAGAATTTAATGTCAAGTTCGTTTAAAAATGTCACGCCTACTGGTCCCGGTGGGACTGCAACACTATTAATTGTATTGTCTTTTACAGGCTTTCTTTTACTTACACAGTCTCTCTTCGTTGTTCCCTCAGGACAGGTTGCTGTAGTTACAACATTAGGAAAAGTTAGTGGACCCTCTAGGAGAGCGGGTTTAAATTTTAAACTCCCATTCATTCAGTCTGTATATCCATTTGATATTAAAACTCAAGTTCAACCTGAAAAATTTGAAACCTTAACCAAGGATCTTCAGGTAATTAGAGCAACAGCTACAGTCAAATATTCAGTTAAGCCTCAGGAAGCAGGAAGAATTTTTGCCACAATTGCCAGCAGAAATAGCGATGTTTATCAAAAAATTGTACAGCCATCTTTACTCAAAGCTCTTAAATCAGTCTTTTCACAGTATGAGCTAGAGACAATCGCTACAGAGTTTGCAGTCATTTCTGAGAAAGTAGGTGATACAGTTGCTCAGGAACTAAATTCATTCGATTATGTCGATGTTAAAAGTTTAGATCTTACTGGATTAGAGATTGCTGAAGAATATAGAGCTGCTATTGAACAAAAACAAATAGCAGGTCAACAACTATTAAGAGCTAAAACAGAAGTGGAAATTGCTGAACAAGAAGCACTTAGATACGAAACATTAAATAGAAGTCTTGATGATCAAGTACTTTTCAAATTGTTCCTTGATAAATGGGATGGTAGTACACAGGTTGTGCCTGGCCTTCCTGGTTCAGAAGGAGGCAGTCCACCTGTCATAGTTGGTGGTAGAAGATAATAATTATTAAATTTTTTTTAATCTTGTAATTTAAAATAGTAATTTATCTTGATTAATTTTACTTTCTTAAAAAATTAATAAGATGTTAATTTTTTATAGAATTAAAAGATTGATCAAATGCTTCGATGGTTTTGTCTATCTCAGCCTCACTATGAGCTAATGATGTGAAGCCAGCTTCAAAAGGACTTGGAGCAAGGTAAATACCTCTTTTAAGCATCTCTCTATGTAACTTACCAAATAGTTCAGCATTATTTGTTTTTGCTTCATCAAAGTTCCTTACTGGCCCATCACATAAGAAAAATCCAAACATGGCACTCACACTTCCTCCATTGATAGCGATACCATTATTTTCTGCCGACTGAATTATACCTTCAATAAGTCTTGAGGTTGTTGCATCTAGTTTTTCATAAGTACCTTCTTGTTTGAGTAGTTCAAGAGTCTTTATTCCTGCAGTCATTGCGAGTGGGTTACCGCTCAATGTACCTGCCTGGTAGACAGGTCCGGAAGGAGCAACCATAGACATGATTTCTTTCTTGCCGCCATATGCTCCAACCGGTAGACCTCCTCCAATTACTTTTCCAAGTGTGGTTAAATCAGGAGTAACTCCGAATTTTTCTTGGGCGCCTCCATAACTTATTCTGAACCCGGTCATTACTTCATCGAAAACTAGTAAGGATCCATTCTCAGTGGTTAATTCTCTTAAACCTTCTAAGAATCCAGGCTCAGGAGTAATAAATCCAGCATTACCAACAATAGGCTCAAGTATTACACCTGAAATGGCATCAGGATTTTCAGAAAATAATTTTTTTACAGCTTCAAGATCATTGTAAGGTGCAGTAAGTGTGTTGGCGGTTGTAGTTCGTGGAACCCCTGGTGAATCTGGTAATCCTAAAGTAGCCACACCTGATCCTGCTTTTACTAAAAACATATCTGCATGTCCGTGATAGCAACCGTCAAATTTTATAACCTTATCTCTTCCGGTAAAGGCTCTCATTAGCCTTAAAACTGCCATGCAAGCTTCAGTCCCACTATTAACAAACCTAACCATTTCTACAGATGGGACAGCATCTATAACCATCTCAGCAAGAGTGTTTTCTAAAACACATGGAGCTCCAAAGCTTGTACCTTTCTCAATTGCCTCTTGTAGTGCTGTTGTAACTTCAGGGTGTGCATGTCCGCATATTGCAGGCCCCCAACTTCCTATATAGTCAATATACCTATTCCCATCAATATCCCAAGCAAAAGGGCCTTTTACTCTATCAAAAACTATTGGCTGTCCACCGACAGACTTAAAAGCTCTCACTGGAGAGCTAACACCTCCAGGCATTAATTCTTGTGCAGCAGAGAAAACTTCTTCTGATTGGGTGAAATTTAATATGTCAGTCACAATTTGATTAAATAAAGCTTTGAGAAAAATTTTGTCATGTTCTAACTTATAAATAAGTAAAAATTTTGTCAAATAGAATGAAATTCTACATTATGATATTTTTATTGCGTTAGTTTGGATTGTAAATAATTAATTTTCAGGAAATCATAATACAAATCAATATCACCCCAAATAACTCTTTATTGATGAGCATTCTCAGGCATTAAAGAATTTATATTTAATTTATTTATATTTCGAAAAAATCATCTTCAATATCAAAAAAATCTACATTTATGTCATTTAAGTTAAGGTCAATCATTACTGGGGCATGATCACTTGGGCGTATATTTTCTCTAGGTGAGCTGTCTATGACACAGCTTTTAAGTTTAGATGATAGTTCTTTACTGATGTAGATATGGTCTATTCTCCAACCTTTATTTAATTCATATGAGTTATTACGGTAATCCCACCAACTCCAATCGCTTTTATTTTTTTCAAAAATCCTGAATGAATCTATTAATCTTTCTTTCAAAACATTATTTAATGCATTTCTCTCTATCTCTGAAGCCATTATTCCACCTGCATATTTATCTGGATCATGAATATCTAAGTCAGATGGAGCAACGTTAAAATCACCCATAAGACAGATCAATTGTCCTTTTTTTTCTTGCTCATCCAAAAAAGAAGCTAAACAATTTAACCAATTAATTTTGTATCGGAACTTTTCAGATACCAGCGAAGATCCATTAGGAACATACACATTTATGATTTTAATACCATTAATTTCAGCAGAAATTAATCTTTTTTGATCTAGGAAAATTCCTATATTTTGATCAAAATCTTTACAACCGTAGAAGCCTTTTTTAACATTTTCTGCTTTAATTTTTGAAATAATAGCAACTCCATTGTATGACTTTTGTCCGTAAACTTCTACTGAATAGCCTAATTTTTCAAAAGGTTCAATTGGGAAATTATCATCCATCACTTTTGTTTCTTGAAAACATATAATGTCTGGATTGACTTGATTAATCCAATCTATTATTTGTGAAAGTCTGGTTCTTATAGAGTTAACATTCCAAGTTGCTATTAACAAATTTCTACTAGAATATGTAGAATTAAATTAGCAAAAAATTTTAGTATTATATAATTTTGAAAATAAATAAAATGAAAATTTATTTTTGTAAAAATCAATTAAACCTAATAACTTTAGTTTTTTTTCTGATTTCCTTGATTTCTTTAAAAGGTCAATATCTTCGTGCTGAATATTTATTTGAAGATTTGCAAATCGATAGCTCTACTAAAGTAGAGGAGGACAAATCAGTTATTCCTACTAATCCGTTTGAAATTGTAGAAATGATTAGAAGATATAATAGTTTGAATGATGCAACTAATCCCTCTGATGCTATAGACAATGCGTTAGAGTCATTTAATACTCTGGAGGAAAAATAAGAAACTTAAGACGATAAATTGTCATTTTAATCTTTAATATGTTAAAAAATCCTATCCCAAAAGTTACAGATAAATTGCAGTACAGAGCTATTGGTATTGTAAATGGTAAATTTATTCCCCATAATAGTAATCAAATAAATAGAGGCTATATAAGTGATAACAAAGGCGAAAAAATTGAAACTGTAATACTTGGAAAAGCTTTATCACTTTTAAAAAAGCATATTGATTTAAAGAAAAGTTATTTTTGGATTGTTTACCCAAAAAATAAAAATACACAAAGCTTGCATTTACAAGTAGTTGGCATCTGGGATCCTTATCAACTTAATGATTTTCCAAATAATTCTTCAAAAATAAACTTTTCTAATTTATTAGAGGAAATAGATTTAAAAGATAATTATTTTTCTATTAGAGGTGAATTAGTTTTTGTAAACACTCAAAAGAAAGAGGTTGTTATTAAGATTTGTTCTGCTTTAAAACAGAAGAATTTAAAAAATAAAAATTTTAAATTATCAATAAAAGGCGAGCTTTCTATTAAACTTCTCAATAGTTTTGTAAGTTTAGATGTTAACAGGGATGGAAATTCTTTAAAGTTACTAAATTACGAAGTTATTGAAAAGAATCTGCCTAAATAATTAAAATAAAATTTTGATCATCATCTCAATTTTTCCAAATCAAGAAATTAAGATTTATGGAAGATGTTTTAATTGAATGTTCTCCAGGGATCTCAGGAGATATGTTGTTAGGAGCTTTTTATGACCTTGGTGTGCCTAAAAAAGTAATTGAACAACCACTTGTAAATATAGGTTTAAAGGATCTTTATAATCTAGAATTTGAAGAATCTAAAAGTTGTTCAATCCGGGGGATCAAGGCAAAGGTTGATAATATTGACGGCGGTAAAATTAAAAGAAATTGGAGAAGTATTAAAGAACTTATTTTAAATGCAAACTTAGAAGATAAATTAAAGCAAATGATTTATGAAGTATTTGAATCTTTAGCAAGTGCAGAAGGAAGAGTTCATGGCATAAAATCTGATGATGTTCATTTTCACGAAATTGGGGCTATCGATTCATTGGTGGATATCATTGGGGTATGTGCTGCAATAAATTACCTTAATCCTAAGAAGATTTATTGTAATGAACCAATGTTGGGAAAAGGTTTTGTTCAAACAGAACACGGAACATTATCTGTCCCACCTCCTGCGGTTATTGAGTTAATAAAGGAAAAAAATATTAAGGTTACATCATGCTTTGATTTAGTAGAGGGGGAATTATCTACCCCAACTGGCATAGCTTTACTATCTAATTTAATTGATTATCTGAAGCTCCCTTCAAAATATTCTATTCACTCTTATGGTGTAGGTATTGGTAATTTAAAATTTTCATTCCCCAATTTGGTTAGAGTATATAGAATCACTTCATTTGAGGATTCTTTTCTTAATCAACAAATTAGTCCAAAGTGTGAAGAAATATCTATTCAAGAAGCATGGATTGATGACCAAACACCTGAAGATATATCAAATTTTGTAGAGAAATTGAGAATTGAGGGAGCTTACGACGTTTCTTATCAAGCTATCAATATGAAAAAAAATAGAGTTGGATTCTCTATTCAAGCAATCTTGCCAATAGATAAAAAAGAATTTTTTAGACGATTATGGTTTGATTATTCCAATACTATAGGAGTGCGTGAAAGGACACAATCAAGGTGGATATTACTTAGAAGAAGAGGAGAATGTTCAACGACTTTTGGCAATATAAAAGTTAAACAAACTATGAAACCAGATGGATCTATAACTATCAAACCAGAAAATGACGAAGTTTTTAGATTGAAACTAGATCATAAAATATCAACTGATGAAATAAGAAAAATAATAAAAGAGTCTAGTAAAAATTTTAAAGCATTCGAAAACTGGAAATGAGATTGAATATAATTAATAAATCATATTGGAAATTTTTTAAAAAAATTAATTTTGGTAGTTTAAAGAGCATTTTCTTTATTTCAAGCCTGTTATATTTTTGCATCTATTTTTTTTATAATATTGATCAAATTTCTTTTGATATTAATTTAGAAAAAAATGGATTTAATCTTTCTTTATCTTTTTTATTTTGTGTTTTAAGTATTTACCTTAACGCTTATGCATGGAAATATGTAGTTAAATGGTTCGGGAAAGAATTTAAAAGCAATAATCTAGTCTCTTTCTATGTTTTAACCAATATTCTTAAATATGTTCCTGGGGGGATTTGGCATTTTGTTGAAAGATTTAATTTTATAAAAAAATTAAGTAATCATCAGATTGCTTTGTATTCGACACTTATAGAGCCTTACTTTATGTTGAGTGGATCTTTTCTATTGGCATCGTTGGGAGTAATTTTTTCACCACTTTACTTTTTTTTAATTTTGCCTCTAGTTTTTTTAAATAGGAAATTAATTTATTTTGTATTAAAAAGATTAGGGTCTCTTAAGGGACAAGTCTTTGAAGTTTTGAGAATTACAAATTCAAACGACCAATTTGAAGAGAAAATTAAAATAATTTCATTTTTCCCTACCAGAGCCTTATTATTTGAAATTGGTTTTGTTTTAACTAAATTTACTGGGTTTTATATTTGTCTAAATACTTTTATTACTAGTAATTCTCTTGATATTATATCTTTATTAGTAATATTTTCTTTGTCATGGTCTTTAGGTTTGATAGTTCCATCAGCTCCAGGGGGGGTTGGAGTTTTTGAAGCCTGCCTCCTTTTTTTTGTTGGCAGAAATATTCCACAAAATACAATACTTATAAGCTTAATTTATTTTAGGGTTATATCTACCTCGGCAGATTTGTTGTTAAGCTTTCCTTTTTTAATTAGAAAATTGTTTAAAAGAATTTAGTATCTTTTCTCTAAACTTGGTACTAATGTAATTGATGCAATAAGGCCTAAAGTCATAATAAGAATTGCTGGTAATATTGCCTCTACCATTCTTTCATCTCCAGCATATTGATATATTCTTACAGATAATGTATCGAAATCGAATGGTCTTAAAATAAATGTTATGGGTAATTCTTTTATCGTGTCTACAAAAACTAAAAGTGATCCTACAAATATTGGTCCTTGAAGAAGAGGTAGATGAATTCTTTTTATGATTCCCAGCCAATTCTCTCCTAGTCCAAGTGCAGCTTCATCGAGACTTGGAGGAATTCTTTCAAGACTTGAATCAATAGAACCCTTTGAAATAGTTAGAAATCTTACAATATAACCCCAAATTAGTAGGCAAATAGCAATGAAATTCAATTTAAAAGAAGCAATGCTTATTAAAGATAAAGCTAATACAGTACCTGGGATTGCATAACCTATCCCTGCAAGGTTTGTTATTACTCCAAGTAAAAAGCTTTTATTTGGTCGTCTAGCTAAGGAAATTATTAAAGAGAATAGCATCGTTAATAATGCTGTAAAAAGGCCTAGAGCAATAGTCCTTGATGATAGGGTAAGTAATTCTATCGAAAACCCCTTTTGAATTTGATCGATATTTAGCAGAACCCAAATACATGGAATTCCAAAAGAGAAAATTGGAGGAAATAATGATATAGATATCGCTAAAAAAGCTCTAGTTTCTTTTAATTCCCATCCTTGAGAATCTTTTGATGCAGGATTCTCACTCCACCTCTTTGACTTTCTTCTTGAGAATTTTTCAAATATAATTAATGTAAAAATTATTAACAAGGCTATCAAAGATAATCCAATAGCACTTTTTGCATTGCCCTCAATTATCCAATTTTCGGCTATGCCTGTAGAAATACTTGGAATATTTAATAATGCAAATGTACCTAACTCATTCATTACTTCCATACACATTAAACTTATTCCTGTTATTAGTGCTGGTAAAGCCATTGGAAAAGCAATCTTAAAAAAGCTCCTCCATGGGCCAACTCCTAATCCTCTACTAGCGTTGATTTGATTAACTCCAAATTTATTAAAACTTTCGTTAGCAAGGATGAATACATATGGGTAGGTAGAAATCGAAAGTATTAAAACTCCCCACCATAAACCAGTTACTTGATACCCAAAAATACTTCCTAAATCCTGCAAAACTGCTGTTATTAGATACGCTGGAGCAGCTAGTGGAACCAATTGACAAATACGAAGAACTTTTCTGAATTTAAAATCACAATTTGAAAGTAACCATCCATTCAAGGTTCCTAATCCCCCTCCAAATAAACTTGTGAGCGCTAAAACTTTTAAAGTGCCTATTACTTCTCCTCTTCCTGTAATACCCAATGAAAAATTTCCACTAATAATATAATCAATTCCTTCAAGAAGAAAATTGAGAATTGGAATGATTACTAAGAGTGCGACAATAAACGAAGTAATATAGAAAAGTTTTAATTCGGTTACTGCTTTTTTAAATCCTTTAATAAGTATTTTCAAAAATTAATTAAATCCTACTATGTACTCTAATCTGAATTAAATCTACATGACGAAAGTTGCTTCTTAATAGTTTGATGATCTAAGTTCTTTCCAATTAATACTATCTTGTTAGATTTTTCTTTTGTCCATTCTTCATCATCTAGAGAAAATCGTTTCCCAGATAGGTGAAAAATGTGCTTTCTTTCACTTTCCATAAACCATAGTATTCCTTTTGCTCTAAATATATTTTGTGATATTTGATTATCTAAGAAATATTGAAACTTCCTCAAGGAAAATGGTTCATATGTCTCATAAGAAACTGATGTAAACCCCTCAATATTATTAGTCAAATCATGCGAATGAGAAGAGTGATCATGCGAATGAGAAGAGTGATCATGCGAATGAGAAGAGTGATCATGCGAATTGTTTTTTACATTTTTTTTATCCTTCTCGAACTTAAAAGTATCTGTCTCAAATAGACCTACGCTCATTATTGTTTGTAATGCAACTTCACTATTGGTTGATCTCAAGATCCTTGGTTCTTTTTTTATGTTATTTATAAACTTTTCTATTTTCTTTAGTTGTTTTTCATTCACTAAATCAGATTTATTTAGAAGAAGGATATCTCCGTATAAAATTTGAGAATAGGCAACACTTTTATTATTAATTTCAAAATCAAAATTTTCGCCATCAATAACAGTGATAATCGAATCTAATCTTACTTTTTCTCTAAGATCGCCAGCCGCAAATGTCATGGCTACTGGCAATGGATCTGCTAGCCCAGTTGTCTCAACAATTAAGTAGTCTATGTTTTCCGCTCTTTCTAGAACTTTGGATACTGTATTTAATAATTCGCCATTAATAGAGCAACATATACATCCGTTATTTAATTCGATCATATCTTCTGAACCTTCTATGATTAATTCATTATCTATCCCGATCTCTCCAAATTCGTTAACTAAAACAGCTGTTTTAATACCAACTTGATTTTTTAAAATATGATTCAGAAGTGTTGTTTTTCCAGAACCTAAAAATCCACTGATAATCGTAACTGGCAATAACTTTTTAGACATTTTATTAATTTAATGAATAAGTTTGTAATTTATTGACCGAAAATTTTGTTGATTTCCGAAGCTAATGTTTGATCTAGATTTGTAATGCCACCCAAATCATGCGTATTTAATCTGATTGTTACTTTTGAATAAATATTTTCCCAGTTAGGATGATGGTTATATTTTTCGCATATTAAAGCAACCTTTGTCATAAAAGAGAAGGCTTCAATAAAATTAGCGAAGTTAAATTCTCTTTGGATTTGTCTAGAACTAATTTCCCAGCCTGGTATTTTGGCAACTAATTCCTTCAGTTCTCCATTTTGTAAAAGGTAAGGTTCCATTAAATAACTAATCTGACTCTTTAAATTATAAATATTTTTACTTTTTCTCACCAATTATATGTACGTTTATAATCCTTTCCTTTTGATCAAATCTATGTTCCCATAAATAAACTGCTTGCCATGTGCCAAGAATAATTTTTCCATCTTGAAAACTTAAAGATAAACAAGTGTTTGTTAAGGATGTTTTAATATGTGCTGGCATATCATCAGCTCCTTCTTGGTAATGTTTATAGGATATTTCTTCTCTATTTTTTGATAAGGTTAAGTAGGAATCATATGGAACTATAGATTGCATATATTTTTTTAGGTCCCTTTGTACATTTGGATCTGCATTCTCATTAATAGTTAAGCTGCAACTGGTATGTAGTGTAGTTAAATTAAAAATTCCGGAATGAAAATTATTTTTTTTTATATATAAATTTAAATCATGTGTGATGTCCATAAAACCCTCGCCATGGGTTAAAAATTTTAATTTAGAAAATATTTGTTCCATAAAAGTTAAAACTTAATTAATCAATATCCTATTATGGATAAAAGTTGCATATTTTTATGCAGACATTAAATATTTTATCTTAAAATATATCTAATTTAAATTTAAATTTTTGGCTGAAACTCAATGGAATAAGCTGGGGGCTTATCTTAAAGAAACTCAAATATTAGGTTCAATCCAGAATTCACTTTATTGGGATCAGAATACTGGGATGCCAAAGAAAGGAGCTTCTTGGAGGTCTGAACAACTTACTTACATTGCAAAAGTATTGCATAAAAGAAACTCTTCAGAAGAATTTTCTCATTTAATACAATCTGCAAAAAACGAACTAATAAATACTGAACGACATTGCCATAATCAACTTTTTATAAAGGGTAAAGAAAAAAATATTAATCTTTTATTGAAGGAATTTAATAGAGAAAGAAATTTAGATCCTAAATTAGTTGAGTCTTTAGCAAAGGCAAAATCTAAAGGCTACGAAAGCTGGCAAGAGGCTAAGAAAAAATCAGATTTTAAAATTTTTCTTCCATTCTTTGAAGAATTAGTTAAATTGCGAATCGAAGAGGCAAAACAAATATCTGATCAATATTCACCATGGGAGACATTAGCCCAACCTTTTGAGCCTGAATTGACTTTGAAATGGTTGAATAAAATGTTTCAACCATTGAAAGAAAAGATCCCAGAGCTGATTAGAGGAATCAAAGAGTTAAAAAAAAATCATTGGGATTTAAGTCATGAATCTCAACAAAATTTATGTTCACAATTACTTGATGAGTTTGGGAGAGATAAAGATCTTGTTGTTGTTGGTAGATCTCCCCATCCTTTTTCAATTACATTAGGTCCTAACGACTATAGGATTACGACAAGAATCGTTGAAGGTGAACCATTATCAAGTTTTTTAGCAACTGCCCATGAGTGGGGGCATTCAATTTATGAGCAGGGTCTTCCATCTCAAAGCCATCAATGGTTTGCTTGGCCTTTGGGTCAAGCAACTTCTATGGGTATTCATGAAAGTCAATCTTTATTTTGGGAAAATAGAATAGTTAAATCCAAATCTTTTTCAAAAAGATTTTTTAAAAACTTTGTTTTGGCTGGATGTTCTCTAAATAATTATTTAGAACTCTGGAAATCTATTAATCATTTGGAAGCAGGATTAAATAGGGTTGAAGCAGATGAATTGACTTATGGCTTACACATATTGATAAGAACCGAACTTGAAATAGATTTAATTGAAGGAGGATTACCTGTTGAAGATATTCCAGCAGAATGGAATAAAAGATATGATGAACTCTTGGGAATAAAACCATCTAATGATTCAGTAGGATGTCTTCAAGATGTTCATTGGAGCGAAGGTGCTTTTGGATATTTCCCTTCATATTTATTAGGACATCTTATAAGTGCACAAATATCAAATCAAATGGAAAGAGATATTGGTTTGATTGATAATTTAATTGAAGATGGTGAATATCAAAAGATCATTTTTTGGTTAAAGAATAATGTACATAAATATGGTAGATCAGTTAATTCTATGGAGTTGGTAAGAGCAGTCACTAATGAAGAGTTATCACCAAACTATTTTATTAATCATTTAAGGAGTAAGGTAGATGATTTTTGCTGAAACATTACTTTGAAAGAATTTGGTTGGGTGTGAGGATGTAAGATAAACAAAAATAATTTCTTGATGGCAAATCTTAATCAACCTCCAAGTAGGGTTACACCAAATTTACTACATATACTGAATGCTTTCACTGATAGCTCAAATTCAATAGTCAACACTATTGTCGAATTGAATTCTAATACGATAAATAAATATGAATTAATTACCGAAACGGGTCATCTCAAACTTGATAGGGTGGGCTATTCTTCACTTGCTTATCCCTTTGCTTATGGATGTATACCCAGGACTTGGGATGAAGATGGAGATCCACTTGATATCGAAATTGTTGGAGTAACAGAGCCATTGATTCCTGGTTCTATTGTAGAGGCTAGGATTATTGGGGTCATGAAATTTGATGACGGAGGAGAGGTTGATGATAAGGTAATAGCAGTTTTGTCAGATGATAAAAGAATGGATCATATTTCAAGTTTCGAAGATCTTGGAGAACATTGGCTAAAAGAAACAAAGTATTATTGGGAACATTACAAAGATCTAAAAAAACCAGGTACATGTACTGTAAATGGTTTTTTTGGGATAGAAGAAGCTGTTAAAGTAATTAAAGATTGTGAAGACAGATATAAAAAAGAAATTGACCCTAAATTAGTAAACTAACAAATTTTAGTTTTCCCTAAATTGTTCAAATATTTCTTTGAGTATTATGTCGGCGCCTTGGAGCTTTAATTTTTCAGCTAGTTCTTTACCTATTTGTTCAGGGTTATTAATATTGCCAATAGATTGATCTTTAATTAGCCTTTCTCCATCAAGAGAGGCTACCATGCCAGTAAGGTAAAGTTTTTCATTCTTAATACTACTATTAACACCTATTGGAACTTGGCATCCGCCTTCAAGCTCTCTTAAAAAGGCTCTCTCTGCTAAACATCTTTGACTAGTGGGTTTATCTTCTAAGACATTTATAATGTCTAAAATTTTTTTATCATCAGATTTACATTCAATGCCTAGTGCACCTTGTCCAACGGCATGAAGGGAAATTTCATTTGGAATAATCTGATGAATTCTTGATTCAAAGCCTAACCTCTTCAGACCAGCAGCTGCAAGGATTATACAATCAAATTCTCCTGCATCTAATTTTTCTATCCTTGTAATTACATTTCCTCTAATATCCTTGAAATTAAGATGTGGGTACTTATTTTTTAGTTGTGCAAGTCTTCTCAGAGAACTTGTCCCCACAATTGAACCTTCTGGCAAAGTTTCTAATTTATAACAATCATTTTTTTTGTTAACTACTAAAGCATCCGCGGGGTCTTCTCTTTTTGTTATGCATCCTAATTTAAGGCCACTAGGCAAATTTGTTGGTAAATCTTTTAGAGAATGTACTGCTATGTCTGCTTGGCCTACCAGCATTTGTGCTTCAAGTTCTTTTGTAAATAAGCCTTTGTCACCTATTTTTGCTAAGGCAACATCAAGAATTTTGTCACCTTGAGTTGCCATGGCCTCTATGGAAACCTCTAAATCGGGAATATTTTTTTCTAATTGATCTTTAACCCATAAAGTTTGAACCATGGCAAGTTTACTTCTTCTGCTAGCTATTTTTAGTTTAAAATTAGTCATTAAATATTATTTTGAGTTTGGATTAAAATTTAGTCGAATTTATTTTAAACTATTCTTTTGCAAGATTATAAAGCTGAAAATTATATTTAACTTTTTTTATTTAATATATTCTTTTAAAACCCCATTTCGGTTTGGATGCCTAAGTTTTCTAAGAGCTTTTGCCTCTATTTGTCTAATTCTTTCTCTAGTCACATCAAAAAATCTGACCAATTTCTTCAAGAGTTTTCATTCTCCCGTCATCAATTCCATATCTTAATCTAAGAACATCTCTTTCCCTTGGACTAAGAGTTGCTAGAACTCCTTCTAAATCTTCTCTTAATAGAGTTTTAGAAACATCTTGCTCTGGATTTTCAATATCAGCTTCTATGAAGTCTCCAAGTCTTGAGTCTTCTTCTTTACCTATTGGAGTTTCTAAAGAAATAGGTAGCTGAGCACTTTTAGCTATAAATCTCAATTTTTCAATTGTCATTTCCATGCTCTCAGCTATTTCTTCTTCACTTGGTTTCCTTCCGAATTCCTGACTGAGAACTTTTGTGGTTTTTTTAATTCTAGATATTGTCTCGTATAGATGAACTGGTAATCTAATAGTCCTACTTTGATCAGCTATTGCTCTAGTGATGGCTTGGCGAATCCACCAAGTAGCATAAGTAGAGAATTTATAACCTTTCTCATGGTCAAACTTTTCTGCTGCTCTAATTAGACCCAAACTTCCTTCTTGTATTAGGTCTTGAAATGATAAACCTCTATTCATATATTTTTTTGCGATGGAAACAACTAATCTTAAATTTGATTGAACCATTTTTTCTTTAGCTCTTCTTCCTAAAAGAAGTCTTCTTCTGAACTTAGGAAGAGGCATGTCTATTAATTCTGCCCATTCTCTAACAGATGGGAAATGCCCTTTTTCTGACTCATATTGAGTTGCCAGTTCTTCTAATTGAAGTAAGTCAGCAATCTTTCTAGCAAGTTCAATTTCTTCATCGGGTCTTAAAAGTCTAATTCTTCCTATTTCTTGAAGGTAAACTCTGATCGAATCCTCTGTATAAATACCTTTTGGCCCTAGTTTTATATTCCCTAGCCCCTTATCTTCCTCCTCAGAATCACTAAATTCATTATTTTTTTCTAAACCAGATTCGTTTAAATCAGAAGAGGCTTTGAATTTTTGGCTATTATTATTGCTGTCTTCTTCGACTAATGTTTGTAAATTAGCGTTGATTTTTTTATTAATCTTTTTTTTTGAGCTAGGGTTTGAATTCTTTGATTCTGCTGCGACTGGGCACATAATTGACTCCTTTCTTCCGTGAATTTAACTAGATAAAATTTTATTTAGGGCTAATTTGTACATTTAGTAGTAAATTTACCTTAATTTTTAAAAGAACTTTTTTATAAAATGTGAATAAAAAAAGTTTTTCTAAATTGTTGAAAAATTTAAATAGTGCTATAGATTACCTAAAGTAAAAAGTCTTGGGATTTCTCAGACAGGCAGATCAATTTTTGAATTTTCACTCAATGATCCAAGCTTCATGTCTCCCTTAAGAGCAGGATACTTACAATGTGCAAAAAACACTTTGTGGAATGTTCAACAATCCAATACTAAGAAAAAGTTTTGAAGCCGGCAAGTAATCAGTTGTCAAACATCTCTTTAAAATTTGAGGTTTTGCTTGATATAGGGAGTAGTAGTAATAGTTTTTCCTATGTTGATGGAAATAATCTTGGAGTAGAAGTTGGAGATATTGTAATTGTGAAACTTAGAGGGAGATTATTGAGTGGATTAGTAATCTCTAAAGAAAACTATTCAAAATTTAATGAAGATCAAATAAATATTACTGGAAGAAGAAACATAAAATATTTGTTTATTGAAGGTATTTTGCAGAAAAAAGTAATTGATGACTGGTGGAGAGATCTAATAGAGTCCCTAGCTTCTTTTTATATGGTTAGTAATTTAAAGATGTTTAAAACTGCATTTCCTCCAGGCTGGATTGGCAAACATAAGAAAGTTACTCAAGGTTTAAAAGAACAAATATGGATTGAAATCAATAAAGAATTAGATATTAAAAAAAACGAATTGAGTAAACAAGGATTTTTATTGATAAATAATTTGCCTGAGAAAGGTGATTGGCAAAATGAATTAATTAATGCTGGATTTAATTACACTTTAATTAACTCAATGGTTAGTAAAAATTATCTGGTTAAATCTAAAAGAAAAAAAACAATAAATCCTAAATCAACATTCTTTTTAAATGATCAAATTTCAATAAAAAGACCAAATCTTACAAATGAGCAAAAAATCGCATTTCAAGAATATCAGGCAATGAAACCTGGAGATGTGTTATTGATCTGGGGTGAAACAGGTTCAGGCAAAACAGAAGTTTATATGAGAATTGCTGAAGATCAATTACTTAAGAAAAAAAGTTGTTTAATTCTTGCGCCAGAAATTGGTCTAATTCCTCAACTCATAGATAGATTTAGCGGAAGATTTAATAATATTGTTTACGAATATCATAGTAATTGTTCTTCATCTAAAAGAACTTTAGTTTGGAAGAAAATCATTAATTCTAATGAACCTTTAATAGTTATAGGAACAAGGTCTGCAGTATTTCTTCCAATTAAAAATCTTGGATTAATAATAATGGATGAAGAACATGATATCTCATATAAACAAGATAGTCCTATGCCTTGTTATGACGCTAGAGAGGTTGCTATAGAAATAGTTAAAAGGAATAATGCCAAACTTATTTTTGGAAGTGCAACCCCATCTATGAATACTTGGAAAAAGTGTATTTATGAAAAAAAATTTAAATTGGTGCGAATGATGCAAAGGATATCAGAACATGAGGCACCTGAAATAAAAATTATTGATATGAGAGATGAATTTAAGAAAGGAAACATGAAAATTTTGTCTAGTGAATTATTAGAATTGCTTCCTAAGCTTC
Organism: Prochlorococcus sp. AG-388-F11; assembly: GCA_003279845.1. Lineage (GTDB taxonomy): Bacteria > Cyanobacteriota > Cyanobacteriia > PCC-6307 > Cyanobiaceae > Prochlorococcus_A. The sequence continues at coordinate 204,269 of QCGP01000001.1, forward strand.
GTTTGAAGAATGAACAGGCAATAATTTTGATCCCTAGAAGGGGGCACAGTGGTTTTTTAAGTTGTAGGAATTGTGGATATTTGATAAATTGTCCAAATTGTGACGTTCCTTTATCTGTACATCATGGTTCACAAGGAGGAAAATGGTTAAGTTGTCATTGGTGTGAGTATAAATCGAGAATGATAAATAATTGTCCAGATTGTAATTCAAATGCCTTCAAGCCTTTTGGCATAGGGACTCAAAGAGTTATAGAGTTTTTAAATGAAGAATTTCCTGACTTAAGGGTGCTTCAATTCGATCGTGATTCAACTTCAGGTAAGGATGGTCATAGAGATATTCTTTCAAAGTTTTCTAGAGGTGATGCCGATGTTCTTGTAGGAACTCAAATGTTAGCAAAAGGGATAGACATCCCAAAAATCACTCTTTCAGTAGTTATCGCAGCAGATGGTTTGCTACATCGTCCAGATATTTCGGCAGAAGAAAAATCATTACAATTATTTTTGCAATTGGCTGGTAGAGCAGGCAGAGCCCAAAAAAAAGGAAAAGTAATATTTCAGTCATATAAACCGAGCCATCCTGTAATTTCCTATCTTCAGAAAAGAGATTACGAAGGGTTTCTAATTAAAACTTCGGAATTAAGAAAAGATGCTAATTTATTCCCATTCTGCAAGATTTGTCTTCTAAAGATATCGGGTGAAAATCATGAATTAACGGAATCAATTGCTTTTAAAATTGCAAAATATTTGCAAAATTTTTGTGAACAAAAGAACTGGAAATTAATTGGTCCTGCTCCAAGTTTGATTGCTAAAGTTGGGAAAAAATATAGATGGCAAATTTTAATACATGGTCGTGAAGGTTCAAAATTACCTTTGCCAGATAGGAAGTTGTTATGGGAACTGATTCCAAAAAATGTTTTTTTAACAATTGATGTTAATCCAGCAGAATTGTAGTTATTTTGATGGAAGTTGAGGCAAATCTGTACCTAACTTAAATCTATAGAATCTTAATGCATAAGTCAGTATTATTATTATTAAAATAATCAATAATCCAATAAACAATTTGTTCAGGCTCCAGAAATAAAATTCGATACTATTCATCTGCCCAGGATTTAATTTCCAAATTAATTCATTTTTTGTAATTTCTAAATTCGAATTATTTTTCCCAGAAATGGTTACTTTATTTGGGTGAATAATTTTGAAAAAAAGTTCTAATTCATCGATACTTTTGATAGATTTAAGATCTAAATCGACCTTATAAAAGTTTTTTTTAAATAAGATGAAGTTTTTTTGAGTCGTATTAATTTCTATATTTGTTGATCCTCCCGCTAACTCTCCAGCTGTATTTTGGGTTATTTTAAGAACTTGCTTTGTATCTTCTAGATTAAGATTTTTATGTTTCAAAGAAAAGGTTGATTCATCTTGTTCAATTTCTGCGTCAGGAAAAATATCTTTCATCTTCTCTTCAAATTTTAATTGCCAAGGAAATTTCTTTATGTATTTACTCTCTATAACTAAATTATTGGTTATTGAATCAAGTTCACTAAGATCAAGGGTTTGCTCAACTTTAACGCAGCCACTTAAAAGGGGAATTAATAATAATAGTATTAAAAAAATAATTAGTGAAAAGCCTTTCTGAAAGGGTTTCGTCTCGCCCGTTGGCTTATTAGTTACATTAATAAATTTCTTTTTCTCAAATACTTCTCTTTTTTTGCGCAGTGAGTTAAGAGATTTTTTATTTAGTGATGGGTAGCTTTCAAACTTAACGTTCCAATTTTCTGGCTTTTTAATGTCAGGAGAGTCTATAACTTCCATCAAATATTTTGCATTTTCTCTCGTCTTATTATTGTAAGATTTAAGAAGTTCTTTACAAAACCCTTTAGCTTCCTCCTTTTTATTGATACCACAAAGAGCAGTAATTAAGATTGTTCTTAAATTCACTCCCTCTTTACTTGACAAAGGAAATGATTCGATTAGAGGCAAAAGAAATTCAATACAATAATGATACTCACCCTTAGCTAAAGCAAGTTCTACTGTTTCTAAAACTTGCTCATAAGTTTTCATGGGTTAGGCGACTATCATTGTACCTATTCCGGAATTTGTGAAAATCTCAAGAAGTAATGAATGTTTTATGCTTCCATCAATTATGTGAGCTGCTTTAACTCCTTGTGCTAAAGCTCTTATGCAGCATTCTGTCTTTGGAATCATACCTTCAGTCACAATTTTTTTATCAATAAAATCTCTTGCCTCTTTAAGATTCGTTTTTTCAACAAGACTATTTTTGTTATCTTTTTCTTTTAAAATCCCTTGAGTATCAGTAAGAAGAATAAGTTTTTCTGCATTTATTGCAGCAGCAATCTCTCCAGCAACAAAATCTGCATTAATGTTTTGGGAAATACCCTCCAAGGTTGATCCAATACTGGAAATAATAGGGATATATCCTTTAGAAATAAGAGGATCTAATATTTCAGGGTTGATTTTTGTAACCTCTCCCACTAATCCATGGCTCCCATCTCCAAGTTCTCTAGATTGAATTAAGTTACCATCAAGACCTGATATTCCCACAGCTAAGGATCCAGTTTTATTAATGCCTTTTACAATTTGTTTGTTAACTCTACCCATTAGAACCATCTCGACAACTTCCATTGTTTTTTGATCAGTAATTCTTAATCCATTTTCGAATTTAGGAGTTATTTCTAATTTCTTTAACCAATTATTAATCTCGGGTCCACCTCCATGAATTACTATCGGACAAACCCCCACGGTTGATAAAAGTGCTATGTCTCTAAAAAAAGCATTTTTTAAATCATCTTCCTCCATAACAGAACCACCATACTTTATAACAATTTTTCTACCTGAGAAACTTTGTATATATGGAAGTGCTTCGCTTAATATCGATACTCTTTGAGAATCATTCATTATTAAAAAACATTAAAACTTGATTGAATTGATTAATTAGGTTTTTACAAATATATCCCTATATTCAATAAAAGAGAATAAAATCAAATTCTTTTTTATTATCGTCGATACTAAATTCCGATTCAAGACCTTTGACGAAAAACCTGTTTAATCTTTCTTGTTTTTCAATCCATTTTTCTACAGGGACAGCGTTTAATTCGAAACGCATTCTGAGACCATTTTTTTCTTCCTTTGTAATTTCTTCTATTTCTTTTAGTTGAGGGGGATTATCCTCGTCCCACAAATTTAAAGATTCTAATGAAGATTCAAGATGAGCTTTTATCCCATACCTCCATCTTGTAACATCTTTAACTAGTGCTGTTAATTCTTTTGGTCTATTAAATTTATTTGTTGCGAAATTTGTCTTGTCAAACAACTCTACAGGAGGTATTTCGGAAGTCTTTAAACCTAATCCAATTAGAAAAATAGGTACTCCATAAAAAAAAGTAGGTACACTTAAATTCACTGAGTCTGTAAAATAAGCAGTCATTCCAACAAAAGCTAATATACCCCCAGTGGTTACGATTAAGTTTCCAGGCGATAAGTATTTCTTCATTTTGATTTAGTAGAATTAGTTTTAAGTGAGCTAACAAGTATTATGCAAGATCCATATACTGCAAATCAAGGAGATTTAATTTTTAAACTTGATCAAGATAGAGCATGGCTATTAGAAAATCTTGATAAGGGTAAATGGTCAGAAATTAGAAGCGAACTTGCCGAGCTTGAAAGAAAAATAAGCAAATTAATTATAAGCGTTCAAGAAAATAATGTTGATATTTGATTTAAAAAGGTATTTCGTCAACTTCTGGTACTAAAGGTGAACTATCCCAACTAGATTTTTTGGCATTTTCTTTATTCTCAAATGACTCATTATTTTCTTTTTGATCAGACTTAATAACGTCAACTTGCGATATTTGATGAATCTTTGAAGCTGTTAGTTCTGGTTGCTTTTCTTTTGTTCCGTCTTTTCTAGTAACAGAATTCATCTTTAGACGTCCCTCAATTACAATGTTTTGCCCTTCCTTTAGTTCATCTACCATTCCTTGGGCAATATTTCCCCATCCTATGATCTTGAGATCTCTGGTTGGATCTTCACTACGTAATCCTTTAAAATTAACAATCATTTCTGCAATTGGAGTTTGGTTCTCTTTGGTATACCTCATTTGGGGAGCGCTATTAATTACCGCCTGAATTAAACAATGATTCATTACTTACTATTTAATTAAAGACATACTGATGCAGAATCAAGAAAAATGCCACGAAAATGTTTGGATCCTATCAGGAACTTCGGATGGACCTGTAATAGCTAATAGGCTTCTTGAACTTAATTATTCAGTTTTTGCAAGTGTTTTAACTTATAAAGCAGGGCAAGCTTATACTGAAAATCCAAAGTTACATATCATTACGGGTAAATTAAATAATAAATATCAAATAATTAATTTCATAAAAAAAAATAAAATCAAATGCGTTGTCGATGCTACTCATCCGTTTGCGGTGATAATTTCTAAAAATCTTAATAATGCATGTAAAGAGATTAATATACCTCTCTTACTATTTGAGAGGAAATCTCTAATAAATAACTCTAACAATTTTTTTTATATTAATGATTTAAAGGATATAAATAACGTTAATCTAGAAAATAAGAATATTCTTTTAGCAATAGGATCAAGATTCCTTAACGATACAGCTAATTATTATATGAATTGTAAAGCGAATGTATTTACAAGGGTACTTCCAACTTATGAAAGTATAACTAAAGCTTTTGGATCATGTATTGAAAATTCAAATATAGCGATACTTGAACCTAGTAAAAATAATGAAAGCTTATTAGAAAAAAAACTTTGTGATTTTTGGGATATAGATTATGTTCTATGCAGAGAATCCGGAAGTTATTCTCAAAAAAACTGGGAGAGTATAGTTTCTGGAAGTAAAATGAAGTTATTTTTGGTTAAAAGGCCGAAAGTTAAAGATGATTATTCTTACTTTTTTAATCAATACCACAATTTGATAAATCACATAATTAAAAAATATTGATTTTTAATTCATTATGGAAGTATTAGTTATGATCACAACTGAATCAAGTAGAGCAAATGCTTTGCGAATGGCTAAATTGCTAATACAAAATAAACTCGCAGCTTGTGTTTCGATAAAGCAAATTTTTTCAATTTATAAGTGGGATGATGATATTGAAGAAACTAAAGAGTTTGAAGTCACAATAAAAAGTAAACTAGAATTTAAAGATAATTTAATTGAATTCTTAAATAAAAATTCCACATATTATGTCCCTCAAATTATTTACAAAAAATACCATGCTGAGATGAAATATTATGATTGGATCAATAAGACTATTTGATTAAATTTCTCTTATTAACTCTTTAATCTCAATATCTGATCTAGATCCTAATTGCGTAATTATTTGTCCCGCACAAATTGAAGCTATCTCTCCGCATTTCTTGAGGGAAAAATTGTTTATTAATCCATGGATAAATGCTCCCGCATAGATATCTCCCGCTCCTGTAGTATCAATAATCTTGCCTTTGGTTATTGACTCAATTATTTCAACATTATTTTTGTTGACTATGAGAGAACCATTGCTTCCAAGAGTTACTATGACTAATTCACATAAGGAAGATAGCTCTTCTTGGCAGCTTTCTAATTTATCATTTTCAAATAAACTTAAAACCTCGGATTCATTACAAAAAACAATATCTACATATTCATCAATTAATTCCAAGAAACTCTCACGATGTCTATCTACACAAAATGAAT
>QCGP01000002.1 GCA_003279845.1 Prochlorococcus sp. AG-388-F11
AATAATTTTGTTATTTAAATTTCTTTTTGAGGTTAAATATTTCATTGCTTCAACACCAAGAGAATTATTTAATTGAGACTTAAACCAATTTTTAGTGACTCTTAGTATTTTATAAAGTTCTTCCTTTCGAGATAATTGTTTTCTATATGCTTCTAGTTGGGGACCCTCAAGATTTTCAACGTTAACATTATTTTTCTTCGCGAGTGAAAGTACCACATCAGAAAAATTTGCACGAGTAAATTCCATTAAAAATTTGATAGAATTACCACCAGCACCACAAGAGAAACAGTAATAGAATTGTTTACTTGGTGATACTGTCATAGAGGGCTTAGTATCATCGTGAAAAGGGCAAATTCCAACAAATTCTTTCCCTTTCTTCTTAAGGACAATATGTTCAGATATAACATCAACAATATCTGCCTTTTCTTTAACCTCTTGAATAGTTCTTGGATGTATAGAATGAACCATTGAGATTTTTATTAAAAAATAATTAATGATTTATTTGTTATAGTTCAAAACCAAATAAGAATCTACATAATTTCACAATAAAACTATTTATTAAATGATAAATATCGCAGAATTAGAAAAAAAATTAAATTCATTGAATAAGTTTAATTTGGTATTTGCCTCATTCTTCTTTAGTTTGATGACTTTGTGCGTAAAAAATATTGATAAAAGGATACCTATTTATGAATTGGTTTTCTTTAGGTCTTTGCTAAGTCTAATTATTACATTATTAATAATTAATCTAAAAAATATAAACCCTTTAGGAAACAATAGACCATTACTTATTTTAAGAGGTGTTTTAGGAACTCTAGCTTTAGTTTGTATTTTTTATGCGATAAGAAATATGCCTCTTAGTATATCTACTGTCATTCAGTACACATATCCTATTTTTATATCTATATTTGCTGGCATATTTATAAACGAAAAAATAACTCGGAATTTGGTTTTTGCTTTAATTATTGGCTGGATTGGAATGTTAGTGATATTAAATCCAGCTCAGTTATCAACTATAAACGTTGAAATTGAAAATATTTCGATTGTAGTAGCATTTCTTGGATCAATTTGTACAGCATTGGCCTACGTAACAGTTAAGAAACTTTCATTTACTGAAGATGTTTATGTAATAATTGAATATTTTCCACTTGTTTCTTTAATAACATTATTGCCAATTGTATTAATCAACTGGGTTACCCCAAATTGGAATGAAATAATTTGGATATTTGGCATTGGTTTATTTACTCAATTAGGTCAGACTTCCTTGACTATAGGATTAAAAAACTTACCTGCATCTGAAGCCTCGACCATTAACTATTTACAAGTATTATTCGGATCAATATGGGGGATTTTATTTTTCAGTGAAATGATAAATATAAATTTTTTATTAGGGGCTTCACTAGTTTTATTAGGAACTATTATATCTACTACCAAAATAATCAAAAGGACATAGAATGTTTATAGAATTTAAAAAAAAGTGAAATTCTTCTATTTGACTTTATTATTTTGTTTTTCTCCTATTCTTCAAGTTAATGCCACAACTCCAAAGTCAGTAACTTGTACAAGAACAGAATATAGAGAGGAATATATTCCTGGAACAAAATCAAACCCAGGTTATGTAAAAAGTTATGAAGTGGATGTTGAAATACCCTGTGGAGGTCAAACTCAAGCAGGAAAAATTGATGATAATGACTGTAGTGAAGGTTCAGTTATTGGAGGACTTCTAGGAGCTGGGATAGCACTTTCATCCTCTAGAGGTAAGGATAGATTTTGGGCCGTACCTGCTGGTGGAACTGCAGGAGCATTAATTGGATGTCAGGTGGATGGTGGTTAATTGATTAGTTGGATATGTGGAGAACTAGTTGAATCATGGCAAACAAATCAAAAATTTTTTGTTTTAATAAATTGTCAAGGATTAGGATATGAAATTCAAATATTAGAATCATTTTTTCTAAAATTAAAAAAAAATCAGATCACTAATAAAGAAATAACTCTTTGGATAAAACACATTAAGAAAGAAGATTCAGATTTATTATTTGGTTTTACATCGAAGGATCAAAAAAATTTCTTTATTGAAATTTTAAATATTAGAGGTGTTGGATCTCAAATTGGAATGGGGATATTAAATAAATTCTCTATAAGTGAACTCATCAATGCAATAAAAACACAAAACATAAAAATAATTAGTTCTGTCCCTGGTATAGGGAAAAAAATGAGTGATAGATTAATTTTAGAATTAAAAAGTAAATTTAAAAAAGAAATACAAATTGAGGGAGAAAAAGGCAAAAATGAACTCGAGGTTAAGAATCCTGAAATCAAGAAAATGGTTGAAGACCTTCAGTTAACTTTACAGTCTTTGAATTACACCAAAAATCAAATTAAAAGTATTTTGCCAGTAATTGTCAAAGAAACTGATTACCTTACTAAAAAAGAAATAAATGCATCATTTGAGAATTTATTAAAATTAGCTATGAATCATTTAGACAATGATGGTAGTAATATAGTCAGATAACGTAGTAATATAGATTTAAGAAAAACAAATTTTATGTCATTAGACACAGCTGAAAAACAAGAGCTTATTAAAACCCATCAAGTACATGCCACTGATACAGGATCAGCGGAAATTCAAGTTGCAATGCTCTCTAAAAGAATTTCAAAATTAAGTGACCACCTCCAAGGAAACATTCATGATTTCGCTTCAAGGCAGGGATTATTAAAAATGATAGGTAAAAGGAAAAGATTACTATCTTACCTAAAAGACAAAAATGTACAAAAATATCAAGATTTAGTAAAGAAAATTGGAATCAGAGGTTGATTTCAATTAATGAAAAAAAAGCAATCCAAAAAAAAGATACAAAATAAAAAGAAAAAAAATTATTCTGAAAAAACAGCGTTTGCTAATCTAGAAAAAACATCTAATACAGTTATTACCTCAAAGAAATCATCTGGTGGGATACCTAAATATGTTGCTGATAGAATGGCAAGAAGAATATTTTTTACAGCAGGAATACCGACAATATTAGGAATGTCGGTTTTTGTTGTTAGCTACATTATCGTTACAAGAAATATTGCTGAAATACCTCCTTCTTCAACAATTGCAATTTCAGCCTTATTTTTCTTATTAGGTCTAGCAGGATTAAGTTTTGGAATATTATCAGCTAGTTGGGATAAAGAGCCTGGATCTTTTTTTGGTATTGAAAATATTCCAATGAATATACAACGAGCAAAAGCAGCCTTTAAACCTGCAACTCAAAATTTTGAGGAGAATGGTTAATCTAGGAAACTAATGATTTCAAATTAACTTGGAATGATTTATCTTCTAATAATTTGCATGCTCCCTGTATATCACCAATACAAAATTGTTCCCCAAATTTAACGTAAGTAACAGTATTTTTATTTCTTATTGCAGCTAAAACTGGAATCTTGATTCCACATCTACCTTTATCTGGTTTAAATTTAATTAAACAGTCTCTCAATGTATTTTGTACTCTTACATCTGATGCTTGAGAACTTTCAAGATTAATAATAAGCAATTTAAGGTTATCTAATTCTCTACAATCATCAATTATTAATTGAGTTTTATCACTTTTTTTATCAATTGTTCCCCAAACCAATAATCTAGTATCAGTCAAAAGAAATTCTGATAATCTGACATAGGTTTTTGGGAAAACTATTGCTTCGCAACTTCCAGAAAGATCTTCTAGCTGAACTATAGCCATCCTATCTCCTTTTCTCGTTGTGATTTGCTTTAGCTCAGGGATCATTCCTACTAAAGAAACTTTGGTTCTATCTTTTGTTTCTTCTAACTGCGAAATGCTTATAGGAGATATAAGTTTTGCTGGCTTAGTTAAATGTTTTAGAGGATGGTCAGATAAGTAAAAGCCTAAGAGCTGCTTTTCTAACTTTAACTTCTCAATAAGTGAATAATCATCAACCTTAGCTAATTGTGAATCTGAAAAAGCAACATTAGAAAATTCTTCTTTAGAATCAAATAGATTTCCTTGCCCTGATAATCTATCACGATTTCTTGAAGAGGCCCACTCAACAACATGCTCGAGATCTGTCAATAACTGAGCTCTATTATTATCATTTGAAAACTCATCTAGTGCTCCACAATGAATTAGAGATTCAAGACTTCTTTTGTTAAGAACATTAGAAGGTAAACGATCGCACAAATCTGATAATGACTTAAAGATTCCAAAACTATTACGGTTTTCAATTATATTTCTTATGGCAGAATCTCCTAAATTCTTAATTGCAGATAGACCGAATAAAATCTGATTATTCTTAATAGTGAAATCAACCCCTGAAAAATTAATGCTAGGTGAAATAACTTCTATCCCCATGGAATAACAATTAGAAATATATCTTTGCATCTTGTCGCTAGAGCCAGAATTTACACTTAAAAGGGCTGCCATATATGCAACAGGAAAATGAGCTTTTAAAAATGCAGTTTGATAAGTTACGGCACCATAAGCAGTTGAGTGACTTTTGTTAAAACAGTATTCTGCGAATAAAACCATTTGATCAAAAAGATCATTTGCTAATTTTTCATTAACTCCTTTCTTCATAGAACCGTCAACAAAAATATTCCTATGTTTTACCATCTCTGATACTTTCTTTTTCCCCATGGCTCTTCGAAGTAAATCAGCATCACCTAAAGAATACCCTGCTAAGTCTTGAGCAATTTTCATAATTTGTTCTTGGTAAACCATAATTCCATACGTTTCGGTAAGGATTGACTTAATAAAAGGATGAGGGAAATCAACCTTTTCGTTTCCATTTTTTCGATTTATGAATTTAGGTATTAAGCCTGCATCAAGAGGACCTGGTCTATAAAGAGCCAGTATGGACGAAATATCCTCTAGAGAGTTAGGTTTGAAATCTTTAACAACCTGTTTCATACCAGATGATTCAAGTTGAAAAATTCCTTCAAGATCTCCTCTCCCAATAAGATCAAAAGTCTTACTATCATCTTGAGGTAAATCATCAATATTTATTGTTTTTCCTGTGGATTGATTAATCAGAGAGACTGTCTTTTCAATCATCGTAAGATTCTTAAGACCCAAGAAATCCATTTTCAATAATCCAAGCGACTCAATATCATCCATGGAATATTGAGTTATTATTTGTCCTTCATTATTCCTTTGAAGAGGTACAAGTTCATCGAGAGGATCTGATGCAATAACAACTCCTGCCGCATGTACCCCATATGTTTTATTAGTACCTTCAATTCTTAAAGCCAAATCAATCCATTTTTTTACCCTATCGTCATTATTATATTTATCCCTAAACTCTTGACTAGGAGAATTCTTATCAATCATTTCATTGAGTTTATGAGGTTTACCTCTTACAACAGGTATTAACTTAGCCAGTTTATCTGCCTCTCCATAGGGAATATCTAGAACCCTTGCAACATCTTTTAAAACCGCCTTAGAAGTCATTTTATTGAAAGTAATTATTTGCGCAACTTTGTCCTCTCCATATCGATTAGTAACATAATCAATAACTTCATTTCTTCTATCAATACAAAAATCGGTATCAATATCAGGCATAGACTTTCTTGCAGGATTTAAAAATCTCTCAAACAATAATCCATGCTCAACAGGATCTATATTTGTGATTTGAAGAGCATAGGCTACTAATGAGCCTGCAGCAGAACCTCTACCTGGCCCTACTGGAATAGAGTTATCCCTAGCAAATTTGATATAGTCCCAAACAACCAAAAAATAATCAGGGAAACCCATATCCTTTATAATTTTTAATTCCGTAGATAGTCTTTTTTTATAAATCTCATCAACTTCTGTAAGATCGTTTTTTTTAAGTCTTTTTATAAGACCTTCGTTAGATAATTGAGTTAGAAGGGAAAGTGAATCTTTTTCTTCCTTAAGAGGGAATTTTGGCATTCTATATTTACCAAACAAATCAAATACTTCAATTTTTTCAGATATTTCTACAGTATTGTTTACTGCCTCTTTAATTGATTCATCATCTATATGATCATTAAAAAGTTCAAGCATTTCATTTTCACTTTTAATGTATTCTGTACCGGTATATCTCAATCGTTTTTCATCGCTTATTAATTTCCCTGTCAACACGCAAAGTAAAGCGTCGTGTGCTTCAACATCCATATTAGATATGTAGTGAGCATCGTTTGTCGCAATAACTTTTATTTTATGCTTCTTTCCAATTTTTAATAATTCGACGTTAACAATTCTATCTTCAATAGAACCGTGATCTTGTATTTCTAGATAAAAATCATCTCCAAATATTTTTTTGTACCAAAGAGCTATATCTTCTGCTACATCTAATCTTCCTTTCAGGATGGCCTGCGGTATCTCTCCACCAAGACAAGCTGTAGAAACTATAAGGCCATCTCTATATTTACTTAAAAGAAATTTATCAATACATGGTCTGGAAAAAATACCACGACCTCTCATCCCATTTAAGTGACTAATTGTTGTTAACTTTACGAGATTCTTATAACCAGTATGATTTTTTGCTAAGACCACCAAATGATATCTTTTTTCTTTTTTAGGTTGAGGATCATCAATAGAACCATTAATCACATACATTTCATTACCAATAATTGGTTTTATACCTTTCTCTTTACACTTCTTGACCAAATCAAGAACTCCATACATTACTCCATGATCGGTCAGAGCAATAGAATCCATTCCAAGATCACATGCTTTGTCTACAATTTTAGAAATTTGACTTGCTCCATCAAGAAGACTGTAGTCACTATGGTTATGAAGAGAAACGAAACTCATATTCAATCAATTTATATATATAAGATAGAGAAAAATTACAAAAGGTCTATGTTTTGTGATTACAAATTAATTTTTAATACAAATTTAAAATAAAGGACTATTCTTAATTACCTGAGCATCAATTTCAAAAATATGTGCTGCATTTAATATTTTATCCTCTTCTAATACATTGCCAATTAGTTGTAGTCCAATTGGTAGCCCTTTAGCATCAAAACCACAAGGAATACTTATAGCTGGGAGTCCTGCTAAATTCGCAGGAACAGTTAAGAGATCAGACAAATACATTGAAAGTGGATCATTAACAAAATCTCCTTTTAAAAAAGCTGTAGTTGGACATGTTGGAGTTAATAAAATATCTACTTTCTTAAAAGCATTATCAAAATCTTTTCTTATTAATGTTCTAACTTTTTGTGCTTTTTTATAGTAGGCATCACTGTATCCCGCGGACAAAGCATAGGTTCCTATCAGAATTCTTCTTTGAACTTCATCTCCGAATCCTTCAGCTCTACTTTTGGAAGTCATATCTAAAAGATTTGAACCTTTGTCTGATCTATAACCATATTTAACTCCATCATATCTAGCTAAATTTGCAGATGCTTCAGATGGAGCGATTACATAATATGTGGCAATACCATCGTTAAATCTAGGGCATTCAATTTCAATAATTTCAGCGCCTAATGTTTTGAATCTTTCAACTCCAGAAAGAACAGATTCCTTTACTTCTGGATTAAGACCTGGATGATCAAAACATTCTTTAATGATTCCAATTTTCAAATCCTTTATAGATTTATTTAAATCACTTAAATAATTTGGTACAGGTTTATCAAGGCATGTTGAATCTAAAGGATCCTTACCAGATATTGAATAAAGAATTTCAGCAGCATCTGAGACAGTATTAGTAATTGGGCCAATTTGATCAAGAGAGCTAGCAAATGCTACCAGTCCCCATCTGCTAACTCTGCCATAAGTAGGTTTAAGACCTACAACACCACAAAAAGAAGCTGGTTGTCTTATTGATCCTCCTGTATCAGAACCAATAGCCGCAGCACAAAATCCAGCGGCAACAGAAGCAGCACTACCCCCTGAACTTCCTCCTGGAACTCTATTAATATCCCAAGGATTTGAAGTGACACCAAATACAGAAGTTTCCGTTGAACTACCCATTGCGAATTCATCTAAATTTGTTTTTCCTAAACAAATTCCCCCTGAAGACCATAATTTACTTGAAGCTGTGGATTCATAAGGTGCAACGAAGCTTTTAAGCATTTTACTTGCACAAGTTGTTGGAACTCCTTTTGTGCATATATTATCCTTTATTGCTATTGGCATCCCAGCAAGAGGAGGAAGCTTTTCTTTATTTTGTATTAATTTATCAATGTTCTCTGCTTGAGCAATTGCATTATCTTTTGTAGTACATATATATGAGTTAATTTCAGGATCTTTATGATCTATTTTGGCAAAAATATCGTGAATTAATTCCTTAACAGAAGCATTATTGCTAATAATTTCCTTTCTAAAAGAATTAAAATTCATTTCTTAACTTATTTATTAAAATTAAAGATATCAAACAGTTAGTGGTTCTTCTTTTTTGCAGCGAACCAAACTATGTTTAATATTTTTAGACCCTTCATCAGAAAGATCTTTAATAAAAGAAGACATATTTTCTTTTAAACTTCGTTTAGTAATAAATGGGCCGAACCAATAAGTTCCACTTGGTTGATCTGTTTCAATTTTAGCCCACCAGGCTAATCCGAGTTGGTTTCCAAAATTTCTAATCAATTTATTTGGCCTATTAAGCCTTTAATTCTTGTTAAATTCTATACAATTTTGTAGTGAAAATTCAATAAATTATTATTAATCATAAAATTGTATTGAAACAACAACATTTTAGAGTTCTTTGATAAGAGTGATTACTAACAAAAAAAATTATTTACTTGTCAATTGAAATAGTGATATAGCTGCCGCCACAGAGGCATTTAAACTTGAAGTCTTACCTTTGAGAGGAATGCTTAATATAAAATCGCATTTTTTCTGAATAAGCAATGAAATACCTTTATCTTCAGAACCAACTATAACTACCATGGGTGCTTTCTCTGAAAAATTCGAGATAGATAATTTACTATTTCCAGATAAACCAACGACAAGAAAACCCTTTTTTTTAAGCTCCTCAAGTGCTCTATTTAAGTTAACAACTCTACTTACTTGCAAGTGTTCTAAGGCTCCTGCAGCTACCTTGGCGACTGTTCCTGTCAATCCAGCAGATCTTCTCTGAGGAATAATTATGCCCTTGCAATTAAATGCTTCAGCTGATCTTATAATCGCACCAACATTATGTGGATCAGTTATACCGTCTAATGCAAGTAATATAGGATTTGTACAGTTGTGTTTAGAAAAATCGATTAATTGTTCTAGGGGTATTGTTTTTGAGCATGCTAGCTGCAATACAACACCTTGATGTGAAGCACCATAAGTCAATTGCGAAAGCCTGTTCCAAGAAACTTCTTCAATGAGGACTCCTTTTGATTTAAGGTCCTTAAGCAAAATATAGAATTTGTCTGAAGAAAAGATTTCCGAAGTACACCAAATCCTATTAATCGCTCTTTTACTACTAAGAGCCTCAAAAACCGAATGCTTACCCCATATCCAATCATCAAAATTTCTCTTACTAGTTAACTCTTGATTATTGTTAGGATTTTTATTTGAAAATTCTGTACTAGATTTAAATATTGGCTTTCTTCTTTTTGAAGATGAGAAATTATTATTTTTAAAATTTTTATTTAAATTTTCAACATTCTTATTTTTAGCAGAATTGTTTAAAAATCTTTCATTTTTTTCTGATTGAGTTCTATTTTTTGAATAATAACCAAATTCCGAATTTTTTTTGTACTCATTATTATTTTTTTCAGGAAATTTTTTTTTAGAGGATTTTTTCATAGGTTCAATTCATTTTTAATTCTAAATATTCAAAAAGTGTTGATAATCTTTGAGGATCTTTTAAAAATAGCCAGCCAATGAGAGTTTCAAAACCAGTTGCTCTGGAGTATATGGTGGGGTCTGAAGACTTTGGATATCTCTTTGTCTTATTTCTAGCACGCCTAATTAGATCTATTTCATTTGAATTTAATAAATGTTCAATTTGACTTAATGATTTTGATTGAGATTTTGCTTTTACTTCGTTTACTACTGATAAATGGAGATCTTTAGATTTTAAAGGAAAATGAACATGTCTTAGTCTTTGGTGAAGCTCCCATACCGAATCTCCAAGCCAAGCAAGTTGAATTACGCCTATATCCTCGGGAGATCCATATGGAACCAAGTTTTGAATCCAATAATTCAATTTTTTAAATAATTTAATGCATCTTCAAGGTTTGACTTCAAGTTAAGAAAATCACCCAATCGAACAAGTTTAATTGTTTGGGCCACTCTAGAATTGCCAACGACAGAGAAACCAAGTTTAGACTTTTTGCATTCTTTAGCAGTCTGAACAAGAGCCCCAAGACCGGAAGAATCTAAAAAATCAATTTTTGTAAGATCAATAACGAATGGAAGTTCATTTTTTAAATTATTAGTAACAAACGTCTTAAATTGTTTTTCTGAGAAAGCATCAAGTTGACCTTTAAAATTAAAAACAATAATGTTTGTTTTAACAATAATGTTTCCCCTTAAAGAAACCGTTAACTTCTGAAAGTCTTCTATGATCTAATACCTCCGATAAAATAATATATCAAATGTAATTATCAAATCAAAAGAAAACAATATGTCAACATCTTTCTAACATTAGAGAAACAAATTTTTTAAATAAATAATCTGAATCATGTGGACCTGGTCCTGCTTCTGGATGATATTGCACACTAAAAATTGGCTTATTATTAACTTCTAGGCCAGCCACAGTATTATCGTTAAGGTTGTAGTGGGTTATTTTAACTATGTCCTTTGAGAGAGAATTAGGATCAATAGCAAATCCATGATTCTGACTAGTTATCTCAATTTTATTATTTTCACCACAAGGGTGATTTAAACCACGATGTCCAAAAGGTAATTTATAAGTTGAACCTCCTAATGCTAATCCAAATATTTGGTGGCCAAGGCAAATACCAAACATAGGTATTTCACCATACTCAATAAGTGATTTTGCTAAGTCTATACCTTCTGAGACAGAAGAAGGATCGCCTGGACCATTTGAGAAAAAAATACCATCTGGCCTGTTAGACAGAACATCTTTCAGAGAAGATCGAGAAGGCAATACCAAAACTTCACAACCGTGTGATACGAGTCTATTTAAAATTGAATTTTTAATTCCAAAATCAATTGCAACTATTTTTAATTTTTTAGACGATTCAGCATATCTTTTTCTTAAATCAAAAATTGTTTGTGTATGACTTTTCCATAAATATTGTTGCTTTGTTGAAACTACTTTTGATAAATTTAACCCCTTCATATTTGGCATATCATGAATTATCTTTAAACAACTTTCTACAGTTTTATCTTCAGAGGTAATAACACCGTTCATGGAGCCAGTAGATCTTAAAATCTTAACAAGAGCTCTTGTATCAATTCCATGAAGACCTATTATGCTTTTTTCAACTAACCATTCATTGAAATTCTTTTTAGATCTCCAATTGCTGTTATTAGATGAAAAATTTCTAACAATTATCCCTTTAACATTTCTATTAGATTCTGAATCTTCAAAATTAATACCTGTATTTCCAATCTCTGGATAAGTGAATGTTAATATCTGTCCGTAATAACTTGGATCAGTAATAACTTCTTGATACCCGGTCATTCCAGTATTAAATACTATTTCACCAGTAGCTGTACCAGAAGCGCCAAAATAGAATCCAGAGAATACAATTCCATTACTTAAAACTAACTTTGCGTTTTTCTTATATGGATTAATCATCAATTTAAAATTAATTAATTTGCGGATAAATAATTTTTTAGGAGTAAAAACTTTTTCCAAGGATCTCCTTGATTAATCGAAAATAATGCTTTATTAAATCCTTTATTTAAATCATCCTCAATTCCTGCTGCCCAAAGCACTAAAGCAGCATTCAAGGCAACAACATCCTTATGAGATTTTTGTCCGGAACCATTTAAAACAGATTTTAATATTTCCTCGTTAGACTCAAGATCAGAAATCACAAGCTTTTCGTTGTCAATATTTTCTTGGTTAAAATCTGAAATATTTATTTCTGAGAATCGTAATTCACCATTTTCAACAAAAACTAATTTATTTTCTCCTTGAAGCGAAGCTTCATCAAGGCCGCCAGAACCATGAACTACTATTGCTCTATTCATACCCATTTTTAAAAGCGCAGTTCCCATAGGTTTTAAAAGATCCTCAGAAGCAACACCCAAAACTTGCGCATTGGGTCTTAAAGGATTTACCAATGGTCCAAGTTGATTAAATACTGTCCTTATTCCAAGGGTTTTTCTTAATGGAGCAAGTTTTATTAAAGATTTATGCCAAACAGGTGCGAATAAAAAAGTTATTCCAATTTCACTTACGGCTCTTATTACTTTTTCTAATGAACAATTTAAATTCATACCAAGATTCAACAAAACATCAGCAGAGCCAACTTTGCCACTAGCACTTTTATTTCCGTGTTTTGCAATGTTTACTCCACAGGATGCAGCTACAAATGCTACTGCAGTTGAAATATTAAATGTATTAGATCCATCCCCTCCTGTTCCACAAGTATCTACCAAATATAAATTTGGTCTTGCTACTGGCAATTCGCAAACATTTAAGAGTTCCTCTGCCATAGAACTTAGTTCTATACCCGTAGAACTCTTAGCTCTCAAAGCACTCAAAAAAGCTCCTGTTTCAACATCTGAAATATCATCATTAAGCCATCTTTGCATTAAGGATCTTGAAGTTAAATCATCAAGGTCCCTTCCTTCTAACAAATTATTTAGGATTTCAGCGTTTGATAGATTAGAAAACATTTATTTATTAAAGAAAAATTATGCAGATAAATTTAATTTGATGTATCAAAACCTGACCCAACTAAATCTTTATTTGTATTAGATGGCCTGAAGCTTTTTGACCAAATATTTTTTGTTATGGAAAAAAGTTCATTTTTAGTGATTTTCCAAAATTTTAAAATCTTTTCAATATCATTTTTAATTTCAATTTCTCCAGGAAAATTCGCATAACGATTTATTAATCTAGCTAAATTTATAAAGTCGATATCTTCTGGTGTTTTTTTAGAGATAAGGGAATCTATAATGTTCTTGTCGGTTTCATGTAAAGGATGAGTTTGCTCGTTACCCATAAATAAATGCTGAATCATTTATAAAATTAGCTCACATATTCCAAAATGAAACATTATCTTAATCATATCTGCAATATAAAATGAAAAATTTAAAGATAAAAGTTATATCTAAATACCTAAGACCTTACAAAAAAGAATTCTTATATGGAGCTTTAGCTCTATTAATAGTGAATATTTTAAGTGTTGTAATACCCTTAGAAGTAAAAAATATAATTGACCAATTACAAAATGGATTTTCTTCGGATTTTGTTATTTCTAAATCTTTGTGGTTAATATTTTTAGCAACTTGTATGGGTTTAATAAGATTATTTTCAAGACAAATAGTTTTCGGCATAGGTAGAAAAGTAGAGGTAAATCTTCGTCAAAAACTTTTTGAACATTTACTTATTCAAGATCCAGAATGGATCCAAAAAAAAGGTAGTGGAGACATTATTAGTAGAGCTACAAGCGATGTTGAAAATATAAGAAGACTTTTAGGCTTTACTGTTTTAAGCTTGTGCAACATTGTCTTAGCTTATTCATTCACTATTCCTTCAATGTTTTCGATTAATAAAACATTAACAATATCAGCATTAATGATATTTCCTTTAATTCTTGGAATTGTGAGTCTATTCGGCGGCAGAATGGTTAGTCAAAGAAAGATTCAACAAGAATCATTATCAAAACTTAGTGATCTAATACAAGAAGATCTTTCTGGTATAAGCGCCATCAAAATTTATGCCCAAGAGAATGCCGAGAAAAATGAATTTAACAAATACAATAATGACTATCGAAATTCAGCAATAAAACTTGCAAGAACAGCGAGTACTCTTTTTCCATTGTTACAGGGTATTTCTTCAATTTCATTATTGATTTTATTATCATTAGGAACTTTTCAACTAGAGAGTGGATTTATCTCGATAGGTGGTTTAGTAGCTTTAATTCTTTATGTAGAAAGACTTGTCTTCCCTACAGCTCTATTAGGTTTTACCTTAAATACTTTTCAACTCGGTCAAGTAAGCCTAGATCGGGTGGAAGAAATCTTTCAGAACAAACCAAATATTTTAGATAAAGCAGACACTAAATTTTTAAAAAGAAAGGTTAAAGGATTATTAGAAGCAAAAAGTTTAACGATAAAGTATCCAGGATCAAAATTTAATTCATTAAATGGTCTCAATTTTAAAATTTATCCTGGAGAACTAATTGCAATAGTTGGCCCAGTAGGTTGTGGCAAAACAACATTAGCAAAGTCTCTAGGAAGAACTATTGAAATTCCAGACAATCAATTATTTCTAGATGAAATTGATGTAAAAACTCTAAAATTAAGTGATCTTAGAAAAAACATTTCAATTGTTCCTCAAGAAGCATTCTTATTTACCTCTACAATCTCAGAAAACCTAAGTTTTGGAGAGCCCAAAGCTTCTAAATCCTTAGTTAAAGAAAGCGCTACAAAAGCTGGATTAATTGATGATATCAATAGTTTTCCTCAAAAGTTTAAAACTATTGTTGGTGAAAGAGGTATTACATTAAGTGGTGGACAAAGGCAAAGAACGGCCTTAGGAAGAGCACTACTTGTTAAGTCTCCTATTGTTGTTCTCGATGATGCTTTAGCAAGTGTAGATAATAAAACAGCAGCAAGAATAATAAATGAAATGAGTGATAGAAGTAATAAAACAATCATAATGATTAGTCACCAACTTTCTGTAGCAGCTACTTGTGATAGGGTTTTAGTCATGGATAAAGGAGAAATAGTACAAGAAGGGAACCATAAAGATTTAGTAAAAGAGAATGGGCTTTATAAACAACTTTGGGAGAGAGAACTAGCCACCAGAATTGTTAAGAGCTAAAGAAAATCTTTTTTACCTATAATGAATAGATTTAAATTATGTTTAAATTCCTAAAAAATATTATGAATAATGAGAATGTAAAATTAACTAATGATGCTTATTCATTACATAGAATACTAAAAACAGATATTAAAAAAGATCCCAATATACAAGAAGATGAAATAATTTTTGGATGTGGTTGTTTTTGGGGAGCTGAAAAATGTTTTTGGAAACTTCCTGGAGTTGTTACCACTTCTGTAGGTTATGCTGGTGGTGAAAAAATCAATCCAACTTATTATGAAGTATGTTCTGGCTTAACTGGTCATTCAGAAGTTGTAAGAGTTATATGGGATAAAACGGAAATAGATATAAGTGATCTATTGAAAATGTTTTGGGAATGTCATAATCCTACTCAAAAAAACAGACAGGGTAATGATATTGGAACTCAATATAGGTCTGCAATATATTACACAAATGAAAATAACTTTAGAACCATATTATCTAGTAAGGAGCAATATCAAAAGGAACTAAACAAAAAAAATCTTGGTTTAATTGAAACGGAAATAAAAAAACTTGATACCTATTTTTTTGCGGAGGAGTATCATCAACAATA
Source organism: Prochlorococcus sp. AG-388-F11 (assembly GCA_003279845.1). GTDB lineage: Bacteria > Cyanobacteriota > Cyanobacteriia > PCC-6307 > Cyanobiaceae > Prochlorococcus_A. The sequence continues at coordinate 15,470 of QCGP01000002.1, forward strand.
TCTTGCATCAGCTGGTAGCAGGCAGTATTGTTCTGCTTCTCCTACAAAAGTCAAATTAGGAAGTTTTACTGGGAGTAATTACAAATTAAAAGACCACATATGGGAAAACTTTAATTGGGAAGTTGATAAGTGTGTATTGAGATCTGATAACAATCCTATAAAGAATGACATTTAAATCTATCTTGTCTTTATAGTAATAATGCGGGGCGTAGCGCAGTTTGGTAGCGCACCACTTTGGGGTAGTGGGGGTCGTGGGTTCAAATCCCGCCGTTCCGATCAATTATTATCATCATTAATAAGAGATTTGTATAGTTTATATGAACTTATTCCAACAGCTATGAAAGTAAAAGATGAAAAAAAAGCTAATACTAATATGGTAAGATTTGAAACTTCCACTTCACCTAATTGGAAAGATATAAAAATGTTCATTAGAAAGAATTTTTTTTAAAACCTTAACACAATTGCAAAAAATTTATTTTCATCCATTTATAAATTCAAAAGGATTACTATACCAAAAATTACTCGATAGATGATAAATATTTTCAACCCATTTGATGAAAAATACTTTAATAAGAAATCTATTGCTAATATAGAGGACACAAATGTCGTAATAAGACCAACAAAAAGAGGGAGAAAACCTAATGCAAAAAAATCATTAAAAGAAGAAATAAACTCAACAATTGCGGCAAGAGAGATGGCAGGAATTCCCAAAAGAAATGAAAATTTAGCGGCATCTTTTCTATCCCAACCTGAGATTAGTGCTGTTGAAATAGTAACACCAGATCTAGAAACACCGGGGAAAACGGCAAAGGCCTGAGAAAGGCCTATTAGAAAACTATGTGAATAATTATGGTTTTTAATATTAATAGAACCTCTTCTCGAACTATCTGCCAAGTACATGATAAAAGCCATTAGAAATGAGAACAATGCTATTGATAAATTTGAACGAAGAACGTTTTCAAAAAAAGAAGGGATAAATATTTTTATACTCCCACCAAGCAAAACAATAGGTATAGTACCAATCAAAATAGACCTTAATAATCTTTTATGTAAAAGATATTCAAGAAAATTCTTGAAAGATTGACTTCTGAAATTAAAAATATCATTCCTAAAATACCAAGCTATGGCTAGAACACTTCCAAGTTGAATAGTAGCGGACAAAGATGCCCCGGGATCATCAATCCCTAAAAAAAGAGATAAAATTTTTAAATGAGCTGTACTACTTACAGGGATAAATTCCGTCAAACCTTGAATTAATCCATATAAAACAAATTTTAAATATTCCAAAAATTATTTAATTACATAATTAATTAATAGCAATTTACATTTAAAAATTAAAAGCTAGTATAGAAAAATGAAAAAAAAATCTATTTTAATATTATTTTTTCTTTTTTCCTTAATCTTTTCTGGCTCTGCAAAAGCTAAATATTGGTTAATAATTGGAACTTATAGACAAGGGCCTGGAGGAAGGCCAGAGGTTAGTGGAATAACAAGCCCTTCCTTACATTCAATTCCCATGAAAGATTTAGATACTTGTAATAAGGCAGGAGAAAAAATTACTAATGAAATATACAAACCAGTTTGGCAATTTGATAGTAGATGGACCTGTGTATTTAGAGGTGAATAGTAGTAAAGTTACCTTTTAACATCGTGGGCACAACCATCTCCTTTATAATTTTCACTCTCGTAAAAATCATTTTTTGTCCCAAAATAAACTGTTAATAAAACGAAAGGTAAGCTTAATATAAATAAAATAGTTGTTAAATCCATAGTGTTAACTTATTCAAGAAGGTTATGAAAAATTTCAATTTTTTATTAACTCATGTTTAATAATCTGTAGGTCCTTTAATACCAAGATAAAAGAAGGCTCCTAAACCAACTAAGAGTAAAACTCCAGCAATAGCTGCAGAAGGAACGAAACCTCCTATTGCAAAGGAAGAAAAATAATACATCTATAAAACTAAAACTAGTTTGATAATATCAATAAAAACTAGGTATTTGTAAAAAATTTTGACTCGAAGACAATTAGATAATATCTGTTCTATGCTACTAAAGTCGAATCTTCGTTATCAGCAGAAATTCTTATTCTCTCTTCCAACTTAGGGCCATATAATTCATTTCCCCAAATTTCAACTCTTGAATCATTTGGGGCCATAAAAGTAAGAATGTCAGTTGGGAATAAAACTCTTTCTAAGAAAAAATTTGATGGACCAATACATCTCAAGACAACCATCCTACAGCCTTCATTTTTGTAAGAAAACTCAACCATCTCTAAGCAGCAAAATAATATCAATTAAACACTATTAACAGCAGAAAAAAATGTATAAAAAATTACTGAAAAAAAAGAAATTTAGAAAATGCTACAAATTCAATCCAGCCTCAACTAAATTTCTTTCTTGATCAATTAATAAAAGAGCGTATGACTTTATAACATCAAAGCTTTTATGAGGAATTGAGACATTAAGCATTCTCAAGAAATTAGATAATTTTTCATCTATAAGGGCGTTACCTTTCTTTAAAAACATTTCTTTTTCCTGATTTGTTTTCCATATATTCATGTATTCGATCTTCAATGGCTTTAAGTGCCAAATATTGTCTATTAAAGTCCAAATATCTAAATATTCGTTTAGGTTATTTTGAATTTTTAATACATAAGATGATTCATGAAGACTCAAATTTGTTGTATTTATAGGTCGATCATTTATGTCAATAGAATAAGGTTTAATTCCCAAAAACCATCCCTCAAGAATTAATAAATCAGGTTTATCTAATCTCCAATGAGATCTATCTCCCAAACCATTTCTTAAAGATTTATCGAAAACTGGTACATTTAATTCTCCATTTATCTTCCAATTTAATAATTTTTCATGCATTAATTTTACTGAGTGACTTCCAGGAAACCCTCTTGAAACATTCCAAGGGTTATTCTTAATTGCTAATTTCATTTCATTTGACGGGAGATAAAAGTCGTCAATTGAAATAACCGCAATTTTGAAGTTTAATTTTAAAGATATAGCTTCGAGCCATTTACCTAGTGTTGTTTTACCTGTGCCAGGCAGAGCTGAGATTCCAATAATTTTTCTATCAGAAAAATTATTTTGAAATTTATAAGCCTGAGATAAAAGAGGCAAAGCCAAACCCCAAATCCAATCATCATTTACTTTATTGTTCCAATATTGATCAATTGAAAGAATGTTTCTTTTATTATTCCAAAAATTGAACCAATCATCCAAGGATTCCCAACCAATATCAATAATTAATTTTTCAAATTTATCAAGAGGAAAATTAATATCTAAATCTTTCATCTTTCTAACTTAGTTCTCGCTTATTTATTAATTTATTGATTTCATTTTTCCAACCATATCCATTTGGTTCAGAAGCCAAAGTAAATTCCAAATCATTTAATTGATCTAGTAAATTTAAGTTAGGTCCATCTATTCCAGGAATAACTATCTTAATATCTGAGTTTAAAAGTAGAGGCAAATCATTTGGGGAATCGCCTAAACCTATGATTTCAATATTATGAACATTTGAATATTCTTTAAGAGCATTTATTGCTTTCCCTTTATTCGATTTTGTAGATAATAAGTGACTCATTCTATTTCCCTTAAAAATATCAACATTGAATTTTTTGCAACAGATATTAATTTTCTCTTCTAAATAACTTGGCGGATTTAAAAAAGGCATGCTCCAGTGTCTATCACGCATTAAGTTCAATGAGTTGCCTACTAAACCTGTAAGCTGAGTGGCTTCATGATCAGTGAGATTATTAAGAGGAGTAAGTTTGTAATCAATTTCTTTAGAAATAAAATTTAAGATTTCTTCAAGAGATTCGTATTTTATTCCAAGAATAATTTCTCCATTTACTCTTTCAAGAGATTCACCATATATTGCCGCACCATTCTCAACAATATAAGGATCCGTCAAGTTAAGTTCCTTTCTAATAACTTTTACTTCAGAAGCGGTTTTGCTTGTACAAAGAATTACGGGTATAGATAATTTTTGTAGTTTTTTTATAGTCTCTTTAGCAGGTGATAAATCATATGAGTGATCCATTAAAGTACCATCTACATCACTTACTACCCAAATAGAAGAATTTTCTATCATTTTTATAAAGAACTAAGCCAAATCACTTGAAAAGGGTCAAGACTAATATTTTTGCAATTGTATTTAGTGGATGTTAAAAAATCATGGGTATTGAAATCATTATCAATTATTTTTGGTAGATCATTATCATTCAATTGATAATTAATTTTATTTTCAGTCATATTATGTATTGCAAAAACAGACTCAGGACCTTTACCTCTTTTGATTACAACAATATCACTTCTACCTTTAGATAAACATTTCATTTGTGAACAAGGATGAAATTGCTTTAATTCTGATCGGACATCCATAGCATTGCGAAGATATTTTAAGTTTTTATTAGCATTAGATTCAGGATTATTTAAAACCGCTGAAAGATTTTCTGATTTAAACTTTTCTCTGTTTAGATCTCTTCTTTGACCTGTCATAGAAAAACTTTTGATATCATTTTCTGAAGCTAGTAATGCTGGTAAATAAAATGCAGGAACCCCTTTCAGAGACATTACTAATAGTTGACTCAAAATAAATCTCTCATATTGAAATCTTTTAGCATCTCTACTGGAGTCTTCCATTGCACTCCACCAACTAATATTCAATTCATAAGGTTTATCATCACCATTTGATAAACGTCTATGACTTACTAATCCTCCTCTTTTCTCACAATTAATTAATAAATCCTTAATTCTCTGCTCATTCATCAAACCCTCAAGAGCTCTAAGCCCAACACCATCGTGCGATGCAGTGAAATTAAATAAAGTAGTATCTTCAGGTAATATGGGCCAATCAAAAATCCATGAGTTTAGAATATCAGCCCTTGAAGTAATAATTGCCTCTAGGAGAAGAGGAGGCAATGGAAAATTATATGCCATGTGGGCTTCATCATCAGGGATGAGATAAGATAGATTCTCCTTCTGAGGAACATTGGTTTCTGTTATTAAAACGCCATCATCAAGAAGATTATTTAAAAGAACTCTTAATAGTTTCACAATTGAATGTGCTTTAGGTAAATGTAAGCATGTAGTCCCTGATTCCTTCCAAATAAAACCTACAGCATCAAGCCTTAACCATTTAATTCCATTAGATAAATAAGTAGTAATTAAATTTAAGAACTCAAGAGTCATTTTAGGATTTTGCCAATTCAAATCAATTTGATCTGGCCCAAAAGTTGTCCAAACTTGTTTAGGACCATCATCAGTATTTATTTGAGAAAACAAAGAGGAACTTCTAGGCCTAACTACATTTGACCAGTCAAGATTTTGTTTAGGTGAAAAAACATTTGATAAACCCGGTTCTTGGGATTTAATAAATTCTTGAACCCATGGGTGAGATGATGAGACATGGTTTAGTACTAAATCAGCCATCAAATCATGATTTTTAGAAATACTTTTGAGATCATCCCAACCACCAAATTTTTCTTCTAGGGAATCATAACTTGAGACTGCGAAACCTCCATCGCTTGTGGATTTCAGAAAAGGAAGAATATGTACAACTTTAGAAAGACTGCCAAAATGTTTACTTAACAACTTCCTAAGAGTTACTAATGTTGCCTCGCCATTTTTATAAATATTATCTGCATAAGTTATCAAAACTGAATGAGATTCATTCCAGCTTTCTTTATCTCTTATTTCTTCATAAGCAGATTTCTCTGAGAAATCATCTAAAATCTGTAATAATTGGTTTGAAATAAAATTAATTTCTTCTGTAGTATGATTTGAATAAATTGTTTTTAACAATTTATCAATTTTTAATCTATCTAATTTTTTCTCTGAATCAATTTGCTTCACTTTGAAAAAATCATCGAAGTATTAATACCATTCTGCACATCAATTAGAAAATGGACTTTCAACAAGGTTTAATCACAACAATACATGAATATGGAGTTACAGGAAATTTACTTAAAGAATTAAACAAAAGCCTTAAAAGAAGATCAACTAGTATTTTAATACCTTGCTTATATGAAGAGTTTGAGCGTCCAGCATTAAAAGATATAAGAGAAGTTTTAAAAAACCTTACAGGCTTAAATGAATTAGTAATTGCTCTCTCTGCAAAAACTGTTGAGCAAGTTAAGGCAGCAAAATCATTTTTTGACTCAATGCCATTCCCAGTTCACGTTCAATGGACTAATTCTCCCTCTGTAATTGAGCTATTAAAAAGCCAAGAAAAAAATGGATTAGAACTTTTAGGAACTCCAGGTAAAGGATGGGCTGTATGGCAAGGCATAGGAGTTGCGACTAGAAAATCAGAAGTTGTTGCTCTTTTTGATGCTGATATAAGAACTTTTAGTCCTTTATATCCTTCAAGAATGATACTTCCACTTCTGGATGAATCATATGGAATATCATATGTAAAAGCTTTTTACAGTAGATTATCTCTAGAAACAAATCAATTGCAAGGTCGAGCAACAAGATTATTCGTGGGTCCTTTATTAGCAAGTCTTGAGCAGTTAGTTGGTAAGGGTCCGTTTTTACAATATCTTCAATCATTTAGATATCCATTGGCAGGTGAGTTTGCTTTTACTAAAGACCTTGCTATGAATTTAAGAATACCTTGTGACTGGGGTTTAGAGATAGGTTTATTATCAGAGGTCTATAGAAACGTTAGGACCTCCAAAATAGCCCAGGTTGACCTAGGTTTATTTGATCATAAACATAAGAATATTGGAGATTCTTCTAAAGAAGGATTGCAAAAAATGTGTACAGAAATACTTTCAAGTGTTTTAAGAGGCCTCATGGAGCATCAAGCCGAGACCTTAACTAGCACTCAGCTAGCAACTTTAGAAGTTCTCTACAAAAGAGTTGGGGAAGATCGGGTAAAACAATTCGGATTAGATTCAGCAGTTAATCAACTTCCGTACGATAGGCACGAAGAAGAATTATCAGTACAAAAGTTTGCGAAACTATTAAGACCTGCTACAGAAAATTATCTGGCTTGTCCTACGACACTTCAATTACCAAGTTGGTCAAGAGTTCTATCTTGTGAGAACAAACTGCAAGAAGATTTAGCTATTGCGGGGTCAAAAGACATAAAGATAAGTGAAAAAGAATTAATTAAAAACTTCTAAAGCAAAAAATACCTCTGAGCCATTGGGACTTCATCAAGTGGTTCACAAGTAAGAAGTTCTCCATCAGAAAAAACTTCATAAGTTTGAGGATCAACTGAAATATTTGGTAGTTTACTATTAAGTTTTAAGTTTGATTTATTGATATTTCTGGTATTTTCTACGGCAATACATTTTTTTTGTAAGCCTAATTTATTTGGAATATTTTGTTCAATTGAATTTTTACTTAAAAAGGTAAAAGAACTCTTAATTAGAGATTGGCCGAAACTTGCAAACATAGGTCGACCATGTACAGGCCCTGGAGTAGGAATTGAAGCATTTGCATCACCCATTTGGGACCAAACTATAGATCCTCCTTTAACAACTAATTCAGGCTTTACCGCAAAAAAGGAAGGTTTCCACAATACCAAATCCGCAATTTTACCCTTTTCTATAGACCCAACATGTTTATCAATACCATGTGCTATTGCAGGATTAATTGTGACTTTAGAAATATATCTCTTTACTCTATAATTATCGTTTCTATCAGAATCCTGCGATAGCGGTCCCCTTTGGACTTTCATTTTATGTGCGGTTTGAAAAGTTCTTGTAATTACTTCGCCAACTCTTCCCATAGCTTGAGAATCACTAGCAATAATTGAAAAGGCACCTACATCATGCAAGATATCCTCAGCTGCAATAGTCTCTCTTCTGATCCTTGATTCAGCAAATGCAATGTCTTCTGGAATTTTAGAATCTAAATGATGACAAACCATTAACATGTCAAGATGTTCTTCTAATGTGTTCCTTGTATAAGGTCTTGTTGGATTTGTACTACTAGGAAGAACATTTTTTTCTCCACAGATTTTTATAATATCTGGAGCATGACCTCCTCCTGCTCCTTCGGTATGAAAAGTATGAATAGTTCTTCCTGCAATAGCATTGATGGTATCTTCAACAAAGCCTGCCTCATTCAAAGTATCAGTATGAATACATACTTGCACGTCAAACTTATCTGCAACATTTAGACAAGAATTTATTGTAGAAGGAGTGGTCCCCCAATCCTCATGAAGCTTCAATCCACATGCACCAGCCTCAACCTGATCAATAAGATTGCTCTCGTTTGTTGAGTTTCCTTTTCCAAAAAAACCTAAATTCATGGGGAATGCTTCTGCAGATTGAAGCATTCTTGAAATATGAAAAGAACCCGGAGTACAAGTAGTAGCATTTGTGCCGGTTGCAGGTCCAGTTCCTCCTCCCAACATGGTTGTAATTCCAGAGGCTAGTGCTGTCTCAATTTGTTGGGGACAGATAAAGTGAATATGAGTATCTATTGAACCTGCAGTAAGAATATGCCCCTCTCCAGCTATTACTTCTGTTGATGCACCAATAACAATATCAACATTGTCTTGGATATCAGGATTGCCAGCCTTACCAATTTCAAAAATCATTCCATCTTTTATACCCAAATCAGCCTTAATTATTCCCCACCAATCTACGATCAAAGCATTAGTTATTACGGTATCTACAGCTCCATCAGCTCTTCTTACTTGAGACTGTCCCATCCCATCTCGAATAACTTTACCTCCACCAAATTTAACTTCATCTCCGTATGTAGTTAAATCCTTTTCTACTTCTATAAAAAGTTCGGTATCCGCAAGTCTTAATCTATCCCCGACAGTGGGTCCGTAAGTTTGAGCATAAGTTTTTCTATTAATTTTGTAGGACATAATTTTAAGTATCTAAAGAACCGTTTACTAATGAATTGAAACCATATGCATTTCTTAAACCAGAATATTGAACTAATTTGACATCTGTTGTGTCCCCTGGTTCAAATCTAATTGCTGTCCCTGCAGGAATGTCAAGTCGCATGCCAAGTGATAGTTCACGATCAAAAACTAACTCCCTATTTGCTTCAAAGAAATGATAATGAGATCCAACTTGCACTGGCCTATCTCCAGAATTCGAAACACTTAATGTTATGACTTCCTTACCATGATTCAATTCGATTTCACCCTGCTCAGGAATTATTTCGCCAGGAATTAAATTACTCATAACTAATTAATCGGATTGTGAATAGTGACTAACTTAGTCCCATCAGGGAAAACCGCCTCTATTTGAACTTCGTCAACCATTTCAGGAATGCCCTCCATAACTTGTGATTTTGAAAGCCAAGTAGTACCTTCGGACATTAATTGACTTACACTTTTCCCATCTCTAGCTCCTTCAAGGACCTGAAAACTTAAAAAAGCAATAGTTTCAGGATAATTAAGCTTCAGGCCACGATTAAGTCTTCTTTCAGCTAAGAGAGCAGCAGAAAAGATCAATAATTTATCCTTTTCTTGAGGAGAAAGATGCATAATAAAAAATTAATCTATAAATTCTTAAAAAAGGTTCTCTCTGAACATAATTAATAATTCATAGAATCTTGTAAAGGCCATACACCTTGATATTCTGGCTCACAAAATCCACAAACAGACCTAATTTGTTTCCAAATACAAAAAAAACATTTCCTAGCATCTTGAGTAGAATTCCCTAGGAATCTTACAGAGATTCCATTCTCAAGAATTCCAACAGATAAATGATTATTACTTTCATTGAAAATCTTTTTTATACTTTCCACTAGTTTATTTATTTTTGATTGAGGAAAGTCTTTTTTGCAAATCCAAATTAAGGATCCAAAAACGGGCTTGTAATCCATGCCTGACTTAGCCACATAACTTTCTTTGGATAATTCAATTTGATCAACATATTCCCAATCATCGTACGAATCATTATTTCTCATAATTTCAAATTTGGACCTAAAAACTCCACTTTCAATAGACTCTCCAGAAGAAGATCTTCCAAGTCTTATTAAATCAGTAAATAAAAAACTTGAAGTTTCTGAAATAGATACTTTAAACATTTGCTCATATAAACCATTTGCAAAGATAATTGTTTCTTGGGGAAGATATTCTAAATGAGAATTATCAAGAATATTTATGAGATTTATTTGCTTAGAAAAACTTCCCTCTGGATTAATTTTTGATCTTCCAACTGATCCATACACTTTCTGAGCTGAAGAAGTAGTCAACAAAACCTTAGAGTTTTTTTCAAGATTTACCTCAAACTCAAGTAAATCGCCTCCAACCAATCCCCCTGCAGTATGAAGAACAGGCAGAATGCATCTGCCCTCCCGATCATGAGTAGACTTTAATAACTTGTAAGGAGAAGTTGATTTGGATTTAAAGATTGTTTTATCAACATTTCCTAAACTTGCTTTATTATTGAAAAAATTTAAGAAACAATTACCTTCCCAAGAAGTTTTAATCATAAATTGTTTTCTTTAATTACTAGATTAAAGTAACCAAAAATTTTGATTATGAGAATGAATAAACAAATAGTTGTAACTGATTGGATTAAGAAAAAACCTCGATTAGGTTCTTTTTTTAAACTTACCCTAAGTTCAGAAGAAAGAAGAATCTTGCGAGGTAAAAGATTAACTGATTGTGATCAAGAAATAATTTTACAATTACCTAGAGAGGGCAAATTAAATGATGGAGACATTCTTTCAACTAATGAGTCCAATTTTTATGTAGAGATAATTGCAAAAACTGAAAATTTAATTGAAATAAGTTCAAATTCTAAAATTGAACTTCTTAAAACTGCTTATCATCTAGGAAATAGGCATGTAGAAGTAGAAATTGAAGAAGATATTCTTCTAACAAAAGGTGATTACGTAATTGAAAATATGCTTAAAAATTTTAAAATTAAAATAATAAATACCCAGAAAAAATTTTTTCCGGAAAGAGGTGCCCATAGTCATGAGTAAAAGTCACTTATTAAAATATTTATTAATTAGCCCTAACTTACCAGTTGGAGGATTTTGTTATTCGGAGGGATTGGAGAGTTACCTAAATACTAAAGATTTAAAAGATTCAAATTCGGTAAAAGAATTAATCATAAGTGAACTAAAAATTGGCCAGATTAGACTAGATGCAAGACTATTATTAAATTTTTTTGACATTTTTAATGAGTTAAACGACGGCAAGAATTTAAAAATTAATTTGCAAAAGCTATTGAGCTTAGATAAATGGATCCTCTCATCAAAAGACTCTGTCGAAATGAGAGAACAACAAACTCAAATGGCAAAATCTCTCTTTGATTTAAACAAAGAATTTGGATTTGAATATTTATATAAAAAAAATAAAAAAAACTCCTGGCCTTTAGCGTGGAGTTGGGCTTGTTATTGTTTTGAAATTAAGAAGTTAGAAATGCTTGAGAATTTTTTCTACGCGTGGAGTGCAAACCAACTTAGTGCAGCATTAAGGATTATTCCTATGGGTTCAACAAAAGCACAATTAATTCAGAGAGATTTATTAGCAATAATTTCAAAAGTTTCTAAAGAAATTATGGACAAAGAAATAGATGACATCTATTTTGGCAATGTAGGTTTAGCTATGGCACAACAAAATCATAATGACCTTTATACAAAACTTTTTAGAAATTAATTTATGAGTAGCAAATTGAGAGTAGGAGTTGCTGGGCCTGTAGGCTCAGGGAAAACTGCATTAGTTGAGACTCTATGCTTAAGACTAAATAAAAATTATGAGATAGCAGTTGTCACCAATGATATTTACACCAAAGAAGATGCTAATTTTCTAATAAATAAAAAAGTTTTAGAGGAAGGAAGAATTATTGGTGTAGAAACAGGAGGTTGTCCTCATACAGCGATAAGAGAGGATTGTTCCTTAAACAAAAATGCAGTTTTAGATTTAGAAAATAAATATAGTCCTTTAGATTTTGTTTTTGTAGAGAGTGGAGGTGATAATTTAGCATCTAGTTTTAGTCCAGAACTTGTAGATTTATCAATATATGTGATTGATGTATCTGCCGGAGACAAAATTCCTAGAAAAGGGGGACCAGGGATAACAAGGTCAGATTTATTATTAATAAACAAAATTGACTTAGCAGATATGGTTGGTGCAGATTTAAATATCATGAAAAGTGATACTGAATTTATGAGAAAAGGGAAACCTTGGTTTTTTACCAACCTTAGTAAAGGCAAAGGAGTTGAAGAAATTACTCAATTTTTAGAATCACAAATACCCAACAATCGAAACTAGAAAAATATTCTTTTCTAATATATTGGATTCAACAAAAAGTTACGACTGATACAAAACGAATCCTCACTCGTTAATAACTTTTACTTTATCCCCTTAATGAGGGTCAATTACCTAATTTATCCTAATTCATGAGAATTTCAAGGCGTATTTTGGCAGGATTAGCTACTGCCTCACTTGCGGTCACAGCAACTTCATGCGGTGGAGGTGGAACCTCCGGAAGTTTCGACGACACAGTAACCGTTGGTATTTTGCATTCGTTATCTGGAACAATGGCAATTTCTGAATCAACACTTGTTGATACAGAAAAAATGGCTATTGAAGAGATAAATGCTGCTGGTGGTGTAACAGTTGGCGGTAAAAGCTACAAAATAGAATACATAGTTGAAGATGGTGCCTCTGACTGGCCTACTTTTGCTGAAAAATCTAAGAAACTTATAGATCAGGACGGAGTTCCTGTTGTATTTGGTGGTTGGACATCTGCTAGTAGAAAGGCAATGTTGCCAGTCTACGAATCAAAGGATGCTTTCCTTTACTACCCAATTCAGTATGAAGCTCAAGAATGTTCTAACAACATTTTCTATACAGGAGCTACTCCAAACCAACAGTCAGAACCCGCTACAGATTTCATGTATAAGCGTTCTCCCGCAGCTGGTGGAGATTTCTTCCTTGTAGGTTCTGATTATGTATTCCCAAGAACTTCTAATACTATTACAAAAGCTCAGGTAAAACAGTTAGGAGGTAAAGTTGTTGGAGAAGATTACCTTCCATTAGGAAATACCGAAGTTGCTCCAATTATCTCAAAAATCAAAAAGGCTCTTCCTGAAGGTGGAATAATCATCAATACACTTAATGGTGACCAAAACGTTGCATTCTTCAAACAAATTCAAGACGCAGGTATCACACCATCAAGTGGCTACTACGTAATGAACTATTCAATTGCTGAAGAAGAGATTAGTACAATTGGTCCTGAATTCCTTGAAGGTCACTACGGAGCTTGGAACTACATGATGTCAATTGATACTCCTGCCTCTAAGAAATTTGCTGCAAGTTTCAAGAAAAGATGGGGAGCTGATCGTGTTGTAGCTGACCCTCAAGAATCAGCCTATAACATGGTTTATCTGTGGAAACAGGCAGTTGAAGATGCTGGAACATTTGACGACAACGCAGTGAGAGAAGCACTTGTTGGACAAACGTTTGATGCCCCACAAGGTCCTGTTGAAGTTATGCCTAATCACCACTTATCACAAACAGTAAGAATTGGAGAGATTAATGCAGAGGGTGGATTTACAATCCTTGAAGAGACAGGGGTTGTTCTTCCTCAAGCATGGAACCAAAAGCATCCAAGTTCAAAAGGATTTGCATGCGATTGGACAGATCCTTCAAAAGGAGAAAAGTATAAGCTTTAATCTAATTAAAACCTATACTTCAAAATAAAAGGAGGTTAACACCTCCTTTTATTTTATATAAACAAATATTTTCTTTTTCTAAATTGGAGTTACTTCTCGATAGTCTTTTTAATGGTATTGCAATCGGATCTGTACTACTTGTTGCTGCATTAGGTCTAGCAATTGTTTTTGGTCTTATGGGTGTAATAAATCTTGCCCATGGAGAACTTATGATGCTTGGGGCTTACACAACATACGTAACACAATTAATTTTCAAATTACCTATATTAAAACCTTTCTACAATTCGTACATAATAGTTTCAATTTTCCTTGCTTTCATTGTTAGTGGAGTAGTGGGCATTCTCCTAGAAAAAACTATAATAAGAAAGCTTTATGGAAGTCCACTAGAAACACTTCTCGCGACTTGGGGCGTAAGCTTAATTCTTCAACAATTTGTAAGAAGTGTACCTTTAGCATATGGGACCGGTCTGGTTATAAGTCTGTTAATTGGTTTATTCTTACCAACAACATTCCCTTCAAAAATAAAAGAATCAATAAATTTCAAATATTTTAAATTTAGTTCTTGGATATTTGCTGCTTTAACTGGGGTCCTGACAGGTAGCGTAATCTCATCTTCTGTCAGCAAACTTAGTAGAGCAAGTGCTCGAAATGTTGATGTAACAGCACCCTCATGGATGAGAGGTCAAGTAGAAATTATTGGCACTGCATTTCCTAAAACAAGATTAATGATAATAGTCATTACTCTAATCTCGGTAATAGCAATAACATTATTTCTTAATCAAAGTGCTTGGGGGATGCGGATAAGAGCAGTTACGCAGAACCGACAAATGAGTGATTGCCTTGGTATATCAACTGAAAAAGTGGATATAATTACTTTTGGTATTGGATCTGGCTTGGCAGGAGTTGCAGGAGTAGCAGTATCTCTTTTAGGTTCTGTAGGGCCAAATGTTGGCGGAAACTATATAGTTGGTTGTTTTATGGTTGTAGTGCTGGGAGGAGTAGGAAATTTATTAGGAACTGTACTTGCTTCATTCGGAATAGGAATAATGACTGATTTAATTGGAGCTGGAAGGCTCCTATCAATATGGCCAGATATGCCTTTACCTTTATCAAACACAATCAACTTTTTTGCGACCACAAGTATGGCAAGAGTAATGATATTTGCACTAATTGTTATATTCTTACAATTTAAACCTACAGGTTTATTTCCTCAAAAAGGAAGGATGGTTGAAAACTAATGTCCTTAAGTAAAATTAAATTTGATAAAAAAATAGTATTATCATTTTGGATAATATTAATAGCCTTAATTATTGCAGCACCAACTCTACTCCCTGTATTTAGACTAAACCTACTAGGTAGATACTTATCCTTATCCATAGTTGCTCTTGGAGTTGATCTTATCTGGGGATATACAGGTTTACTAAGTCTTGGACAAGGTATATTTTTTGCACTAGGTGGATATTGTGCAGCAATGTATTTGCAAATAACCAGCTCCTCTGAATTTCCAAATAATATTCCTGAATTTTTTGCTTTATATGGTGTAGAAAAATTACCTTTTTTCTGGGAACCGTTTAGATCGCCAGTTTTTACCTTCTTCGCTATCTGGATAATTCCAGCATTAGTTTCAGGTTTAATTGGATTTCTTGTTTTCAGGAATAGAATCAAAGGGGTATATTTTTCTATACTTACTCAAGCTTCTCTTCTAGTATTCTTTAACTTCTTTAATGGCCAACAAAAACTTATTAATGGAACAAATGGATTAAAAACAGATGTAACACAAATATTTGGTCAGATGGTAGGTTCTGAATCCATGCAAAGACTGTTCTTTTGGATGACTGCCATCCTAGTAATAGCAGCTTGGTTTTTTGCAAAGTGGGTAGTTAAAGGGCGATTTGGCAATATTCTTATAGGAATCCGAGATGATGAACCACGAGTTAGGTTTACAGGATACAATCCAGTGATATTTAAAACGATAATATTTTCTATTGCTGGAGGTCTTGCTGGAATTTCGGGAGCTTTATATACTGTTCAGTCTGGCATAGTCTCACCTCAATTTATGACAGTTCCCTTTTCTATAGAAATGGTTATATGGGTTGCAGTTGGAGGGAGAGGAACTTTATTGGGAGCAATACTAGGAGCTGTTTTCATCAACTATGCAAAAAGTCTAGTAAGTGAAGCTTTACCTGCTAGCTGGATGTTTATTCAAGGAGGTTTATTTATCTTAGTTGTAACTGCTCTGCCAGAAGGAGTTTTAGGATGGATTCAGGGAGATGGTCCTAGGAATGTTCTTCAAAGATTTGGTTTGAAAAGGAAGATTGAAACCTATCCAAGCTTAGAAGTTAACAATAAGGAGGGGAATAATGAATAATAAAGATCTTCTAAATTTAATAGATATTACTGTTAGTTTCGAAGGTTTTTTAGCCCTCAACAAACTTAATTTAAATTTAAAGAAAGGAGAATTAAGAGCTGTAATAGGACCCAACGGCGCAGGTAAAACAACATTTCTTGATGTAATAACTGGAAAGGTTAAGCCAACAAAAGGTGAAGTAATTTTTAAAGGAAAATCTTTAGTAGGTAGAAAGGAGCATAAAATAGCCAGACTTGGAGTTGGAAGAAAGTTCCAAAGTCCAAGAATCTTTGAAAATCTAACAGTTAAAGAAAATCTTGAGATATCGGTGACAACTCCTAAAAGTCCCTTAAACCTTATAAATAAGAGTATTAAGGATGAGCAGCTTAATGAGATTCAACGTCTTATGAAGATTGTTGATTTAGCTCAAAAAGTTGACTCTAAAGCTGGTTCTTTATCACATGGCCAAAAACAATGGCTCGAGATAGCCATGTTAGTAGGACAGAAGCCAGATTTAATGTTAGTAGATGAACCTGTTGCTGGTTTAACTGATGAAGAAACTGATCTTACAGCTGATTTATTAAAATCTTTATCAGGAGAAAATACCGTAGTGGTAATAGATCACGATATGGAATTCATAAGAAGGCTTGATAGTAATGTTTCAGTTTTAAATCAGGGCACAGTATTATGTGAGGGAACTATGGAAACCATACAAAAAGACAAAAAAGTTATTGATGTTTATTTAGGAAGACCTGAGGACTAGTTATGGAAAATTTACTCGAAATAAAATCGTTAAATACTTATTACGGCGAGAGTCATATTCTTAGAGATGTAGATTTAAATGTTAAATCAGGAGAAATGGTTTGTTTGATCGGAAGAAATGGAGTTGGCAAAACAACTTTATTGAAATCACTTATTGGTTTGTTGAAACAAAAAAAAGGCGATATTTATTTAATTGGTGAAAATATCAATAGAAAAGCACCTCATCAGAGGGCTAGGAAAGGAATGGCTTACGTTCCTCAAGGGAGAGAAATTATTCCATATCTATCAGTTGAAGAGAATCTTATGCTAGGAATGGAGTCTCTTCCAGGAGGTTTATCTAAGAACAAGAAAATAGATCCATTTATTTATGATCTCTTCCCAATCCTAAAAGATTTTCTTCAAAGGAAAGGAGGAGATCTTAGTGGAGGGCAACAACAGCAATTAGCTATTGGAAGAGCATTGCTGGGCAAACCTCAACTTCTATTACTTGATGAACCAACGGAAGGTATACAGCCGAATATAGTATTAGACATTGAAAATGCAATTAACCAGATAATTAGAGATAAAGGAATTGGTGTTTTATTAGTTGAACAACACTTGCATTTTGTAAGACAAGCCAATAGATATTATGCGATGCAACGTGGAGGTATTGTTGCTAGCGGAAATACTAGTGAGTTGAGTCAAGCAGTTATAGATAAGTTCCTAAGTGTTTGATTAAATTATCTTAGTTTACTAAAAACTTTTATTCATTTTTCGCATCTTATAAGGTCTATACTGTTTGGATGCTCATTTATATACTTATTAAATTCCATTGCTAGTGTTCTAGCCTCGAAAGCGTCAAAAGCATAAAAACAATTTTCTAATCTTATATTTTGAAAATCACGGTAATGCACTGTATATGGCTTCAACATATTATTTTTGTTCATTTAAATTTGCGAAAAAGCAATTATCCTATATCTAAACCATGCATATGTTCATAAATTTAGAGTGCATCTTTTGTTGTTATCAAAATATATTGACTTGAATTATGTATTAAAAGATACTTTATAAAAAATAAATTAATTAATCTATTTTTTATTATTTTTAGAATTTTGCTTTTTACCTTCAATTAAAAAAACAAATTTTGATAAAATATAACCAAAAACTGGAACCCAAAACTTTTCATAAAAAAATTTCATAAAAATTAAGCAGCTAATGATTCGTTGTCTTCAATTTCAGTTATATTTATACGCCTCAAATCTATAGAATTAAATAAATGTTGCATAAGAAGAAAATCTAGTTCCCCTTTTAACAAATTAACATTGGATGAAAGTAGATCATCAACAAAATAATCAAAAGTATCTGAAAGAGGATTCACAATTAAGAATTTATTTTTGTAATTATCATCGTATTAACGATAAAAGTCAATCAAACTTGAATATTAATTTTTGAAATTTTTGAAAATAAATGAAAGAAGACTAAAAATTAAATAAAAAATATAAGCAAGCAACATAATAGATTTAATATCAAGCTGAGGGTCTTTAAATTAAATTTCATTTATCTTGCTTTTCTTAATTTTATATCTCTTCTTATTTAGCATTATCAAAAGACAATACACATATTTGCTAAAAAGAAACCATAATTAAATCATTTAATTTATTTATAGCAAGACTATTGATGCGCAAATTAGAAAAGAATCACTTAAAAAATTTTTGTAGAAATTAAATTTGATCTTTAAAGAGCTTATTTTTTAATTAGCTCGAAGTAACCATTTTTATTTAATAAGTACTTATCAAACCAAAGGCTTAATAGATTGTCTAATCCTATTCCATTCATTTTATTTATTTGAGAAGTCTTATAGTCTGAAAGTGCAAGCAATAAGTAAGGAAAAATCATATCAGAAACCCCTTTTGGAAGTTTTTCTAAAGGCACTCCATGCGCTCTATCCCATAAAATCTGCATATCCTGAGAGAACAAAGAACTCCAATAACTAAAATTACAATATAACTTGTCTGGAGGGAGTAGATTTATAGATAAAATTGGGAGAGATGAATTCATAGGAATAAATATTTTATGGATGAATTGAATTTAGGCTTTTAAAATTGTGATAAATAATTTCTAATATGAAAATCTCCCATAAATACAAATTAAATTTAACGCACAGTGTAGAACTTAGCAACACTTTTTAATTGTTATATTTATCCATCATTTCCTGAAATTTAAGGAATGATAAAAACTTTTTATAAGTTTGTAAGTCAAAATTTTCCTGATTTGCATCATTTAAATGGGTTAGTTTACTAGGATCAAAATGATTCCCTAAATTATTATCAATTGAGTTTTTTGCCTTATTTATAAAGTCAAAAGAATTATCAGATAAGTTTTGTGAATGGTTATTAGTCAATTGATATGCTTGAGTTACTTTCCCATTTTTTTTATTAAATATACCTCTTATAGAAAGTGCTTCCTCTACCAAAATACTTATTATTTTTGAATTACTTAAATTGTTCTCTATGCTCAACTTATCAATTATTCTCATAACATCTTCTCTAGGAATAAAACCAACTCTTTTTTTCTTGGTAGGCATTTAAAAATAAATTAAAGTTCAGCACTTGACTGTAATAAGTGTTGCACTATATTCATTATAAGTCAATTAAATACTAATGATTTTACCAACTACCTTACTTTTAGCAGCCATTGGATATCTTTTCTACAACTCAAAAAAAGAACTTTCAATAGATCACCATAACGATACAGAAAACCAAAAAGAGAATGATGATTTGTATAAAGATTTGGAAGATCTATTTATTTGAAATCACTGAAGAATAAGTATTTAAAAACTTTGTTTCTTGACTAAAGATATACAAAACCGTAAAGATAATTAAAATAATAATAAAAATATAAAATCAATGACTGTCCATCAAGATTATGAAATAAAAATCAATCTAAATGAATTGATTGAGAAGAGAATTCCATGTTGTGATTTACTTCATCCAGATCATTGTCTAACAGAACAACAAGTCTCTGAAATAGCACATGATATTCGTATGGATTTAAATTTGCATGATCTTTACAAGCAAGTAGATCAACACATTATGAATTATGTAAATGCAGCTGGTATTGATAACAAAGATCATTGGGTTGAACCTCATCTTCCAGATTTGGAAAGAGATTTAAAAGAAGAAGCTGGTATAGAATTTGATTAATCTTTATTTCCTAAAAAAAGATTAGTATATGTATTTTTTTTCTAAATCATCTATTAATTTATAAATACTTTTGGCTGATCTTTTTCTTTTTTTAAAAATTGTTAAAACTATAAATCCCATCAATACTGCAAAAATAGGTGAGAAAATAATAATTTCATGATTCATAACCATCAAACAGAAGTATATTATTTAAATTATTAAAAAGTCTGATTCAATAAAATAGGTACTTTATACAAATATATTTCACTATAAACAATTAAGATTTTTTATAAAAAAGTGAAAGAATTATGATTTTCTGTAAATTATATAGTTATAAATTTCAATTCAATAAAGATAATGATCAATTATTTTGCCTTAACAGTAACTGAGATGGGGATTGGCAAAATAGAGTTAACAGTTATTGGCGCAGTAATTTTAATATTTCCAATTTTATTTGTTTATGCATCTAAAAACCTTGATGCTAAGGGGGTTTTCGAATGGATGATGGAGAAACCCAATGATTGGATAGGTAAAAAATAAGAATTTAACAATTTATATTTTTTCTAGTTGATTTTTAAATTTTCTAAATTACTAATAGCAAAATCATAAACCTGGCAATTATTTTCTAAATCATTAACTATTGAATTTTTTAGAAAATTATAATCTATCAACTTATTTAGTTTATTTTTTTTAAATTCCTTATTAGTCTCTCCAATAGCAAATGCCAAAGCTCCTTCATAAGAAATACCGAATTTGGTAGTGTTGCAGTAAGTTCTAGTGAACTTATTAGAAATCTTTTTAGTATACTTTTCAAGATTTTTAGAAGAAGTATCTAATGAGTAAACTGGATTACTAAAAAGAAGAAGCAAAGTTAAAATAAATATCGTAAAAACTCTTTTGATCATAATATTTCATAAATTGCAGATTTAATATAGTTTAGAATTAAACTCTGACGACTATGTTTTATTAAAAATATAGAAATTAAAAATTTCTTAACCACAACAGCTATTTCATATCTTGGAAGATAAAAATTCTCTAAATGAGAATTTTATAGTTTGAATTTTTTTTGGTAGTTTTTTTATAAAACGCCTAATTGATTTTGGCATAATGAAAAAACATATCATTAATTAATAGTTAACAAATAATACTTTGGTATTCAATAAATAATTATCCAAAAATAAATAAATTAATTATTAAATATATTGATTAAGGTATGGAAATGTATTTAGACATGAATTATTGTTTAAGTATGTATTAAATACAAAATTAATAAATATGGCATTACCAGAACTTATTTATGCACCTATAGATGGAGGAACAATACATAGATATGAAATTAGTGGTGGCAAGAGAAAATTCTTGAGATTTATAGGTTGTTATTTGGGCCAGTGCAATTTCCACAAAAATATTGATGATGCTATTGATTACATAAAAAATTTAAAAGAATCACAAAAGATACAAAAGATATGAAATAAAGATACATAAATACGAAGGAGGCTCAATATTTTTCAAGAACTACATAATTATTGCTACAAATAATAGAGAATTTTATTTTTATAAGAAATTGATTATTTACTTGGGTTATAGTTCCGAAAGATAAACAGTCATTTAAAAAAATAAATTAATTTATGGAAAACAGACAAATTAATTTTTTTAAATCAAAAGACTTTAATACCGTTCTTAAGCCTTTTAAAAAAGGAACGGTAGTAAAAATTGACTCGTTTGATATTAGAGAAAATCAAAAAGAATTAAATATAGGTTTATTTGGTTGGTATGCAATTTGTCCCTCTAAAGAACTAAAAAAAAATAAGCTATATTATTTTTCACTCTATGATGAGCCACTTGTTCTTTATAGAGATGAAAATAAAAACGTTAGGTGTATTAAAAATATTTGTCCACATAGAGGGGCCTCCTTTTTTGGAGGGACATTATCAGATGGAGTAATAACCTGCCCATATCATGGAGCTAAGTTTTCATCCCGGGGAAGTTGCCAAAATCTCGACAGAATAACATGTCGACATATAGTTGATAATAACTACGATAACTACGCCAAAAGAATTCATTTATCTCAATACAAAACTTCAGAAAAAAATGGATATATTTTTGTACATTTTTCTAAAAAATCTGAGACTGATTTAAATAATATAAATGAAGATGCACCTATAAGTAACTACGAATTATTTGAAAATGGGTTTTCACATAATGATTATGTTTTTGAGGAGGTATTAGTTGACTTCAAATGTGATTGGTCAAGAATTATTGAAAATCACCTAGATATCCTTCATATCTTTTGGGTTCATGGTGATACAATCCCTGATAAAGATGTGAATAAAAACGTACTAGTTAGTTTTAA
Organism: Prochlorococcus sp. AG-388-F11; assembly: GCA_003279845.1. Lineage (GTDB taxonomy): Bacteria > Cyanobacteriota > Cyanobacteriia > PCC-6307 > Cyanobiaceae > Prochlorococcus_A. The sequence goes on from QCGP01000002.1 coordinate 37,727, forward strand.
CCAGAAAATTAATATTAATCCCAAATACATTGAAAGTATTTATTATTACAAGAATGACCCTACTAAAGAATTTATCCGGATAAAATACTTACCTCCAGGAAGGATATTAATTTACAAAGGCGATCCTTCCTCATCAAGATATTTACAAGTTTTAGATCATATTCCTCTAGGAAAAAACAAGGCAAGAGTAATAGTGAGACACTATAGGAAATTTCTACAAAATAAATTACTTAATAACCTCTTATTATTTAAAGAGAATCAAAGAAAGATTTTTTATAAGATATTCGATGAGGATTATATGATTTTAAAAACACAAACATATAATCACGATATGGGATTTATAAGTAAGGATGAAATAAAATTATTAGGAGAAGATAGGATAATAAATTATTTTTGGAAATGGTATAAGAAGTCCGAAGATAAAGATGAGCCATGGAAAAATATTAACAAAATCCAAAATCATGATGTATATGACAAAGTGATATTGAAATATCCTCCTGAGATAAAGAAATTAGAAATAGCAAATAATATAGATATTATTAGAAAAACATTTGTAAGATTTGCTGCTCCGCTTATATTTTTTATGTTAATAATTTAATACATGAAGAAAGTAAATAGACCTTCATGGTTGAATTGGCTTTATCTTCTTATATTTATTTTAAGCTCAATTCAATTGATTATATTTTGGAGTAATAAGTTTTAGTGTTGAATAAATTTTGGTTTGACGCAAAAAATATAAATTGTTTTAAAAATTGCTCCAGAGTAATTAAAGATTTAAATTTAAAGATAGGGTATTCAGAGAATGTAATATTAATTGGACCAAATGGTTCAGGCAAATCATCCTTAATTGAAATAATTAATAGAAACATATACCCAGTAGTAGCTAATGAATCGAAACTAAAGATATTTGACAAAGAACTTATAAATTTATGGGAACTAAGAAAAAAAATAAGTACTGTAAATAATGATATAAAAAATAGAATTAATCCAAATTTACAAGTTTTTGATTTAATTTTAAGTGGACTATATGGAAGATATAGTTACGTACAAAATAAATCTGAAAGAGATTTTAATAAGGTGGAAAAAATCATGAAGAAAATGAATATATCTAATTTATCTAAAAAGAATTTTTCCTATTTATCAGATGGAGAAAAACAAATTTCTCTAATTGCAAGGGCATTAATCAAAAAACCGGAAATCTTAATTCTAGATGAACCAATTGCAAATTTAGATTATAAATCAAAGTTTTTTGTAATTGATAAGGTTAATGAATTATCAAAATTAAATACTAAAATTTTATGCGTCACTCATGATATTTCAACGATTACAAAAATATATGACCGGGTCATAATGATTAAAGATGGCAAAATAATCGCCGATGGAGATCAAAATAAGGTTATAAATAGTGAAAATCTTAATAAGTTATATGGTATTCAAGTAGAGGTAACTAATAATAATGGACTTTGGAATATAAACAGATTAACTAAATAACAATTATGAAAATAGCTATAGCTATAGCTATAAATACGAATTTTTTACTTTTTAAAAATGAAGAGGATTTATTTTTAAAAGAAGAAGATCCACATTTAGAACATACAATCTTACCTCCTAAAGATCGATCTGAGACGAATGAAGAACTTCCACAATTAAAACAAACTCTATTTACGCTCATCTAAAATCAAATAATTAGCAATTCTATCTAAATTATATTCCTAAATACAATGTAAAGAAAAACATCAGAAATGTAATGATAATGAGAATCTATTGCAATAAGTATCTTTTTAATGCATAATTGATAATAATTCTCATTATCATATAAATTAATGAATTTCCATGGTTATGGAGACTCTCCGTCAAAGTTGGTAAGGATAGTAACTGGGCAGTCTGTTTTAATAGATCCTATATCAAGGCCTAGTGGTACATGCCTAGAAGTTGAAAGTGGAATTGCTCGAGTTTATTGCCCTTGTGAAGAAACTGAAGGAATGACGCTTGCATTCTTACAATCAGGTGACCAATTAAGAACGGACCTTTTATGTAGTGAAGGTGTCTGTGTTGAAGCATTAACAGATTTGTCTTTTCATAGCACTCTAAATATTGATGAGAATATTGGTTTCGATGCAGTAAATGAATGGACTTTGCAACTCCTTAGGATTAGACACTTAGGAAATGCAGAACAGCGATTACAAGCCTTGTTTTCAATACTAGTAAATCGTCTAGGTAGAAGATGTGGTCAATGGTGTGAGTTGCCTTTTAGGTTAACTCATGAAAGGATTGGCGAATTAATCGGTTCTACACGAGTAACATCAACAAGATTAATTTCCAAATTAAGATCATCTGAGTTATTAATAGCTCCTATCGGGACCCAAACAGTCAGTGTTGCCCCTTCTTTTATTGAAACATCGCCGCTATAAAAACATGAAGGAATCACAATCAATTACAAACAATTTATTAATGGAAGTTGATGTCTTATCGCATAGAATCAGATATATCAAGCAATCCTACAAAAACACAGAAAATAAAGCATTGAAGGAAAGGTTATTTACAGAAAACAAAAATATTTTTAAAAGAGTTAATGAGATTTATAAAATAGCTGAACTCTTAAATAAAAATAATGAGAAAATTAACTTTTCTAATTTACTTGTTGAATTAACCAAAAGGACATTGAATGAAAATAAATTTGAAAGTAATTTATTTTTTCTTTAAATCACTATCTATTAATAAGATTGCCGAAGGTTGATTAGAAGCAAACTTCACCTTGCCCAGTATGTTCGCGAATTCATCTTCTGATTGTGTTTGAGCCTCTATAATTGGATCTAAAAATACGTTAGTTCTTGTATCTGAAATTCTTTCTGATATGGAATAAAGTTGTTGTAGAGATGAAGTTAAATCAGCCTCCATGTTAAAAGAATAAGAAATCAGCTCCTCTATAGAATCCCATGTTTGAACGGGTGCAGGAATTTCATCTAATTTTACGCTTTGTCCCCTTGCTATTAAGTAATCTGCAAATTTTTGAGCATGTTCCATTTCACCATGTGATTCACTTAGAAAATGAGATGCAAATCCATTTAAATCACGTTCTTGAAACCATAGATATATAGAAAAATACTGAACATTGGCATATCTTTCCATTGTTAGATGTTCGAAAATATTGTCCAATAAACTATTGTCTATCGGTTGGGCAACAGCTCTTCCTGATGGACCAAAATTAATTAATTTCTTTGTTTTTAAATTATTTTCTTTCATTGTTCAATAAGAAACTAATTAAATAATACAACATTTTGTATAAATTAGTAATTAATAAATCCTTTAAATTAAATTAAATAATATGATAATGAAAATCACTCGCAATACTATAAATGAATTTAGAGTACAGTTTTTCTGAACTGCTATTAACGAAAAAAATATATAAAAGTAAAAAAAAGAAATGTAAAAAGAAAAAGTGCTCTAACTGGAAGGGAGGGAAGTGTAATTGCCTATAAATAAATTCTATATATAGACCTTATGTGCTCCAGGATATAAAAAATAATAACTATTTTTATTTATAGAAAGAGAACATTTATCACCATTATTTAGGAGATTATCAATATCAGTTCTAACCCTTAATATGTTTCCATTAATAGTTACTTTATATATAAGAAATTCTCCAAGAAATTCTTTAGATATTACATTCGCATTACCAGATTCTGATCTTTTAATTGAAATAAATTTAGGCGAAATTGACATACTTTTGATACTTGAATTTTTCAAATACTCTGAACTATTTATTTCACCTAAGCAAGAAATAAATGAATTACCATTTTTTTTGAGATTAATAATATTATTGCCCAAAATAAAACTACTAACAAAAATGGTCTTGGGATTATTTAGAAGTTTAATTGGCGTATCAATTTGATGTATTTTCCCATCATTCATAACGGCGACTTTATCGCAAATTGACATTGCTTCTTCCGGATCATGAGTAACCATCAATCCGCTTGCATTGCAACCTTTTAGTATATTAGGGAGTTCACTTCTCAATTTTAGTTTGACATGCATATCAAGACTACAAAAAGGTTCATCTAACAAAATAAAATTTGTGCCTGGAGCAAGAGCTCTCGCAATTGCGAGTCTTTGTTTTTGGCCTCCAGACAATTCATGTGGGTACCTTCCAACAAAACTATCAAGACCAACAACATTTAGTAAATAATCAACTCTTGTTCTATCTTTTTTGTTTTTCAAACCAAACATTACATTTTCCAAAACAGTTAAGTGAGGGAAAAGTGCATAATCTTGAAAAACCATACCAATATTTCTTTTCTCAGGACTAATTATTTTTTTCCTGCTTGAAATTTCCTTATCATTTAAAGAAATCCTACCTTTAGAGGGATATTCGAACCCCGCGATTAATCTTAAAAGTGTTGTTTTTCCACAACCAGAAGGACCAAGCAAACCTAACAATTTGCCATTTTCAATTTTCAGGTTAATTTCGTTTAATATCCAATTTGAACATTCTCGCTTATCATATTTATGATGCAGATCATCAATTATTAACGCATCATTTTTCACTAAGTTCTTCTTCTTTAAATATATTAAGTTAGCAGAAAATATTCACCTAAAATATCCCTTGTATAATTTTATACACCATTTAATTTTCAAATTTAATGAGAAAGTCTGAAAGAGCAGAAATAATACTTAAGGAACTTAAAAAGCTATACCCATCGCCTCCAATTCCTCTTGATCATGTAAATGCATATACACTTCTCGTCGCCGTAGTTTTAAGTGCTCAATCAACAGACAAGAAAGTTAATGAATTAACAAAAAGCTTATTTAAGGTTGCAGATAATCCAGAAAAAATGTTGAAGCTAGGTATTAATGGCATATATGAATACATAAAATTTTTAGGTTTATCTAATCAAAAATCAAAGAACATCTATAACCTATCTAAACTATTGATTGAGAAGCATAATGGTATGGTACCAAATTCTTTTGAGAAGCTTGAATCTCTTCCTGGAGTAGGCCATAAAACAGCATCAGTTGTAATGTCACAAGTGTTTAAAATTCCCTCATTCCCAGTCGATACTCACATACACAGGTTGTCACAAAGATGGGGCCTATCAAATGGTAATAGCGTAGTCCAAACAGAAAAAGACCTAAAAAAAATATTTTCTATTAATGATTGGAATACCTTACATTTGCAAATAATCTTTTATGGTAGAGAATACTGCACCGCTAGAGGGTGTGATGGAACAAAATGTTATTTATGTCGTACTCTTTATCCAAAAAGAAAAAAGAAATTTATATGTAAAAAACCATAAGAAATTTATATAATATGCTAATTAGTTTTTTAATTATGAAAATAGCAATTACTGGTGCATCTGGGAAAACAGGTTATAGAATTTCTGAAGAAGCAGTTAAAAAAGGTTATAAAGTTAGGCAAATTATTAGAAAGAATTCAAAAGTTTCAGAAGGACTAGAGAGTTTAGAAACAATCAGAGTTTCGTTAGACAATAAAAAAGAACTTGATAAAGCATTAAAAAATATTGATGCGTTAGTAATTGCTACCGGTGCCCGAGCATCAATAGATTTAACCGGTCCTGCAAAGGTTGATGCATTAGGCGTATATAGGCAATTAGAGAGTTGCAAAAGAGTTGGCATTAAGAGGGTTATTTTAGTAAGTTCTCTTTGTACTGGAAAGTTATTTCACCCATTAAACTTGTTTGGTTTAATTCTTATTTGGAAGAAAATAGGTGAAGGCTTTCTACGAAATTCAAATTTCGAATGGACTATTATTAGGCCTGGAGGATTAAAGGAAAATGAAGATATTAAATCAGAAAATATAAATTATTCAAAGGAGGATATTCAAATTAATGGATCAATCCCAAGAAGATTAGTAGCACAATGTTGTATAGATTCTTTAAAAAACAAAGACTCCATAAATAAATTAATAGAAGTAACAAGTTCGAATGATAATAAAAAGATATCTTTTAAAAAAGCTATGCAAATGATTTAAAAGATGTAAATATATAAAATAAAACTATGAAAATAAACCCCAAAATTGACGCATTACAATTAATGCTTACTGATTTAAGAACTAGAAATGAGCCAATAAGACATAAAGCTGCATTTAAAGGCTGTCAACCTGAATTTCAGAGTCTTGTATCAAGATTAATAAAGCAGTTAGAGGAAGAATTAGTTGCTGAAAAACTTACTAATCGTGATAGTTAAAAAATTTAGATCACTTAAACGAACTTAAATTATCGACATTTGCTTTTTCTAAAAGTTCATCATATCCTCCAAAAAATTTATTATCCAAAAATATTTGAGGGAAAGTATTATGACTACTTTGAGCCATTATTTTTTTAAAACTCTCATCATTGTCTATTAAAGTAACTTCATGAGGGATAGATAAGGAATTAAGCAACCTAATTGCTCTTTTAGACCAAGGACAATCCTTTAAAATATATGCTTTTACACGAGATTCATTTTTTAATTTACTTGAAATATTAATAATCTTTTGTTCAAAAGAAAGTAATAATATATCAGTACCTTTTTTTACAATACATCCCTCCTCAAGATGCCCGCCAAAGACATTACATCCCTCATCAGCAAAACTCAAATGTAAATGAACATCTCCTTTATTAAAATGTCCATTTAAAGAAACTATCTCTAGATTTCCCTCAAATTTATTTATCTCTTGATTCCCTGGGCATTGAATACAAACTGTTCTAAGATTTCCAACCACTCCAGAAATATACCCGTATAAATTATTCGATAAAGAATATTCTTTAATTGAATTTATCAAATCAGATTCTGGAGATAGCTTTAGGCTATGAGGCTGCATTAGATATAAGGAATAATTTTGTAATATAAAACATCATCAATCATAAAGAGAAGTTGAGTTTATAATCTTTAGGATTCAGATTTAAATTGAATTTTAGAATATAGCATTAAAAACCATTTCAAATTTTTACTGAAAATTTAAGCTTGTTCAGAGTGTAATATATTTTTTATATACAAAACCTAATTTCTTATTTAGAAAAAATTTTAAAAATTTGGCATTGAATATTCCCAACTTATTATCTATATCTCGCCTTTTTCTTGTATTTCCATTAATACTTTTTTTAGAAATTAACAGACCTTTTTATGTTTTTATATTGATTATTATTGGAGGTTTAACTGATTATTTTGACGGGTTAATTGCAAGGAAATTTAATCTTAAAACCAGATTAGGAGCTATCCTTGATCCCCTAAGCGATAAAGTATTCTATTTAATTCCCTTAACCTTCCTTTGTAAAAATAATTTAATACCTTTCTGGTCTTTATCATTAATTTTATCTAGAGAATTAATTATCTCTAGCCTGAGGAATTCTACAAAAGACGGTTTACCAGCATCTATGTTGGGTAAATTTAAAACATTTTTCTTTTTTATTTCAGTAATCACTTTCTTTTCACCATTAAAAATAAGCTTATTGAATAATTTGGCATTAATTTTTTATTGGTTAGGATTCATCCTGACTTTTGCAACTTTATTAAGCTATTTAAGAATTAAAAAGAATATTATCTGAATTTTCATCAAACTCCTCACTCTTTTTATTATTAAAATCTTTCACAAAACTATCCCTTAAACCACTACATAAATCAAAAGATGGCACCCACTCTAAATCACGTTTAATCTTAGAGATATCAGTCTGATAATGATTTAATCTAATTGGAAATCCCTTTCGAGATTTAGGATCTAATTTTTGATAATCAAATGTTCTTAAAGAAATCTCATTTTGGTTTAATCCAAGAACATTCGCACAGAAATAAATTAAACCCTTTATTGTTACTCCTTTTTCACCTGAACAGTTGTAAATATTATTTTTAGAATTTTCAAAATTAATGCACCTTATCATTACATCAGTTAGATCCGAAACATGGCCTAGCTGAGTAATTAAAGAACCATCTCCAGGGATTGGTATAGATTTTTTATTAGATAACCTTTCAAAAAACCAATTTTCAATTTTATTATAATTTCCTGGTCCATAAATATAAGTAGGTCTAAAACTTGTAAAAGGAATTTTTTGGTTTATCAACCAATTTTCTGTCTCAAATTTGCCTTTGTGCCTACTATTTGGATCAATTGGATCAACTTCGGATAAGGGGAGTTCACAATTATCTTTATAAACACCTGCAGAGCTGACATAGATATATCTCTGGAAAGAGTTATCTAAATTCCCTATAAGGAGTTTAGTTTGTTCTAATTCTCGTCCAGAAATATCATAAACAACATCATACTTTTTATTTCTTAACCTGACGATATCTTCTGAACTATTTCTATCACCCTTAATTAAATTTGTTTTTTCAGGATTACTTTTATTACCTCTCGTGAAAATATCAATATCATGATTTTGACTTAATAACTTTCCAACCAAAGACTTGCCAACAAATCTAGTGCCACCCATTACAAGAATTTTCATATTCAAAAAATATTTAACTGAAGTAGTAATCTTAAATAGAATTACATACTGAATAGTACTACTAAGAAGTAATTAATGAAAAGGATGATTCTATGGAACTAATACCAGCTATTGATTTAATGAATGGTAAGTGTGTAAGGCTTTTTAAGGGCGACTTTAATAAAAGAAAGGACTTCACAAAAGCGCCTCATGAGCAGGCTAAATTTTGGGAAAGCGAAGGAGCAAAATATATACATATAGTTGATTTGGATGCTGCAAAAACTGGATTACCAACAAACGATAGATCAATAAAAGAGATAGCGAAAGCAGTTAACATACCTATTCAAATAGGTGGGGGTATAAGGTCTCAAGAAAGGATAGAACAATTATTTTCTTATGGTATTGAGAAAGTTATCATGGGAACATCTGCAATTGAAAATAAAGAATTAGTTAAAGACTTATCAAATAAATTCCCTGGAAGGATAATTGTTGGGATAGATGCAAAAGATGGAAAAGTCAGTACAAGGGGGTGGCTTGAGCAATCTAATATTTTAGCCAAAGATTTAGTAAAGGAATTTTCTTCATTTAAGATCGCTAGTTTTATTGTTACGGATATAAATACAGATGGGACTTTAGAAGGAACAAATGAAGAATTTATAAACAGCATACTTGAAATTACAGATATTCCAGTAATAGCCTCAGGAGGTGTTGGTTCGATTTCTGATTTATTATCCTTAGTTAAATTTGAAAATTCTGGACTCTTTGGAGTAATTGTAGGTAAAGCTCTATATGAAAATAAATTCACGATATACGAAGCAAATAATGTATTGTCATCAGAGAGACTAACTGACTTTGATTTAAACAACAATTTCTACGCATAAAAAGTATAAAAATTGATTTAAGGCTGGTATTTGCAGTAATTGTTAGTTAATTTTGTATAAGATATAAGAAATTTAGTCTTGGAATTAATTTTAAAAAAATCGATATTAATTATTGCTCCAAGCTTAATAGCAGAATCTTTATCGCTTAAATTAACATCATTAGACCAAAATTTAGACATTAATTTTAATAATGAAATAGGTGATAAAACTCCGGATTTAGTTATATGGAATGTTCTTAATTTTCAATCAGAAGATCTTATAAGGTTAGAATTATTAAAATTTAGAGAAAGATATGATGAGTCAAAATTTTTATTAATACTATCTGGTGAACTTGTTTATGAAGCAAAGAAAACTCCATCTTTAAATTCTGAAGGTTTTCTTTTAAATCCTAGTGCCGAAAAGGTACTTGAATCAATTGATACCATATTAAATGGTGGAAGAGTTTTTGATATTGAAAATAATTCCAGGGTTCAATTAAAAAAAGATAAACCTCTTTCTTTTAGCCAAAAAATACTAACTTCAGGCCTTAAACAAATAGATACGGAGATTAACTATATATTCAAATATGTCAACTCTGATTCGACTCCAGAATTTTATAAATTTATTTTAAAGGGAAGATTAAGAGAACTTATTACTGCAAAATCTTTTCTAATTTTCTTATGGGGCAATTCACTAGAAATTTATACAGAGGCAGTCTACACTGAAAATAAAATTAATCTTGAGGATAAGAACACTGTATTCATTAAAGATAAAAACACAACAGAAATATGGAATTTAATTTTAGATAGACTAAAAGGAAGGTATAGCTCAACTAACTTACAGGTTGAATTTAATAATTCTTCAATAATTCTCTCTGGGATAAAAAAAGAATTCATTTCACGACTAATTTGCAAAATGTTAGATGAGTTAGATAATTTAGTAAAAAATATTAAGGAAAACTATAAGGAGAAAGATTTTAAAGATGATTTAAATTCTCTCATAAAAGAACTTAAAGTTAATACAATTTCAAATATCACAGACAGCTATTTTCGATTAAAAAAAGGAAGCGAATCTATTTCAATAAATGATTTTATTTATAGTGAGGTAAGTTGCGAAGAGATAGATAGAGAATCACATGAATCAATAATGTTTATTGAGCCAATTATTAAAAACGAAGCTCTTTTCTATGATGGTAAATTACTCCCTCTATATGAAACCGAATCGTTTTTGATCCTTGAAAATATAATTTCAAATTGGACAATAAGGAACTGTAATTTGTTAGCTTCTGAAATCTTTAATATTTGTTCTTCATGGCCTGAATTAAGAACCGTACTTATAAATCCCGAATTACAATCAACAAGAAATTTTGAAAGATTTAGAAATAATATTAATAACTACAATCGCTGGCATGACTATATTTATATGCCTATCTACTTGTATGAGAGTAAAAGAGAATATATTGATATTATCGATAAAAAATTTACCCGTTACTTTAAAAATGAAAATAGGGAGAAAGAATTAGAGAATCTAGAATGGCTACAAAAACAAGTTACATTGTTAGTTGAGATAAGAGATGCCGTAGCACCTCAGTTAGAAGTTGCGGTAAAATATATAGGTAATCTTTTCGTAACTTTCCTTACAAAGGTCGTTGGCAAAGCTATCGGTTTAGTAGGGAAAGGAATCCTACAAGGATTAGGAAGATCAAGTTCTAAGTAAGTTTTTAAACTTTAATGAAAATAATTCAATGGATCCTAATAGCATTAATTTTCTTAATCCCATACAAAGCAAATGCCTCCAGAGATACTAATAGCTACGATGGGAACATTTTTCCTATATATGCAGGTAATGGAGCTATAGTTCCTCCCCAGACAACTCTTCAGGAATCATTAAAAAACAAAAGAGTATCAGTTTTATTCTTTTATCTTGACGATAGCTCTGATAGTAAAGCTATGGCTCCGATAATATCTGGTTTAGATTTGATATGGAGAAATAATATAGATATCATTGCTCTAACTACTGATGAATTACAGGATAAAGAAAAGTCTGATCTTCCAAATGAACCTAATTATTACTGGAACGGTTTAGTTCCACAAACCATTATTATAAACAGTGATGGTGAAGTTAAATATGATCAAAATGGAATGATCAATATCGATGAATTGAACAAAGTTATAGGAGAGTTAAAAGGAATTGATATAAATGATACGGAATTTTCTATAGAAAGTTTTAATGAATACAACAGTACCATTTCTGAAAAAAAGATAAAAAAAGAAATTAATTAAAAAAAATGATATTAATAAATATCCTCTTATTTCTTTTAATTTTTTTAATTCTTTCAGATTTATATATTAAAAACTCACCCAAATCAAAGTTAAATCTCTTACCTGTAAATTATAAAATCAAAAAAAAGGATGGTTTAAACGAATTAATAATTGATTTAAAAATAACTAATACAAGCAAAACAAAAGAGACGATGGTATCTAATATAAATTTTGAATTAGACTTTTTTAAAAGTAAAGGTAACGAATATTGCCAAAATTTTAATTATCAAGAAGATATTTATATATACGAAGAAAATAATAAAATTAAGAATTTAAATAATTACTGGCCAACAACAATTATCAAGTCAAATTCAGAATTATTTTTAAGAATCATATATAAATTTAGTAATAATAATTTTAGAGAAAAAATAAAGTATCTATGGTTAAAAGTATTTTGGGAGAACTATGGACATTTTGGTATTTCAAATAATAAGGATTGTTTGTTAATTAATTTAGATGGTCAAAAACAAAGGCCAAAAGAAGTTTTTGAAATTCCTTTAAATAATAAATATAAAGCTTTTGCTATTAAAACTGATTTACTTGGTTGCTTTGATAATCCAGTAAATACCGTGATTGAATACTGCAAAGGAATTGTAGAAAAAAATGATATTTTAACAATCGGTGAGAGTCCGCTAGCGATTATGCAAAATAGATATATTTCCCCTCAAAATTTAGAATATAGTTTATTTTCGAAAGCTTTATGTTACTTTTTTAACCCTACAAGCAGTCTCGCAACAGCTTGCGGCATGCAATTATTAATAAATAGAATCGGAGTTACAAGAATAACCTTTTCACTATTTGTTGGATTTCTCTTCAAATTAGTTGGTATTAAGGGTATGTTTTATAGGTTAACTGGTTCAGAATCATCTCTCATTGATGATATAAGCGGTACAGTTAAACCTTACGACAAGAGTATAGTTATGGGTCCTCTCAATGCGGATTTATTTTGTAAGGAGGTCTCGAACTATCTAAATATAGATGTTGCTGTGGTCGATGTTAATGATCTTGGAGGTGTGAAAGTCTTAGCTAGTTCAAATAAAGCAGTAAATAAAATACTCAAAGGAAACCTAATATCTAATCCAGCTGGCAATGGAGATGAAAAAACTCCTATAGTGTTAATAAGAGAAAAAAAGTAAATGGAAAAAGATACCTCTAATTCTTTTCAATCTAAAAAAGGAATGAAAGTAACTTTTGAAGAACTCCATATTCGGCACATTAACCTTTTAATTGATATTAAAAATAAGGAATTGAATAATTGGTTCTTAAAGATGGCAATTATAAATACCTTTGATGACTTAAAAATTTTTTTAAATAATCTTAAGAAAAATAAAAATAAATGCATAATTGCTATTTCTGGAAACGAAATTATTGGTTATTTGAATATTTTCCCTTTAAACAAAAAGGAGACTTGCTTAAAAATATCTAAGCCCAAGTTAATCATCAGCAAATGTCCTCTAACAGATAAACAATTAACTTTAGGATTGATAAAAAAATCTATCTCAATAAAAGACATCAAAACTTCAAGTTGGATAATTAACGCAGATATAAACAATGTTCATCTAATATCAACCTCAAGAGAATTAGGCTTTCAACCCTTAGGAGAAATAATACTTTGGGATGGTTGTGATCTAAATAAATATGTAAAGCAAAATATCCAAAGCTATTCCTTAATTAATGCATTCCAAAAAATTAATCAACAAAATATTTTGAAAATAGTGAATTTCATAAGATCAAATCAATCGCCCTTAATAAGAAATATTTTAGATTTTAATCAAGATGATATTTTAAAAAGAAATAACTCTAAAAGTGGTGCCCTAATACATGAAGATTCTGTTTTATGCACAATTTTAAAAGATATAAATTATCAAAACGAAGAAATTTATACTTTAACAATTAATAGATTTTGGGATGAGAGATTCAATTCTATTCTCAAAGAATTTATAAAAGGATTTTTTGAAAAATCTCCTTTATCTTATTTAAAAACCTATAAAGAAAATTCTCAATTAAATCTTTTTCTCGAAGAATGTGATCTTAAAGAAAAAAATCAAGAAATTATTCTTATCAGGAACACAATTGTTAAGAATGAAGTAAAACAAGTAAATAAAATAAATCAATCTTTGGAATCAATCTTTGAAAAATTAAGTCCACAAGGTAATCCATATCCATCTCCATTTCCATTAAAAACAAAGTGAAATTTTACAAACCCAAACTCAGGTCAATTTTGAGTTTGGATGTAGGTACCAAAAGAATAGGATTGGCTTATTGTGATCCCCTATGCATAACATCAAATATACTGCCAGCCGTAAAAAGGTTTGAAAATAATCAAGAGATTGAAATTATTAGAAATCATATAAATGAATTTAATTTAACTGGTTTTATTGTTGGTCTTCCACTTGATGAGAAAGGTCAAATGACCTCTCAAGCCATCGACTGTAAAAATTACGGTCAATTACTTTCAAATGAATTAAAGCTGCCATTTTCTTATGTCAACGAACATAGTTCAACTTGGGAATCTTCAAATAGATTTCGAATTAAAAAAGATAAATCCGGATTGATAGATAGTTTTTCAGCAAAAATAATACTTGAACAATGGATCGAAGAAGGTCCCGAATTAGAAGAATTAACTGGTAAACCTCAGATAAAATATTAGTATTAAAAAGGATAGATAATTTTTAAATGAAAGAAACCAACTCAAATGATAATTATGATGCGCAGACACTTATATTAAATGACTCAAGTGGAAACGAGATATTTTGTTATCTTGAACAATTAGTAAGTGTTGAAGGACAAGAATATGCTTTATTAACACCAGTTGATACTCCAGTAAGTCTTTTCAAGATAAATGAAAAAGATGAACCTGAACTAATTGAGAAAATAGATAAAAATGAACAAATACTAAAAAATGCTGAAGCCGTTCTTCAAGAACATGATTTAAGACTTATTAGATCAGCAGTAACATTAACGGTATCAGGAGAACTTGAAGAACCAATTTACGATGAATTAGAAGAAGATTACGCCGATGATGATAGTGAGAGTTATGAATTGCTTGTTAACTTTAATCTTTTTGACCAAGAATATGGCTTATATATTCCACTAGATCCTTTTTTTATTGTGGGCAAATTAAAAGACAAAGGTGCCTTATTAGTTGAAGATGATGAGTTCGATAAAATTCAACCTTTGATTGAAACTGAGCTTGAAAAAAGTAATTCTTAAAAATAAATGAGATCTGTCTTAAAAGTCAATTGGGATTCAAATTTACCAATATATGCAATTTCTCAATCTAAGTTACAAAAAAAAGGAATTCATTCATTATTACTGGACGTGGATGGAACTCTAGTAAATAGAAAGTCAAATATGATCCCAAAAGCTGTAAAAAATTGGATCAGAGAATCTAAAAAACTTTTCACCTTATATCTTATAAGTAATAATCCATCAGAAAAAAGGATCGCGAAAATAGCGAAAGAATTAAATCTAAAATACAAATACAATGCATCAAAACCAAGAAAAAAAGTAACTTTGTCTGCTATTAAAGAGATTGGCGATCAACCAAAAAATATAGCCATTATTGGCGACAGGATTTTAACAGATATTATCGTTGGGAATAGATGTAATATAAAAACAATTTTAGTTAAGCGATTAAAGAGAGATGGCTTGCCTATAAAATTTAATTTAACTTTGACTATAGAAAAATTAATTTCTCATTTTATAAAATGAAAATTTGGGTTATAAAAATTGGTACTAGTATTTTAAGAGGAACAGAGGAAACATCTACTGAAGAAGTTATTGAAACCCTTTGTAGATCCTTTAAAAATTTTCTTACAAAAGGAAATAAATTAATTTTAGTAACTAGTGGAGCCGTTGGATTAGGCTGCCAAAAATTAAATATTAAAACGAGACCAAACGATTTAAGTACCCTTCAAGCTACTGCTGCAGTAGGCCAAGTTAATTTAATGACTTTGTACGATAAAGTATTTAATAAATTAGGTCAAAATATTGCTCAAATTTTAATCACGAAAGCTGATTTCAATTCACGTGAATCATTCAACAACGCTTCTAAAACTTTAAAAAAATTAATCGATTTGAATGTTATTCCAATAGTAAATGAAAATGATACCGTAGCAAATGAGGAGCTTAAATATGGAGATAATGATACCCTCTCTGCCTTAGTAGCCTTAGCTATAAAGGCTAACAAACTTATTTTATTAACCGATATTGAAAATCTATACTCAAAAGACCCACGTAATAATAAAGATGCGCATCCTATTAAAGAGGTTCATAATAGTGAATTAAAAGAAATTAAAGATAAAAACATTCAAAACTCACATAATGAATGGGGAACAGGAGGAATTTCTACAAAACTAATTTCTGCAGAAATAGCAACAAAAGGAGGGGTTGAAGTTCAACTAGTTGATGGGACTAATAAAACAAACTTAATTGAAATTTTTAATGATAATAAAATTGGAACTTTATTTTATCCAATAGAAAAACCTATAGGAAACAAAAAAAGTTGGCTTTCTCATGCCATTCACACAGTAGGGAAAATCACCTTAGATGATGGAGCTTCTTTTGCAATTAAAAAAAAAGGTGCCTCACTTTTAGCGGTTGGTGTTAAAAAAGTAGAAGGAAGCTTTACGGTTAATCAAGCTGTTAAAATCGTAAATACAAATGATAAAGAAGTTGCAAAAGGTTTAGTATCCATAAGTAGCGACAAATTAAGAAGTATCTTAAACAATAAAGAAAATAACAACTCTTCAATAATTGTCGTACATAGAGATGTTCTTGCTCTCTCTTAGAAAATAATTAAAACTGAAAAATGCTTTTAAGTGATTTAGTTGATCTAATAAAAAAAGGAAATTCAAATTTTATTAGTGCCAATATTTTTGAAGATTTAAATATAGATGATGCTGCCTCATTAGATACTGCAGTTAACAATCAAATATCTTTTTTAGAAGAAAATAATATCCTTAAAGAAAAATTAGATCAAACTAAAGCATCAGCAATTATAACTTCTAACAACCATGAAATTGTTAGTGCCCTAAAGAAACTCAATATATCAAACATAATAGTTAAAAATCCAAGAATTGCATTTGCGGAAGTATTGAATTGTTTATATAAAACTATCAATTACAAACCAGGAATTCACGCTTCAGCGGTTATTGATAAAACAGCAATAATTGGAGCAGATTGCCATATTGGACCTAAAGTCTATATCGGAGAAAATACTGTAATTGGTGACAATAATCATATTCTCTCTGGATCATCAATTTTAGGCAATGTTCAAATAGGACATAATAATATAATTCATCCAAATTGTGTTATTTACGAAAATACCACTCTAAAAAATAATTGTGTAATTAATTCAAATTCTGTTATTGGATCAGAAGGATTTGGTTTTATTCCTAAAGATGGCAAATGGGTAAAGATGCCTCAAAAAGGTGGTGTAAAAATAATGAGTTTTGTAGAAATTGGAACAAATTGTTGTATAGATAGACCCGCAGTAGGATTTACTTTTATTGATGAGGGAACAAAGTTGGATAATTTAGTACAAATAGGTCATGGAGTTAAAATTGGTAAGAATTGCGCATTTGCAGCTCAAGTTGGTATCGCTGGAGGAGCAAATATTGGAGATGGTGTTATTTTGGCAGGGCAAGTAGGAGTCAATAACAGAGTAAAAGTTGGGAATAATGTCATAGCGAGTTCAAAATGTGGAATCCATTGTGACATAGAAGATGGCAAGGTAATTAGTGGTTTCCCCGCGATGGAAAATAAATCATGGCTAAGGAGTTCAAGTATTTTTAAAAAATTACCAGAATTAGCAAAAAAGCTTAGACAATTAGACAAGCAATAATTTATTGTTCTATTAAACAAAAATTTAAATGAAGAAATATAAAATTGTTTTATTGTCTGGAGACGGAATTGGGCCAGAGATTTCAGGAGTTTCAAAAAAAGTTTTAAAAAAGCTTTCAAAAAATCATAATTTCGATATTGAGATTATTGAAAAATTATTTGGAGGAATAGCTTATGAAAATTATGGGACTCCTGCTCCAGATGAGACACTAGATCAATGCAAAAAAAGTGATGCTGTACTTTTAGCATGTGTTGGAGATATTAAATATGACTCTCTTGCAAGAGAATTAAGGCCAGAAAGTGGGTTACTAAAGTTAAGATCTGCCCTAAACCTTTTCGCGAATATAAGGCCTATCAAAATAAGAAAATCTCTTTTAGATGCAAGTACATTAAAAAAAGAAATCGTTGAGAATGTAGATCTTATTGTTGTAAGAGAATTAATAGGGGGTATTTATTTTGGGAAACCAAGAGGACATATAACAAATACAAAAGTACCAAAAGCTTTCAATACGATGGTTTATGATTCAGCCGAAATACAGCGAATAACTGAAATAGCAATAAAAATTGCTAACCAAAGGAATAAAAAAATATGTTCTGTTGATAAATCAAACGTTCTTGAGGTTAGTCAATTGTGGAGAGATACAGTTTTAAATATTACCTCAAAAGATACAAATATATCTTTGTGCAATATGTATGTTGATAATGCAGCAATGCAATTAGTTAGAGATCCCAGTCAATTTGATGTAATTTTAACTAGTAATTTATTTGGTGATATTTTAAGCGATTTAGCCGCTATGTTAACTGGTTCTATTGGTATGCTTCCATCTGCATCTCTAAACAATAATGGTCCAGGAGTTTTTGAACCCGTTCATGGTTCGGCTCCTGATATAGCTGGTAAAAACATAGCAAATCCTATAGCAATGCTTTTATCCGCCTCCATGATGTTAAAAATTGGATTAAATGAAGAAGAAGCCGCAGAAAATTTAGAAACTGCTATCGATAAAGTTTTATCAAAAGGATTTAGAACAGTTGATTTAGCTGATGGTTATTCCGAAGTATTATCTTGCAGTGAAATTGGAGATAAAATAATAGATGAAATTTAAAAAAAATTAATAAATAAAAAATTATTTTTAAGTTGAACATAAAGTAGGCATATGACCTGTCAGAATCATTAGATATTGTTTTTAAAAAATGTCAAAACGTCATCCAGTAGTCGCTGTAACAGGATCTTCAGGAGCAGGAACAAGTACAGTAAAAAGAGCCTTTGAGCACATTTTTGCAAGAGAAGATATTGTCCCCGCAGTTGTAGAAGGTGATAGTTACCACAGGTTTGAGAGGATGCCTATGAAAAAAGCTATGTCAGAGGCACTTTCTAAAGGTGAAAACTTTTCTCACTTTGGTCCAGAGGCTAATCTTTTTGACAAGCTAGAAGAACTTTTTAAAATTTATGGTGAAACTGGTGGAGGGAAGAAAAGATATTATCTACATAGTCCTGAAGAAGCGGAAGAACACAATACAAGACTTGGGACATCCTTAGAACCAGGACAATTTACTCCATGGGAAGATATTCCTGAGGGAACAGACGTACTTTTTTATGAAGGCTTACATGGCGGGGTGGAAGGTAATGGATACAATGTGGCATCTTATGCTGATTTACTTGTTGGCGTTGTTCCGATAACAAATTTAGAGTGGATTCAAAAAATCCATAGAGATAATGCAGAAAGAGGTTACTCAGCCGAAACCATTGTGGATACTATATTGAGAAGAATGCCTGATTATATAAATCACATTTGTCCACAATTCAGTAAAACCGATATTAATTTCCAAAGGATTCCCACAATTGACACTTCCAATCCTTTCATATGCAGGAATATACCAACTCCTGACGAGAGCTTCGTTATTATACATTTCAGAAAAGGAGCAAGAGAGAAATGGGGAATTGATTTTCAATACTTGCTTGGAATGATTCACGATTCATTTATGTCAAGTCCTACCAGTATTGTTGTAAATGGCGGAAAAATGGGTTTCGCAATGGAACTTATTCTTACTCCAATAATTCATAAAATGATTGAGGAGAAAAATAAAGGATAATTAATTTTTGATTATCAACTCAAATCTTTGTTTTTTTCTAAGGATTAAGGAGTGACTAATCTATTAAATCTCAAATATTTATATATCTTTCTTGATAAAAGTACCTTGCTTAGATTTAAATAGAAAAAACAGTTAACGTTGTGTCATTAATCGACTGGTTTGCCGCAAGGCGTAAAGATCAATTTGTTGGGAAAGTTTCGCAAGATACTGACGAGGGAGATGGTTTGTGGGTTAAATGTTCAGAATGTTCGCAAGTAGCCTATAGAAAAGACCTAATTTCAAATTTCAATGTTTGTAGCAATTGTGGTCATCATAATAGGATTAATAGTGATGAAAGGATAAATATAATTGCCGATAAAAATTCATTCAAAGAGTTTGATACTTCACTAAGTCCTACAGATCCTTTAGGTTTTAAAGATAGAAGGTCTTATGCTGATCGAATCAAAGAAAGTCAAGCAGGGACTGGTTTAAGAGATGGGGTCATAACAGGTTTTTGTTCTGTAAATTCAATGCCTTTAGCATTAGCTGTTATGGATTTTAGATTTATGGGAGGATCCATGGGTTCAGTAGTTGGAGAAAAAATTACAAGGATAATTGAAAGAGCAACAATAGAAAATTATCCGATTCTTATTGTTTGCGCATCAGGTGGAGCAAGGATGCAAGAAGGTATGTTAAGTCTCATGCAAATGGCAAAAATATCTGGAGCACTTAAAAAACATAAAGAAAAAAATCTTCTATATATGCCGTTATTAACTCATCCAACCACTGGAGGGGTAACAGCCAGCTTTGCTATGTTAGGTGATTTAATTTTGGCGGAGCCTAAAGCTCTTATTGGATTTGCCGGAAGAAGGGTTATTGAACAAACATTAAGAGAAAAATTACCAGATAATTTTCAAACAGCTGAATATCTCCTTGAGCATGGTTTTGTTGATGTAATAGTAAAAAGGAAAGATCTCAAGACTACTTTGACTAAAATTTTAAAAATCCACGGTGTAAAAGAACTCGAAAAAGCAAATTTATAAAATGAGAGTAATTTCTAATTTATTTTATTTTTCTTTAAGCCTTTTATTGTTTCTTTTGAATTTTGCTTCCTATTCATATGCAATAGGAAATGTTGATTGGGTTCTCCTTAAAAAGAATGATGATGGGAAAGAATGGCTTGATAAAGGGAGTATTAAATCGCTTCCCAATGGTGAAATAAGTGTCTTAACAAAGTTCTTTAAAAATCCAACTAATTCCAATAATGATGGAGAGTTATCACTATATGTAATGAGAATTAATTGCGATGAAAAAAAGTTCAAAGATACTTCCATAAATGGAATTCCTCAATTTAATTCAAAATGGCAAACTTCTAATAATGATGAACTAATAGATGTTGTTATTGAAAATAGTTGTTCAGAGTTTATTAATGGATAAGAATGAATACTAAAAATAAATTAAAAATAGCCATCGCTGGACTAGGATTTGGGAAAAAAGTTCATTTAGAAGCATTAAAAGAGTCTGATTATTTAACGCCTGTAGCTATTTATCATTATGAGAAAAAGCAGAAATCGATTCTAGAAAAAGAAACTGGATTAGAGTTTTTTCATGATTGGGAAGAATTAGTTAAATCTCCAGAAATTGATGGAATTATAATTGCCACCCCTCCTGAATCAAGATTTAAATTAGCAAAACAAGCTCTTGAGAATAATAAAAATTTACTACTAGAAAAACCTGTTTCAATATCTTCCTCTGAAATTGAAGTGCTTCAAAGAATATCTTTGATTAATAATTTAAGCGTATGTGTAGATTTTGAATATAGAGCAGTACCTCTTTTTCTCCAGACAAAAAAACTTATTGATGAAAATATCTTAGGAGATATATATTTAGTAAAATTAGATTGGTTAATGGGGAGCAGATCCGATCCTAGAAGAGCTTGGAATTGGTATTCTTTGGAAGAAAAAGGTGGAGGAGTTATTGGCGCCTTAGGTACTCATGCATTCGATATGTTGAATTGGTTCTTTGGAGAATCAATAAATGTATCTGGTAAGTTAGCCACATCAATTAAAAAAAGACCTTTGCCTAATTCATCTGATTTAGATGATGTTACTAGCGAGGATGTTTGTCTCGCTAATATAGAAATATCAAACTACAGCTCCAATCTTATTCCATGTCAGGTATCTTTATCGTCAATTTCTAAAAACGGTAGAGGATTTAGTTTAGAAATATATGGAAGCGAAGGTTCACTTATTCTTAAAAGCGAGAACCAAAAAGATTATGTCCATGGCTTTAATTTGAAATATTCAAACAACGAAAATAAAATACAAAATCTAACAGCAGATTCAAATTTTAATTTTGAAAAAACATGGACTGATGGGAGAATAGCTCCAGTTTTAAGAATTCAAAATTTATGGGCTGAGAGTATTTTTAATAAAACACCCATCATCCCAGGCTTATGTGAGGGACTTGCTAGTCATAAAGTTTGCGAAGCTATAAGAGAATCGTCGAAGAGTGGGTTAAATATAAAAATATAGATTTTGTATATCTAATTACGTGACATTTGATCCCTCTTTGTACTAAACTCGCGGAAACAAGTGCTTTGTATAGCATCTAACTTATTTTAATTATGGCCCTCGTTCCACTAAGACTACTTTTAGATCACGCTGCTGAGAATGGTTACGGTATTCCAGCTTTCAATGTTAATAATCTTGAGCAAGTTCAAGCAATCATGGAAGCAGCATATGAAACTGATAGTCCAGTAATCCTTCAAGCTTCAAGAGGGGCAAGAAATTATGCAGGAGAAATTTTCTTACGTCATCTAATCCTTGCTGCTACAGAAACATATCCTAATATTCCAGTGGTAATGCACCAAGACCATGGTAATGAGCCATCAACATGTTATTCAGCAGCAATAAATGGTTTCACATCAGTAATGATGGATGGTTCTCTAGAGGCAGATGCAAAAACACCCGCTAGTTACGAATATAATGTTGCAGTTACTAAAAAAGTAGTAGATTTTGCTCATTCAGTTGGGGTTAGTGTTGAAGGAGAATTAGGTTGCTTAGGTTCATTAGAAACAGGGAAAGGTGAAGCAGAAGATGGTCATGGATTTGAAGGTGAACTTTCTACAGATATGCTTTTGACTGATCCTGAAGAAGCTGCAGATTTTGTTGCCAAGACAAAAGTTGATGCATTAGCTATTGCTATAGGTACAAGTCATGGTGCTTATAAATTCACAAGAAAACCTACAGGAGAAGTTCTTGCAATAAGCAGAATTGCTGAAATTCATAAAGCACTTCCAAATACCCATCTTGTAATGCATGGATCTAGTTCAGTTCCTCAAGAATGGTTGGATATCATTAACAAATATGGTGGTGAAATTCCTCAAACATATGGTGTTCCTGTTGAAGAGATTCAAGAGGGAATAAGAAATGGAGTTAGGAAAGTCAACATTGATACCGATAACAGACTTGCTTTCACTGCCGCGGTTAGAGAGGCAGCATTTGCTGATAAGGCAAACTTTGACCCAAGACATTTCAACAAACCTGCTAGAAAATACATGAAGCAAGTTTGTCTTGATAGATACAAGCAGTTCTGGTGCGAAGGTCAAGCAAGTAAGATCAAACAAAACAGCACAAATTACTTTGCTGATCTTTACGCAAAAGGTGATTTAGATCCAAAAGTAAAAGCTACTGTTTAATTTCTTCCCAAATTAAATAAAAAAGGCCTCCAAATTGGGGGTCTTTTTTTTATTTCAATATTAATGATTTTAATGTAAAGAGACCATCAGTCCCACCAATTGTATCGTCACATGCTCGCTCTGGATGAGGCATTAAACCTAGAACATTTCCCTTTTCATTAGTTATGCCTGCGATATCGAATGAGGACCCATTAGGATTATTTTTATATCTCAAAGCAATCAATTCATTATCTGCAAGTTTTTTTAAAGTATCAGAATCACAATGATATCTTCCTTCCCCATGTGCTATTGGCAACTTAATAGTTTGTTTCTCATCTCCATTATTAAACCAACCTCCTTTTGAAGAAACAATATCCAGTTCAACGTCATCACAGATAAAATTAAGATTTTTATTTGCAACAAGAGCACCAGGCAAAAACCCTGATTCAGTCAAAATTTGAAAACCATTACAAATTCCTAAAACTCTTTTCCCGCTTTTAACAAACTCATCCAAGGCATTTATTAATGGAGAGAATCTCGCAATTGCTCCGCATCTTAAATAATCACCATAGCTAAATCCTCCAGGTAAAACTATTGCATCTACATCACTTAAATCTGAAGACTCATGCCATATGTACTTTGTTCTTATGTCTAGACAACCTTCCAATGCCCATGAAACATCACGATCACAATTAGAACCAGGGAAGACAACAACTCCTACAGTGAAATTATCCATCTTATAATTTTTCTAGTGAATACTCATAATCTTCAATAACAGTATTTGCGAATAACCTATCACACAATAAATCAATTTTTTCTCTTACTTCGTTTTCACCATTACCTTCTATTTTCACCTCAATCATTTTTCCTATACGTAATGATTTTATTCCCTCGGCTCCAAGTTTTATAGAAGCAGATTTAGTAGCTTCCCCTGCTGGATCTAAAACTGAGGGTCTTAGTCTTACAAAAACTTTTACAGCAAATTGGTCCAATTAAAAATTAATTTCTACTAGAAGATTAGTTTAAATTTTAATAAAAAGTACTATTGATTAATAAACAAATATTTTTTTAGCTTAAGGTTTTCTGAATTATTAAATGTTTATGTAGCCTCTACCAAAACAAACTAAGCAAGTTCTTCTTGAATTTTCATGTGTTTTGAAATTTCCTGCCCCTCCACATTTTGAACATTTTATTTTATCAATTGGAGTAACTTCTTCAGAGATTCTTTGTTTTAAAGCAATTTTTGGATTTTCCATCTTGGGCTGTCTACTGTAGTAAGTATCCCGACAGCTAACTATAAAGTCAAATTGCTATTTTTGGGTCACTTAAAATCTTAAATTTCTCTTTAATTTTTCTATTGAAAGTTTTTATAGATTTTTCATCAAAGGAAATTATTACTAATTCAAGCCCAGCATTATCATTTGGTCTCCAACAATTGTTTGGAGCTTCTTCAAACCAAGTATTAATTTTCTTTCCAACAATTTGTATTTGTAAAGGCAATGATTTGTTTGGTATCCAAATACGTCCTTTTATTCGAAGAATGTTTAATTCATCCAAGATTTTTGACATCTCCTTTTCAAAGTCATTTTTTTCAAGGAAATAATTTAATTTAAATGAATCTGATACAAGCTCAACATGATTATGGTCATGTTCTTCCGTTAAAAATTCTTTATAAGTCTCTTTTTTAAAATTAAAATCAAATAGATAATTTAAATCAATTTTGCCATTCTTGGATTTAAGGACTGGTGTATATGAATTTAGACTTCCTTGAATTTTATTTTTTACAATGTCAAACTGATCATCATTTAAGATATCTGATCTAGAGACTAAAACGATATCAGAAACTTCTAGTTGCTCCTCAAAAAGTTCATCTATAGTGGCGTTGTGATCAATTTTATCTGTTTCATTATATTGTTTTGTTATTTTATTTAAATCATTAATTGGTGAACCATTAAGCATTGATTCTCCATTAACGATACCAACAACAACATCAAGGTAGATGGAAGACCTAATCTCAGGCCAGTTAAGTGCTTGAATTAAGGGAATTGGTAGTGCCAAGCCACTTGTTTCGATAATTATTGATTCGATAGGAGGATTAAATTCTAGGAGAGCTTTTATTGATGGAACAAAATCATCTTGAACAGTACAACATAAACATCCATTGTTTAATTCAATTACGCAGTCTTCTTCAGATTCATCACATTTATCACAACTTTTAATCAAATCACCATCAATTCCAACATCACCAAATTCATTAATTATTAAACCAAATTTTTTATTACTCTCTTTTAATAGATATCTTAGAAAAGTTGTTTTACCTGAACCAAGAAATCCCGAAACTATTATAACTGGTATTTTTTTTTTCATCTTTTATGATTAACAACCTAAACTATATTCCGTACTTTCTCCTGTAGAACTATTTGTGCCATTAGCAATCGCACATAATTGTTTTTGTTGTGTACGACTAAGAACAGCATCAGTAAAATCTGCACCATCTATTTTCGCACCTTCAAAATTACTCTCCATTAATAAAGCATTAGTAAAATTAACATCCGAAAGATCAGCATCTGTAAAGTCTGTTGCATAAGCTAGTGCATCTCTTAAATTTGCTCCAGTAAACTTTGAGTTTTGCAATTTACTATTATTGAAGACCGCCCCTTCTAAATTACTTTCACTGAAATTAAACCCATTCAAATCAAACTTAACGTATTCGTTACCGCTTAAGTCTTGACCATGCATATCTGGCTCTAAATTAAGGTCTTGCTGGTTTCTAATCTCAGGAGGTCTTTTAGCCCATGCAGAATTTACAGAATTAAAAAATAAAATCCCAACGAATAACAAAGTAATTAATGCATTTTTTAGTGAGGGGAAAACAATTGATTTAATCATAATAAGACTGTATTTTAGAACTTAAGTATATAAAGTTTGTAAGAGTATCTTAAAGGAAAATATATGGCAATGTCACTAAAGGTTATTGTTCCTCCTCATCCATTAATAAAACATTGGCTTTCAATATTGCGAGACAAAAATACTCCAAATATTTTGTACTCAACAGGATATGAGCAATTAGGGAAATGGCTTACATATGAAGCATTACGTAATTGGCTGCCATATAAAAAAGAAATAGTAAATACTGATAATGGAGACGCAGATGGATTCTTTATTAATAATGATTATCCAATAAAAGTGCTCGCAATGTTGCCCGAAGGGTTATCTCTTTGGTTTGGATCTAAAGAAGTAATTCCTAATTCAACCCTCTCATTAGGAGACCTTCCTAAAACTATTGAACCAAATGAAGGAGTTATATTTTATTCAGAACAAATAACAACAAAATCAACAACATTAGAAACTTTAATTAAATTAAAGGAATTAGGTGTTGATTCAAATAGGATTCTTTTAATAACTGCTATTTGCTCAAATAAAGGGTTAAATGAAATTGCTAAATTACTCCCTAATCAGGTAATTTACACTTCTTGCATAGATGAGGAAGACGACAAAACACAATTATTAGTACCGGGTATTGGGAATCCTCTATCGCGTTTAAGTACTATATTTCAAGATAAGAACTAATATATAATATAGGAGTAAATATTTTACCAATGTCTGAATACAGAGATTCGTCTTCAAATAATCTTTTATCATTAATAAGCGGTGCTTTTATTGGAGCAGCAGGTCTAGCTTGGTGGTTAATATCCGAAGCAGACAAAAGAAAGGAGGAAAAAAAACAAAAAGCAATGATGTATTCCTCCAGAATTCAAGACGGCTCAGAAGCGATTGATTCAAATGAAAATATAAATGAAGTTGAAGGAGAGAATCTGGAGAAGAAAGTTGAGCAACTTAATTCTGCAATTGCTGATGTGAGGAAGCAACTTGAAGAGTTGGGGCAATAGAATAAAAAAGGTTCTCAAATAATATGAATAAACTCAGATCATCTGCAATAACCCAAGGTGTGCAAAGATCCCCTAACAGATCGATGTTAAGAGCTGTTGGATTTAATGATGAAGATTTTAATAAACCTATTATTGGAGTTGCAAATGGATACAGCACCATAACACCATGCAATATGGGTTTAAATAAGTTAGCTCTAAAAGCTGAAGAGTCAATAAAAAGATCAGGTGGAATGCCTCAGATGTTTGGGACTATAACAGTAAGTGATGGAATTTCTATGGGAACAGAGGGCATGAAATATTCCCTAGTTTCAAGAGAAGTTATTGCTGATTCAATTGAAACAGCATGCAATGCTCAAAGTATGGATGGAGTACTTGCTATAGGTGGATGTGATAAAAATATGCCGGGTGCCATGATTGCGATCGCAAGAATGAATATTCCCTCAATTTTCATTTATGGAGGGACAATAAAGCCTGGGAAATTGCATGGAGAAGATCTTACTGTTGTTAGTGCATTTGAAGCTGTTGGACAATTAACATCAGGCAAAATTAATGAAGAAAGGCTAATCCAAGTTGAGAAAAATTGTATTCCTGGTGCTGGTAGCTGTGGAGGAATGTTTACAGCTAATACAATGTCTGCGGTTATTGAAGTATTAGGGTTAAGTCTTCCTCACAGTTCCACTATGGCTGCTGAAGATCTTGAAAAAGAACTAAGTGCAGATAAAAGTGCTGAGATATTAGTCTCTGCGATAGAAAAAGATATAAGACCTCTAGACCTAATGACTAAGAAAGCATTTGAAAATGCAATATCAGTAATTATGGCAATTGGCGGATCAACAAATGCGGTATTGCACATCTTAGCTATTGCGAATACTGCAGGAATAGATATCGACATTAATGATTTTGAGAGAATCAGACAAAAAGTACCCGTTATTTGTGACCTTAAACCGAGTGGTAAATATGTGACGGTAGATCTTCACAAGGCAGGTGGGATTCCACAAGTAATGAAAATACTTTTGAATGCAGGATTAATTCATGGCGATTGCAAAAACATTGAAGGCAAAACCATCTCAGAATACTTACAGAATATCCCAGATAAGCCTCCAACAAATCAAAATGTCATAAGAGACATAGATGATCCTCTTTATAAAAAAGGACATCTAGCGATATTAAAGGGTAACTTAGCCAGCGAAGGTTCTGTAGCCAAAATTAGCGGAGTAAAAAACCCTGTATTAACAGGTCCTGCAAAGATTTTTGAAAGTGAAGAGGATTGTTTAAAATCGATATTAAATAACGATATCAAAGCTGGTGATGTTGTTGTTATTAGAAACGAAGGTCCTGTAGGAGGTCCAGGCATGAGAGAAATGTTAGCTCCAACATCTGCGATTGTTGGTCAAGGGCTAGGAGAGAAGGTGGCTTTAATTACCGATGGCAGATTTAGCGGGGGTACCTATGGTCTTGTTGTGGGTCACATAGCTCCAGAGGCTGCTGTAGGAGGAAATATTGCTCTAATAAAACAAGGTGATTTAATTACAGTAGATGCTGTAAAACAACTAATTGAAGTTGATTTATCTGACGAAGAATTAGAAAAAAGAAAAAAAGATTGGGTAAAACCTATTCAAAAATACAAAAGAGGAATTCTTTCAAAATATTCGAGAATTGTAAGCACATCAAGTTTAGGGGCTGTTACTGATTTATAAATCAGCTCAAATTTTATTTTCTTAATCAATAAAACTTTTTATCCTATTTGCTAAATTTTCCAATCTAGGGCTGTATTTTGGTGAGTTGCATTTTTTCCCATTATTGCTATCCATCCATAATGTTTTAACTCCACACCATAATATTGGTTCATCAGGGAAGTTAAGCTTAGAGATTACTAAAACCAACTCATTATTTGATTTAAAAAGTTCTAATTCAAGATCATAAATTTCTAATCTTTTACCTTCTTTATCTCGACATAATATATTAACTGTTAAATCAATATCTTCATCTTCGAATTCGTATTTACCATTTATTTTTACTACAGAATGAACAAAAGGTTTATTTGTTAAATCTGCTGACTTAGCGATTAAGCTCTCTATATTTTTAGGTGGATTTTCAAATAACACTTATTGATTTAATTAAAACTTTTATTGAACCCTGTTTAAACTCATTATTAAGTAATCCATCATCACCGAACTTAGAGTGTAGTAGTTGAAATCTTTTAATTTTAGATGGCTTGAATTTAAATGGAAAACTTACTTTATTAGCTCTTACTGAAGGTTTTAACTCACTAAAAGGAATTTGAACATTTGTTGTCCCGAATTTTTTTGTTGGGAATGATTTAATCCATCTAAGTCCACCCGGAATAAATTCAGTTAGTCCTAGTAGATCATCTTCACAAGCGACAGCAAATTTAAAAGTTCTTCCTTGTCCATCAATATTTAATTCAAAGGATGAATACTCAGATACATTTAAAGAAGGTTTATATATAGACGATCTACAACTAACAAATCCTCCTGCTTTCTCGACAATATTACCCTTTAATATCAAACCCGTATTTGAAATTTCACAATAAGCTGAACTTGATCCGCCCATA
Source organism: Prochlorococcus sp. AG-388-F11 (assembly GCA_003279845.1). Classification (GTDB taxonomy): domain Bacteria; phylum Cyanobacteriota; class Cyanobacteriia; order PCC-6307; family Cyanobiaceae; genus Prochlorococcus_A. Next base: position 67,386 of record QCGP01000002.1, read on the forward strand.
ACAGTATCATTTAATGTTTTCCAACCATCGAACTGCTTTTTCTGGAATAAAAATTTTTTCTTACTCATTAAATAATTTAAATCATTACTAGACTTTAACTAAATTTCTAATTCTTTTGCTGATTCATGATCACAAAATATTGAAATTTGATTAATAGATTTTACTAATTTTGATGGTGTTCTATCTGGTGGCTCTTTTTCATCTAATAACCTCTCAAGAGCAATTCTTTTAGAAGCTCCACTAACTAAAAATACTATCTTTGAAGAAGCTGAAAGAACCTTTGGAGTTAATGAAATTCTTTTTAAACCCTTACCTTCATTAAAAATAACAAAATCATCTACATTATTATTTTTTTGATAAGGGAATAGTGAGGCTGTATGACCATCGTCTCCAAGACCTAATAATGTCAAATCAAAAGTTGGAGGGTTTGATCCGCATTTTTCAAATAATTTAGAAATAAATTGATTTTTTGTAGCTTCATCATCAGCATTTAAATCATTGAAAATTTCATAAAAAAAAACTTTAGATCCAAAATTAGTTAACAATGAATTCTTCAACATTAACGAGTTACTCAATTCTGAATTTGGATCAACACATCTTTCATCCCCTAAAAAGACATCAACCATATCCCATCTAAGATCACTTTTTGATAAAAGCTTATAGACAGATTTAGGAGTTGAACCTCCACTTACACAAAATTTGAACCTGTCTTTCTTTTTTAAAGTATGAATAATGTGACTTTCAATAAACTTAAAAACCGCTGTAGTTAGCTCTAACTTGTCTTTGTAAATGTTAAGTGTATATCCATTTTTAACCTTTTCAATCATTTCATCCATTCAGTATGAAAACTACCTTCCTTATCAATTCTTTCATATGTATGAGAGCCAAAACAGTCTCTCATTGCCTGAACAAGATTCTGAGGAAGTCTATTGGTTCTATAACTATTCAAATAATCTAAGGTACTGGATAGACATGGGACTGGTATACCAGCTTTTGTGGATAAAGAAACAACTTTAGCTAAGTTATCTAATCTTGTCGCAATTTCATTATTGAACCAATCATCAAAAATTAAATTTTTTAGATTAGGATCTTTGTTATAAGCATCTTGAATTTTACTTAATAATTTTGATCTAATTATGCAACCACCTTTCCATATTTGAGCAATTGACGGCATATTCAAACCATAGTTATATACTGCAGATGCTTCTCTTAAAATGTCCATACCCTGGGCATAGCTAGCTATTGTGGCAAGTACTACAGCATCAAATAAAGGTTTCATTCCATCAGATATATTTCCTAAGTCAAAATCATCTATCTCTTTAGATGGAATAGTTTTTTCAATCTCGCTACGTTGCTCTTTTAAAGAACTCATTACTCTTGCATTTAAAGATGCATAAATAGTTGGGACTGATACCCCCAGTTCTAAAGCACTTACAACAGTCCATAACCCAGTACCTTTCTGGCCAGCTTTATCTAATATTTTCTCCACGACATCATCTCCCGTTATCTCATCTTTAGTATTTAGACAAATCTCTGTTATCTCAACGAGATAAGAAGATAATTCATCAGTATTATTCCAAATACCAAATACCTCTGACATTTGCTGACCGTTCATACCTTTGACTCTCTTCATAAGGTCATAAGCTTCTGCGAGTATTTGTTCAATTCCATATTCAATTCCGTTATGAACAGTTTTTACAAAATGACCTGAGCCTCCTGGTCCGACATATGCAACACATGGTCCGTCTTCAACTTTGGCAGCCATTTTAGTTAATAAGCTTTCTATTGCATCATATGAAGCCTTAGTCCCCCCGGGCATCATACTTGGCCCTTCAAGAGCTCCTTTGGCACCTCCAGAGACTCCCATTCCAATGTACCCAAAACTTTTACTTTCAAGAGTATTTACCCTTCTTTCTGTATCTTTAAATTGGGAGTTACCGCCATCTATTAATAAATCTCCTTCCTCTAGATATCCAGAAATATTGTCTATAACAGCATCTGTTGCTGGTCCAGCTTTTACCATCATTAAAATTCTTCTAGGTCTCTCTAGCTTGTTAACAAATTCTTGAAGAGTTTCAGCTCCCTCAATATTCTTCCCAAGGCCTCGACCTTGTAAAAATTCTTCAGTTTTTGAGTAAGTTCTATTAAAAACTACACTAGAAAATCCGTTTCTCTCTGCGTTAAGAACTAAATTTTCGCCCATAACACCAAGACCTATTAAACCGAAATGTGCCTTGGACATAAAAAATCAAAAAACTCAATAAATACAGTGTGCCTGCAACTCAACAAAATTGCTCAAAAAAAATACTTATGTCAGCGAAAAATGATCGAAAAGATTTAAATAACAGTTCCGTTCGCAATAGTTGCATTTTTTACTACTACAACAATTCCATTTCTAATATAGAAGCCTAATTCTGGCTTATCTGCTTCTTCTACTCGATCTTTATTAATGATCACGACATTATCACCAATCCTTGTATTTTTATCAAGAATTGCCCTTTTTACAGTAGTTCCTTCACCTACTCCAAGAGGTGTTCCGCCTCCTTTTCTTAATTCAATCCTCTCTTCAGGCGATTCAAAGAAATCGGCACCCATAACTAGAGTGTCTTCAAGAACCGAATCACTTTCAATCCTGCTTCTTACACCTAAAACACAATGCAAAATACTGCATGACTTCAAGATTGTACCCTCACAGACTATTGAATCAGTAATTTGAGCATCTACTAGTTTAGAAGGTGGAAGAAATCTTGGTCTTGTATAAATTGGAAATTTTTCATCATAAAAACTAAATGGAGGTTTTGGTTGCTCAGTCAAGGCAAGGTTTGACTCAAAGAATGCCCCAATGGTGCCGATATCTTCCCAATAATCATCGAATACATAACTTTTAAGAGTATCCCCCCTATTGAGGGCTTCAGGAATTATGTCCTTACCAAAATCCGTATAACTAGGAAATTTATTTAAAAGATCGAAAAGAGTATTTCTGCTAAAAACGTAAATACCCATAGAGGCTAGATAAGGTTTTTCCGCAGCCGACTCCTCACTTAATCCAAATTTAGAAGTATCTACTGCCATTGCCTTCAACTTCTCACCAGTGGGCTTTTCACTGAATTCTTTTATATTTCCTACATCATCTGTTCTCATGAGGCCAAAACCCTCTGCTTGAGCTTCATCAACAGGCAAAGCTGCAACGGTTAAATCAGCACCATTATCTCTATGATGTTGAACAAATAGACTGTAGTCCATTCTGTACAGTTGATCCCCTGACAATATTAAATATTCATCAACATCCCATTCTTGAAATAACCATTGGTATTTTCTTACAGCATCAGCAGTACCTTCAAACCACTTAGGACTATCAGGAGTCTGCTGAGCGGCTAAAACCTCCACAAATCCTTGGCCGAAAGGGCCATTTAAATTATAGGTTCTTCCTATATGTCTATTTAGGGATGCACTATTGAATTGAGTCAATACGTACATTTTTTCAATACCTGAATTTATACAATTACTAATTGGGATATCTATTAAACGATACTTACCTGCCAACGGCACAGCAGGTTTAGCCCTCATTTTTGTTAGAGGGTAAAGTCTAGAACCTTTTCCTCCTCCGAGGATTATGGCCAACACACGCTTCATTCAATCTAGTGGAGGTAGATATACAATTATTTAAAGTAGCTGATTATGGGCATATTTAGAAATCCTAATGGTCAGTTTACGAAGGTATTTCGATAAATCACTAGAAAAACTTAATATAAATGTGAAAATTTAGTTATTTTTGTCCTCTTCTACCAAAGAAAATAATTTTTCAACGATTTTCAAAGAAACTTGTCTTTCTTCTCTTGATTGAGGACTTCTCAACTTGGTAACAGGCGTGTGAAGTATTTTATTGATAATTCCTTTAGTAAGCGCTTCTACAACTTTTCTTTCTCGAGCCGAAAAATCTGGTCCCATCCTACTAAGTGCTTTTTGTAATTCCTCTTTTCTAATTAACTCCAAATCTGATCTAAGTTTATTAATTACTGGAACCGCCTCTAAACTTGCCCACCATTCTAGAAAAATGATCCTTTCTTCTTCTACTAAAGATTCCGCTTCCTTTGCTATTTTCTGTCTAAATTCTTGATTTCTTGAAACGACCTCTTGTAAGTCATCAACATCAAATGATTTTACAAATTCATGCTGCTTAACATCATTGGATATATTTCTGGGTACACCAATATCAATAAATTTAAGTCTATTACTCAAATTTAATTTTTCAATTTTTGCTAGATCAATAATTGGCTCTTCAGAAGCAGTACTGGTGAAAACAATGGAAGATAGTGATATGTTTTCTTCTAATTCGTTTAACCCTCTACAAACAATCTCTAAATCAGGGAAGTCTTGAGCAAGATTTAATGCTCTATCAATATTTCTATTTAAAAGGATAAGTTTATGACATCCTTTTGATTTTAAATGAGTTATTAAAAGCCTACTCATTCGTCCGGCTCCTACGACAAGAACGTACTCTGATTCCAAACTTACAAGAGTATCCAAACCCTTTTCTTGTCCAATTTTTAATTGGGCAAGTTCTACCGCTGCTGAACTAATTGATACGGCTCCAGTTCCTAAATTTGTTTCAGATCTTACTTTTTTACCTGTACTAACTGATTGAGTTAATAATCTATTAAGAATTGGTCCAGTAGATTGATTCTCTTGACCTAATCGCATCATTTTTTTTACTTGCGAAAGGATTTGTCCTTCACCTAAAACAAGGCTATCGAGTCCTGCGGAGACTTTCATCAAATGCAAAACTGCTTCTTCCTGTCTAAAGCAAAAAAGATGTGGATTTAAATCTTCAAAAATAATTCCAGAATATTCTGATATGAATTCTTTAATAGATGAGATTCCAGTATTTTTATCCTTTACTAGCGCATATATTTCCAGCCTATTACAAGTACTTAAGATTGACACCTCTAATACATCAGAGAAAGCTTTTAATGCTTTCAATGACTCTGTTATGGATTGGTCAGGAATACTTAACTTCTCACGCACTTCGACAGGTGCCGTGCGATGACTCAGTCCGACGACAACAATATGCATAAAATCAAAAGTGAATTTTTAAAGGCTGATACTCTTAGCACCATCTTTTATATGGACAGTATTTGTGAATCTTGCAGTACTATCTAATGTACTAATAACTAGACTACTTGTTCTAACACAATCCCTTTCAAATTTAACTCCGTCAAATAATAATCCATCAGTTATTCCACTTCCAGCAAAAACAACATTTTCTCCTGATGCCAATTCATTCGCTTCATAGATTTTATCTATATCGGTTATGCCCATTTCATTAAGACGTTTTATATTTCCTTCTTTTGTATAATCAGCCCATTCAGAAGTTTGAGCGATTGCTGGATCATAAACTAGTTGTCCTTGAAAGTGTCCGCCTAGAGCTCTCATTGCAGCTGCTGAAATAACACCCTCTGGAGCTGCTCCTATACCCATCAAGCAATGTGTTCCAGTACCTGCGAAACCACATGCAATCGCAGCTTGAACATCACCATCAGAAATCGGTTGCACTTTTGCACCACATCCTCGAATCTCTTTAATTAAATCTTTATGCCTAGTTCTATCCATTACAACAACAGTAAGCTCATCAATAGAAAGGCCCAAGCAATCACTTAGTATCTTCAAGTTTTCAGTAGCTGAATTTCTAATATCCACTTTACCTTTGGCCGCAGGAGGCGCTGCTAATTTGTTCATGTAAAAATCAGGCGCATTGAAAAGACCACCCGTATCAGAGGCAGCTAAAACCGCCATAGAACCTCTTTGATTATTCGCACAAAGATTTGTTCCTTCACAAGGATCTACTGCAAAGTCAACCCCTGGGCCACTTCCACTTCCAACCTCTTCACCTATATAAAGCATAGGTGCTTCATCTCTTTCACCTTCTCCAATAACAATTTTCCCTTTCATTTCAATTTTGCCCATTCGCAATCTCATTGCTTCTACAGCTGCAGCATCAGCTTCATCTTTTTGACCAAGTCCTGTTAGTTTTGCTGAGGCAATAGCTGCTTGCTCGACAACTTCGAGAATTTCTTGAATTAAAGTTTGATTCACAATTAAATTTTGAGGATTTTCTTAAAGGTTTTGAGTATGATCTCATAAAAAATGTCATTTTTTATGAGAATTATTATGCTAGTAAGCTTTTTTTAACTCTTTACAGCTGATACTTTATCAGGCCGTGACTTGAAATTAGGAATAAACAACTAAATATAGTATCTTTATTAAATATTTTAAAAATTAAATGACTGAGTTAAATCAAACAATTTTAGCTGGTGTTAATAGACCAATTCAAATAATTCCTTCAGTTTTACCAGCAGATTGGGCAAATATGGGGGCATGTGTGAAAGAGCTCGAGGAAGCTGGGGTAGATAGAATTCAATTTGATGTAATGGATGGGAATTTCGTACCAAATCTTACATTCGGTCCTGAAATGATTGCTGCATGCAGGAAATATTGCAATGTCCCTTTTGAAACTCAATTAATGGTGAGCCAATATAATTGTGAAACCATGCTTGAATCTTATGTAAACTCCACAAAAGGGGCTAATGGTGAACCAGGAGTAGTTATAGCTCATGCCGAAGCAAATATTCATTTGCATAGAGTTCTCGGAAGAATAAGAGATCTAGGAGGATCTCCTTCTGTTGCATTAAACCCTCATACTCCTTTTGAAATGATTAAAAACATTATGGATATGGTTGATCATGTATTGGTTATGACAGTTAATCCAGGTTTTGGAGGACAAGCTTATATACCAACAATGCTTAATAAAATCAGAGAAATAAGAAACTATATTATCGAAAAAAATTTAAATGTCGACATTGAAGTTGATGGGGGGATAAAAGCAAATTGGACTATTTCACAATGTGCCGATGCTGGTGCTAATTGTTTTATTGCAGGTAGCGGAATGTTTGCTTACCCAACATTAAAAGAAGGATGTGATGACTTGAGAAAAGTTGCACAAGAAGCTCAAAAAGGGAATGTTCTTTCAGAACCTCAATAAATATTCTGGATAATTAAGAAATCACCCAAATATCCATCCATAACTATGCAATCCTATTCCTAAAAAATTAACTCCTAAATAACATACTAAAACAACTAAAAAGCCTGTAGATGCTAATAATGCTGGTTTGCGTCCTTGCCAACCCTTGCTTATTCTCATATGCAGATAAGCGGCATAAAACAACCATGAGACAAATGCCCATGTTTCTTTTGGATCCCAACTCCACCATGTGCCCCAGGCCTCATTAGCCCAAACTGCACCTGAAATTAAACCGAGAGTCAAAAGAACAAAACCTACTAATATAGAACGATAACTTAATGTATCTAATTCTTCTGAATGAGAAAATTCAATAGGTTCAACTAAATCATTTACAGGATAGCTATTTGAAAGTTTAAATCCTCCTATACCTGTAGAACTACTTCTGATTTGAAGCGGCTTATTTTTATTAATAAACAAAACGGTCATTGAAAGTAAAGAACCTATTATTAATGCTGCATAACTAAGCATTACGACGCTAACATGCATTACTAACCAACTAGACCTTAAAGCTGGAACTAAGTTGGATGATAATTTCAAATCCTCAGGCAAAACAAAACAAGCAAATGCCACAGTCAGTAACTCAATAGGTATAGCAATTGAGGGAATTATTGGAGCTTGGTATTCTCTTTCAACCAATAGTTGACCTAATGTGATGCCCCAAGTAAGGAAATAAAGAGATTCATACAAATTGCTAATAGGAAAGTGTCCAGAAATTGACCACCTAAAAAGTAATTGTAATGTTATTAATAAGTTCACTAAAATCGTAATAAGTCTTACAGCAGAAGAAGACTTTTTTTTAAAAACTGCACCCAAAGATATTGGTAAGTTAATTAATAAAAAATAAAAAACTAAAAGTCCTAAAACTGAAACCGGTTCATATATTAAATTTTTAAAAAAATTATCTAGTATCATTTCTAGAAATTTCTCAGGTTTTAATATTCAATGCCAAACAAATAATAATTAATATCATTCTTAAATGAGTAAATCTTTAATAATAAAGTTTTAATTTATTTTTAAAAAAGCATTTCAAAGTTTGAAATTATCTCCAAGATAATACTTCTTGACTATTGGATTATCAGCCAATTCACTTGACGAACCGTTAGCTAAAATTTTTCCTTCACTTAATACATATGATTTGTTAGTAATTAGAAGGGTTTCCCGCACATTATGGTCTGTAATGAGAATCCCCACCCCATCACTACTTAATTTAAGAATTAGTTTCTTTAGATCATTAACCGCTAGAGGATCGATCCCAGCAAAAGGTTCGTCTAATAACAAATATTTAGGTCCTTTTCTGCCTACAGTGAGAGCCCTAGCTATCTCACACCTCCTCCTCTCTCCTCCCGAAAGTTGATAACCATAATTATCTACGAAGTTATTCAAATTAAATTCATTAATTAATTGTTCTCTTCTATTTCTTATCGCTGCTCTACTATAAGATGAATTTTGTAAAGCCAAATCTATATTATCCTTAACAGTGAGGTCTCTAAATATACTCGCTTCCTGGGTTAAGTACCCTAACCCAAGTCTTGATCTAATTGGTAGAGGAAGATTGGTTATATTTTTCCCATTCATTAAAATTTCACCTTTATCTGGTTTTATATTCCCAACTGCAAGATTAAAAGTTGTAGTTTTCCCAGCACCATTAGGGCCCATCAAACCTACAACTTCCCCTGGATTAACAGTTATGGAAACATCATTTACGATTAATCTTCCCTTGATTGAAAGGAATACATTCTGAATCTTTAGGTTCATCTTCCGTACGAATGATTTGTCATATTGTTTTCTTTAAAAAATAGTGATAAAAGTAATAAAAATTTTATTAAAAAGCAAGAGATATTCATTATTATCAAAGAAGTTTCAAGAAAGGCTTATCGTTTTCATTTAAAGTCTCATTAAATTGTAATTTATTTAATAAAGTTTCCAAACATTGGCAAAAGGATTCAAGATCAATACCTAAATTAATTTTGGTTCTAGTTTTTATTCTTCCTAAACCTTCTCCAAGCAAAATAGTAGCTCCATTTAAATTACCCTTACTTAAGTGAAATTGAGAGACTGATACTTGTAATATTCCTTGAATTACTTGTCTTTTATCACCATCAACAGTATTCCAAATTTCTTCAAAAGCATCATGGGCCTCATACCACTCATGACTGTTAAAAAGATTTAAAGCAATATAAAGGGAATCCTGAAAACTTTTTGTGAAATCTTCACTCATAAATTAATTAATTTTTTTTTTCTTATTTAATTTTCTCATTCTTATTGAATCCGGAGTTACCTCTAGCATTTCATCAGGCCCAATATATTCGAGTGCCCTTTCAAGGGTAATATCAACAGGTGATTGCAAAGTATCAAGTTCTTCTGCCCCCGCAGACCTCATATTAGTCAACTGCTTAGTTTTACATATATTTAACTCAAGATCTTGAGGTCTGTTATTTTCTCCAATTATCATTCCCTTATAAACTTTAACTCCAGGTTTAATAAAGTAAACTCCCCTATCTTCAGCATTTTTTAAAGCATAAAATGTTGCCACACCTTCCTCAAACGCGATAAGAACCCCATTTCTTCTAGTTTCAAAATCTCCTGTTTTAGGTTTATATTCATAAAAAGAGTGACTCATAATACCTTCACCTCTTGTTATTCGAACAAATTCCCCGCGAAATCCAATTAAACCTCTCGATGGCACAAGAAATTCTAATTGAGTTCTCCCGTCTGAACTTGTCTGCATATTTTTCATCTCTGCCTTTCTAGATCCAAGTTTTTCAATGCAAGAACCAACAGATACTTCAGGTACATCTAAAACCAAAGTCTCTATAGGTTCACATTCAACATTATCAATTTGTCTAAAAATTACTTGAGGTTGTGAGATTTGGAACTCAAAACCCTCTCTTCTCATAGTTTCAATCAAAATTCCTAAATGTAATTCTCCTCTTCCTGAAACTGAAAACCTATCTGGAGAATCAGTTTCTTCAACCCTTAAGGCAACATTTGTTAGAAGTTCCCTCTCCAGTCTATTTTTCAATTGTCTACTCGTAACAAATTTCCCTTCTTTACCCGCAAATGGGGAATCATTGACCACAAAAGTCATATTTAATGTAGGTTCATCAACTTTGATTAATGGAAGAGGATGAGGAGAATCAGGACATGCTATTGTCTCACCAATATTGACGTCATCGAAACCAGAAACAGCAACAATATCACCTGCGAAAGCTTCATTTATATCAATTCTTTGTAATCCTTCAAATCCTAAAAGTTTACTAACCTTACCTTTGATAATTTTCCCATTTTCTTTAATTAAACTAGCTTGTTGACCATTTTTTATGGTTCCATTATGAATTTTCCCTATTATAATTCTGCCTAAAAAATCGGAATAGTCCAAAGTAGTTATTTGTAGCTGCAGAGGCTTATTTACATCACCAACTGGAGGTGGGACATGTCTGATAACAGCTTCAAAAAGAGGCATCATATTGTCACTTATAGATTCCATCTCATCTTTCGCGAAACCAGATAGGCCGCTACCAAAAAGATAAGGGAAATCACATTGATCATCATCAGCTCCTAATTCTAAAAACAAATCAAGGACCTTATCAATTGCTAATTCTGGAACTACTCTTGGCCTATCAATTTTATTTACAAAGACTATAGGCCTGAGTCCTTTTTCTAATGCTTTTTTTAAAACAAATCTTGTTTGAGGCATAGGTCCCTCATTTGCATCAACAATAAGAAGACAACCATCAACCATTCCTAAAACCCTCTCAACTTCTCCTCCAAAATCAGCATGTCCCGGTGTGTCTATAATGTTAATTCTGATGTCTTTATAATTAACTGCAGTATTTTTTGAGAGTATTGTTATTCCTCTTTCTCTTTCAAGATCATTTGAATCCATTACACATGTAGGAATAACTTCATTGTCTCTAAATATTCCTGATTGAGATAACAATGCATCAACAAGGGTTGTCTTCCCATGATCTACGTGGGCAATAATTGCAACATTCCTAATTTCTTTTATCGAAGATGACATTTATAAAATTTATATAAATAGTTGATTGACTTTATTAAGGCTAACTCAAAGAATGCTTATTATGAGAATTTTCTCTCCAAGACTTTGAAAAATATAATCATATTCAATAATTTAATGAATCAATTAGATTTGCAATTTTCTATTTGAACTTTCAAAAATTTTTAAAGCTTCAATTGATCCCTCATATCTCCAATGCCAAGGTTCGTAATCTATGTATTTATTATCCTTATCAAAGGATAACTTAAAGTGAAACTTAGCTGCATTCTTCATTAACCATCTAAAGGCTTTAGTATTTTCGAATTCGGTTTCAAAGTCTGTTTCTCTTTGAGTAGCATCACCAATATCAATGGCAAAACCAGTACTATGTTCAGAATATCCTGGAGGTGCTGAGACTCTAGCTCTTTCTGCAGCTTCTTGATTTCTTATTGATTTTAGAGAATAAAAGATATCTTTTTGCAAATTTATTGATCTATAACCACTTAAAAAGACCAAAAATATCCCATCCTTTTCTGCTTCCTCTCTCATGTTTAATAGAGAATCACTCATATCAATATGAACTTCAATATTGGGTTCAATTAAAACTAGTTTCTCCCTAGAAACTTCGTTATAGGGTAGGTGTCCCAAAACTCTATGGTCATGAATTTTCTCAACATGAAAAATGAGATCGAGAAGAGGTCCTGGTTTTAAATTTCTTATCAATCCCAATGCGACCATAGAAAAAATAAATAAAAGAAATGGAGAAAAAATTAATAATTTTTTTAATAATATTGAACTAGGATTTTTTAGATATGTTCTTTTGGCCAGCGGTATATCAAATTGATTGATATCTTTGTTTTGTCCCAATATTTAGAGGTGAATTTGGAAAAGATATTTCGATATTAACTATTATTTTAAGAAATGCACTTTTATAAGCAAAAAAGATGTAGTTTTTATATACAGTATTATTTTTTTTCATATGTTGAGGGTAGCTGTTATTGGGGGAGGTCCAAGTGGTTCATGTGCTGCAGAAATACTTGCTAAAGCTGGAATAAAAACTTGGTTATTCGAGAGGAAATTAGATAATGCAAAACCATGTGGAGGCGCTATTCCACTTTGCATGGTAGAGGAATTTGATTTGCCAGAGTCAATAATTGATAGAAAAGTAAGGCATATGAGAATGATTTCTCCATCAAATAGAGAAGTAGATATTAGCTTAGATAGAGTTTATGGGGAAAGCGATAATGAGTTTATTGGGATGTGTAGAAGAGAAGTAATGGATGCTTTCATGCGCAATAGAGCATCAGATCTTGGGGCCACATTAATAAATGGATTAGTTACTTCTATTGATACTGGCGACAATAATCAAGGACCATACAAACTCTCGTATTCAGATTTTACGAATGGAGACAAAAAAGGAGAGCTTAAGGAGCTTACTGTTGACCTTTTAATCGGAGCCGATGGAGCTAATAGTAGAGTTGCAAAAGCAATGGATGCAGGAGACTACAAAGTTGCTATTGCATTTCAAGAACGAATTAAATTGCCTAAAGAGGAAATGAGTTACTACGAAGATCTTGCCGAAATGTACGTAGGTACTGATGTTTCTCCTGATTTTTATGGGTGGGTATTTCCTAAATATGATCATGTGGCTGTGGGTACTGGAACCATGCAAAAGAATCAGTCATTAATAAAAGGACTTCAAGAAGGAGTAAGAAATAGAGCAAAGAAAAGACTTGTTAATGGTGAGGTAATAAAGGTAGAGGCACATCCTATTCCAGAGCATCCAAGACCAAGAAGGGTAGTTGGGAGAATGGCATTAGTTGGTGATGCAGCTGGTTATGTTACAAAGAGTTCCGGAGAGGGAATTTATTTTGCTGCAAAAAGCGGGAGAATGTGTGCTGAGGAAATTGTTGAGTCATCAAAAAACGGTCAATTAATTCCATCAGAAAAAGATTTAAAAAACTACCTTAAAAAATGGGATAGAAAATATGGCACAACTTACAAGGTTTTAGAAATTCTTCAAAATATTTTCTACAGAAACGATTCTGCAAGAGAAGCCTTTGTTGAGATGTGTGATGACATGGATGTACAAAGACTTACTTTTGATAGTTACTTATACAAAAGAGTTGTTTCAATGAAACCATTACAGCAACTTAAAATCACAATGCTTACACTTGGTTCTATTTTAAGAGGAAAAGCGTTAGCACCTTTAAAATATAAACCCGTTGATAGTGCTGTTAGGGAAAATAAAGAAGTAGAAAAAATGCTAGAAAATTATTCAATTAAAGGAGGCATTAAGGTTAAGAGTTCAAAAGTGTAAAGTCAGCGATCCTTAAAGAATAATTTCTTATTAAGCTCAACAAATTGAGTCTATTATTTCTTATTTTTAAATCCTCTGACATTACTAGGACTCCCTTTTCATTATCAAATAAATCCTCGATAGTGTTTACATTAATTTCAAACAAATTTAGAAGTTCAAAATAATTGCAATAACCTTCTGAAAAAAGTTCTTCTAATTCTCCAATAAATTCAAAAACTTTCAATTCACAATCTTTTTCAAAAAGTTTTGTGTTTACATAATCTTTTGTTGACAGAACGTCTCTTGAAATATCACTTTTATTTGCTAATTTGCTTACCCTAGTAATTACCTTCTGGATTTCAACAAAATTATCCTTTTCGTTAAAATTAATAATAGATTCAATCCGATTTTTAAGATCAACAATATTCAATACTCTTTTTTGAGATAATTCATCAGAAGAGCAAACGGCCTTTATTAATTCTTTACTTAGTGATATTTCTTCTAGATGACTAACAATTCTTTGAACTAAAAATTCATTTAAATCATTAAATACTGTTTCTCTTGAGAAGTTTAAATTCGGAAATACGATTTTCCAAAAATCAATAAGTTCGTTGAATAATTTATCTAAAGGTAAATCAAGTTCATAATCCCAAATTATTTTAATCACTCCATTCAAATTTCTTCTTAAAGCATAAGGATCAGATGATCCACTGGGACGTTTACCAGAAATAAATATACTTATTAAAGTTTCGACCTTATCTGCTATGGAAACTATTGCACCATATTTTGTGGAGGGCAAAGCATCTTTATAAAAAGAAGGTAAATAATGTTCAGCGACAGCCAAGCAAACATCCTCACTAAATCCCTCATATTTAAGATATTTTCCACCCATTATTCCTTGCAGCTCAGGGAATTCGAAAACAATTTCGCTACATAAGTCGTTTTTACAGTATTTAGCAGCTTCTATTACTTTTTTTTCTTCTAAAGAATTATCATTTAAAAATTTAAGAATTTTTTTAGTAACTTCCTCTATCCTTTCTACCCTCTGAAATATATTTCCAAGTCCTTTCAAATATGAAACAGATTTAAGCTTTTCAATTCTTTCGATTGAAGCAACTTTTTTGTCACTTTCTACGAAAAACTTTGCATCTGAAAACCTTGCCCTTAATACTTTCTCATTACCTTTGGCAATATTATTATTTGACTCTACAAGACCATTTGAAATAACGCAGAAAGTTGTACTAATATTTTTTTCAGAGCTTAAATCTAGTTTAGAAAAACTTTCGTTTTTTAATAAAAGAGGAACGTATCTCTGGTGAATTTTCATGACTGTTGAGAGAACTTCAACCGGAAGATTAAGAAATTCATTACTAAATTTGCCAATAATTAAGTCTGGCCATTCAACCAAATCAGTTAGCTCATTTAGTAATCCTTCTGAAAGGTCAGGTTTCAGATTTAAAGATTTAGATGCCTGATTTATTAAACTTTCAATTTTTTCTTTTCTATCTTTTCGAATAGCTATTACTCTATTTCGTTTCAATAATTCAAAAAAATCATCAGGATTCTGAACTTCTAAAACTTCATTCATTAGCCTATGACTTTTTGTTTTATTACTTATTTTGATTTTTGGATCACATTCATCAAATTCAAAATCAAGAATTTCATCATTATAAATAGAGGCAATCCACCTAATAGGTCTTGAAAATTTCATGTTCCCAGCCCCCCATTTCATAAATCGAGGGCCTTGAAGACTCTTTACTAATTTAGGGACAATCGAAGACAAAGAAACTTTTGTTAATAGTCCTTTCTCAATTTTCTTTCCAAATACAAAATCACCCTTTTCAGTGTTTTTTATTTCTAGCTCACCTACATCAATATCTAAGCTATTAGCAAATCCTAAAGCAGCATTAGTAGGACATCCATTTAAATAAGCTGAATTTGCTTTAGGCCCTTTTCTTTCTATTATCTTATCTTCTGCATAATCAACTAAACCTTCGAGAAGTAGAACTATCCTCCTTGGTGTGGAGGTAACAACTATATGTTCGAATTTGATTAATTTTTTATCCAATTCAAATTCTATTAGAGATTTAAATTGCTCTAGAACAGAATGAGAAAATTTTGCGGGCAACTCTTCTGTTCCTATCTCAAGTAAATATTTAGACAAGAAAAAAAAATGACTTCACTTACTATAATTTACTACCAGTTAAATAAGCTTTTCGCTAATGTATAAAAAGAGATATGTTTTGGTCCTTTGATCAAGGTTGAGAAAGTAAAAAAGAAAAAAGATTCTGCAAAGGAAGAGACTGTTTGTTTAGCAAATGGACTAGAAGTCTCTAAATTTGAAAATTTTAAAAAAAGTAGCCAATTTCTTAAGGAACCACTTGCTACAGAATTAGTCAATGAAAGTGATCATTTTACTAATGATGCAGTTCAGTTATTAAAATTTCATGGTAGTTATCAACAAGATAATAGGGAAAATAGAAGGCCGGGCAAAAGTAAAGATTGGCAAATGATGCTTAGGTTAAGAAATCCGGGCGGCGAAGTCCCTGGGAAATTATTTTTAGCATTAGATGAATTATCTGACAAGCTAGGTAATGGAACACTTAGAGCCACTACAAGACAAGCCTTTCAAATGCATGGAATCAGAAAGGAGAACTTAAAGGAAGTAATTCAAACAATAGTAAATTCAATGGGCTCCACATTAGCTGCATGTGGAGACATTAATAGAAACGTTATGGCCCCTGCGGCTCCATTTGATTCGCCAGACTATAATATTGCAAGAGCATTGGCAAAAAAAGTTGCAGATCTTCTCACCCCAATGGCTGGCCAAGGCACTTTTTTAGAGCTTTGGGCTGATGGAGATTTAGAGTACACCATAAAGCCTGACAAAGATATTGAAGCAATTAGGAAGCTCCAATTCAAAGATAATGTTTTTAGTGGGATAAAAGATGAGCCTCTTTATGGTTCAACTTATTTACCGAGAAAATTCAAATGTGCCGTGACAGTTCCTGGGGACAATTCTGTTGATCTTCTTACCAATGACATAGGAATAGTTGCCTTTACTTCTGAAGATGGAAACTTAGAAGGGTGCAACTTCTATGTTGGAGGTGGTATGGGTCGCACACATAATAATGAGGAGACCTTTGCCAGAATTGCAGATCCACTTGGATATGTTGAAGAACCTGATATTTATGAATTAATACAAAGCATTGTGGCTATTCAAAGAGATTATGGTGATAGAAAATCAAGAAAAAATTCGAGAATGAAATATCTTCTTCATAGAAAAGGTATTAAATGGTTTAAAAAGATACTTTCTGATAAGTATTTCAAAAAAGAAATTAAAAAAATCAGAAAAGAACCTGATAAGGTTCTTATTGATTACCTAGGTTGGCATAAACAAAATAAAACCTCCCATTTCGTAGGTTTACCTTTATTATCAGGAAGATTATCTGGAGAGAAGAAGAATACCATCACAAGTATTGTTAAAAAATATAATTTAGATTTAAGACTCACACCTAATCAAGATATTTTACTTTGTAATATCGCCAATAAAAACAAAGGTGAAATTCAAAAATCTCTATCAAAAATTGGATACGAAAATTTAGAAAACATTAATGAAATACAAAGACACGCTTTAGCTTGTCCTGCTTTACCACTTTGCGGTCTTGCAATGACTGAAGCTGAAAGAATATTACCTGATGTACTAAAAAGGATTGAAAATTTACTATTAGATCTAAAAATACAAAAGACAATATTATTCAGAATGACAGGATGTCCGAATGGATGTACCAGGCCTTATATGGCCGAATTAGCACTTGTTGGAAGTGGGCAAAACAAATACCAATTATGGTTGGGGGGAAGTAAAAATCTCCAAAGGCTTGCTAAACCATTTTTACAAAGAATGGAACTTAACGATTTAGAAAAAACTCTTCAACCATTATTTGATAATTGGAAGAGTAATTTGGATTTGGATTTCGGAGATTTTATAAATACTCAAGATGAGATTTATATATTAAATTTACTAAATGAAAATCAATAGAATTTAAATTTTTCCATAAAGGGCATTTGCTTGTTTATTTTTCCAAGCCCATAATTGATCACCATAACTAAAATGCCACCATTCATTAGGATGTTGAGCAAATCCGAATTTAGTCATAATTCCCCTTAATAAATTTCTTCTACTATTCCAAATAATTGCTCCTTCGTTCTTTATGTTTGCATAAAAATAAGGATTTGAGGTCTCATCCATTTGATCAACCATGCTTCCCATTTCAACAAGATTTCCGTCTTTATCTGATAAACAAACATCCAATGCGCCCCCAGTTGAATGAGGGGGAGGACACCTAGTGTCATGAGAAGGATAGGCCCAAAATTTTTCAACTTTTTTTAAAATGGATGGATAAGATTTTATATTTTCAAAAGAAATATCAATTTCGTATTTTTCACACTCTAATAAAAATGCTCTTTTAAACATAAATTCCTGGACTTCTAAAGGTCGCCAACTGTCATAAATTAAAAGGTTAAAACTACTCTTTGATATCAAATAATCATTTACTTTTACTAATCTATTTACAACCTCCTCTCTTAATTTCCAAATAGAAGATTTATCTTTGTAAGGTGCTCCTAAATGAAAGTAAGGGTGGGGATCTAAAATCTTTAAGCAGCTAGGTATAGCTATTAGTTTATCTCCATTATCTTTAATTGGTATTTTATTCCAAATTTTCAATTGAAATTTGCAATTGATTTATAGTGGCATATATATCAAAAATTACAATGATAGTTTTCAATTTAAGAAATCATGAATGAATTTATTATCAGAATTATCAATAAGTATATTCTTTAAAACAATATTTTCTTTTAAATCAGGATCATCACTAACAATCTTAATAGCCTCTTCACGAGCCTTATCAATAAGAAATTTATTGTTAGGTAAATTGTCCAGTACAAAATCAGGCAATCCGGATTGTCTATATCCTAAAATCTCGCCTGGTCCTCTAAGCTCCAAGTCTTTTTCAGCAATATAAAAGCCATCATTAGATTTTTGCAAAACACAAAGTCGTTTATTTTCTAATCCATTTTTATCGGGGGTTACCAGATAACAAAAAGATTTTGTTGATCCTCTACCAACTCTCCCCCTTAATTGATGTAGCTGGGACAATCCAAATCTGTCCGAATTATAAATAATCATAATTGTGGCGTTAGGCACATCAATGCCAACCTCAATTACTGTGGTTGAAACCAATATATTAATTTCATTCTTTAAAAAAGAATTAATTACTTCATTTTTTTCTTTTGAACTTAATTTGCCATGTAATAATCCAACTTTTTTGTTAAAAAAGACCTCTTCTGATAAATGTTTGAATGTTTTCTTTGCGGAGCTTAAATTCATTTTTTCTGAATCTTCTATAAGTGGCAAAATCACATAAGCTTGCTTTCCCTTATTGATCTCATCTTCAACAATCTTAAACAAGTTAGTTAAATCATCTTCTGAAATTATTTTTGTTGTTATGGGAACTCTCCCAGGAGGGAGTTCTGTAATTTGACTTACATCTAAATCACCATAAATAGAAAGCGCAAGAGTTCTTGGAATTGGTGTTGCTGTCATTGATAACAAGTTAGTATTTTCTCCTTTATTTAGTAATCTATTTCTTTGAGTAACTCCAAATCTATGTTGTTCATCAATTACTACCATGCCTAATGCATTAAAGATGACTTTATCCTCAAATAATGCATGAGTACCTACTAGAATATCAACTAATCCATTGTTCAAATTAGAGAAAATTTCTTTTCTCTTTTTTTGAGGAGTATTACCAGTAAGTAGTTCAACAGAAACTAAAAGCGGATTCAAATATTTTAATAAATTTTTATAATGCTGTTCTGCCAATACCTCAGTTGGGACCATAAATGCGCCTTGCAGGTTTTTTTCAATGACAAGCAAAAGAGACGCTATTGCAATTATAGTTTTACCGCTTCCCACATCTCCCTGAAGCAATCTAGACATTGGTACGGGATTAGATAAATCTTTCTTAATTTCATTTAAAACATTTTCTTGAGATTTTGTTAATTCAAAAGGAAAAGTATTTAAAAATTCTTTTAATAAAGATTTCTTTTGAGGTAATTGTTGGGAAGTTACATTTTTATTCGTCTTTCTTTTTCTAAGTAGGAACTTTATTTGAAGTAGGAATAACTCATCAAAAACCAAACGTTTTTTTGACTCAATAAGTGCCTTTTGAGTTGGAGGGAAATGAATATTAATCAACGACTCTCCTTTTGATAATAAAGATAATGAATCAAGTTGCTTTTTATTTAAAATTTCTGGATATTGCTTTGCATAAATCAGTACTTTTTTCATAAGTTTTATAAAACTCATATTTGATAATGCTTCACCTAATGAATACAAGGGTAATATTTTGCCTGAGAAATTAAAATTATCATTGTTATCCTTAATAATTTCAATCTGAGGATCTACAAAAGTTTTGCCATACTCTGTCAATTTAACCTTACCGGAAATTGCTAATTTGGTTCCAGGAGTATACAAAGATTTTTGAGATGTGAAGAAGGAGTAAGATCTAAATCTTCTTCCTAAAAAAAATTTTGTAACCTTTATTGAAGACGTTTCATCAGAAACTACAATATTCATTATTGATAAATTACTATTTTTTTTACTCTTATGAATATAAAATCTTTTAACGTTTGCGATGCACGTGTATAAATTATCTGGTTTTAAATTTATTATCTTGACTCTATTCGTATAGTCTAGATATGTTCGTGGGAAATAATTAATTAGATCTTTTATATGAAATATCCCTAATTCATTAAGCTTATTTTTATAAACTTTTCCTACATTTTTTATTAATGAAATATCTGAATCAAAAGACAAACTTGAATCAGCTTTATTCAGAAAAACATTATTATAAATATTATTAGAATTTTCTATTTCTAGAGTTTTACCTAGTTTATAAAGATTTTTTCTTGTATCTATAATTAACCTTTTTCTTTGATTTTCATCTAATTTATTATATTCATTATATTTTTCAGAAAATTCATAAAATATCCTTAAATATTCGTCTGAGAGATTTAGATTATCTAGTTTTTTTAATGATTCATGCAAATAAGCATTAAAATATTTTTCTCTTCCTAAAGTATTAATAAATTTGTTTTCAGTTTCAATAGTAAGAGATTTTTGAAGAGGTCTTATCCAATCTTTAATTAATTTATTATTATTCTCGCTAATAGTCACATTTGAAATAAGAGTTATTTTTTCACCGTATCTTATTCAAAGTTATTTCTTTTTGCCTCCAATATATCTCTTTTTTAATCAAACGCTGAAATTGATTTTTTAGCTCATTTATTTTGTTCCTTTGAATAGAAAGATTTAAATTTTTAAACTCTAACTCAATAGTAGATATATTGAAGAAAATAATGCTTGGTAAATTATTGCCGATTAATGATGACCGATTTAAGTTTATTTCGAAATTAATAACGAAAGGATATGGATGTTTTATCATAAAATTTTTGCCTACTAAGTAATCAAAGGTATCTTTAGATATCATCTTTTTTATTAGATTTGCCTCGAATAATTCTTGGTTAATATTATATGAAAGATTCAATAGTAAATTTTCCAATGACTTGTCTATTAAATCAAAATCATTAAGAATCTGATTTTTTCTTAAATTATCCATTTGATTGATATTTTCTTTTTCTTGATATCTTGGTTTTTCCTCCTTTTCTTCTCCTATTAATTCAAGTAAGGAGGAAATAAATTGTTTTTCTACTCCTAAATTTTCAAAAATAATGTTTTTAGATAAATAATTATTATGGTGGTTATTATCTAAATCAAGTGATACGAATCTCTCATAATTATGAGCTTGATAATATTCAGAAGTATTTGATAAGTCTTCAGTAATCTCGAACTGACTGGCTTCTTTTAATTGAAAACCATCTTCATATTTAAATTTTTCTTTTTGATCATCATTTATTTTTGTGGAACTATCAAAAATAGTAAAATTAATTTCCTTATTTATATTTTTTTCAATTTCATTTATCTTTAATTGTTCTACTGTTAAAAAGGGCAAATTCGTAAATATTAATTTACTTATTTTTTTTTCAAAAAGACTATAGAATTCATTTTCATTTAAGAAATTATCATTAATTGTTGGATAACTATATATTTGGTTAAGGCCTTTTTCTACAGAGATGAGAAGTAGATCTCTTACTAGATTAAGATAAAGTTCATATTCCCTATAGATATTTCTAGTTAATATTCTTTTTTGTATGTCTGCTCTCTCTAATTGAGAATTAATTCTATCTGTATCTATGGAATTATTGAAATTATGCAAGTGACTAGTTTGTTTTCATTGATGCGACCTCTTCAGCAAAGTCCATCTGATTTTTTTCGATACCTTCACCCAATGTATATCGTGTAAAGCGTCTTACTTTGATATTTTCTCCAATTTTTGCAGCTGCTTGTTTAACAAGATCCTCAACTGTTAGAGAACTATCTTTAATGTAGGGTTGTGAAAGCAAAACAAGCTCATTAAGTCTTTTTGCTATTCTCCCTTCAACTATTTTTTCTTTAATTTGTTCTGGTTTTCCAGATAAATCATCCCTACCCATTTCAATTTGCTTTTCTTTATCCACAACATCTTCAGGTATTTCGTCAATTGATACATACTCAACATTTGGGCATGCTGCTACTTGCATTGAGACATCCTTCAACAGAGATTGGAATATATCACCTCTAGCAACGAAATCAGTTTCACAATTTAACTCTAGTAAAACTCCGACTCTTGATCCAGTATGTATGTAACTACCAATTGAACCTTCGGCCGCTACTCTTCCCATTTTCTTTTCAGCACTAGCTATGCCTTTTTTTCTTAACCATTCCAAAGCTTTATCTAGATTTCCTTCAGTTTCGTTAAGTGCTTTTTTGCAGTCCATCATTCCTGCGCCAGTTTTGTCTCTAAGATCTTTTACAAGTTTTGCTGTAATGTTTCCCATTTGAAATAATAAAAAATAGTGAATAGTAAGTTTTAAATTAGAATTTAATTTTTTCTTTCGGCATTAGAGCCCTTTCTACCCTCATTTATGGCATCTGCAAGTCTTCCTAAAATAAGTTGCACAGATCTAACGGCATCATCGTTACAAGGAATTGGAACTTCACACAAATCCGGATCGCAATTTGTATCCAACATTGATACTAATGAGATATCTAATTTTCTAGCTTCTAATACTGCATTAGATTCTCTTCTCTGATCAACCAATACAACTACGTCTGGTAATCTTCTCATACCCTTAAGTCCACCTAAGTATTTTTGTAATCTTTCAAGTTCTCTCCTTAATACTGCAGCTTCTTTTTTAGGCCTCATTGCTATTGAACCACTACTTTCCATTCTTTCTAGATCCTTTAATCTTTCAATCCTAGCTTTCATTGTTGTCCAATTAGTCAACATCCCTCCAAGCCATCTTTGATTTACATATGCAGCTCCACAGCGTGTAGCTTCCTGAGCTACTACATCTGATGCTTGTTTTTTTGTACCGACAAATAGGAAACGTTTACCGCTTTTTGCAGCGTTTCTCGTCCATTTATATGCATTGTTCATACACAATGCTGTTTTTACAAGATCAATAATATGAACTCCATTTCTCGCGCAATATATATACTTAGACATCTTGGGATTCCAACGTCTAGTTTGATGCCCGAAATGAGCACCAGCTTCCATCATTTCTGATAGTGATACAACAGCCATAATTTAAAAAGGGTTTCGGGTTAGCCTCCATCTGACTGGGAATTAATATTAATAATTCACCCGAAACTGTCAGATGTGTGAAATTTATTTCATCTATTCTAGCAAGTGATGTGTATTTCTAAAAGTTTTTTATCTTGATTTGGTTAACTGTTTAATGTAAATCATATTTAAAGGGATCCTAAGTATCTCAAGTGCAAGTCTATTTCTTCTTATATTTACTAGGAATCTTAATAAAGGAAGGATTCTATCAACACTGATTAGTCCTCCCACGCAAAGAATTTGCCAAAGTAAATTATGGAGAGGAGTTAATTGAATCATAAATCTAACCCTTAAATTTGGGTGTTTCTTGTAAAACACTAAAGCCATTTTTGCTCTCTCTTTTTCTTGAGCTATTAATGAATCTATTTGTTCGCAATTAAATGGCGGATGCCAATGAAAACCTACTGCATTTGGACATTTAATTAATTTTGTCCCAATTTTTTTTAATCTTTCTCCAAGTTCTAAATCCTCCCAACCGTAAAGACTAAACGAAGTATCAAATAATCCCACACTTATAATCAATTCTTTTGATATCGCTACATTCCCAGTAGCAAAATAGGCAAAGGAAGTGTCCAGAATTTTATGTGTTTCACTCTGAGGATTTAGAAAATTAGATGTATTGACTACCGAGCCATAGGTAAAACATTTTTTATCATTTTTTCTCCAAGAGGCAAGTAATTTTTCTACGTGGCAATTTATAAAATTGTCTAAAACAATAAGATCACTATCAATGAATATAATAATTTCATATTTTGATTTAATTACTCCCAGATTTCTTCCAAGTGCAGGCCCTCCATGTTCTTGCTGAAATAGAATAACGTGTGGGAGATTAGCTTTGTTTTTATTTATCCATGAGGTTGTCCCATCAGTTGATCCATCATCAACTACTATTACTTCATAATTACTGATATTTGTATTTAATTTTTGATTCTCAAGGGCAAATAGACATTTCTCTAATATAGGCAATCTATTGTAAGTCGGTATAACAATACTTACATTCATGATTATGTCTTAAATATGCATAATATATTGAATTCCAAAATATAAAAATAAAAGATATTCCCTAATCAGCTGCGCCGCCATTATTTGCTGTACCTGTAACATTTCCACCATCAGGTCTTCCATCAGTTCTTAATTTCCTTTTTTTGAATTTTCTAGCATAGGCTCTATTACGTTCCTGCTTTTCTTTTTTTAGATTCCTTCTCTTAGACATAAAATTTTTAACTTTTAATTATATTAGCTCACTATGAGCACTATATATTTTACCATCTTCCATATTTAATATCCTATCAGCCATATCAGAAATTCTTGGGTCATGCGTCACCATAAGTACAGAACAATTTTGCTCTTTTGCTAGTTTCCTTAAAAGGGTTACAATTTCTCTTCCTGTGACGCTATCTAAAGCAGAAGTGGGCTCATCAGCTAATAAAAGTTTTGGGTTAGCAGATAAAGCTCGGGCAATTGCTACTCTCTGTTTCTGCCCACCAGATAAGTCATTTGGCAACTTTTTATGATGTTCTTCTAATCCTACTGCTGACAACCAATTGCGTGCTATTTCACGTCTTTGCAAATATGTTAAACCTTTTATTAAATCGGCGCCCATCTGGACATTTTGTTCTGCTGTTAAACATCTCAGAAGATTGTGACCTTGAAAAATCATTCCAATACTTCTTCTAAGAATCTGACGAGTTTTCCTTGATGCTCCATTTAACTGATTATTTAATACAGTTAAATCTCCACTTTGACAGGTTCTCAAAGCCCCAATTAATGTTAAAAGAGTCGTTTTACCACATCCAGAAGGTCCTTTTAAAAGAACCAACTCTCCTTTATCAATATTTAAATTAACGTCATTAAGAACTTGTTTTTTATTCTCATTTTTTCCATAAAAGTGACTCAAATTTTTTATTGAGACTGATTTAAGGTTTTTAACATTATTTTTTGAATTATTAGCTTTAGTCATTTATCTTCAATTATTAAAAAATTTCGGCAGGATCAGCGTCAACTAATTTACGCATCGCAACAGCGGCGGACCCCATACACATAACTAAAACTAAAACGAAAATTAAAATCGTTTTTTCTGCATCCATTATTATTGGGAGTTTAGTAGAACTTCTTATAACTGAGTAAAGTATTTGACCAGAGAAATAAGCAGGTAAATAACCAAACAATGCCAACAAAAACCCCTCTCTAGCTACAACAAAGAAAAGGGACTTAAGTCTATACCCCATTGCCAATAAGGTGGCGTATTCTGGGAGGTGATCTGTAACGTCACTATAAAGAATTTGATAAACAACCACACACCCTACAACGAAACCCATCAATGCTCCCAAACTAAATATAAAACCTATTGCAGTACTATTTTTCCAATAATTCTTCTCAAATTCTATAAATTGATTTTTTGTAAGAACCCTAACATCATTTGGGAGTGAGTTATTTAATATTCTTGAAATCAATTCAGGATCAGATCCTTTTTTTAGCTTTACTAAACCAATTTCTATACTGCCAGGAGGATTAGCAGGAAAAAGTCTTAAGAAGGTTTCTCGACTAGTTATCAAATTACCATCTGCACCAAAAGATGGTCCCAACTCCACAAGGGCCTCAACAATTACTCTTTTTCCCGCAACCTCAGTCTCAACTTTCTTTTCAGATAAGAACCATTCTTCAATCGGTCCAAATTCAGGTCTAGATAATTTGTCAAAAAGAACTCGTGATGGATTTCTCAATTTATAAGCTTTCTTTGAGAATCCCTCATCCAAAAGAAGTGAATCGGAGGGATTAAAACCTAATGCAAGTATTGATCTAGTTTTAAGATTTTCGGGATTTCTCCAAAGTAAATAATTTAGGTTAACGGGAGCAGTTTTTTCAACATCTTCTACTGCGAGAGTCTGAATTAATCTTCTTTTTGGGAATCCACTCATGCTTATAGAACTTTTTGATCTGGGACTTATCAAAACAAGATCGGCATCTAGAAGTTTATGAATAGTTACGCTCGTGTCAAATAAACCATCTCTAAAACCTAATTGCATAAACATCAAAATCCCTGCGAAACTGATTCCAGCTATTGCAACAGCTAGCCTTAATGGTTGCCTAGTTAATAACAACCAAGCTAATGGTATTTTTCTGAATTTTAAAAAAGAAAAACTCATCAGGGAATAAATTTTGCAATCACTTTCATTCCTGCATAGTTTTGAACGATATCTATAGAATCTTGATCTAGTTTTACTAGTACCTCGATAATTCGTGAATCAGCATCCCCTGTTGGATCAGTCGATAGAACTTTTCTTTGTTTTACCTGAGGACTAATCCTAATTACCTTTCCTTTAAGATTTTTTTGGAAACCTCCATTCTCACTGCTCAATTCAACATTCTGAGAGATAAAGACTCTATCGATATCAGATTCATAAACCTCTATCAAAGCTTCCATTTTTTGACTAGATCCAATTTCCAAAATCCCCTCATTTTTAGGCCTTTCACCAACTCTCGTGTTTATTCCAAGGATAAAACCATCGATTGGACTCCTTAATTTTGAATTAAATAGATCTATCTTGATATTTTTTTGATCTCCAATAAGGTTTATTTTCTGTTTGTGCAATTTTAATAATTCATCTTTTCTCTGAGAAAACTCTACAAAAGAATATACATCTTTGCTCAAAGCTAACTCATACCTTTGAATTTGATCTTTCTTTAGGGTAATTTCTTCGTTAATAGTATTAATTAGATTTTCGTTTCTTTCAAGATCAGCAATTAATTTTTCTCCATTTTCAAAGATTGCGAGGATATCACCTTTTTTAACGAAATCTCCTTCATTTACTAAAATTTCGACAATTCGGGGGGAAGAGCCAAACTGACTTATTGGAGCTGCCAATTGTCTAATCTCTCCCGAAGGAGAAAGTTGACCAAGTGCGGCAACAGCTGTAATAGGAGGTATGAAATCTGAAGTTATTTCTTCTTTAAATTTTGAACTAGATTTATTATTTCCAGAACAGGAAATAACACCAAGAGATATTGGTGTAAATAATAAAAAATAAATAAATAAATTTTTTAATATTTTTAATTTCATTAAAAATCGAAGAGTACTGTTTTTATATAGTAATTGACCCATTTTTCATCAAAATATTTTAGAAGAACCATGCTAGTCTTCTCATTTTTCATTTGTTGAACACAATAATTTTTTTGAAAATCTATTCTCTCTTGGATAATTTTCTCATTAACTTCCTGTTTAGCTTTTTTACTTAATTTGATTAAAATAGTGAGGTATTGATCCACAACTCTGCAAAAATCGTTTCTTTCAGATTTACTTTTTAAGGAAGCAAAAAATACATTATTAGAAAAAATCCCCCCCCATTTGGGAATCTCTCTCAAAGAGGTAAAAGAACTTTTATCAACTTGAGAAAGTAATTTTTCGTATTTCAAACCTTGGTTTTGTGATGAAGGGGATAAATCAACAATGGCAGCAGAAACAATATCATTTATTTTTACCAAATCCATCCCAAAAATTGGGATATCAAACTTTGGATCAGGGAAAAAAACGCAGTGTAATATTTTAAGATTCTTTGAAAATTCTGCTACTTCAATATGTAACTTTCTAAAACCTTTTGCTTTATGAAATTCATTTTCAATATAAAGTTCTTTGCCTATTTCTTTAGATATTATGTTAGTTAGTTTTGGATCAATTTTTATACTCTTAAGGTCCTCAAGCATGGATCTATGCTCTCTAATATTTTGTAGTAAATCCAAAATAAGAGGGTCAGTTAATTTTGTTTTAGTTAAAGATTCAGACAACAAGGCTAAAAAGTACCAAAATAGAATTTAAAGAGAGAATCGAAATGAACGTAGGAGATGTTAATTACTACACCCATTCAAGCAAAACTAGATGTGTGTTTGTGGATAATAAAGAATTGCCGCTTATAAGCATTGATATTTGGTGCAAAGCAGGTTCTTCATTTGAGGATGTTGATAAAAACGGCACTGCTCATTTTCTAGAACATATGATTTTTAAAGGATCTAACAAAATAATGCCAGGTGAGTTTGACCATAAAATTGAATCACTAGGCGGGTTAAGTAACGCTTCAACTGGTTATGATGATGTACATTACCATGTATTAGTTCCACCCAGTAACTTTAAAGAATCACTTGCTCTTTTGACAAATATTGTCGTTGCTCCAGTTTTTAATCCTGATGAATTTATAAAAGAAAAAGGGGTAGTTATTGATGAAATAAAACAACAAAATGATCAGCCTGAAGAAAGACTATTTAATTATTTTTTGAAAAGGGTTTGGTTAAGTCCGAATTATGCCAACTCGATTCTGGGAACTGAACATAGTATTAAAAACTTAGAGATAAATGACCTTGTGAAATTTCACAGCAAACATTACACTACTGAAAAAATTTGTATTGCAATTGCGGGGAATCTCTCTGAAGAAATTTATAAATTTTTTAAAAAAAGCGATCTATCTGGCATAAAAGAAAGTCCAAGTTCAATAAATCTAAAAAATATACCTTCTTTAAAAATTAGGAATGGTAGAGAGTCAGTTAAGTTTGATAATTTAGAGTTTTCAAGAATATTTATGGCTTGGTTTATCCCAAACCTAAATGATCAAAAAAATATTATTGGTCTTGAGATATTAGCATCAATACTTTCTGTTGGAAGAAACAGCAGATTAGTTAAAATTTTAAAAGAAGATAGTAATCTTGTTGAATCGGTATATGTAGATGTAAATGCAGGAGAATTAGGAGGATTATTTATAATGGAAGCAAGTTGTGAGTCCAAAGATATTGATTTAGTAGAAATGCAAATTAATAAAACAATATATGAGATCTCAAATTGTAAAGCCTTGGCTTTGGATGAAATAAAAAAAGCAATAAATATTGTGAAAAGTAATTATATCTTTAATTTAGAGACATCTACACAACTCTCTTCGTTCTTTGGGAATGAACTTCTATGGGGGAGAAAATCTTCAATAAATAATTTAGAGAGTTATTTAAAATATTGGAATGACTTGGATAACTTTAAAGAGATCACAGAATATATCCGTGGAGAGAAATTCACTTTAGTTGCATCCCCTAGTAAATGTTAAAAAAATATTTTTTAAATAATAAAATAAGAAATTTTTCAACTGCTTCAATTTGGATTAAAGGGGGAAGTGATATGGACAGTACTGGTAAAAAAGGGATAAACAAGATCCTTTGTTCATTACTTACCAGAGGATGTGAAGGTTTTAACAATTTCACTCTCTCTGAGTATATTGAGTCCTATGGCGCAGAATTAAATCAAGAAATATTTGAAGATGGTATTTCAATAAGTATTAAATCCCTAAATGAACATTTCAGCAAATTATTACCTTTATTAGAGTTGATAATTAATAAGCCAATCCTCTCGGAAACAGAATTTAAAAAAGTAAAAAAATCTTCTATTGATCACATTAAAAAAGATAAAGAGAATCCATTCAATATCTGTTTTGAAAAATGGAGAAAAATTGTTTACTCAAATCATCCTTATGCTTTCAACACAATTGGCAATGCTAATGATGTCTCAAAGATTACCTATGAAGATGTTTTGCTTGAGTTTAAAAATTTTAAAAATAGAGAAAAGTATTTAATTTCAAATAATTCCGAAATTAATGGAGAAAATTTTGGAACATTAGAAAAAAAATTTTTAAAAGAAAAATCAAATCATTTAAATCATAATTTAAATATTACTAATAGATTCGATTTTATTAATAATGATTCAAATCAAACAATCATAATGATGGGGGTCCAAACTTGTTCGAGAAGAAGTAGTGAATATTTGCCACTTAAAGTTTTGGAGTCATATTTATCTTATGGAATGAGCGCTGCTTTATTTAAACTTTTCAGAGAAAAACATGGCATCACTTACGATTTAGGTGTTTATTATCCTGTCAGGAGTGGTAATGCCCCATTTTTAATTTATTTATCAGTATCTAGTAAACAAGCGCTTTTTGCCTTTGAACTTTTATCAAAACTATGGAAAAATCTACTTTTTAATCTGTTGTCTGATGCTGAAATATTTTTAGCAAAAGAAAAACTAAAAAGTTCTTTTTTATTAGGAAATCAATCACTAGATGAAATTTTACTGAGAAAGATACAATTAATTAGTTATGGTATTCCACCAATTTCTGAGATCGATTTAAATTCAAAAATAGAAGAAATATCTTCGTTAGATATTCTTGAATTAACTAGAAAGTATCTTTCAAAACCTTTTCTGAGTATTTCTGGCAATGAAAAAATATGTTTAGAAATTTCTAAAAGATGGAAGGAAAACTTTTAAGTTAGTTTTTTTTCAATCTTATCAATATCGATTAAAAATGAACCTCTTCTAAACTTTACTTCAACAGTATCTGGTGATTTGATTGATAGGATTTCTCCAATTTCATCAATTCCCACAAGATCAGGTGGTCTTAACATAGGCATATTATCTGAAGTCTTCAAGTAAGAAACTGGCGCAATCAACTTTACTTTATCGTTAATCTCAAATTTCATTCTAAAATTGGATACATTTAAAAGTAGTATAAGCAAAAAGTTAGAGAAAATATCAACGAAATGCACTGATTCATTCTAGAATCTGTTGATAATTTAAATGAATTAATGAATCAAAAATTTAAAACATTAATTTTATGGGCTCTACCTATACTTTTAGTAATTGCACTTTCCTATCAATTTTTATCATCTAGTAATGTTGATTCACTTAAATCAAATGGAACAACAATTGCACCAAGAAATTCTGCAGTAGCTAGAGTTAGTTATGGGAGGTTCTTAGATTATATTAATTCGGGAAGGGTTACATCAGTTGATATATTTGAGGGTGGTAGAAATGCAGTAATAGAGACAATAGATTCAGATTTAGACAACAAAGTTCAAAGATTGAGGGTAGACCTTCCAGGCTTGACACCTGAACTTATAAATACTCTTAAAAATGAAGGGATTAGTTTTGATGTACACCCTGTTAAATCAGCCCCCCCTGCATTGGGAATTTTAGGTAATTTACTTTTCCCAGCTATTCTGATAGGAGGTTTAATTTTACTTGCAAGAAGATCTAATGGCATGCCTGGAGGACCTGGTCAGGCAATGCAATTTGGAAAGACAAAAGCAAGATTTGCAATGGAAGCCGAGACAGGAGTTGTTTTTGATGATGTTGCAGGTGTAAATGAAGCTAAACAGGATTTAGAAGAAGTCGTCACTTTTTTAAAAAGACCAGAAAAATTTACTTCTGTAGGAGCAAGAATTCCTAAAGGTGTTTTATTGGTAGGACCTCCGGGAACAGGTAAAACACTTTTAGCAAAAGCTATTGCAGGAGAAGCAGGGGTACCATTTTTCTCCTTGTCTGGTTCTGAATTTGTGGAGATGTTTGTTGGAGTTGGTGCTAGTAGAGTTAGAGACCTTTTCAAGAGAGCTAAAGAAAATAGCCCTTGTCTAATTTTTATTGATGAAATAGATGCTGTTGGAAGGCAAAGAGGAGCAGGTATTGGAGGTGGGAATGATGAAAGAGAACAAACACTTAACCAACTTCTTACCGAGATGGATGGATTTGAAGGTAATAGTGGGATAATAATAATTGCAGCAACAAATAGGCCTGACGTATTAGATTCAGCTTTGATGAGACCTGGCAGATTCGATAGACAAGTAACTGTAGATGCACCAGACATTAAGGGCAGACTTTCAATTCTAGAAGTGCACGCAAGAAATAAGAAACTTCAAGAAGATTTAACTCTTGAAAGTATAGCAAGAAGGACGCCGGGTTTTACAGGAGCTGATTTAGCAAATCTACTTAATGAAGCCGCTATCCTTACCGCTAGGAGGAGAAAAGATTCTATTAGCATTTCAGAAATTGATGACTCTGTAGATAGGATTGTTGCAGGTATGGAGGGTTCTCCACTGACAGATGGAAGAAGTAAAAGATTAATCGCGTACCATGAAGTGGGACATGCTCTTATCGGTTCTTTAGTTAAAGCTCATGATCCTGTTCAAAAAGTAACTGTTATACCAAGAGGTCAAGCTAAAGGATTGACTTGGTTCACACCTGATGACGAACAAAGCCTTGTAAGCAGAGCTCAATTAAAAGCTAGAATAATGGGAGCATTAGGTGGAAGAGCTGCTGAGGATGTTGTTTTTGGGAAAGGTGAAATTACAACGGGAGCCGGCGGTGATTTCCAACAAGTTGCTTCTATGGCTCGTCAAATGGTAACCAGATTTGGTATGAGTAATTTAGGTCCAATAGCTCTTGAAAGTGGAAATCAGGAAGTTTTTGTAGGCAGAGATTTAATGACCAGAAGCGAAGTCTCTGATTCTATTTCAAAGCAAATTGATGAAAGTGTAAGGGTAATGGTTAAAGAATGCTATAAAGAAACTTATTCCATAGTCAGAAAAAATAGAGAAGCTATGGATAGGATTGTCGACTTACTTATTGAAAAAGAAACTTTAGATGGTGAAGAATTTGTAGAAATTCTTTCCAAATTTACAGATATTCCTAAAAAAGATAGAACTCCTCAACTGCTAAATTAAACTTTGACTGGTTTCTTATCTAGAACTAGATCTATCAATCCATACTCAACCGCTTCATTAGGTGACATGTAAAAATCTCTATCAGTATCTTCTTTAATAGTTTCATAATCCTTGCCAGTTCTTTCAGATAATTCTGTATTAAGTCGTTCTTTTAAAAACAAAATCTCATCTGCTTGAATTCTTATATCACTAGCTTGGCCTCTTGCCCCTCCTAGTGGCTGATGTATCATGATTCTAGAATGTCTTAAACTGCTCCTTTTACCTTTAGTCCCAGCCGCCAATAAAAAAGCTCCCATACTTGCTGCTAAACCTACACAAACAGTATGAATATCAGGCTTAACATGTTGCATTGTGTCGAAAATACCCAAGCCGTCGTATACTGATCCACCTGGTGAATTTATATACATATAGATATCTTTTTCGGGATCCTCTGCCTCAAGAAATAATAATTGAGCAACAATCCTATTAGCAGTCTCACTAGTAACTTGTTCTCCCAAAAAGATTATTCTCTCTCTTAGCAATCTTGAATATATATCGAAGACTCTTTCACTGCCACCAGATTCTTCTAAAACTAAAGGGATCATAATAATATTTATTTGTTTACTTGATATTAACGATATTGATTCAACATACGCTAACCTTATTAAGGTTTACATATAAAAAATTGAAAGAAAAATTGACTGTTTCAGATAGCAAAAAGTTATTTCATGAACAATTCCCCTACGTTATTCCAGGTTTATACAAAAGAATAGTTGATGAAATGCTTGTAGAACTAAATCTTTTAAATCATCAAAATGAATTTACTCAGGATTTTCTCTTTTGTATTGGCCTCACTGAAACATTCAAAGAACTAATGAAAGGATATAAACCTGAGAAACATTTAGATCTTCTTTTCGAATCTTTATGTAGTTCTACCAACTTTAAATCGAAAGAAATTATAGAAATATCGCAAAAATCAAAAGAAGAATTTAATGAGAAATCAACAAAAGATGTATTAAAAATATTAAAGGAAAAAAGCGATCCCAAACTTTATCCTTCAAGAATATTGAACTTAGGGATGTATATAATAATTGCAAATTCAAAAGATATCAAAGGGAAAAATGAATCTGAAATGAATAATATAATCACTAACATTTTTGAGAATTTAAACTTGTCTGTTAATAAAGCAGAAAAAGATATTGGGATCTATAAAAGCAGTATTGCAAAAATGGAACAAGCCAAAGAATTAATTAAAGAGCTAAAAATAAAGGATAAAAGAAAAGAGAATAAGTAGTTACTACTTTTTTAATCTTTTTTTATCTTTCCAAGATATATAAGAAATATAAATTACAGCAAAAGTAATCAATATAAGTAAAACAAAAGATGTAGAGATAAGAATATTACTTAAAGAGACTTCATAATTGAAAATTGAAATCATATATCAATAGAGCCGTCTCCGTTTCTGCCCCAAACAACCATTGCGATAGAAAAAGTAAAAATAGCAGCTAAGGCAGCCCATCCTAATTGAAAAATCATTAGATTTATATCACTAACATAAATATAACAGAACTTCCAAAATTTTTATTAATTTCTAAGCTAAAGTTAATTTCTCAATAACACAAATTTGTTAATAGAATGATTAAAAAAATTGGGAAGGCTAGTATTAAATCATAGTACAAATATTGAAGGGCTTATTCCAATACTGCAAAAGTTGGCCCTTAATAACAATGTAAAGACAATAACACCTGCTGTGATATCAAGAGTTAGAGGAAGATCCTCTAAGTTGATAATAAGATTATCAGTAAAAACTATAAACGGATATAAAGCTATTGCAAGAAAGGGTAAAACAGCTCAAGAAGTTTTCATTTCAACAGACTTAAGTAAAGACGAATTAAAAGAAATGTTAGAAATTTATAATAACTAAGTAACTTAATGCAAAAGAGTTTAAGATTTAAAAAAGATTAAATTAATGAGATCAGCTTTAAAATTATCTTTATTTTTATTTCCTTTGTTTATGTTGGGAGAAAAATCATTCTCACTGAGTAATTACGAAATAAATCAAATTTGTAAAAAGGAGAGAAAGGGATCAATTTGCATAAAAATTCTGAAAGAGAAAAGGAATAATCTGCAAAAGGGAAATTTAATTGAAATACCAGTAATTCCTTTTAGGAAATAATGACAAATTAAATTTCAAATTCCGATTCGAAAAGATTAAAAGCATTTTTATAATTTTCTAGGAATTCTTCTGAATTACCATTAAATCCTTGTTGCTCATAATCTTCTTTTAATTCATCATATAAGTAAACTACTCCGTTAAATGCGGTCATATATTCTTTTTGAATATCTTCGTCATTGATATCATGAATTTTGGCCAAAACTAATTCGACATTTTTTTTTGATGCATAAATTTTCTTCTCGAAATCTTTATTTAACTTCCTTCTTTTCTTTGGCATAAAAGGTTTATTTTAAATACAAATTTACATTACTCAAATTCATAGATAAATTAAATTAAAACTTATAAAATGAAAATATAGTTTCCAAATCAAAATAAAAGCTCTATTTTTCGAATTATTTATTAGATGATATGAATGAAAAAGGAACAAGTAATTTCAAAAACGTTAGAAAACAAAATTATGAAGCTAAGAAAATGAATAATCCTAGAAAGCCTAATAAAAAAGATGGCAATTTATTACCATGGTGGGTTGAGTTATTATTTGTTCAAATAGGATTGCCAGATAAAATACTAATATCAATATTAAAAGCAAAAAAGGACTCCAAAGAATTAATCAAAAAAGATAAAAAATTATTAATAGCATTTTTATTTTTTATTGCCACATTGGCATATTTTTATCCAGTTATTAAACATTCGAAAAATAAATTAAATTGTGAAGCGATCGCCACAAAATACATAATTAAAAATAAAAATATTTCAAAAATTAGTAAGAGGGAATTGAAGATGTTATCAACAAATTTCTGTTATGGTGGCGAAGAGATCTATGAAATTGAAGATTTAAAAAATTAAAATTTTGATTTTTTCCTATTAATAACTCTCTTAATACTAAAATAGTTATATTAAGTTTAATTTGATTTATATTTTAATTCCATGACCGATAAAGGACAAAATAAAGAAGAAGTAAAAATGCGATTAAGAGATTTAAGGCAAAATTTAAAAAAAATGCATCTGGCAGTTACAGAAGATTTAACATTGCCTCAACCAGATGAAGTTAAAATGTTGATGACTAAAATGGATCAACTATTGAAATTAATAGAATCAAAATAAACTATAATTTAATTAAATTGGAACTAATAGATTGACAAAATGAAACCAGTAAAACAATTTTCGCAAATATTAATATTTTTATTTTTATTATCTTCATGTAAAGCAACTATCAACAAAAACGATCGTATAATTGATTCGGAAGAAAAATTGTTTGAGGAAAATAATTCGGAAAAGAAAACGATGGAAATAAAGTTTTCATGTGGAGAAAATGGTATTTCAGAATACTTAGAAGATGGATGGATTATCGTAAAAGAAGATTCTCAAGAAAAAATTTGTACATGGAAATCAGTTCCTGCGACAAAAGATTGTGATATGGAAAAAGATAAAGGTTGCAAGATAACAAAGCCTGATAAAATTGGAGAAGAGAAAATATATTTACTAAAGAAATAACTTTAATATTATGAATTCAAAATTAGATTATTTAGTAGATTCAATTTTTAATAAATTTAAAAACTATAAAAATAAAGAAATCTTTTTAGAGAAAGAAAATTTAAAGAATTTTATTCTTTTACTTTTTAAAGAGAATTGAATTCAAGAAAAGTATAAAAATAACTGTTATAGTAAGCAGATATTTTTATATGGTTATGTATAATTTTTCACCATTAACTATTGTTCTTATTTTGTTTTTTATTGCAAGCCTATATTTTTTATATAAGGCAACATCGCAAGCAAAGAAATAGAAAATAATTAAAGTATTTTAAATAATTGGATCTTCTCTAAGAAGTAAAACTGTATGCTTACTTAAACCATCTTTCATCCATTCGTTATATTCTTCTAAAACACACTTTTTATTAGAGTCTTCTAATAAAGAAATTCTTTTTTTGGCATTATCTAAGGCTAGTTTTATAGAATATTCAAAATCTCGAGATTTTTCTTGCATAGTTTTTTTTTCATTTTAGTTAGATTGATTGCCTATTCTGTATAACAAATAACAATATTAAGCTTTCAATTGATAAGAGTATCAAGCAATACTGAACAATCTTATATATATTTGTCATAATATTATTTTTTAAAATACTATGTCTTACGAAGCAGGAAGTAAAGAATGTAGGCATTTGATTGAAGCAAAGGAAAGTCTTTTATTAGCAATGGAAGCTTTGAGCAATATTAGTTCAACTGATATTTTACAGATACAAATTAAAGAAATTTACAATAAATTAGAAAAGATGCATGACAATCGCAAAAAAATAGAATCAGCAACTAATTATTTATGATTTATACAAATGATTTTATAACTTCAAAAATTACTATTTACCCTTTTTACTCTTTTATCTGATAATAAATCTAGTAATGCATCTAGTTGTGCATGAACTTCCTTCGCTTCATTTATATCTGGTAACAAATCTTCTTTGATGAGCATTTGATGCATTTCTCTAAGTTCTAACCTTATGTATCTAAGGTGAGAACTTACTTCTTCTCTCTTAGTTGCACTCATATTCAATTTTCAGTTCTTTAATTATACAATACTGAGTTTTTACTATCGCTAAATAGATTTTGATTAATCAGAAACAGATATAAAAATTTAATAACTCATCAAGATTTTTTTTAATTGCAGTGTAGTAAGATATATCGAATGGGAAACAAAAATTCAAAAAAAATTCAAACTAAGTTAAATAAAAAAAATCAAGAATTAGGTCAAACTAAAAACTCTGCAAAATTAGTTCTTTTTATTTTTGGTATAGGTCCAATAATAGGCATAATAATATTTTTATTTAGCAAGGGATTTTTCAATTCACCAAATTTGTAAATCTTGAGTTTTGAATATTAAACTTTAATAATAAATTCAATAAAAATATAAAATAATTATTGAAATTTCTTTAATGAAAATATTCTAAATTGAGCCATTTTTCTTGCATTTTCTGGATTAGATACTAAAAAAGGATGGTCAGATAAAACCTCAAATACTTTATCAATCTTTAATAGTGAGTCCTCACAATCAATATTATTCCATTCTTCATCAAATGACATTGCGAAGCTATCTGCATTATCG
Organism: Prochlorococcus sp. AG-388-F11; assembly: GCA_003279845.1. GTDB lineage: Bacteria > Cyanobacteriota > Cyanobacteriia > PCC-6307 > Cyanobiaceae > Prochlorococcus_A. The sequence continues at coordinate 105,316 of QCGP01000002.1, forward strand.
TAAAGTTTATCTTTCATAAGATTTTAATTTAAATAAAAAATCTATAAATTTTGAACTGATCTTAAAAAGTAATTAGGTAAAGCATATAATACTCATCTAATAACTAATTAAAAATTAAATTTTAAGGTACTTTAAAATTATACTTTCTTTTATCCCTTAAATTTAAACTGCTTACTAAAAATTCAATAAAAATAATTTGACAGAAGTGTTACAATTACGACAAATGATAAATCTCATGGAAAATAAAGTCAAAAGAATAGGGTATCTTCCTAGGAAAAGAGTACTTGATATTATTGATGAAATATCCAAAAGCGAATCCATAAGCAGATCTAAAGTTGTTGGAATATTAGTTGAAGAAGCATTAGACGCAAGAGGAATTGCAAATTTTGGATATAGCAATATTAATAAATCAAATTTATATAAATCGAATATTTATAAAGAGGTACATAATGAAAATATTCACTTGAAAGATACAGAAGATGAATTTGTTGATGATAGTGGTTACACAGTTTCTTCTAGCAAAACACTAGATCGCTCAATATCTTCTGCTGATATTGAATTAGCAAAAAAAATAAATATTCTTAAAGAATCAGGATTAATATAAACTCCATTGGGAATTTATTTTATTTTTTTAATGCATAACATTGAATCATTGTTTATTCTAAGTCAAGAATAATATTCCTTTTTAAATAGTTGGGATATTAAGTCTTTTATAAATTAATTTGAAATCAAAAAATGAAAGATATTAAATGTCCCTCCTGCGGCAAAACTTTCCGAATTGATCCAAGTAGCTTTGAAGAAATTCTTCTTCAAATAAAAGACGAAGAATTTAATAAACAAATAAAAGAAAGACTTCAATTGGCTGAAGAAGATAATAATAAAGCTTTGGAAATTGTAAAGCAAGAATTTAAAATAAAGTTAGTAGAGCAAAACCGTCTTAAAGAAAATGAAATGCAGGCTCTTCAAGCTAAATTAAATATCACTGAAGAAAAGAAAACAAATGCTCTAAGTGAATTAAGAAATCAGGCTTCAAATAAAATCAACAAACTAAATAACGAATTAAAAAATTTACAGAATGAAATTAAAAGCCAGTCTTTAATTTCAGAATTATCATTAAAAAACAAAATCAATGAAGCTGTTAGTAATTTAGAAAAAGAAAACTCATTATTAACAAATTCCATTGAAAAGATGAAGCTCGAACAATCAATTAATGAAAAATTGATTGAAGAAAAATTTAGAAACAAAATTAGTGAAAGGGACCTGACTATTCAGGAGTTAAGAGAGATGAAATCTAGATTATCTACAAAGATGGTAGGGGAAACCTTAGAAATCCATTGCGAAACCCAATTTAATCTTAATCGTGCTTCTGCATTCAAAAACTCATATTTCGAAAAAGATAATGATGCCACTTCCGGAAGTAAAGGGGACTATATATTTAGAGAATTTGATAAGAATAAAACCGAAGTAGTATCAATAATGTTTGAGATGAAGAACGAAAGTTTAAATGGAACTAATAAAAGAAAAAACGAAGATTTTTTAAAAGAATTAGATAAAGATAGAAGGCAAAAATCTTGTGAGTACGCAGTACTCGTTAGTCTATTAGAACCAGAAAGTGAACTATATAATGCAGGCATAGTAGATGTTTCACATAGGTTCCCAAAGATGTATGTAATAAGACCGCAATTTTTCTTGCCAATTATTTCTTTGCTAAGAAATGCATCCATGGAAACCTTAAAATACAAGTCACAAATTGATTTAATGAAACGCGAGAATTACGACATAACTAATTTTGAAACTACACTTGAGCAATTCAAAAATGCCGTTGGTAAAAATGTTTCTCTGGCCCAAGATAGATTTAATGATGCAATTTCAGAAATTGATAAATCAATAACCCACTTACAAAAAACAAAAGAAGCTTTAATTCTCTCAAAAAAACACCTTTTATCTGCTGACAGCAAATCTCAAGATTTAACAGTAAAGAAATTAACTAGAAATAACCCAACTATGAAGAAAAAGTTTAATGATTTAAATAATTTCGAAGATGAAGTAGCGTAATCAAACAATTAATTTTGTAATTAATAATAGTTAAAAATATTTTTAATTTCTAATTTATAAATATATTATTAATAATAAATTCCATAGCTAAGAAAATAATGTCTATCAACACTCCAATTTTTACTATTGCCAAAGATCTTAATGTCGAAAGTAATAGAATATTATTAGCCTGCAAGAAACTTGGAATCAACGCAAAAGGTGCGGCAAAAAGATTAAATAAACAAGAATTAGAAAAAATTAAAAGTTATTTTGAAACTGGTAAAAATGTATCCGATGAAGTAATTAATTTAAATAAAGTTAAGGCTAAAAGCAATTCGAGAGAAATTGTAGAAAAAGTAAGGATTAACTTTTTTCCAAACAGACTTATTCGTAAATCTTAAATAAAACTTATTTTTTCTAATTAGTTAAAAGAATAAGCCACAGAAGAGAAAAATAATAATTTATCATAAGTAAAAATACTTAATATGCGTTTAAACTCAATTCTAAACTCTCTTGAAAAATCTTGGGAAAGAGATGATATTCTTTTAAAAATAAAGAACGGGTCTGGTGAAGATGAGATAGTTAATGAATTTCTTGCAAATAACGAGATGCAAATTAAAGAATTAAATACTTTATTAAAACCAAAAGATATTGATTTATTTAATCAAGTAGAAAAACTCTCAACTTGCGAATCTAAATTAATAAATAAGATTAAAAATTTAAATTACTTAGAAAATAATGAAAATCAATACATAGTAAATCAGAAAAACATTTCATCATCTAATGAAGTACCTTTTAACATGATTAGTTCATTCATGATTAATTGGAGCAACAAAGTTGTAGTTTTTGCCTTACTAACAATTTCAGCCATAGCTTTATCAAAACAAGCGTGGGCATAATTAGCTAAATTAACTTCATTGTAAGAGATGGAGTTTTGAGAACTAACCAAGAATATTTAATCAAATATAAAGATGGAAATCTTTATTGTGAACTTGCTGATATTTGGATTGATCCAATTAAGCCAGTTAAAAGAGCATTAATAACCCATGCTCATTTTGATCACTTTACATTTGGCTGTGAAGAATACCTTTCTACTAACGAGACTGCGATACTTCTTAAAGAAAGAGTTGGAGATAATATAAAAATTAAGACTTTTGATTATGGAGAAGAATTTAAGATAAATGGCATCAATATTTCTTTTCATCCTTCAGGTCACATTCTTGGATCTAGTCAAATAAGATTTATTTTTGCTGATGAAAAATGGCTAATTTCAGGTGACTTTAAGCTTCAAAAAGATGAGACTTGCAAACAATATGAAATAGTAAAAACTGATTATTTAATAAGCGAATGTACTTTTGGTTTGCCAATATTTAAGTGGGATGAGACTAATAAAATAGCTAATGATATTTCAAAATGGATAACTCATTCGCCAGAAAAAACTTCTTTACTTTTCTGTTATTCACTTGGTAAAGCTCAGAGATTGATAAACGAAATTAGTCAAACAAATTTCAAAGGTAATATTTATTCCCATGGCAGTATTTATAAAATGAGCAATTGTTATAAGGAACTTGGAATTGATATTAAAGATACTATAAAAATTGAAAATAAAAAAAAGATTGATGAACTTAAAGGAAGTCTATTATTATTACCGACATCTTTAAGTAAGGGCTCTTTTCTAAAAAATTTTAAAAATATTCAAACAGCTTTTGCGAGTGGATGGATGTCAATAAGAGCTTTAAGGAAAAGATCAGGATATGACAAAGGATTCGCAATCTCTGATCATGCAGATTGGGATGGAATTCTGGAAGTAGTAAAAAAGTCTGAAGCAAAAAATGTATTTTTTCATCATGGAGATAGTGAAGCCTTAAGTAAATATTTAGTTGAAAAGGAATCAATAAATGTTCTTTTATTCGGTAAATAAATATGAGCTTAAAAAAATTTTCAGAATTATTTGGCGATCTAGATTCAATTAATAGTACAAATAATAAAATTGAAGTTTTAAAAAGATATTTCTTATCAAATGAACCAATAGATAATTCATGGGCAATATATTTACTAACTGGAAAAAGTAATAAAAGATTTATTAGTGGAAGAAATTTAAAAAATCTTTTTTCGCAAATATATGAATATCCTCAATGGTTAATTGATACCTGTTATTTAAAAGTTGGTGATTCTGCTGAGGTAATAACGTTATTACTTAAAAATAAAACTACTTCCAGAAATAAAAAATTATCAAATATAAGTCTCAATCAATTACTAAGCAAGATAATACCTGAGTTATCAAAACTTAATGATGAGGAGAAAAATTTACAAATTAAAAATATTTGGGAAACTTTACCTGAAGATAACCACTTAATTTTCAATAAAATTCTTACAGGCACTTTTAGAGTAGGAGTCTCTATCGGATTAATTACAAAATCAATATCAAAACTAATTAATATTGATGAAGAAATTATTTCACATAGGTTAATGGGTAATTTCAAGCCTTCAATTGATTCATATGAATTTTTAATTAATAAGAATATCAATCTTGAAGAGTTAAATTCCAAACCATATCCATTTCTTCTAGCAAATAACTTTGAAGATAAAATCTTCAAAAATTCAATAAATGATTTTCAATTTGAATGGAAATACGACGGAATCAGGATGCAATTAATTAAAAGATCAGGAAATGTTTCGTTATGGACAAGAGGTCAAGAATTAGTAAATGAATCTTTCCCAGAATTAGTAGATAAAATTTCATATATAAAAGATGATTTTGTTCTTGATGGGGAATTATTAGTTTGGAATTTTAAAGAACAAATTGCCTTTGATTTTTCTTTTCTTCAAAAAAGAATAAATAGAAAATCTCCTACTAGATCAATCCAAATAAAATATCCAATTATTTTTATTGCTTATGATCTTTTAGAGATAAATGGAAGAGATATAAGAGAAATTCTATTAGAAAATAGAAGAATTGAGTTAGAAAAATATTATTCAGAATGGCAAAATAAAACTAAGAATAATATCACTGATATTTTCAGAATATGCGATTTAATCTATCCTAAAGATTGGTCTGATGCTTTAAATTTTAAAGAAAAATCTCGAGAAAATAATACTGAAGGATTAATACTTAAGAACAAAAGGTCTCCATACACCTCCGGTAGAAAAAAGGGTATTTGGTGGAAATATAAAGTTGATCCAATGCAATTGGATGCTGTTCTAATTTATGCTAAGGGTGGAAGTGGGAGAAGAGCTGGTCTTTATACAGATTACAGTTTTGCATTATGGAAAGATCAAAAATTAATTAAATTTGCGAGTGCATATTCTGGTTTAACAAATATTGAGATTAAAGAGCTAGATAAATGGATAAGGAAAAATACAATAGAAAAATTTGGCCCTGTTCGATCATTGAAACCAGAAATGGTATTCGAAATATCTTTTGAGAAAATACAAATTTCAAAACGTCATAAGTCAGGAATAGCAGTAAGATTTCCAAGAATAACAAAATGGAGAAAAGATAAAAAAATTAATGATGCAGATAGTCTAAAGAATGCATTTGAACTGATGAAAAAAATATCATGAAAAATATTACGCAAAATAGTAAGCCAAATAATTTAATTTCTAAAATTAAACAGTTTTTCTTCACAAATGGATGGGAGCCATTACCCTACCAGATCGAATCATGGGAAGCATTTTTAAATGGGGAAAATGGAATAATACAAGTTCCTACTGGATGCGGCAAAACTTATGCTGCAGTAATGGGGCCTCTATCACAGATAGAAGATCCCAAAAATAATAAAAGTGTAAATATATTATTAATAACACCTTTAAAAGCATTAAGTAGAGATCTAAAAAATTCCCTACAATTAGCAGCTTTGCATTTCAATAAAGAAATTACTGTTGAAATCAGGAATGGAGATACCACCTCATATGAAAAGAAAAAGCAATTAGCTAAACCACCTAATATTCTTATTACCACTCCAGAGTCTCTATCTCTTTTACTTTCTAATAAAGAATCTAATAATCTGTTTAAGGAATTGTCATCAATAATTATTGATGAATGGCATGAATTGATGGGTAGTAAAAGAGGTAACCAGTGCGAATTATCTTTAAGTTGGCTAAGAGGTAATATAAAAAATTTACAAATTTGGGCAATGTCTGCAACTATAGGAAATATTGAAGAGGCGGCAAGAGTAATAGTTGGTATGAGTGCTATTAAGCCCAAAATAATAAGTACAAATATTCAAAAAGAGATCGAAATTATAAGTGTTTTACCAGAGGAGAAAACGACCTTTCCATGGAGTGGGCATCTTGGAATTAGGAGTCATTCTTCACTTTTAAAAATCCTTGATAAAAATAAAAGTACCTTATTATTCACCAATACAAGAAACCAATCTGAAAGATGGTATCAATGTCTTAAATTTTTTCTGCCAGAGATGGAAGACAAAATTGCACTTCATCACGGCTCCCTTGATAAAGAAGATAGAAAAAGAGTTGAAGAAGGGGTTAAAGACGGATTAATAAAATGGGTAGTCTGCACAAGCTCGTTAGATTTGGGCGTTGACTTCCAACCAGTAGATCAAATAGTTCAAATTGGTAGTCCAAAGAATTTAGCTAGACTTATCCAAAGAGCAGGAAGAAGTGCTCATAGACCAGGCGGAAAATCAAAAATAATTTTTATGCCTACTAATTCATTAGAGTTATTAGAGATTAGTGCAATGAGACGAATAATAAAAAGTGGTATATCTGAGGAAATTAGACTTCCTGAATTATCTTATGATGTGCTTCTACAACATCTAATAAGTTTGGCATGCGGAAATGGCTTTGATCCAAAAATTGAGAAAGAAAGAATTAAAAATTGCTGGAGTTATAGAAACTTAAAAGATCAAGATTGGAATTGGTGTCTTGACTTTTTAGAGTATGGAGGAAAATGTCTTAAAGCATACCCAAAATATAAAAAGATAGTTAAAGAGAAATCACAAAATAATAATGAAAACTTTAAATATTTTGTAAAAGACAAATCTTTAATAAGAATGCATAAGTTCAATATTGGGACAATTACAAGTGACAAATTTGTAAATGTTAAATATATGAAAGGTAAATCCTTAGGTAATTTAGAGGAGAATTTTGCTTCAAAATTAAATCCTGGAGATACATTTTACTTTGCCGGCAAAATGCTTCAATTTGTAAGAATTAGAGATATGATTTTATACGTTAAAAAATCAACAAAAAAGAGTTCTCTAATTCCTGCATGGGTTGGAGGTCAAATGGCAATTTCTGATCTACTTTGTGAGAGTTTGAGAAAAGAAATAGATATATGTAACGAACTAGAAAATTATGATTACTTAAATCCTGAACTAAATTCATTACGCCCAATATTGATGAAACAAAAAGTTCTTTCAAATATTCCAAAGAAAGATGAATTCCTTATAGAAATATATAAAACCAAGGATTTATCAAATCTTTTTGTTTTTACGCTTGATGGCAAATTTGCAAATGAAGGAATTGCATTTCTATGGGCTTTGAGATTGGCAAAATTAAAACAATCTACATTTAGTATTACTGCTAATGATTTTGGATTCAGCTTAACTACCGCAGAAGATTATAATTTTTCCATAATAAAAAAAGAAGCCGATTACTTTTTGGATAACAAAAAATTAGAAGAAGATCTAGAAAATGCAATTAATTTTTCAGAATTAACAAAACGTAGATTTAAAAATATTGCCCAAATAAGTGGACTTGTAAATCAAAATAATCCAACCAAAACAAAAACCTCCTCTCAACTTCAAATAAGTTCAAGTCTTTTCTACGATGTCTTTAAGAAATATGAAGAAGGCCATCTTTTGATAAAACAATCGCATCAAGAAGTTAAGGAATATCAATTAGAAAATAAAAGAATATCTAGATCATTAGAAAGATTAAAAAATTTAAAAATGCTATTAAACGAGATAAAAACTCCAACTCCTTTCGCTTTCCCTTTATTAGTTGAAAGACTTAAAAATACTTTAAGCAATGAACCAATAGAAAAAAGAGTAGAAAAACTTATAAAAAAATATAGTGATTAAATGAAAAAAAGTTCTATTAAATTTTGTTGGGAAGATACATTGTTAGAGATGCTACCTTCAAGAGCATTATTTCTACCGGAAACAAAAGAGTTGTTAATATGCGATATTCATCTTGGTAAAGCTGAGTATTTTCAGCAAAATGGGATACCTCTTACTAATAATTCAGATAAAAACAATTTCGCAAGAATAAAAAAATTAGTAAAAAAATATAGTCCGCAAAAGTTATTAATATTAGGAGATTTATTCCATAGCAAATATTCAATAGATAAAACTCTTCAAAAAAAAGTTGAAGATCTTCCTAAACTACTTAAAACAAATGTTGAACTCGTCCTTGGAAATCACGATGTAGGTTGTGATATTAAAAATATAAAGATTTTTGATGTAAGAAAAACTAAAAATATTACTTTTAGCCATGAACCAGTTAATTTAGAAAACAATAAAACCTTGAATATTTGTGGACATTATCATCCAAAAATCTATTTAAAAAACAATGGAGATAAATTATCTTTTAGGTGCTTTGCGATGGATAAGAATAAAAATACTTTATTTTTACCTTCATTTGGAGACTTAACAGGCGGATATCCCTGCAAAGAGTCATTTAAAAAATGGGCAATTGTTTCTGAAGAAGAAATTATTGAAATAAAATCTCAAGAAAAATCCTACTGAAGTGAATTAAATTTTTCATTTATATATACCAATTTACACTTAAAAGTCTCGTTTAGTTTTTTTATCAATTATTTTGTATTTATTAAATTTTTCGCAGGTAAAAACAGATAATAAAAAATTTATACAGCTAATGACCCTTTCTTTAGCATAAAATCCACGTTATAAAAAAATAAACACATTTTATAGAAATGAAAAAATTAATAGCCTTGATTTTATTTCCATTTCTTGTCATATCATTTGGGTTAAAAGCAAATGATAATTTTTCCGTTGAGATAGAGGCACTCACACTAGTAATGGAGCAATATAAAGAAGATACTGAATCAAGTGTTAAATTAGATATAGAAGATAAAAAGCCAAGTTACATGGCTTCTAAACAAGACGAATGCAATGCAACTGTTGAAGTTACAGAAAAAACAGGATTAGAGGTTGTAAATACTGAATCATTCGATGTAAATGTCTGTTTGAAAGAAATCAATAAAGTAATCAACTAACTTAGCTGGTTATAAAAATATAATAAAAACAAAAAATTAAAGAGGTCTTTTACTTAAAGAAGGTAAGACCTCGAGACCTAACAGAAAACTTTGGAACGGGTTCTGCATACATAATTAATAACTACAAAGTAATTGTAGAGGTGTAATTAAAAGTACAAAAACTAAAATTATTTTTTAAATAATTATTTCTTCTTTGATAATGTTTGCAATTCTTCCCTAGACATTAAAGCTTCGATTTGAGCAAGAACTTTTTGAAGTTCATCCGTTTTTGTAAGAGATGCTTCTGCTACTTCTCTTAATTTTTCTAACTGTTCTTTAGTTTTATCCATGATAAATAAATTAGAAATTAACCACTTTTAAAAATGGTTTTAATACAGATTTTTCACTCACACAGATTCATATTCTCTCTTTTTTTTATAAAGTCAAATAAATTTCCCTTTATTAAGGTTTTATGAGGACTTCCAATTAATTCTTTATTTATTATTGAAACCATAAGATTAGCTGAAATAGATATGCTCTTAAATTATGAAGTAAATACGGGCAAACCTATTGTTGCAGTAGTTATTAGAGCACCTGCAAAAATCAATAAAGGTAGAAAAGGATAGTTTTTCAAAGATAAACTTACTAATTCGAAATAACTATATAGGTATTTATACTGTTTGTCTACCCCCTTACCTGTCTTAAAGGTAAAATTTTTTCTTTTGAAGGTAAAACTTTAACATCAACCAAATTTACCAGATATGTATTCCTGAGTTGTTTTTTCTTTTGGAGAGTTAAAAATTTTCTTTGTCGAATTAAATTCTGCAAGATAACCAACCTTTCCTCCGTCACCATCTTCATACTCAATTGCATTGAAAAATGCAGTCATATCACTGACTCTCAAAGCCTGTTGCATATTATGAGTAACGATTATTATTGTGTAATTCTTCTTAAGTTCATGCATGGTCTCCTCAATTTTCAGAGTGGAAATTGGATCTAACGCTGAGCATGGCTCATCCATGAGGATTATTTCAGGCTCAATTGCGATGGTTCGAGCAATACATAATCTTTGTTGTTGTCCACCAGATAAAGAGTAACCACTATCATTTAATTTATCCTTACATTCACTCCATACAGCAGCTTTTCTCAAGGAACTTTCCACTAATTGATCCATATCACCAGTAAAGCCATTGATTCTTGCTCCAAATGCAATATTTTCATAGATAGATTTTGGGAAAGGATTAGGTTGTTGAAAAACCATACCAATTCTTCTTCTCACTTCAACTGGATCTACTCTTTTGTCATAAATATTAGTCCCATCAAAGAGAACAGTTCCTTTGAGTGAACAATTAGGTATTAAATCGTTCATTCTATTCAAAGCTCTAAGAACGGTTGATTTGCCACAACCAGAAGGGCCAATGAGTGAAGTTATATCTCCGGCTTTAAAATTTAAAAAAACATTTTTTACGGCTTCAAAAGTTCCATAACTAATAGAAACATCCTCAAGAGATAAAATGTTTTTCTTTTGCAACTTTTTAGTATTTTTAATCATTTCATACCCTCTTAGTTTTCTCAGTAAAAGCGGCCAATATCCTTGAAAGAATATTAACTGTTAGTATTGATATGACAAGAATAAAGGAAGCTGCCCAGGCTAGTTTATTCTGGGCATCGTAGGGTTCAAGGGCAAAATTATATATCAAGACAGCTAATGAGCCCATCTCGTAAAATAAATCTCCAAAACCCGTTATGTAATAGTAAGAGAACAAAGCAGTAAATATCAAAGGTGCTGTTTCGCCTGCAGCTCTTGCGATTCCAAGAACAACACCAGTAGCAATAGATCTAAATGCTGTGGGTAAAGTTATTTTTAATATTGTTGTATACATACTTGCTCCAATGCCTAGAGAAGCATACCTTAATTCATTTGGCACTAACTTAAGACCTTCATCAGTTGTCTTTATCACAGTTGGCAACATCAATATTGAAAGTGCCATACCTCCCGCCAAGCCACTATACATACTTCCAAACAAAATTTTTGTAGAGACAATTAAGGCGTAAATAAATACACCTGCAATTATTGAAGGAACTCCTGCTAAAACATTTACCCCGAATCGAACAAATTTTGAAAAAGGTCCTCCTTTTGAATATTCAGCTAGATAAATACCTCCGCCTACACCTACTGGTATGGAAATAATTGAAGCAATAGTTGTAATTACTAGTGTCCCAATTAATGCGGGATTAATTCCTCCTGCATCTAAATCATCTCCAGGCGGATTTGGTTCTAAAGTAAATAGATCAGGATTTATCTGAGCTCCCCCTTTAATAAGAATATATGTAACCACAAAAATCAAAGGAAGAATTGCAATGAGTGCACAAAACAATGATAAAAAAGTAAAGAATTTATCTACTACATTTCTTGATAGTTTTTTCTGGTAATAAAGTGAATTCATAATTATCTAATATTTGAGACTAAATTTCTTTACCAGCCACTGCGCAAAGATATTTACCACTAACGACAGGATCATCAGTACAAAAGCCGCATAAAAGAGTGATGAAACCTGACTTCCATCAGCCTCACCAAACTGGTTTGCAAGCATTGAGGAAATGGTATATCCAGGAGATAATAGAGACCAACTAAATGCATTGGAATTACCAATTATCATTGTGACAGCCATAGTTTCACCCATTGCCCTTCCTAAAGCCAATAGAACACCTGCCATAATTCCTGATAATGCTGCCGGCAAAATCACTGAAAATATTGTTTTCCATCTACTTGCTCCAATTCCATAAGCTGCATTTCTTAGCTTTTTAGGCACCTGATTAAGTGTATCCCTTGCAATCGAGGTCACTATTGGTAAAAGCATTACCACTAAAATTATTATCGCTAAAAGTGAATTTCGACCTGCAGGTTCCGAACTTAATAAAGGAATCCAACCAAAGAATTTATGTAAAAAAACAAAAAAGTCTCTAAAGAAAGGTTCCAGAACAAATATCGCCCATAATCCCAATACAACAGATGGTATAGCTGCTAGTAATTCAACAAATGAACCAACTATTTCTCTGACAAATTTCGGAACAAAATCCTCTGTAATAAATATCGCAGTTCCAACGCCTAAAGGGATAGTAATCAATAATGAAATAAGAGAAGTAACTAATGTCCCATATATTGCAGTAAAAGCTCCATATTCATCTTTTACTGGATTCCATTCAGAAGTTACTAGAAAATTTAAGCCATACCTTGAAAAAGATTCAAATGACTGAAAAAAGACTACTAAAATAATCCCAAATAGTACTATTGCGACAAGACTAGACAAGACTAGGGTTGTATTTTTAAAGATGATATCTATATTTTTTTCAATCCCGAATCTTTTACGATTCTTGAAAAGAATTAATTTCTCTTCCATTAAAAAAAGTATGTTTATATAAACCTACTATTAAATTTTGCAAAAAACTTTAAGAATGGTTAAAGGTAAATGAAAGTCATGAAAAGTAAACATCCTTATACTTAATTTCTTAATTTTTTTTTAAAGCAAGCCTCTACTTAAAATATAATTTTGTTTTGACTCTGTTTTTATTTTGAGATTTGAATTCAAAAATTCCTGTGTCAGTGAATATGGTCAACTCATCTCCAGATGTTTCTTCAATTGAAATTCCTTCAGACTCTAAATTTTTTACATATACATTGCCTAAAAGTTTTATAGATTTATCATCCTTGTCAAAAGAAAGCTTGTCCGAATAAGCTTCAAAATTAGGACTATTACTTTTAATAACTACATTTCCCTTAGCTTCTAAATCACCTTCTAAAGTATTTATTTGAGAATCAGATGTAATTGTGTAATTAGTTAATTCCTCAGCAAAAGAAAATTCAGCTAATAGAAATAAAAAAGATGAAAGAAATATACTTTTCATCTACTCCCAGCCCTTTTGGGCATTTTGAATAATCCATTCTGCAAGAACCTTATCCTCTCCATCCTTTAATTTATGTTTATAACCTTTCATAAAACCAATCCCTTCATTGGCAATAATTGTTATTGAATTTACATCTGCTATTCCTCTTTTTTCAAGGTCGGAAAGTTTTAATGATTTGGATCCTTTAAGAACGACCGATCCACCTCTTACATGGCACCCTGCACAAACATTTCTAAAAATTGTTTCTCCATTTCTAATATCAGAAGCCATTAGATATCTGTTTTGCAAAGAGGTTTGAAAAATAATGATTAAAGTTATTACAGGAATAACGAATAGAAATTTAAATATTTTCATTTAATTTATTCCACTCAAAATCAATTTAGCAATTAATTCTGAATCTCGATCTATCTATTTTAATAACTCTACTGCTACGACAAGATTTCCTAATAAACCGTTCAAAATATTTAGCTGTTCTTTACTACCAAATGCTATTAAAACCTGACCTGGCTGAAGTATGAAATTACCGCCAGGATTAGTGAACAACTTTTCATTTTCTTTAATCGCTAAGATTTTTGCACCGCTTTTTTTACCTATTCCAAGTTCAGAAAGTGATCTTTTCTCTGCAGTTTCAAAAAGACTAATATCATTACTTAATTCAAATTCTTCAATCTCACATTCACTTCCTGCTAAAAGATCTAGAAAATCTATGGCTATTGGCCTTAGAGCCATTGATGCCATTGCTCTTCCAGCTGCGATATAAGGACTAACAACTATACTTGCCCCAGCCAATCTCAACTTACTTGCAGCTTCTTCAGTTCCAGCCCTTGCTATTACTCTTATAGAACTTCTTATGCCTTTAGCACTTAAAACTACATATAAATTTGCAGCATCATTAGGTAAGGTAACGACCAAACTTTTGCATTTTTCTAATCCTGCCAGTTTTAAAGTCTCATCAAGAGTCGCATCAGCACAAAGCACTTCTAAACCATTTTCTTCAGCAATCTTTTTTCTATCTTCGTCACTCTCAACAACGATAATTGGAATATTTTGCGTTTTTATTTGGTTAGATATTTCCTGACCTACTCTCCCATATCCACACAAAATTACATGATTTTCCATTTTTCTAAGAATTCTTTTAAAACGTAATTCGTTTACTCTTTGAAAATAGCCGGATTCGAATAATCTAACAGCTTTTTGAAAGGTAAATTGAATAAAGATCAATCCGCCAACGATTACTAAAACAGTTACGATTCTGCCTTCAGGACTTAAAGGTTGAACTTCTCCAAAACCAATAGTGGTTATTGTGATCAGAACCATCCATAAGCAATCACTCCATTCCCATCCTTCTGTTATTCGATAGCCAATTGCACCTAAAAAAAACAGAAAGAATAAAGAATAAATAAGACCAAACCAAGGCCTTAAATAGTCTTTAATAAAATAGAACTCAAATAATCTAAGCTTCATATCCCTTATTATCGTTAACTATTCAAAAATTTCAAAAAAATTTTCTATTATGTTCCTAAAACTATTTATTTGTTTAAGTGAAATACATACTAACCAGGATAATAATATTTATTTTCGTAGCTGTATGCATTAAACAAATGATTACTGTCTCAGGTCTTATTTAATACTTCATTAAAAATTAATTTAAGGTTTTACTTGTACTGATTCAATTAGAAAATCAGAAGCTGCTTTTAACCAATCAGCGACTGTAAGACGAAGGTCAGGTTGAGAATATACAAGCGCGACAATAATTCCAACTAAAATTATCTTTACCATGGCAATTCAAATATTCTTATGAATTAAAGCACAACTATTATGTAAAAAGAACCTTAAATTTATAAAAAATAGATTAATTAAAATTTCTCTAATTGATTAAACAAGTATTCCACTCTTCTTTGATTAACTCCTAAATCTGATTGGCCTAATCTTGCTGCAGATCTTATCTGAATAATCCCTTTAGATCTATCTACATAACTTCTAACGTCAAGCTTCAAAATTTCGAGGTTATCTGGAAATCTAAAAATTAAGCTTCTACAAACACCCCTCCAATAATTTCTACCACTTTCAATAACTTCTGTACGAGGTAACCCTTCTGCCAGAGAAACAAGTTGAATGAACTTTTGATCAACATTTATTAGTTTCTTTTCTACTAAAACACTATTTAATGGATTAGTTATTGGAGCAAGACCTTGGATGGAGGAAACCATATTTATAAAGAACGATGTAGATGTTCTAACCGATTTCGCATACAAAGTGAGAGAAAAAAGTAAATAATTTTCCGATAAAACTGATCTCTTTATAGAGATTCCTTATTTTGTGATCAAAATTCTAAAATTTGAGATTTTTTATTGTTTTTTTTGATAGAGATGGTTGCCTACTTTGTTTACTATTTAGATTCCTAACCCATAAAAAAACTCCAACAAACAAAAAAATTTCAACAATAATTCCAACCTTTATTAAACTCATTTTTTATCCTCTTTTTTTCTTGTTGGTGCCTTCTATGTATGGCACAAGGATATTTTGTAACAATTTTTTAAATGAACTTAACGGTTTCATATTCTATTTATTTTCCTTTTCTCCACATACTCCTACCTTTCATTAGATCCTCTATATTTGGCCAAGCTGCTATTAATTCTTTAAGGGCCTTTCTATTAGGAGTATAGAAAACACATGACAATGCACTTATTACATAAAGTATGAACCATAACTTACTTTCTGAATAAGCTAAAAACAAAGAGAAAAGAAAACTTCCAATAAAGAAAAAGAAAAATGATCTATTTAATATCTCTAATGGAGTTCTTTTAAGTCTGTAAAATTTATTCTTTTTTTTGTCTGGTTCAGTATCTTTCAGGAATTTACTCTCGTACGTATTAATTATTTCTTCTTCTAGAACTTTTTCATACTCTAAATTATCAATTGGATCGCTTTTATCCTTATTATTTATCATTGGTATCTATAACGTACAAATATGGTAACTAATTTAAGGTATTTTAAAAAGTATCAAATTTTATCTGTTAACGGGAGCTATACGAACAAATCATGGTTTTGAAAATACTTCAAGATTGTCTTATTCATAAAAGATAAATTAGTCAAAATATTCTTTTTAATTTTCCCAAATCTTTCGGTCATTTAAAACAATCACTTCTATAAACTTCATAGCATTAATTAAATTGGGAGGCAATATCTAAATCTAGAGTTAAAATAGTTTAGAGATTTTAATAATAATCTATATGCAAAGGTATTTGATTTCCTACGAATTTACAGATGGCGAGGATCAAGAAGAAGGGGCAGAAATGCTAATTAATTGGTACGAATCAGGTGGTCCCCAAAACAGACCTGAAAACTATGAAGTTCACTCTTGGATTTTTATGGTTCAAAATGGGATTGGACATTCTGTAGTTAGTGCAGATTCACTTGAGACAATTTGGAAGCAATGGCACCCCTGGAGAAGGTTAATGGATATAAGTATTCAGCCGTGTATGGATCTTGATGAGACAGTAGGATTATTTAAAAAACAAAAAATGAATACACGGATAGTCTAAAAGTATTTCTAACTTCTAAATATAAATTTATTTTTAGTAGCACCTAATACTACATACATATTTCACTGCGTTAAAAAGAATAAGATTAATTTTCCATGATGAATGATTCTTATCACATTTACTTCAAAGGAGAAATTCTTTTCAAGAATTTAAGTAAAGATGAATTTGAATTTGTTTGGGGAAAACTTTATACATCTTATATAAATGCCCTAAACAAAGAGCTAACCTACGAATTAATTAGCGAAAATAATATTATGGAGCCGGCCTTTAACCTTGAGCCATCTTACTAAATCAAGAACTAAATCAAGAACTAAATCCTTGATTATGAATAAAACAAGAAAAGCTGTCTTTCTTTTATTTTGAGGTGCTCTTTCTCTTCTTTAGTTATATCCAAAGCAATTTTATTTGCCTCAATTACTACATTCGAACTATAAGTTTCAAAGTTTTCATCTCTTTTAAATAGGGCAACAATGCCAATATCTGTTATGAACCAGATAAAATGATCAGTTTCTCCAATTGGCTCCTCTTTTAAAGAGTCAATAATCAAATCACAGGTTGAATCCATTTAGTTGTTCTGTGAGGGATTTTAATTGCCCCCATTGCAATATCTTACGGCCTCAGATTTGGTACCACCATCTTCAATAATTTCTGCAACACATTTATTGAAAAGTTTAGACTCTTTTTTTACTGAACAGAATCCAAAAGCAATTGCAGCTAGAGCTATTGCGGATACGAAACTAGAACCAAGTTGTATAGAACCATAGGCGATCATAATATTTTTCCTTCCGGAACATTTTTTTGAATCTTTTTTTTCTTCAGTCATTTTAAATTTGAATTTAATTTAACCTATTTGATTAATTTTAGGTTTGAGAAATATTTCCATAGAGAAAACCGAATCAAGACTTAATTTAAACAGATGAGACAAATTTTCAAAAATTCAAGATCCCTTTTATTTTTCTTAACTTTATTTGTCAATTTGATACATCATTCAAAAATAAATGTCTTAATTTTTTCTCAACACTAGTTTATAGAAAAGATCCTTTATACAAATATAAAAGTAATGATCCCACTGTCATAACAATAGATTATGATATCTTTTAAACTTTATTTAAATTTTTCTTGATGAGGTATTAATACTTAAAAACTATTCCAGAAAAGCTTGTTTTGATCATGCTCCCCGAGAGTTATCCACTTTTTTGCTGTTTTTCAACAGGGTTTTCCACAATATGTTGATTAAATTAAATCTTCTATGTGCAAAATAAAATATTTTCTCTTTTTAAAAAAATATTTCCACATTTTGTTTTCATGATCAGTAGGATTCAATATGTCATTTTTTTAAAATTATTTTTAAACTTATGAATCTCCATAAAATTAAAAAATATTCGACTTCTGAAATTCAAGAAAAACTTAAGAAATCAAAGTTAGATGTACTTACTAACGAAAATGATTTTTTAGTTAAAAATTTAAAAAAGGCTGGATAATTTTTTGGATTTACCAAATTTTATTTTCTCAACAAATCTATTAAACTTAAAATTAATTCTATATAAAAAATAATTTGTTTTTAAATACTTAAATTAGTTCATCAAATATAAATTTTCTATTAAAAATAAAAAATAGTCTACCTAACAATAAACATAAAAAAAAATATCCGTTATATTATAAAGATCTCAATTTGAGATCAGATTAGAAATATAAACGGTAAATTCATAGGGTTATTTTAATTATTTATTGATTCCTTTTACCTAAATTTGAAAATAGTTTCAGTCAAAAGATGAATACCCAAGAACTTAAAGTCAACTACAAAAAGCTTTTAAACAAAGCTGCTAAAGCCAACGGACGTAAAGAAACAGTTTTTTACTTAAATCGCGCTGCTAAAATCAAATCAAAACTTTACTCAAATATTAAAGTAAATTGCTTTAGATGTAATGGATTAGGTTTTCTAAGAATTTCATTAGATGAGACTAAAACGTGTTTATCTTGCTATGGAAAGGGTTTCTTAATTAGAGAAATTCAACAGGTTTAAAACAAATTTAATTATTAATGAAAGATCTCCTTCAAGCTCACAAAAAATTAATTAGAACAGTCAAAGAACAAATGGGATTTTCTGATTATGGGATGTACTGGTTGGCTTTCATGGAAGGTGGGTTAACTATATGGTTGCTGGATAGAATATTTTTCCACTGGTTAAAGTTTTAATTCTGATTTGTATCAAAAAAATGCAGCAGGTATTAAATTAATTTATTTATCAAAACCATTTGAAAAGTTGTAGCATAGTAGAAAACAAATATGCAATTACTGGGATTAATTCTTCTGCTAGCTAGTAGCTGGTACTTATGGAAATTAACATCAAACTTTCTAGATGAACCAACAAAAAAAGAACTGACAAATAGTTTTAATAATCTTAAAAATAAATTTTCTGAGGGGAAACAAAATTTTTCTAAAGCAAAAATAAGTGAAGCTTGGGAAAAATACAAAGAAGATGGTGGAGCCTTATCTAATAAAGACAAAAGCTAGTGGATTTTTTTATTATTACAAGTCTCACTAAAGATATTTCTAGAATTGATCTAGTTGGTATTTTGATTGGTCATTTAATTTTTGGTGTTGCATTGACACAGCTTTTAGATTGGACGTGGCTTAAGAACCTTATGAGTGAGGAAGATAAAAAAAGGATGCTTAAAAGTTATACATGGAAAGACTTATTAGTTGATGGAGCAATTGTTACGGTAATTCTAGGAATAATCTTTTTAATAATTAGCATTTTTCTATAAATGAACGTAACTTACATCCTTTTAGTTTTTTTAATGTTATCAATTGTGCTTTTCTCTCAAATAATCAATTCCCCCGACAAAAATCAAAATGACAGAAGTTACTAGCAACTCCTCAACTGGGTGGTATTTAATCGCTTTGGTAAGCACTTTATCATTTTTAGCCTTAGTATACTTTGGCAAAAAAAGATAGATTATATTTTGAAAGACTATTTAAATTCATAAAAAAAGCTCTGCAACTACTTGAGATGCAGAGCATATAATTCCTAAATGATTTATTTATATAAATCTATTTATGATAAAACCTTTTTTCTTAATTAAAGAAAAAGAGACCGATGAATGTGATGAAGATACTGAATTCACGGTCCCTTTAGTAACCGTAATTTTCGGTAGATACGACAATGAATCACCTCCTTTACTAATGTTTTTTTAAAGATAACTAAAAGAATTAAACAAGGAAAGAAATTCGTATAAAACTTAAAAGTTTTTTAACAAATTATCGATATAAATCTCTTCAATACAAAGGTAAAGATATTACCATGGCAAAACTTCTCCGTTGGCGTGCCAAAACATACCTGATTCTTTTTTATTTAAAGAATCAATACGTTTTAAAAGGCCATTTACTGATTCTTCAGGACTAATTCCATTTTTTGTAAAGCCAGTCATTCTTGTACTGACTAATCCAGGATGCAAAATAGCTATATAAATATCTTCTTTTGATAGATCTATAGAAAGTGACTTTGCTGCCATGGACAAGGCCACTTTAGACATCCTATAACCATAAGAACTTCCAGATGTATTATCTTCAATAGATCCCATTCTACTTGTGATAAATGCCACTTTAGAAGGTCTTTTTAAAAGATGTTTAAGTGCTTTAGTCATATATATTGGGCTCAATGCATTGACTTCAAATTGACGCAAAATACTTTTTTTATCAAAGTTTTCGAAAGAGTTAAATTCATAAATTCCTGCATTATGAATTAAGCAATCTAAATTAACTCCAGATAATTTTTTACACAAATTTGTTATCGACTCATTAGAAGAAATCTCTATATTCTCTTCAAATCTCACTCCTAAATCTCTAAGTTCTTTTGAAGCTTTCCTACATGTTGCAATTACATTATCGCCCCTCTTATGAATTTGCCTACATAATTCTAATCCAATACCCCTATTTGATCCTGTAATTAGATAAGTTTGCATCTCTAAACTAAAAATAAATAATCAATCTAAATCCAAATATAAAAAAAAACAAACTAGAAAAAGAAAAAATTTATAAAAATTCCTTATAAGAATTTTTAAGGTTATAATTGTTTGTAATATTTAAATGATTTTATAAAGGAAAGCAAAGATATTTTTATCATCAAAATTTAATGTATGGAAATTTTCAATCAAGAATTTATACAAGATATTATTAGGTTAACATGGAGAAATCCTACTTTCATGGCTATAGCTATTGCATTAGTTTGGCTTATCCCCCAATTATTTATTAGAAAAATAATGACACAAAAATATGAACGAAGAAAAATAGAAATTCAGAAAAATAAAATTCAGAAGCTTTACCCAAAGAATACTACTAAATAAGATTTGTATTTATAAAATGATCTAATGAATCAAAAAAAATACTTTTTGCATCTAAGTAAAATATGACCTTTAAAATAATTAGAATAGATGGGAAAGATGACGAATTAACTGCTCAAAGTTTTGATAATTATTCAGATGCATACGATTTGCTAGAGGAACTATACGGAGATTTATGTTGTTCAGATGCTGATTATGGAGACATAACCTATTACGATATTGTGGAAAATCATTTAAAAAATATTAATGAAGAATAAAAAATGGGCTCCCTCACAAGAAGAAAATTTAGGCGTAATAACCAGTGTATATAAATTCATTAAAGAAGAACTTTCAGAACTTCAAAAAGAAACTGGATGTCCCGATTCATTTATTTATGATTTTATTGGCAAGATTCAGAATGAATGGCATCCTGAATCTTGCCACTCCATAGTTAGAAATAAAAAAAAGAAAAATTAGAAAATATTAAATCTTCAATACAAATTTATAAAACTTCTTTAATATAATTTGAATTTAAAAACATTAAAGCATGATTATTAGAATACTAGGCATCGTACTTATTCTTGGTACGATTGCATATTATGGTTTAGTTTTGACTGGGCAAAGCAACCTTTAGTTTTTTTAACTTTTAAAATTTCTTATGAAATGGCCTCCTACTCTTTGTTGGACAGCACCAAAAACTATAAATGGTAATAGGCATTTTCAAGTTAAAGCTTATGGTGGTAAAAATGAAGATAGATGGGTTGATATTTTTCCTACCAAAAACAAAAAAGATATTAAAAGGATCTCATGGGCAAAACTAAAATCCGAATGGACTACAGGATGGTTAAGGCTCCCAAAAGATAAAGATTAATTTGTTTATGTAAACAAATATTATTAACCAAAAAACTGTAAAAAATTATACCTAATACGAAAAAAATAACTTCTAGTATCTTTAAAAAATCTGTTTAAGATGAAGCCAGAACCTAAGAAAAAACTCCCCAATAAAAAAGTTATAAGCTCAGCAAAATTTGAAGCTAAAGAACAATTTACAAAATCTGCATTAGAAAATTTAAAAACAGAAAATGAAAGACTTGTTAATTCACTAAAAAAATCTGGTGAAATTAAAGAATCAAAAAAAAAATAAATTTACAGAAATGAAAATTTTTTATTAATATGTTGTTTTATATACTGTGAAATGATTGAAAAAGTCTCTCTAGCAAACTCTCATTTACCTCAACTTATTGGATTCGTGCTTATGTCAATAGGTTATACATTAGGCAATAAATTCTACCTTCCCGAAATAAAACAAAAATAAACAATCCTAGTTATTTAAAATAAATAATATTGAAATATTTGCTATAAAAACTTTTCGATACTCTACTTTAATATTGAGAAATAAAGCTTTAAAGCTAATTCTTTAATTAAATCAAGACCACTCCTTTTATATCTAACACATAAATGTTACACTAAAGTATCTAAAATTGCGAAATCCAAAGAAAAAGTAAGGAATCATACTATTTTCTTCTAAATATGTTACATTTGTTAATAATTAAAGTTAATTTTTCCTCTGTCAAGAAGCAGATATAAGGAAATATTTGATAAAGACAAATGTCATCTACTATTTGGCTTACTAATTGTTCACATACGAAATATAAAAATGGATGCTCTTACTAGTTTTATAGTTTTTATAATCGCAATTACTATCCAATTCTCTTTGTACGCGATAAAAAGATTACAAGAACCTTTAGAACCAAATTATTCTATAGATAAAAATCAAAAAAAAATTAAAAACTATATGGGAAAATATTGGAAAAATGCTGAAATAACAAATGGCAGATTAGCTATGGTTGGTTTTTTAGCTTTAGTAGTAAACTACGGCTATTTTGGATGGATAATTCCAGGATTTATTTAATCTATTAACACCTCTAAGATTCAAGAAGAAATAAATCTCTCGTTCAAAACAAACTCTCCTTTTAAAAAAAAAATTTTTATTATAGGAAAAAAAGCTATTGAGTAATTCTGATTTTGATAAAAATGGAATAGACAGCTATGGAATACATTGGCTTCAATATGCTGCTTTTGCTGTTTCTGGTTTTGCAATATTTACGACCTGGGCATTTTTTTATGATGAAAGATTCCATAATTTCATAATGAGCATTTTTAGGATCATTAACTGCAGTGGTTTTAACTGTAACGGAGCTTTTTAAAATTCTATGGCTAATCCAGATCAAAAAACAATATTAATAGATAATGCTTTTGAGGAAATAAAAAATATTTGTATAAATCTTCAAAAAGATACTGATACTTCGAATTCAGAAGTTAAAAGTCTACTAAAACTAATTTTGAATGAATGGGAAAAAAAGGAAGAACAAAAAACTGGTTTTGGATTCAGGTAAAGTAAGTCACTATCTAAGAAGTGACTTTGGGAACAAATCTTTTTAATATGAACAGATTTTTTACTTTAAAAATTTAATATTTATAATTTCACATTTTTTAGAAAGAAATTAAAAAGGAATGAATCTCAAATAGAAGATTCATTCCAGATTTAGCATTAGTTTTATCTAGATTTAAATTTTATAATCAAACTCCTCTGGTGGACTGTCAATCATTAGATCCCTCCTATTCAACAAGTTAAACGTAGGACTTACTTATAAAAAAAGTAAATCAGTAAAAATGCTGATTTATTATTTTCTAAAATGTTTGAATTAAAGAAGCCAATTCTGGTGCATCTAACAAAAGTGCAAAAAATGTAAGCACAACTAATAAAAATATGGAAAAGTAAAATTGCATGATGTTTTAAAATTACTTAAAAAGAATTTTTTAAGTTGTATAAAATAATGCTTTGTTTACATAATTAAATATCTCTACCTAGAGAAGTTTAATGAGAGAAAAATTAAGATGATTCAGGAGAAAATATCGTCCTATTTTTTTGCCAATACTCACAACCTTTAAGTAAATGATCACCCTGTGGTATTCGTTTTTCGTATCTTGGACAGATCAAGACAGTAGCAAAAGTTGCTGTAGTGCTGTAGCGAAAGTGATTGCAAGTAATACAAATCTTTGTTCGTTTTCGTTTTAGGGTAGATTCTTTTAGATATTCCCATTTTGACGGATTTACCTCGATCATGATTACTGGAATTTATTAGTAACAATTTGCCAACCTCCTGAAATTAATTCATTCCATGTTTCACAAGCACATTCAATAGAATGAAGTCTTGAATTTTTAATTTGGGCTGGTTCACCTAATTCATTTGCATAGAAAAGATGAGTATATATTATTAAGTTATTAGATATAGATTTCTTATAACTCTCAAAAAAAATTAATAAACCGCATTTTTGGTTAAACAACCAGCCAGTTGGGGGGTCAATAAGGCTGTCACGATAAAAATTAGTCCGAACATTAGCAACTCCTGAAGTCATGAAGATAATACAGTTGTACTATTAATATAAATGTACTACTCGTCAACGTCAAGTATTCCTCCAAGTAATTATTCAAATACTAAAATTACTTTCCAGGAATAATCAGCCGTAAACTTCTAATTTTGTAATAGTGTATACAAGTAACTCCCTGAAAAGGAAAATATCATTAAAGAGTATATCCAAAAGAATGAAATGTATCAAAATCCCTTCTATTTAGGATGGAATAAAGGTTGGTCTTTTTTATTTTTTTTAGAGGGTGGCATTGCAAAAATTGAAGCAAAAGGTTTTGGTATATCTATTACAACAAAAGTTAAGAAAGGAGAATCACCTCTAGAATCTGCGGATAGATTAGTCTTGAAAGAACAAAGGATTAGAAAATCAAGATATTATTCTTGGGTTAGATATATTAATGCAAAAGAAGAAATTAAGCAGTCCTTTAATTAGTAAAGAAACTTGTTGACAATCAATTTAAAATAGAAGTTAGTTAGTTATTTAATTTTCGTGTCCAATAAATTTTATGAATGGTGGAAAAACCACAGAAAATTTGTAACCTATGGTGCTTTTATCATCTTGTTTGGGTTTTATTTATCTCCTGTTGTCAAAGAAGCAAAATATAAAAACCAATGCATTAAGTATTCCACTAATGGAGCATTAACTAAATTTAATAAAGACGACATCAGAGAAACTTTATTAGAAGAAACAGGTTTAAACATTGATGAACTAGCGAAGATTGAAGGTTATAAGAATTGCATTAACTAAAAAGTTTTAAGAAATTAAGCTTAGTTTTTGAATGATTAAGGGTATGTTTAAACTTTTTTTATTAATATTATTATTTGGATTTATATCAATAAGTCCAAAAACAAGATATATGGTTGGCATATCTCTAAAACATTTTTCTTCATTTCTTTTATGGACTGTTAAATATGAAGATAGAGAAAAATGGATCATAGATAAACCAAGTTGGATACCTAGCCACAAACTTAAGCCATCGTATTAAATGAAGAGTTATTTAGAAGAACGAATTGAATGGTATGACGATAATTATCGAAATGGTAATGCTTTAATTTCTGATAAACAGTTTGACCAACTTGAAAAAAATTTATTTAGAACAAACCCTAATTGTGATTACTTTAAAAAGAAAAATAAACTAGTTTTACCTTCATTAGAAAAGAATTCAATAGATGAATTTTTAAGAGGATTATTAACAGATACCAGATTATTAATTGAGCCTAAAATTGATGGTTGTGCTGTTGCTTTGCAATATAAAGATGGAAACTTGGAGAAAGCAATTTCAAGAAAAGGGGCTGATGTTACAAGTAAACTTATAAAAGTTCACGACATCCCCAATAATTTACCTTTACGAGGAGTTCTTCAAGTTAGAGGCGAATTATACGCACCCAACCAAAGTCCAAATATCTCCCAGAGAATCGCTTCTGGATTTCTCAGAGCTAAAGAAGGATTTTCTGAAAGTCTTAGCTTCTGTGCATTTCAAATACTTAATTCAACTCTTAACCAATATGAGTCTAAACAGAGTCTTTCTAAGCTAGGATTCACAATCACTCAGGATATTTCATGCAATTTTACAAGCCAAGTTCAAATATATAGAAAACAATGGCTAGAAGGGAAGCTTTTTAGGGAATATCCAACAGATGGATTAGTAGTAAAGATAAATTCTAGAAAATTACAATTAATTAGAGAAAAATCAAATTTAGATTATCCTTATTGGCAGGTAGCAATAAAAAGTTAATGGAATTAATACACCAGATTTTCCCTCCATGGCATATTTACTTGGACATGTTTTTAGTTGGACTTGGAACTTACGGTTTTCTAAGAATTAAGAAAAAAATAAAAACCAAATAAATATTCGTAAATAAAGTTTTTAAATCATCAGTGATCCTTGAGCATAGATTTAAGTTGTTCGATATCTAATTGCTCTAGATAATTTCTCATTGCCAACCAAGATCTTCTACTTTCTAACCTTCCACTTTGTTTAAATAAATTTGCGGAAACTTGATCTATCAATTCTTTATGATTCATATTTATATTCTTCATCAAGTTCAATCACAACACCATTAAAAAATTCTGCTAATAATTTTGATGAGTCTTGTATAGATATCTTTCTATCTACTTTTGATAGTTTCTTTTTGATTGGATTTAAGTTAGTCATAGTGATTCAGGTAATTCAAGTTCTTCAAAAGTCCAACCTTCTAATTGAAGGTCATGCCATTTATCCCAAGCATTATCCAAATACATTTGAGTTGATGATTTAATTGCCATTGGCTCACCAAGATCATTTGCATAATATGTATGAGCAAAAATTCTCATACTATTTCTTGGAGATCTTTTATTGCTTGTAAATAAAATTAATCTGCAGCGGTCTGGGCTAAGCAACCAACCACTTGGGGACTCATTACGATAACCGTAAGAAAAATTAGTCCAAACATTAGCTCCTCCCAAAGTCATTACTTAGTAATACATCTGTACTATTAATATAAGTGCATTGGAAATGGATCGTCAAGTATTTTGGCAGCCAAATTATTTAAACTGTTAGAGAATAAAAACAGTCCAACTATTTCTAAAAAATAAATTACCTACCAAAAACCTTTTATAGCAGGCATTTTGATAGGTAAAACCGGACCTCCGTCAGTTCTCTGCTGCATCGACCTGAAAAAGCCATAGACTCAAAGAACTCTAATAATAGCTTGAATAACTAGGTTTTCATTGCTATGTTGGTCCTGCATAATGGTCCTGCACAAGTGTCTAGTATCCACCAAAGAAAAGGTAGAACTGGTTATTACATAACAGTTGCGACACCAAAGTCTTTGAGGGCTAAACTTGGGAACTCAATAAGGAAGAAAGTAGGCAATACTCATAAAGAAGCACTCGCGAATAGGTCAAAGGTTGAAGCAGAAATACAACGTCAAATTGGAAAGGAACTAAATCAACTATCACTCGTAGAGGAAGTTCAAGAGAGTTATAAAAAGAATGATCTTTCTGAATTACCAAAAGATGAGAAAGAGTTCCTAAAGGATATATATCAAATTGATTTTGATAAAGAAGGAAAACCAACCAACCCAGAAGAGGTTGCACTTTGGGAAGAACTTGATGGAAAAACAACTTTCCATCAATGGATCAATAAAAGAAAAATGATTGAAGGTGTGAGTAAATCAACAGTTAATGGATGGTATACAAAATTAAGCAAATTAGCTAAATGGAAAGGTTCAGATTATTTAGCAGAACTAACTAAATCACAAGCAATTAAGTTCAAAGATTATCTCATTCAAAAAGGACATGAACCATCATCAGTAAAAAATATCATTGGAACTTTAAATGCTTTTTGGAATTGGGGAATAGAGAATGAAATTATCGAAATGAATATTTGGACGGGGTTAAAGAAACGTCTACCAGATCCAGAAAAGAAAGCATTACCTCCAAAAGAAATCCTGGATAAAGCAACAATCAAAGCTTCAACAATCACCTCTTTAAGAAAAGAAAAAGATTATGCATTCTTGATTCAGAGATACACAGCATGTAGAAAAGGAGCTGCGAATGGATTAAGACACTGTGATATTGATTTAAATAAAAAGACTATTACATTTACAGCATGGGAAAAAGTAGTCAATTACGAAAAAAAGAGAGGTGGCAAAAGAAGGGAGAAACAAATTAGAAGATTGAAATCTCAAAAAGATGAAAGAACAATTCCAATGTCAAATGCTCTTTATGAAGCCATAAAAGATATGCCAATTATTAAAGGTTCAGATGATCCTATCTGGCCGAATAGATATAAAAGCAGTGATGACTCATGGGGTCATCATCATTGCAATGAGTTCAAAAATAAATATGGTTTACCTTCTCATGACTTAAGAAGATTTGGAATTACAGCACTAATTAATGAAGGTGTTTCTCCCTATAGAATTTGGGATGTCGTGAGACATAAGATTCCAGGCATGTCAGAGGTAACAATGATGTACAACCGACCAACAACAAAGGATCTTATTGAAGCTATGGAAGTGATTGCGAAGTAGATTCTTTCACACTCATCACAAGTAAATTCGATAGCTACGAGATGATGTAGTCTGTTATTGATTGACAGTCAATCCTAATTAAAGGAGTAAATCTTATTTTTTTAAGATATGAATATCAAAAAATAACAATGTAATTGATGAAAAATTATATTAATTTGTTTTCATCAGCATTAACTATTTATGACTACTTATCAGGTATTTTGGGCTTTCCCTAATCAGGAAGCTAGCGTTAAATGTACTCCAGCTTTTGTTCAATATTTATCGGAGGGTAAGCAGGGTGACAAGTTTGAGGGATTTGAAATTAAATATAGAGTCTTAGATCCACAAAATGGAACTGGAAATTTTATTGTGGAAGCAGAAAGTCCACAAAAGATTTGGGAACATACCGCTCCATGGATTAAGGGATTTGGAGTGAAAGTTGAAATAAGAGTAATGATGACTGATGAAGAATTTCTTGAGACCGCTAAAAAATTAGAACTTGATAAAGTTTAGACTTATAGAAATCAAAAGTTGATTAATATTGAAGTGATTACTCCCTTCTTTTTTTATGTCTTGTTCAGTTACCTCCGTGTTTACTTTTAAAATTGAAAGCACTTTCGATGAATGGGCTGCAATATTTGATAGTGCAGAAGCTATTGCAGCTCAAAGACCAGCTATGATTGCTCACCTTGATGATGTTAGAGGATTTATGGAAGAGTTGTCTCCAGAACTTGGAGTTACTGACCCTGTTTCAGGAAATATTGTTTCTAAAGTTGGATATCACGATTGACAGTCGATCTACCATAATTAGCATTTAGCTCCATTAAACAAAATAGTATTGAATCTATTCTATAGAATAAATCTCCTTATTTTTGCTGTAATCCATTCACTAAAAACAACCGCTACTACTATTGCTAATAAAATAACTGATACCTTAGCCCAAGCTAAGTCTCCTATTTGAGCATCTAATTCTATCCCTATACCTCCTGCTCCAACTAAGCCAACAACAGTTGCTTCTCTAATATTTATATCCCACCTATAAATAGAAATACTCGTAAATGCTGGGAGAATTTGAGGCACTATGCCAAAGGTCATAATTTGTGCTTTATTTGCCCCTGTTGCCTCAATAGCTTCAATTTGGTTCTCATCAATTTCCTCTATAGCTTCATAAAGTAATTTTCCACAAAATCCAATCGATCTTAATCCGATAGCAATTATGCCAGCCAAGACTCCCGGACCTACAACTGCAACAAGAAGTAATGCCCAGATTACTGAATTAATTGATCTGCTTGAAACTATGCAAAATAAGGCTAAAGGTCTTAAAAACTTTTTACTTGGGGTAGTATTGTTTGCGGATAAAAAAGCTAATGGTATTGCAATTAAAGTTCCAATCGTTGTACCAATAGTCGCGATATTTAAAGTATCCCAAATAGGTTTTATTAAAGTTAAGAAATAATTAGTTTCTGGAGGAAACATCCTACCTAAAAGATCTAAAGCCTCATTATGTGAATCAAATACATAAAACCAGATTGTTTTACTACTAATCAGACCGAAACAAAAGCTAAAAATTAAAGTACCTAAGAACCAACAAAGCCAGTTTTGTAAATCTCTTTTTCGATCAAATTTTTTCCAGGTTTTGTAATCCTTTTGTTTTATTATTGGCATTACTTTATTAATTTCCTGAGATGACTAGATGTATATTCAACAATCATCACGATAGAAATAATTACGATAAGAACAGCCGCTGCAGTCTCAAATTCATATCTATCAAAAGCTGTATTTAAGGTAGAACCAATACCTCCTCCCCCAACAATTCCAATTACCGCAGACTCTCTAAAATTAATATCCAATCTGTATAAAGATAATCCAATAAATCTTGGCATAACTTGAGGCTGGACACCATAATTAACCCATTGAAACCAACTGCTGCCAGTAGATTTGATTGCTTCAGCTTGGGATTTATTTATGTCTTCAATATCTTCAGATAATAATTTAGCGAAAAACCCTATTGTCGATAAACTCAGAGTTACCATCCCAGCAAAAGGTCCAAAACCCATTAACTTAACAAAAAATATTGCTAGGATAACTTCCTGAAAACTCCTCGACAATGTGATAACTCCTCTTGATAAGAAATAAACAAATTTAGGAGCTATGTTTTTAGCCGCCCCTAAGGATACAGGTATAGAAATAAGTATCCCCACAATAGTTGCAACAATAGTCATCCATAGACTTTCAAAAATACCTGCCAAAATCTCATCAGATCTAGTTATAAAATCTGGAGGGAAAAAAGCAAATATAAAATTTTTACCCCTTGGGATCCCTTCAAGAATTCTTTGCCAATCAATTTCGGTAGTTAGGAAAACAGATAATAAGTAAGTACTAATTAGCAAAATTAATCCAATTCTTAATAACCTATTTTTTATTAACGGTTTTCTTTTCCAAATTACTTTCTTATCATTCATTTAATATATTCCTAATTTGCTACAGTTTTAGACCAGTCTTCTTCTCCATATATTTTTGTAAGTATTGTCTCTGATAAGCCACTTGGCTTGCCATCGTAAACAATTTCTCCAGCTTTTAAACCTATTATTCTTTCTGCAAAATTCTGAGCAAGAAAAACATCATGAATATTTATAATCGCAGCAAGATTTCTTTCCTTACATAACTCGCATATTAATCGCATAATTTGCCTGGAATTTTTGGGATCTAAACTAGCTGTAGGTTCATCTACTAAAAGTAACACTGGATTTTGTATCAAAGCTCTAGCAACTCCTACTCTTTGCCTCTGCCCTCCTGACAATTCATCGGCTCTTTTATCAAGCATATGCTCTAGTCCAATTCTTTGAAGCAGACGGAATGCTTCTTCAATATCTTTTTGAGGAAATTTCCTGAAAAAACTATTCCAAAATCCTACGTAACCTAATCTGCCCGAAAGGACATTTTCCATTACACTTAATCTTTCTACCAAAGCAAATTCCTGGAAAATCATTCCAATTTGTCTTCTTATTTTTCTTAATTTAGATTTATTTAAAGAAGTAATGTCATTTTTTTCATTAGCGAAATAAACTTTCCCTGAAGTGGGCTCAACTAATCTATTTATTGTTCTAATAAAAGTACTTTTACCAGCACCTGAAGGACCGATAAGAGCAACTACTTGCCCATTAGGAATTTCCAGGTTTATTCCTTTAAGCGCCTCTTCTCCATTTGGATAAACCTTTTTGAGGTTTATTGTTTTAAGCATTAAGTCTGATTTTATTTATGATTAAAAATTTTTATTTGCAATCATAAACAACACCATTAGCCTTATCTATTTTTCTAATAACATCCCAATCGTGCTTGTGACTTATTGAAATGAATCTATCAGCCTTTTTAAATTCTTTATCTAATGTTGAATTATCCCAGTTATAGGTGTAAAAAGCTTGCTTTACTTTTGCAACTACAGCTGGATGTAGATTATGAGCATGAGCATAACCTGTCGTTGGGAAGGTTTGGGATTTATAAATAGTTCTTATTTTAGAAGAATCAACAACACCTCTTGCATCCATTCTTGTAAGAACTGAGTTAGCAATTGGTGCTACTTCATAATCTTTGTTTGCAACACCCATTATTGAATTTTGATGCTTGCCAGAAAAGACTGGTGTGAAATCTTTATTTGCCTCAAGACCAAATTCTCCTTTAAGAATTGCCGATGGTGCTTTAAATCCTGAATTAGATGTCTTAGATGTAAATGTAACTTTTTTACCTTTTAAATCTGCAGGAGAATTAATTGGGCTATCAGAAGGAACGATGATTTCCATTTCATAACCGTAAGATAAATCTTTTTTAGCCATCATTCCAAAAGGAACTGCTCCTGCACATGCTGCTGCCACAGTATTACTACCGGTATTAATTCCTGCTACGTGGAGACGACCAGATCTCATCGCTTCAACTTGTGCAGCATAAGATTGAACTGGTAAGAATGTTACTTTTTTCCCAGTGACCTTAGACATGTGCATTACAAAATCTTCCCAAACTTTTGCATAAACCGATGGATCTTCAACAGGTGTATATGAGAACACAATGGTTTCGGGATCTATCCATTCATCTTCGGAAAGGGGTAGATCTGCGAGAAAATCCCCATCTCGATCACAATATTTGCTGTCAACAGTATTATTTGGATTGCAATCAGATAAATCTAAATCTCCAATTAAATTATTTGATTTGTTTCCACAACTTGAAATGCTTGCACTGATTATTGATAGCCCTAAGACTATCTTTAAAAAATTTCTCATTAGTGTTGAATTTATTCTTCATTATTAAATTGCTCTAAAGAGATTAACTTTTTCGCAAAAAGAGTTTAAATTCTGATTAAGTGTTTTATTTTTGAGTTACTCAATTTTTAATCAGATTTATTAGGGAATTAAATAATTTTTAATTTATTTTTAACTTTATAAATTTAGGGTGATTGAATTTAAGAAATAAATATGATAATTCCTGAAAAGCAAAAAAGCATTTATTAGGAGGGAATCTCTAATCCATTGCAAAAACAAGCGAGTGGAGCGATGACGTCCTTATAAAGGGGGAAAGCGATAGTCCCCTATTAGTGGGAACACAAACAATACAACTAGTACTCCTAACTAAAAATTGACTGACTAGCAGACCTAACTAACTGCTATTACTACCGTATTGAGGCGGGCGGTAGTTCTTATACAACAAGAGGCGGAGCCTAACTTCGTTAATCTGATATCCTCAGCGAACGAAGTGAGCGGGTGAATGGATATCTTGTTAACACATTCCCACACTCATCTAACTAAATGGATAGTGATGATATTAATTACCATTAACATCCATTAATAACACTATTAATACCAAATCAATAAACAAAGAAAATGAAGGATCAAAACAACAAACTATTTAATAGAGATATGAAGCAAGCTATTAGTCTTGCAATAAAAATAAAAGATCAATATGACAAATCTAAAAATAATCCTAGAGATTATTCAGTACTTAAATCAGACTTTAATGATGAACTATATGTTGATGGTGGAGTTGTAAGAGTAAGGTGAGATGTGGTTCAACAAAGAGCAGTAAAAGTTAAGATTAATATTGATTGACAGTCGATCTAAAATAAGGGGCAATTAGTCCCTTTGTTTTTATGCCTAATACGTTAGTTGTTTCGACCTTTGGTTGTCCTTTTTCTGAATTTGAAATGATGGTAAAAAAAGTTGATAAAGAACAAGGATATGTTTTTTGTTCTGAGTTGGAGATTGTAAAAGTAAATGAACATAAGGCAATGATTCTTATGAACTGTTCTGATTTAGAAAAGTTTGGTGCAATGCTTGAACAACCAGAATTAAAACAATGGGATATTGATAACAACTGTGTAGATACTGTTTATAATCTTGAACTTGTTGAATAAATGAAACGCTTACTACTTCCACTCCTAGCTACTCTCCCTTTAGCTACTGCTGTTGAAGCAAATCTTTTTCAAAAAGAACCTACTTATAAACAAATAGTCTCTCAATGCAAAAGACCAGGTTTGAAATATGCAGAATATAACGAAATTGGGATGACCCAATTTGCAAAAAATTACTTGGATCTTTGCATAAAGAAAGAAGCACAAAAAGTTTTACAGGCAAAATACAATAAATGTCTCAAAAAAAATAATGCTACTTTTTGCCAACTAACAACAAAGCTTGATCCATAAATGAAACGCATACTATTTGCACCGTTAATATTGCTTTTAACTGAAATTTCATTTGCAAAAGAGAAGCTGAATTATACAGTTACCTCTGATTCTCAGATACAAAACGTAAAAGGGAGTTTTGAAGCTATTGGAAATGTAGTTATTAAAGGAATTAATAATAATTTTGAAGCTTCCTCAAATAAGCTTTCTTACGATAAAGAAGCTAAAACTTTAAAGCTAGTTGGAAATGTAGTCGTTAAAAATTTAGAGTCTGATGAGGGTTTATCTATCCAGGAATCTTATGGTGATGAATTGACTATATTTACTGATACAGGACTTTATGAATTCAAATCTAAAACCAGTAATAGAGTAAAAACAAAACTTAAATTTTAAATGAAACGATTATTTCTCTTATCTCCAAAAATTAGTAATTGAAGTTTGATCTAAAATAAGGGCAATTAGCTTCTTTTTTTTTTTAATATGTTTATATAAATTCCTTAAGTTTATGCGTTCACTTTTATTATTGCCTTTGCTTTTGGGTTTTTCATTTCCAGCGAATGCAAAGTCAGAGACTTACTTTATTGATGTTTCAGCAGAAAGTATAGAAAACTATATTCTTAGTGGTAAAGATAAAAATGGATCTGTTACTGGGAATGATCCTACAGTTACTGTTAATAAAGGAGATACTATTGTTTTTAATGTTGATGCGTTTAGTCATCCGTTTTATATAAAGACTGAATTTTCTCGTGGAGGTGGTGATCAAGTAACCACAGGGACATTATCAGGTACCCCTGGAACTCA
Organism: Prochlorococcus sp. AG-388-F11; assembly: GCA_003279845.1. Lineage (GTDB taxonomy): Bacteria > Cyanobacteriota > Cyanobacteriia > PCC-6307 > Cyanobiaceae > Prochlorococcus_A. The sequence goes on from QCGP01000002.1 coordinate 140,196, forward strand.
AGATGGAAAACTATCATGGAACACAACGGGTGTATCAGCTGGGAAATACTATTATGTTTGTTCTCCTCATGCACCTTTTGGGATGGGAGGCTCAATTATTGTTGAATAAATAAATGAAACGCTTACTACTAACACTACTAGTTGCACTTTTATCCCCCTTTGAAGTCTATGGTTATGAGGGTCCTCTTTTTGATGCAATGGCTCAATTAAATCATAAATCAGAAGATGAAAGACCAGGATTTGAAAAATCCATTTCTAGAGTGAGAGATGCTGGAATTTATAAGATTGCTCTTTTTGCTAGAAGTAAAAAATTAGGTGAAAATGAAAAAGCATTACTCAATTTGCATAGAGACAACAAAGATTTAATAGTGCTTGGTGCACCAAAGTATTTTTTGCATGAAAATGACATTGGTAAATCCTTCACAAAGCGAACTTTGAAAAATATTGATAAATATAAATATTCTTTTGTAGGAGAAATCTTATTCACTCATGCAGACAAGTGTAATACTAGTTCTAGAGGTGGTATTGGGCGCCAGCATGAATCAGGAGAAACATATTTAGACCCATCAGGAAAAGGGGTTGCTGACTTTTTAGTGAAGGTTTCTTCAAAGAATATTCCTGTTATGACACATTGGGAGTTTTATGATTGGGAAAGGGATTGGCCTAAATTTTCTAAACTTTTCCTTGATTTCCCAAATCAAAAATTCATAATACCTCATATGGGTTTTGGGAGTCCAAAACAGGCTAAATTAATCCTTTCAACACATGACAATGTATATATGACGATATCGAAAAAAAATAAAGATAAAAGAAACATCTGTGATCCTATTAAACAATCTAAATTTGGGTCTGGATTTTTAAATGATGAAAATCAATTAAAAGATGAATGGAAAGAAATCTTAATCGAGTATCAAGATAAATTGTTATTTGCCACTGATGCGCATAAAAAGCACCGCTGGAAAGAATATTCAGAAATAGTGAAGATTTATCGTGATATTTTAAATCAATTACCTGAAGAAGTTTCTAAAAAGATTGGTTACTTGAATGCTGAAAAGATTTATAACATAAAAAATTAGAGAATTAAAAAAAGATTTGAATACTAGTAAGCGCTTTTGAGATGGCTAATAAGAAAAAGAAAAAGAAATGCAAAAAGAAAAAATGTTCAAACTGGAAAGGGGGTAAATGTATTTGTTATGGCCAATAGACTAGGTACGGTGATTGAAAGTCGATATAAAATTGGAGAGATAAAATCCTCTTTTTTTGTGAAAAAATTATTATACATTTTTCTAGTGTTGATGTGTTTTGCTACTGGTAATTCATACTCATGGGAAAAGGTACTTGTTCCAGACTATGTAGATAAAAAAACAAAATCTCCTTGGAATTTTTCTGAGGACTTTGAAAATCAAGAAGAAGGAAAATTAAAAGTTGCTAATCCTAACCCTTCATCCCCAAATCCTCCTTCTGGTGGGGGTATAGAAAAATCATTCAACCAAATATTTCGACTCTACGATAAGGGAGCAGGTTTAAAACCATATACAGTTAAAAAAGATCTTGATGGCAATAAGTATCTTGAAGTTACAGTGAAACATAGATGGAATAATGATCCTCTTAAAGAAGGGACAGGAAAAGAAACAGAAAGAGCAATATTTGAGACAAAGCAAAGAAGCACTTTAAATAAAGAAATATGGATTGGTTTTAAAACAAGACTTCCTGAAGATTTTAAACATACAGATGGCAGAGTAACATTTTTTGAATTTAAAAATCGACTTGTATCTATTAGAACGCATCCTCTTGTAAGAATAAGTTTTGATGATGCTGGAAAAACATTAAAAATAACAGGTAATACTGCTGGTACTGGTTTCAATAGAAGGAGTAAAGAAGATAATATTAAGCATCGCATTAATATAAAATATAAAAAAAATGGTTCAAATTGGTTTGTGCGTAATGAAAAAACTAGAGGTGAAAAAAAAATAAAAAATAATTTTAAACTCACACCGAACAAAACATTTAGTGTGACTCAATTAGGTGAATGGAGCACGTATAAAATTGGAATCTATAATACAAATGATGATGATGGTTTTGTAAAAGTCTTCAAAGATAATAAATTAATATTTGACTACAAAGGCATAACATCTGACTGGAAAGGAAAATACACTGGTACTAACGTAAGAATAGGTGTTTATAGAGACTCGGGAAAACAAATTGGAATTGAATACCCCGATCAATCTATCCATTTTGATGATTTTATTGTTGTCTCAGATCAAAAAACTTTAGACCAACTGATCAGAAAGAATGAAAAACCCAATAATTGATTAAATTAAATTGAAAGAGCGGTAACTATATTCTTAACGACATTATGTAGATAATTTAACCAGAATTTAAAGTGAGGGACTCGCATTTTGAAGAAAAGAAAGAGAATATAAAGAAAAAAGGTAATTCCAATGGAATCAACCAAAATCCCAAAAATGATTATTAAAAAACAACTTAAAAAGGGAGTTATTAAGAAACAGCTTAAAAAGGTTGATAAAGCAATTGTTGAAATTGCGGAAATGAAATTTGAAAATTATGAAGAAAAAGAAGAAAAACTAGACGCGCTTGTTTTTTTAAAGAATCAAATATTGACGGAAGCGGAGGAGTTACTATGAACGGAAGACTAGACAAGGTTGCTATGACCAATAAACTAATGCAACTCAAGAGAGAATTGCACTACAAATGTGCGATTGGTGAAAAGGGGAAATGGGAATGTATAGGAGCAAACGATTATCTCAACAGAGTGTTTGATGCATTAGATGAATTTTGGCAGTAAATACTAAACAAAAAAAAGAATTGATATAGCGACTTGTTGGGCTACTAAAAGAATTTCTGTTATGGATAATCTAGAAAGATATGAAGACAGTTATGCAATAGCAGAAGAATTTAGAGAGTGGATACTGCATATAGGAGAAAAGAATGAAAATTTAAGAGATTCTTTTTTAAACTTACCAAAGGAATTAAAAGAATTATTAGACCAAAAAGTCAACGATTAAATGAAACGCTTAGCTTTATTTATTGTTTTCCCACTTATATTTGGTTTTGGAAACGATAAAGCAAGATTATGCGAAGACCTTAAATTTGCAATAAATAAATCAAAAAATGATTATCAGCAAAAAATATCATTTGCGAAACAAAGCAAAGAATTTGCTAATGATAAAATTACCAAAATTTATGCCATAGAGACAAAATGGGAGGATCTTTTTGATAGTCCTTATGAAATAGAAAGCTTATGTAATGAATATTTCTTAATAAAAGAATTTGATATTGATTTATCTAATGAATGTTATTTGTTTGAAACTATCTTAAAAAGTAGAAATTATAGTGATGATGATTTTGATTTTATGCCAGAAGAAAGAAGACAAAATGCTCAAGATCTTAAAGAAGAATTTAAAGCAAAATATGATCAAATTAATAAACAAGCAAAAGAAGATTATTTATCAGAACAAAAAGAAATGCAGAAAATATATCGAAAGAAAAAATGCGATTAGGTCACTTATGGTTTTTAAATGAAACGCTTACTACTGGCAGCTAAATTAAATAGGATTGAAAGTCGATCTAAAATAAGGGGCAATTATCTCCTTTTAATAAGCTATCTTTAAAAAGATATTCCAAATTTTAAAAGCAAATAAAAAAATATTTCTATGAAGATGGAATTACCAGAAGCAATTCTTTTTGATTTAGATGGGGTATTACTAGATACAGAACCATTACTAGCTAATGCCTGGTATGAAACCGCAAAAGAATATAATTACTATTTATCAAACGATAAATTACTAGAATTAAAAGGAAGAAGAAGAATAGATTGCGCAAAAAAAGTTTTCAAATGGATAAATGAAGAAATCACAATAGAAGAATTACTCATTACTCAAAAGTTAAAAGTAGATAAAGTACTTACTAAAGCAAAACCTTTTAAAGGAGCAATAGAATTAATCAAATTTTGTATAAATACAAAATTACCTATTGCACTAGTAACAAGTAGTAGTAGTGAAAGTTTTAAAATAAAAAGCTCTGCAAATCCCTGGTTAAATTTATTCAATACAAAGGTTCTTGGAGATGATAAATTCATTTCTGATGGCAAGCCTTCGCCTGATCCTTATTTGAGAGCATTAAAAATATTGGATGTAGATCCTAGGAAATCATGGGTTATAGAAGACTCATATGCAGGATCTATTTCAGGACTTAAAGCGGAATGTAATTTAATGTTTTTTTCAAAAGATATTGAAATACTAAATAAATTAATAAATGAATTTAACCAAGAAAAGATTCAAAAAATTAATGATTTATCAGAAATTATTTATTATTTAAAGTTATATAAAGGATTTTAAATCCATCTAATAAATTTGCTAATTCTTCTAATATTTTTTCCTTAGGTAATTCTTCCAATAAAACAAATAAATGAAACGCTTGATATTAACTCGACCCAAAGACTAAATTAATGGAATTTTTAAAGGAGCTTTGGCAGAATCATTATGACCCATACCATGCAATTCTTGGTATAGGTGGAATAATATTATTGTTGGTAATTTATAATCGATTACTCAATAAATATCATTAATCACAAACCATCGTAGATTAAGCAGCATCAGATATATTGTTATTCGTATCTTCAATCTTTTCAATCTCTTTAATCATTTCCTCTAGCCATAAAGTATTATCTTCTGATCTCTTTTTAAAATAAGAAATCTTAGGTTGATTGATTTCTAATGTCTCATAATCTCCACTCATAAAATTTTCCTAAATTTATAACCACTTAAATTTTAGTTAGTTTATTTATTAGTTTTACTAAGGGGAAAATAAGAAAAAATTAATTTATGGTTAATATGAACTAAGACAAATTAAATATTATTTATAAAAATATCGGCACTTAATTTACCTAATGCTAACCACCAGTACAGAAACGAACCGCATCAGCTGTTGGCGAACCAGTCGCTTTCATTTCTTCAACACATTCATTAAAGAACTTTGATTCTTTTTTTAATGAGCAAAAGCTTAGTGCAATAGCTACTAAGGCAACAGCTGATACAACTGCTGATCCTAGTTGTATCACTCCGTAAGCAAGCATAGCTTTATTCTTTTTAAAATCTTTTTTTGTATCTTTCTTTTTATCAGACATTTTTTTTGAAATTCTTAGCTTATTATATTCAACTAAATAACTAGACTCCACATAAAGAAAAGGTGAGTTATAAAGTTAAATGTATATTGTTAATCCCATAACCAAATTCTGCAGAGGAAAAGCTCAAACTAAAGAGTAGAAAAAGTGATGAGAAAATTAATTAAAAATTTATTTGAAATTAATTATTTTGTGATTGGTTTTTGAAAATAATTTAATTTCTTAAAGATAACGTTTTCTTAAATTATTTTTAAATTTCATATGACATAAATATAGATAATTGAATAATCTTAATGCATATTGATGATGCAGTGTTTTTAGAGGATTTATGCCCTAAGCTCAAATTAAGATTCTGGCGAAAGTCTATTCATACATTTACGAGCAAAAGATGCATATATTGCGGAAAACCTTCAGAATCTATTGATCATATATTGCCACGAAGTAAAGGAGGTTTAAACTTAACAGAAAATTGCGTTCCAGCTTGTCTTTCATGCAATGGAAACAAATCAGACGAGAATGTTTTTTCTTGGTACAGAAAGAAAAATTTTTATGACCCTCGAAGAGCAATGGCTATTAGAGCATGGTTAGAGGGAGATTTAAGATTATCTATAAGATTATTAGAATGGGCTAATAAAGAAATTAAGGAAAATAAAGAAAATTTTGAACAAGAAGAATTAAATCTAGATGCTGCTTAACTAGAAAATTTGAGTGAAATTTGAGGGGACGCTTATTAAAAACAATACTTTTGTTAGGTTCAATTTTTGTTGTTTTTATTTGTTTTAATCCAATTTCAAGAATTTATATTGCTGATTATTTAGAAAAGATATCCTTATTTTTATTTAAAACAGTAAGTGAAGAAGATTTAAATAAGTGGTATGAGAAAAGAGATAAGTATGAATTACTTGAGAAATTAGGAGGAACTTCTTATTGATTGACAGTCGATCTACAATAAGTAGCAATTAGCTTCTTTTTTATGTCAATTGAAACAACTGTTTTAGATTTCAAATTAAGCAATACTTTTGAGGAATATGAGGCTCACATGACCGCTCCTGAACAACAAGCCATGTTTAAAGAGATGGGAGTAAAAACCTTTTATATTGGCAAATCGTTAGAAGACCCAAAGAGAGCAACCGTTATGTTTCAAGGACCAGTAAATACTTGTTACGACATCTTTATTAACCCAGAAACCAAACCAATAGTTGAAGCATCTGGTCATATTTATGAAGGAACAATAATTAACCGCTGGATTTCTGAATAATTTTGAAATGCTTACTAACTTGCACCTCCAAAAATTAGAAATTGACAGTCGATCTAAAATAAGGGGCAATTAGCTCCTTTTTCTTGTGAAGAGATTTGTTTTATTACCCTTATCATTGATTTTACTGACTAGTTGTTCCGCCGTAGATAATTATAAAAGCGAGTTAAAAGAGGAATTAAAAACCGAATTAAAATCTGAAATCACAGCTACTTTAAAAGAAGAATTTGATAAAAATAATAAATACGAGATACAAATTATAGATGATACTTTACTGGGTATAAGTAATTTTGAAACAGAACAACCTAGCTATGGAGGTTGCAGAGTTGAAGGGGATTTTAAATTTAATATAAAAGTACCTGACAATTTTACTGGTGATATTTCAGATACAGAAGCAACTTACCTAATTAAAGGAAAAGAAAAAATTTATTCTTATTTTGAGACATTCATTGATGGTAAATCTCTTAATGGTACAAATTTATATGAATACGAAGAAAATCGACTTTCTACAGATGGACAATTAATATGTTCAATAAATTCTTCTGATGATATTAAATTAAAGTCTTTTAGTAAAAAAATTATGTTATTCCCTGCGATCAAGCCACTAGTAAAATGAAACGCTTACTACTTCTACTAATTTTTAAATACTAAAATTGATTCTAAAAAAATGGTACAAATTTTTTAACCCGCATATCGCTACAGAATGGATTCAGATTAACCCCCTAAGGGGTCTAGAAGCCCCTAAAAGGAGCCTTAGCCATAAGATGATATATATCAATTTGATATGCAGTCCCTTAAGTCAAGCTATAAAGTTTGCTATGACTCTATTTATAGATATTAGAGTGGTCCTGCATAATTATCTTTTTAATAAAGGAAAAGCCGGTATTCGAGTCTTTTTATATCCTAATTAATAAATTATTTATTTATCTAGCGATCTGTTGCCTCAGTTATAACTTAGTTTTGTGAGCGATTGCTAATATGGTCCTGCAATTGGTACTGCAATTTGGTCCTGCACTGTGGTCCTGCACCCCTAATTATGAAAAATAAAATACCTATCAAAAGCCTGTCATAACAAGCAGTTTGATAGGTAATACCGGATCCCCGTCAGTTCTCTGCTGCATCGACCTGGAAATGCCAGAAGAGGATTCAAAGTGGGCTTTCGTTTCCGATTACACGATCGGTTTACTACCGCATCACGACAGTCTCCTCATGTCGAAAGAGAGTCAGATCAGAGCACATAAAGAAGAACTTAACCAAAGATCCAGTAACTTAACTCTAACTTATTTTTTCATGCATTTGGAGATGGCCAAATGTCTCTTACCATAGTTAATAAAACTTGTGCTTCATCATATCTTTCTGAATGCGTTTTACCATTTAATAAAAATGTAATGTGAGCCATTTTCCTTCCCAGAATTTCTAGAGATTTGCCATAACAATGAATATTAGAACCCTCAATTTCAGATAACATTTTAACTCTTGTTTCCATTGAAATTGGGAAATTCTTTTTTAACCCCAGTAGATTTATCATAATTGCCCCTTCACAGTTCATTTTGATTTCAGGTGGTCTTATCCCAGAAGAAATGCAAACATATTGATCAAACTGACTTGAAGTAGAAGCTTCAATAGAGAAATGAGCTGAGTTATGTGTTCTAGGAGCTATTTCATTAATTAAAAGACCATTATCTCCATAGAAGAATTCAATAGCCAAAACTCCGACGTAATTAAGTTCATTGACTATTGAAGAGAAAATATTTATTGCAAATAAATTCAAATCATATTCAGTTGTCGCAGGTGCAAGAACCCAATCACAAACATGATTTAATTGGAATGTCTCAACGATTGGAAAGAATCTTATCTTACCGGTTACATCTCTCGAACCAACAAGAGCTAGTTCTTTTTCATACTCAATCCATTCTTCTATTAACCATTCATCAGAATTATTCTCTGTTAAAAAAGAATTTAAATCTTCTTTAGTCTTTATTTTTTTGTTCCCTTTACCGTCATATCCACCTTTATTTGATTTTGCCATTAGAGGTAAAGTCCAATTATTAATTTCCTCATCCGAGAGATTTTTAAAATCTTCAATACATATCCATTTTGGACAGGGTATATTCATTCTATCTATTAATTTTTTTTGAGAAAACCTATCAACTAAGGGCTTAATTGCATTAAGGCTTGGAACAAAAATATCGTTATTGTCATTTAAATTTAATTTATCAATTCTTATCCATTCATTTTCAAAAATTATTTTTTCACACTCGTTAATTAATGATTTATTACCTCTTATCTTTAAAGGATCAGCTTCTATGACATGATCAGCTTTTAAACCAGCAGGATCATCACAAGATTTTGTTTGCACACATACTTCTAAACCTCTTTTTTTTGCTGCCTCGGTTAACATCAAAGCCAGTTGACCGCCTCCAATTATTCCTAAGGAATAATTTTTTTTTATACCGTTTATATTTTTTTTAATACTCATAGCATGATTTTATTACCATTTCTAATTCTTAACAACTGAATTTTTAGGTATCTAGAGCTTAGATTTTGCTAATATATAAAGTATTTAATACCAAATATTTATAAATTTCAGCTAGGTAATCAATTGTGAATAAGAGAAAAATATTAGTCCCGTTAGGTGATAATTCATACGAAGTAACTCTAGAAGCAGGGATACTGAATAATATCAGCGAAGAACTTTTAAAAATTGGAATAACAAAGAATAGAAAAATACTTGTGATTTCAAATAAAGAAGTATCAAATTTGTATGGAAAAAAATTCCTAAATAATTTAAAAGATAATAAATTTCAGGCCAAAATGTTCCTTATCAAGGCTGGAGAATCATATAAAAACTTAAGAACCTTAAGTGAAATATATGATGTTGCATTTGAATTTGGTTTAGATAGAAATTCAATAATTATTGCCCTTGGAGGAGGGATTGTTGGGGATGTAAGTGGTTTTGCGGCTGCTACTTGGCTGAGAGGTATCCAATATATTCAGATTCCAACAACATTATTATCAATGGTTGATTCATCTGTGGGAGGAAAAACAGGAGTAAATCATCCGAAAGGTAAAAATTTAATTGGAGCTTTCAATCAACCTAAAGCAGTTTTTGTTGATCCAGAAACTTTAAAAAGTTTGCCCAAAAGAGAATTTAATGCAGGCATGGCCGAAGTAATAAAATACGGAGTAATAAGAGATAAAGAACTTTTCGAATACTTAGAAATTGAAAAAAACAAGAATAAACTTATAAATCTCAAGAATGAGTATCTAATTAAAATAATTAATAGTTCAATTAAAACAAAATCTCATATTGTTTCTCAAGACGAGCATGAAAATGGTGTTAGAGCAATATTAAATTATGGTCATTCTTTTGGTCACGTTATTGAAAATTTATGTGGATACGGCAAATTTCTACATGGTGAAGCAATATCAATTGGTATGAATATTGCGGGGGAAATAGCAATTGAGAAAGGGTTATGGTCTAAAGAAGAATTAGAGAGACAGAAGAATCTTTTGAAGAGTTACGATCTTCCTACCGAGATCCCCAAAATAAATAAAGAAGATGTTCTAACAATACTTATGGGCGATAAAAAAGTTCGTGACGGCAAAATGAGATTTATATTACCGAAAGAAATTGGTGCAGTAGATATATATGACGACGTAGAGGATTCATTATTTTTAAAGTTTTTTTCTTAACGCAAACAGTTTGAATTTATATTCATTTTCTTCTCCTTAAACTTTTTAAAAACAAACCACTTAAAATCACCTAGACATACAGGATCAACGAGTCTAAGTAATGCCTCTCTTCTTAAAAGAGCATTTGATAAATCCTCCTTAAATTCTTTCTGAATTCCATAAAGTCTCTCTGCCAATCCAAGTGCCAACAAAGCCTCTCCTTGTTTAGTTATTCCAACAGTATCAAATCCAAGCGTCTCAGCATCATTAATTAAAGTTTCTATGCACACATGAGATGTTAAATCGCAATTTCCAGGAGAATCTAGGACATTATTCATCATTTTTTGATTTTTATAAGAAACTATCGTCCCATCTGAATTCTTAGAGGTATAGTATTTTTTTGCTTCTCTAGCGTAATCAATTATCAATAAAATACCATTATTAATTTTGCCATAAATAGCTTTTAACCATTTTGAGTTGTCTATATGCCATTCTGTTGTCCATCCTTCATGGGCATCTTCAGGCGGGATAGAGATTCCCAACTCACTTTTAGCAAGTTCAATACTTTTTTCCAATTCACTTGTAATTGGCATTTCATCAAAAAATAATTTATGAGATTTTTTATCTATAGAAACTGCTTGTCGAAGTAATTTTCCTTTTGAGAAGGTTATTCTCTCTACTGGCAAAGCATCTAAAACCTCATTTGCAAGAACTATTCCATTTATATTATTTCCCTCTACTTCTTCCAAACCTTTCCATAGAATATCAATACCTAAGTTTAAAAATTCCTGCAATTTATTTTTTTGTTTTTCTACCATCCCTTCATTAGGTTCAATAATTACAAAAGAAACTCCTTCCAAAAAATTCTTGCTATTTTCTAAAAAATATTTAATTAATCCTCTCATAAAGCTTCCATCTCCAGCTCCAAATTCAATTACAGCTAATTTCTGATTATAAAAAAAACTACTTTTGAACTGAATTAGCCAATCTTCTATTTGTTTGCCAGCCAAAAAAGCAAAATCATCAGATAAAGAGGGTGATGTGACAAAATCTCCTCGAACGCCTAAATCCGCTTTGCCGCTGCCGTAATAACCATTAATAGGATCATTTAAAACAAAATTCATAAAGTCATAAAAACTTATAGTCCCACCCATTTTCATTATTTTTTTTACTAACCAATCTGGTTTATTCGCGGGTAAGCTATTCATCGGCGAAAATATAAAGAGACAAAACTTATTTATGCCTTCAAAGATTAACTATTTATTGGGAATATTTCTATCTATATTAGTTTTAATTTCATATAAACCCGTTTTCGCTATAAATAATCCAAATCTCTTACCAGAAGAAAAATCACCAGTAATTGATTTAGCTAAAACATTAAGCCCTAATCAGAAAAAATCTTTAGAGGAAAAGCTCAATAATCTAGAAATTGAAAGTGGGTGGAAAATTAAATATTTATCTCAGTTTGAGAGTTCTCCTGGTAGTGCAATAAAGGACTATTGGGATTTAGATGAGACAAGTTTGTTGATAGTTGCAGATCCTAGAGGAGGAAATTTACTGAACTTTAACGTCGGAGAGGCTTATTTTAATTTTATGCCAAGGTTATTTTGGGTTGAACTTCAAACAAGATTTGGTAATCAATATTATGTGAAAGATCACGGTGAGGATGGCGCAGTATTGGATGCAATTAATTCCGTAAAGATTTGCCTTGAAAGAGGAGGGTGTCAAGTTGTCCCTGGCCTACCCAAAGAGCAATATATATGGACTTTATGTACATCTATTCTTGGTGGTTTAGTAGCAGGTTTCGCATCTGCTCCAAGAAAAGAAGGTCAAGTTATATCAATTGGATTTTTAGCTCTTCTTTCTCCTTTATGGGGAATGTTATTTGGAATTTTTGGTTTGGCACCAATAATATCCAGAACAAATGATTTATTACCTTTATTTAAAAATGGTTTAGCTTTTACAGCCGCAGGAATTGCGGGTTATATCTTATCTCAAACATTATTTTCAAGATATGAAAAGCCGAAAAATACTTAAAATATGATCAAAATATCTAGTCCTAAAAAAATTTATCTTCTTCACAAATTTCACCAGACTCTGAATACCATCGATGTGAAACATGTCTTAATTCCTTTTTTTCAAACTCAATCCATGAAAAGTTAATTAGTAATTTCCCCTCTTCATCAGTTTTATATCTTGGCACTACAGCAGTGTTGAAATAAAATGTTCCTTTTCTATCAATTTTAAACATCTCTCTGAAACCAAGATTTCTCTTAAGCCGATTGTGCATATGACCAAAAATTACAAGGTCAACTTTTCTTCTCTTTTGTATTTGAGAAATCGCCACAGACAAATCTCTATCTCCCCAATCTAAAGAGGGTAATTTCCAGTCTTTCCCACAAATACTTTTAGGTTCTGAGCCTAAACCCGAAGGGCCAGCATGAGACATAATTATTAAAGGTATATCTTCAACAGTCTTTTCCGAACATTTGATAATTTTATTTATTGAATCTTGTTCGGAGATAGGTCCATAAAAGCCTTTAACTTCCTTCGAAAGATAATAGCCGCCGCCAGAACTACATGGCCTCGCAGATAGTAAATTTATTTGATTATTAAAAACTTTCAAATCCCATGCACAATATTTTCCACCAAGAACTCGTATCTGCTTTGAGAGAGTTTCCCCTGTAGAATCCTTCCCCCTATCATGATTTCCTAAAATCACAAAAGTAGGAATTTTGATCTCATTGATTTTTTTAATTATTTTGACGCTCCCATCAGAAATATCACCAACAAATAAAACAATATTTGGTTTAATAATAGATAAGACTTTCAAGTCTAATTCAGACCATTGACCATGACAGTCACCAACAATAGCAATTTTTAAATTTGTCAGAATTTTTTCTGTTTAAAGACATATAATCTATTTAGAGATATTCTAAATCCTGACCAGTATAACTTCTACTGCAAAACAGAAATCAGTTCAAAACGAAGATGTTTTGATTGCTGAAATAAAGGAGCGTTGCAAAAAAGCCAATGCAATTATTCTTGCGCACTATTATCAAGCTCCAGAGATTCAGGAAATTGCAGATTTTATTGGCGATTCACTAGATCTATCTAGGAAAGCTGCAAATAATAATGCAGATATAATCATTTTTTGCGGGGTACACTTTATGGCCGAAACCGCAAAAATACTTAGCCCAAATAAAATTGTTCTATTACCAGATATTGACGCAGGATGCTCATTAGCAGACGATTGTCCCTCAGATAAATTCCAAAAGTTCAGAGAAGAAAATCCAGATCACTATGTCGTAAGTTATATCAATTGTACTGCAGAAGTAAAAGCACAAAGTGATCTGATATGTACAAGCAGTAATGCAGTCTCATTAATTAAAAAGATACCTGAAGATAAAAAGATAATATTTGCACCAGATCAAAACCTTGGGAGATGGGTACAGAAAAATTCAGGAAGAGATCTTAAATTATGGCCTGGCAGCTGTATTGTTCATGAATCATTTAGTGAAGAAGCACTACTAAAACTAAAATACCAAAATCCAGGATCAAAAGTAATTGCTCATCCTGAATGTAGTCAAAATTTACTACTTCTCTCGGACTTTATTGGATCAACGAGTAAACTGCTTGATTTCGTAAGTAAAGATCCATCTAAAACTTACATGGTATTAACTGAACCTGGAATAATACACCAAATGAAGAAGAAAGAACCTAACAAAATTTTTATTGAAGTCCCCGACATAGAAGGTTGTAAATGTAACGAATGTCCATATATGAAATTAAATACTTTAGAAAAAATTCTTGATTGTTTGAAAAATAATTCCCCTTCTATCGAACTTGACCCAGAAATAAGAAGGAGAGCCTATATACCGATAAAGAGAATGTTGGATATGAGTAATTAATTTAATGAAAATACTTTATTTTCCTTATTAATTTTTTGGAATGCATTGAGGTTAGTAGTGTTTGGATTAAATTCACTTATCTGATTATTTCTTTTGATTATATTTATCAGCTCTTTTTCACCAGCTCTATATTGTTTATCTTTTCTAGTTCCAATTTCTCTTTTAAGAATTGGGTTTATATTCATTTTTACTTCTATGTCTGGAATAATTCCAGATCTGTTTATATCAGTGCCGTTCGGAGTTAAATACTTAGCCACTGTAACAGTTAGACCTGAACCATCAACTAATGTTCTCATAGATTGAACTAGACCTTTACCAAACGTTTTCTTCCCAACTAATTTTCCTCTTTTGTTATCTTGTATTGCACCAGAGACTATTTCACTAGCACTAGCAGAACCCTCATTAACTAAGACAACTAAGGGCTTTTTTGTTAGAGCTTGACCGTTTCCTCTTTTTGTTTCTTTTAAACCATCTTTACTAACTGTACTTACAATTACTCCTCTGTTAATAAAGTGCCTTGAGATATCAATGCTTGATTCTAATAAACCTCCTGGATTACTTCTCAAGTCAAGAACATAGCCTGCGACTTTTTTTGTTTCTAAATCTTTAATAGCATCTCTAGTCTCTTTTGATGCATTTGCATTAAATTGTTTAATTCTTACATAGCCAATTAGTAAGCCTTTTTTGGTTTGATTGACTTTACTTGATACAGATTTTATTTCAATTTTTTCTCTTGATAAAATCTTAAAAAAGGACTTAGAATCTCTAAGAATTTCAAGCTTTACTTTAGTACCTCTTTGTCCTCTTATTAATTTCACGGCCTCCTCAATATTCATTCCTTCAGTAGAAATATCATCTATAGATAATATTTTATCTCTAGCTTTAATTCCAGCATCAAATGCAGGGGTGTCCTCTATGGGAGAAATAATTATTAAATCATCAGATTCTTTATCTTTAACTATTTGGATCCCAACTCCAGTTAATTCCCCTGAGGTATCAATTCTCATTTGGTTAAATTCCTTAGGTTCTAAAAATCTTGTATAAGAATCATCTAAATTAGAAAGCATATCTCTAATCGCATCATATGCTTCATTGCTGTCTGAATATGTTTTTGATAAAACTTCTTTTCTTAGATTAATCCAATTGGACTTTTGAAATTTACCGCTTGAATCTAGAAAATCTCTATATACAATTTGCCAAACATGATCGATTACTTCTTTATAACTCTTATCTAAAACTGTTGCTTCTGCAAAATTATTTAAAAATAGCCCAGAAAATGTTGTCGCAAATAGAATTATAAAATTTTTTTTAGTCAATTTTTTATCTTCAAAGTATTCTATATTTTTTTATTATAAAAAGAATTTATTTATAATTTCAAAAATTTGACAAATCCTTAAGGATCAATCCACTTCCCATCATCCTTAATAAGTTGGATTAAAGCATTAACCCCATCATCTTCAGGTACTCTTTTTATCTCTTCTTTCCTTCTATATAAGGCAATAGTTCCTTTACCTTTACCAACATAACCATAATCTGCATCTGCCATTTCTCCTGGTCCATTTACTATACATCCCATTATTGCTATATCTAAACCAGTCAAATGTGAAGTAGCGTTCCTCACTTTGTCTACAACTTCTTCTAAGTTGAAAAGTGTTCTCCCACAACTAGGGCAACTGATATATTCAACCATCGTTTTTCTTAATCCTAAAGATTGCAAAATTGAATAGCAAACAGGAATTTCCTTCTCTGGGGCCTCTGTTAAAGAAACCCTTATGGTATCTCCTAATCCTTCTGCTAGAAGCGTTCCGATTCCTGCAGTACTTTTAATCCTTCCATAATCACCATCTCCAGCTTCGGTCACTCCCAAATGCAATGGATAATTATATCCTTCTGAGTCAAGCCTATCTGCAATCATTCTGTAAGCTGCCATCATGACCGGTGCTCTGGAAGCTTTCATAGAAATAATTATGTTATGAAAATCGAGCTCATCACAAATCTTGACGAACTCCATCGCAGATTCTGTCATTCCCAATGGCGTATCTCCATAAGTAAAAAGCATCCTCTCAGATAGAGACCCATGATTAACTCCAATCCTTAGAGCTTTGTTTTCAGCCTTTAAAACTTCAACTAAAGGGGTAAATCTTTTAAGTATTGTTTGTTTAATAGTTTCAAATTCCTCATCTGTATATTCAGTTCTTGTAGGGTCTGATTTTTCAAAAACAAACAATCCGGGATTAATTCTTACTTTATCAACATGTTTTGCAACCTCCATTGCAATTTTCATACCGTTATGGTGAACATCAGCGACCAAGGGGGTGTTGATATTATTTTCTAATAATTTTGCTTTAATATCTCCTACTGCTTTTGCGTGCGCTAAGGAAGGGACAGTTAATCTTACTATTTCGCAACCTACATCATGAAGTCTTTTGATAGCTAAGTAAGCATTTTCGACATCCATGGTATCTTCATTTATCATCGATTGAACTCTTACTGGATAGTCACTTCCAATAGCTACATCACCAACCATTACTGTTCTAGTTATCCTTCTCTCAATATGAGTTGAATATCTTTTGGAGAGACTATTAACCTCTTTTGATTGAGTTAATGACATTAAAATTCTTGATATTCAAAAAGGATTCACTAAATTATACGGCATATAGTTTACCACTTACATTCTCTAAGTCTTTCAAAGTTAGATGGTAAGGTTTATTGATTTCTTTTGAAGGAAATCTCAACAAATAAGATGGATGAAAAATTACCATAATTTCTCTCCCATCTTTTTTAATCCATTGACCTCTTAAATTACTTATAGGATCTTTAACTTCTAAAATAGTTCTCATAGCAGTAGAACCAGTAAGTAATATAAATTTTGGATCAACTAGCTTTATTTGCTGTAATAACCAAGGTTTATGAATATTAATTTCTCTAGCAGTGGGTTTTCTATTATTTGGTGGACGACATTTAATTACATTACAAAAATAAACATCCTTTTTATAGTCAATCCCTGCTTGCATTAATAATTCGTTTAATAACTTACCTGATTTACCTACATATGGTTTTCCTTCTAAATCTTCCTGTGCTCCAGGAGCCTCACCAATTATTAACAAATCTGAAAATACACTTCCTCTACCAACTACTAACCTTTTCACCGAAAATAAAACTTTAAATATTTTTATCTTAAGAACTTAAAACATGAAAATAAAATAGATTAAGAAAATGAACTAAATTAAACCATAGTGTGATAGTTTTATTTATTCTTAATTTATGCATTTGTCATTTTTAAAAGTCATATTTGAAAAGTCATAAGTCAATGAGTCAAGTTAATTTATCTGATCGGGCACTTTCAATTGAGCCTTCTCTTACATTGCAGATAAGTGCTAAAGCAAATCAATTATCTGCAGAAGGAGTAGATATTTGCAATTTAAGTGCAGGAGAACCTGATTTTGATGCCCCAAAAGAAGTTATAGAGGCTACAAGTAAAGCTATATTTGATGGATTTACAAAGTATGGGCCCGCAGCGGGGAATTTAGATCTCCGAAAAGCAATTGCAAATAAACTTCAAACTCAAAACGATTTAAATTATGAATTTGAAAATGTAATGGTCACAAATGGGGCTAAGCAAGCAATATACAATCTTTTCCAAGTCTTGTTAAATACTGGAGACGAAGTTATTATTCCTTCTCCATATTGGTTAAGTTATCCCCAGATGGTTAGATTGGCGGGTGGGAAGCCAATTTTTACAAATTCTTCTGCAGAAGATGGATTCAAAATAAACATAAAAGATTTGAAGTCTAAAGTCTCTTCAAAAACTAAATTTATAATTATAAATTCTCCTAATAACCCTACTGGAAGAGTTATGTCAAAGGAAGAATTATTACAAATTGCCGATTTAGCAAGAGAAAATCCAAATATCAATATTCTATCTGATGAGATTTACGAACTAATCCTTAAAAAAGAATTTAAACACTACAGTTTATCTTCATTAGCAAATGACTTAAAAGATAGGATTTTCATAATAAATGGATTTGCGAAAGGATGGGCTATGACTGGCTGGAGGATAGGTTATTTAGTAGGTCCCAAAGATGTAATCAAAGCATCCTCAGCATTACAAAGTCAAAGTACAAGTAATGTTTGCTCTTTCGTTCAAAAAGGTGCTTTAGAGGCTTTAAAAATTAATAATGAATTTTTCTCAATGATAAATAGCCATTATGATCAAAGAAGAAGTCTTCTCTATGAGGGCCTTAAGAATATAAAAGGTATTTATATTGAAGAACCTAATGGAGCATTTTACGCATTTCCAAAATTACCTAACTCTTCAATTACTTCCGTTAATTTCTGCAACAAAGCTCTTCAAGATTATGGATTAGTTGTCGTACCTGGGAAAGCATTTGGGGCTGACGAATGTATAAGAATTTCTTGTGCCGCTTCAGAGATTAAAATAAAAGATGGATTAGAAAGGCTTGAAAAAGCAATTTCTAAATATTATTGATTAAAGACAATTATGATTAATTTAAAATATTTCCTACTAAGTTCATCTTTAATAGTCTCTTTTTTTTTATCTCCTGTATTTTCAAATCCCAAAGTTTTAAAAGTTGGAGCAATACCTGATCAAAACCAAGATGTTTTGGACAAAAGATTTAATTTATTTTCAAAAGAATTATCCAAACAACTTGATTTAGAAGTTAAATACATTCCTGTTATTAATTATGTTGCAGCAGTAACTGGATTTAGAACTAAAGATTTAGATTTGGTTTGGTTTGGCGGTTTATCAGGAGTTCAAGCAAGATTGCAAACACCTAATTCAATTGTCATAGCTCAAAGAAATATCGATAAGGAATTTAAAAGTGTTTTTATAGTAAACAAAAATTTAGAACTTAACTCAATTTCAAACATTAAAGGACTTAAAAAGCTAAAGAATTTAAGATTTACTTTTGGCTCTGAAAACTCAACTTCTGGAAGATTAATGCCAGAATATTTTTTAAATCGAGCAGGGGTAGAAATTAAACATTTTAAAGGAAAAAAAGCAGGTTTTAGTGGTAGTCATGATGCCACTATAGCTTTAGTTAATAGTGGGGCATTTGATGCTGGAGCTTTAAATAAACAAGTTTGGGAAAACAATCTTAAAAATAATCCCAAAAGAACAAGTAATTTAGAATTATTCTGGATCACCCCAGAATATTTTGACTATCATTGGGTAGCTCAAGGGGATCTTGAAAATAGATTCGGGGAAGGGTTTACAAAAAAACTTAAATCAGTAATTCTAAATTTAGATATAAATCAAAAATCACATAAACAGATTTTAGATATGTTCAATGCAAAAAGATTTATAAATGCAGAAGCAAAACATTATAAAAAGATAGAGGAAGTAGGGAGGAAATTAAATAAAATTAGATGAATAATACTCTCTTAGAATTAAAAAATATATCTTATAAATACAAAAATAATCTGATTCTAAATAAAGTAAATTTAAAAATAAATTCAGGGGAGAAAATTGCACTTTTAGGTAAAAGCGGTTCAGGAAAAACTACACTTATGTCAATACTTAATGGCACTATCAAGCCAACTCAAGGTGAGGTTAAATTATTCAATAAAAGTTTCGGGGAATTAGATAGAAAGCATAAAAGTAAGATAACAACTATTTGGCAAGATTTAAGATTAATAGAAGATCTCTCTGCAGAACAAAATGTTAATTGTGGACTACTAGCGGAAAACAATTTTTATTTTGCTTTTAAAAATTTGCTGAATATAAGTTCATTTAAGAAGGCTCATAAATATATGCAATTATGTGGACTTCATAACTCTGTTTACGACAAAAAAATCAGAAAACTATCTGGGGGGCAAAAACAAAGGGTAGCTATAGCTAGATCATTAATTCAAGAATCAAATATATTACTTGCAGATGAGCCTTTTAATAATTTAGATCCCAAATTGATAGCAACAATTAAAAACCTTCTGCTAGAAAATGTAGATAAAAATAATACAAAAAAATCCCCAAAGACGGCATTAGTTGCCTTACATAGATTAGATTTGCTGAACGATTTCGATAAAGTTATTGGAATAAGGGATGGTAAAATTTTTTTCAATCTTAAAACAAATAACTTAAAGAAGCTTCATTTAAACAAAATATATTAATTAGTTGAATAAATTAAAATTAAGCTATACCTCATTATCTTTTCTTCCAATTTTGGTATGCATACCTCTAGGGTATCAATTAATTAACAATATTCATTTTGGAGGATTCAAATTATTCCAAGAATTCTTAATTTCTGCATTTAATCCCAAGATCGATAATGAAATTATTATTATCGTAATTAATCGATTAAATGAAACTATCTTAATTGGTTTTTTTAGTTGGTTAATAAGTATTATTTTGGGAGCAATTTTTGGAATAATTTCCTCAAATATTTTTTATAAAATCTTTAATATTCCAAATTTTTTCTACCGCATAATAAGGTTTTTTCTAACAATAATTAGATCAATTCATGAAGTAGTTTGGGGAATAGTATTAATGCAAATATACGGAATAAATTTTTCAATAGGAATAATAGCTATATGTATACCTTATATTGCTGTAAATTCAAAAGTTTTTGCTGAACAATTAGAAACTATTGACTCCAAAAGTTTTGAATCTATAAATCAAATAAATGCACCTAAATTTTCTTCTTTATTAACTATAATTTGGAATCCAATAATAAATACATTTAAAAACTTTGGTTTATATCGATTAGAGTGTTCAATAAGAAGTACGGTGATTTTAGGACTTTTTGGGATTGGAGGAATAGGTACTAGTATTTTTTTATCTTTCCAAACTTTGAATTTCAGAGAGTTATGGACTTATTTATGGTCCTTAGCAATTTTGATAATTCTTTCTAGATTAATATTCAAAAAAATAAAATTTAATACTACAAATAAAATCCTATCTATTTTTTTTATTGCAGTTTTTTTCATAACAATTTTATTTTCTTTTTCATATTTTCTTTATTTTATTTTTAATAATAATTTTGAAAATTTTAATTCCCTTAGTTATCTATTTAAATCAAGCTCAGATTTAGGATTATTTGATTTCTTAAAACTTATATTAGAAACAATAATTATAAGTCTTTTATCAACAGGAATCGCAATTAGTTTCCCTCCATTAGTAATAGGAATTTTTAACAACAATACTTGTAAAATTTTTATAAAAATTTTTGCATTTTTATTACGTTTAATACCTACACCTGTAATACTTCTAATTCTATTAACTTTTAATAATCCTTCTTTATCTTTAGCAGCTTTAACATTAGGTCTTCACAACGCTGGCATTACAAACAAATTACTTTTTGCAAATCTAGAAAGCCAAGACAGGAGAAATTACATTGCAATGAAATCTCTAGGAATCTCAAAAAAGACTAGTTGGCTTTTAGGTTTATTTTCTCAACAAGCAAAAAGTTACTTAGCATATTGCGCTTATAGATCTGACATCATTATTAGAGAAACTGCAATTGTTGGGGTCATTGGAAGTGTTGGTCTAGGTTGGCAATTGCAAGAATCATTAAGTTCCTTCGCATGGCAAGAAGTTACCTTAGTTTTGATAGCTTATAGCTCCATCGCAATAGTTGGCGAATTAATAAATGGTAAAATCAAAAATAGTTTAACTTGATTTGTAAGAATAATTTGTTGAATCAAGTAATTATTTTTTTCCGGTTATAGTGATTAGTTTACCAAAACAGCTAGTTGTAATTGGAGATAGCTCAGTTTATGGATGGGGAGATAATGAAGGTGGCGGATGGTGTGAGAGGCTTAGAAAAGATTGGTGCAACAACCAAAATGGGCCAGTAATTTATCAACTTGGAGTAAGGGGAGATGGGATAGAAAAAGTTTCATTTAGATGGGAAAAAGAATGGTCATCTAGAGGAGAAACGAGAAGAAATAAACCTAAAGCAATCCTGCTTAATGTTGGTCTTAACGACACTGCAGCAATTGGTCAGAAAAACGGAAGACATCAATTAGATATAGATGGATTTGAATATGGATTAGAGAGACTAATTAATGAAATGGTATCTCAAACAAAAGTCTTTGTTATTGGTCTGACACCTGTTGACGAGAGCAAAATGCCGTTCGCAGGATGTCTATGGTACTCTAATGATTTTTGTAATTCTTATGAAAGGAGAATGGAGGAAGTATGCCTCAATCAGAATATCCCATTTCTTCCTACTTTTAGAGAAATGTACTCTGATAAAAGGAGTAAAAATTGGATTACGCATGATGGAATTCATCTAAATTCCGAAGGACATTTCTGGCTTTTCCAAAGACTGAAGAGCTGGGAGATTCTTACAAAATGGAAGGAATCCTAGGTCTTTTCAAATATTTTTAATTTAAAAAATATGCATATGAAAGAAGAGCAAAGGTAGCAAAAATAGAAGCAATACTTGTCTGAATAGCATTTACTAATTCATTACTTAATTTATATTTGTTTTGAAATTTAGCACCAATAATACTCTCAGAAAGTGTGGCCAAAAATCCCGAAACTGCAACAACTATGAAATGGTATTTTGTAGAAATAATTGATAGACGAAACATTACAAAGGCCATTAATATTGATCCCAAAAAACTAGCTAATGTCCCTTCTAAACTGACTCCTCCTTCAGTTCCTCTATCAACCTTTTTAAGTGAAGTAATTAAATATGTATCCTTCCCAAACCTTTTCCCAATTTCGCTGCCAAAAGTATCCGCCAACTTAGCAGCAAAACTTGCAGCAAATCCTATTTTAAACATCACTACGTTGGCAGGATTAAATTTAGTCATAATTGCAAGAAATAATCCTGTAGCTGCAGAGCCCCATACATTTTCGGGACCTCTTCTCCCTCCTCTTTTTTCAGCTATTCCTTGTTCTTTTTTAAATTTAAAACCTATTTTAGTTACGAGAGATCCAAATATTAAATAAATCACAACTGACATCCATCCCTGCCAAGACAAACATCCCCACAAAATTGTTCCTAAAATACCTGCACTAATCCAACCACCTTTTGTCATCAAAGGAATCTTGCAAAATATATAAATCAAAATGAAATTTATTAAAAAACCCATAAAAAATTGATTTTTAATTAAATCCATATTTATCTAATTAATTGATTTAAAATCAATTCTCCATTGATTTAGAATTGATGATGCGTTAATACTAGCTGTTGAAGTTCTTAAGATAGTGTCAGAGAGTTTAACAAAGGTAATATTATTTTGATTAAAAAAATCAATTTCTTTAGAGGACCAACCCCCTTCAGGGCCAATTACATTCCAAAATATACCTCCTTTTTTATTCTCAAATTCTTTTTTTCTTAACCATTGATTCAAGTCATATATTTTTTCTTCTCTAGTTATGGAAATTGAAACTCTTTCTTGATTATTTCTACTTTTTAGCCATTCAATAATATCCACACCATTTAAAATAGATGGTTTCCATAATCTCTCACTTTGCTCAACTGCTTCTTTGATAATTGAATTCCATCTCAAAAGTTTTCTCGAAAAATTTAAATTTTTGTTTACCTGTCTTTCTGAAAATAATGGCTGTATATAATCAATTCCTATTTCAGTACACATTTTTAAAATATCCTCAAAACCACTTTTTGGTATAACAACAGCTATTCCTAATAAGTAAATTTCTTGTTCTTGAAATAAGTAAGGTTTTTTTAATTTAATTATTTCTAAACAATCATTTTTAACTTTTATAGCTTTCCATAATGAACCCTCTCCATTAGCTATAAATATTTCTTTACCATTTTTTATCCTCATTACTTTATTTAAATAATGAGCCTCTTCTTTAGAAAGTTCTAAATTATTGTTCTTAATATTTTCAATTCTTTCATGGGAAATAATTAATCTTGTTAAGTCTTCCATCTAAAACACTTAATCTTTGAAAACCAAATCTTCATGTTCTTCAATTGCCCAATCATTATTTTCACCCCCAATAATTAACTCTTCAATTTTTACATAATTATTTGATATCTCATTCAAAGAATTAATTAATATATCTATTGAAATGGAGTCTGAAGTTCCAAAATCAACCCAGCATCTTCCCCAAAGATTCTGATATTCCATAATTCCTAAATTATGCATTAAGGCTGGAAGAGATGCATTTTTTTGATCGTTATCGTAGGACATCCAACTTAGATCAGAACCCTCTTCATGAGTTTGCAAATTTTCAGAATTAAATCCACCTAACCTTCCTAAAACGTACCAACTATCAAAAACACCATCTAAATAATTTTTTTCGTCTGGAGTTGGTGATTCTGAAAACCTGATCCATATCCAACAATTAAAAGGATCAACTTCCCTAAAAATAATATTCATATTGACTAATAACTTTTTAGATCTACAG
Source organism: Prochlorococcus sp. AG-388-F11 (assembly GCA_003279845.1). GTDB lineage: Bacteria > Cyanobacteriota > Cyanobacteriia > PCC-6307 > Cyanobiaceae > Prochlorococcus_A. The sequence continues at coordinate 164,531 of QCGP01000002.1, forward strand.
CTATTATAAGTAAGTTATTACTAGATTAAAATTCATACCTATAACTTAATTAATAATGCTTGACTTAAAAGAAATATCTTATCAACCCCAAACTGGTGAAAGAAAAATAATAGACAATTTAAATTTAAAAGTTCATGAAAATGAAATCATTTTAATTTGTGGCAATAGTGGTTCTGGGAAAACAACACTACTCGAACTAATAAGCGGATTAACAAATCCACAAAAAGGAAAAATTACTTGGAAGAATAAAATTTTATCTTCTAGACAAAGAAGATGGTTTTGTGGAGTAGTATTCCAATTTCCCGAAAGATACTTTATAGGTACAACCATTGGGAAAGAATTAAAAATAGGCCATAAATCTTTAAGAGAAAAAAATATAGAAATAGTTTTAAATAAAGTTGGTTTGAAAAAAATTAATCTAACCCAACCACCAGAACAACTAAGTGGCGGACAACAAAGGCGATTAGCTGTAGCAGTTCAACTACTTAGAAACCCCTCAATTCTTTTACTTGATGAACCAACTGCTGGATTAGACTATTCAATGAGAAATGATGTAAAGAATTTAATTCTTGATTTAAAAAATAAAAATACAATTATTATTGTTACTCATGAACCTGCCTTATTTGAGGGGATTCCTTCTAGGATATTATTCTTGGAAAAAGGGAAAATCAAAAATTTCATGAAAGAAAATCATGCAGGATAGGATAGTTCGGGCTACTGCAGCAAATGGAGGAATAAGATTAGTTGCGGTCTTAACAACAGAATCTTCTTTAGAAGCAAAAAAAAGACACGGTCTTTCTTATTTAACCACCTGTATCTTAGGAAGAGCATTTAGTGCTTCACTACTTTTGGCAAGCTCGATGAAGATAATGCATGGGAGAGTTACTTTAAGAGTTAGATCTGACGGACCTTTAAAAGGATTACTAGTTGATGCAGGTAGAGACGGAAAAGTTAGGGGGTATGTAGGGAATCCTAATTTAGAATTAGACCTAGTCAAAAAAGGTAATAATAAATATTCTTTTGATTTTACAAAAGCATTAGGTAGAGGATATTTAAATGTAATTAGAGATAGTGGATTTGGAGAACCCTTTACAAGCACTGTTGAGTTAGTAAATGGAAATATTGCTGAAGACTTAGCTTCATATTTATATCATTCAGAGCAAACTCCCTCTGCTGTATTTATTGGAGAAAAAATTCAAAATAAAAGTGTTATTTGTAGTGGTGGCTTATTAGCTCAAGTTCTACCTAAAAAAGATACTGACCCACTACTAATCTCACTACTTGAAGAAAGATGTAAAGAAATTAATTCTTTCAGCGAAGACCTATTTAAGTCAAAAGATAATCTTCTTTCGTTAATTAGAAATATATTTCCCGATATTGACGATAAATCAATCTCTGAAAAAGCCCGTTCCCAAGAAGTGAGTTTTAAATGCAAGTGTTCCAAACAAAGAAGTTTAAATGCGATGAAAATGCTAGATAAGAGGGAGCTAGAGGACATCCTCAAGAAAGATGGCAAAGCAGAGTTGGTTTGTGAATTTTGTAAAAATAAATATCTTATAAATTATGAAGAAATTAAATCTATTGTAGAAAAGCAATCATAAAAAAATTACGCCTAGCCATAAAATAACCATGGCCGGAATACTTTGAATTTTTTGTATTGATAAAGAGTTGTTTGATACTTCCTGAATGAAAGAATTATTTTCAAGCAATCCACCAAATATTAATCCAATCGAGAGAAAGGTAACACTCCAACCCAGAGAACCTATAAATCTTTTCCCCGATTTAATTTGAGTATAGGTAAGTATTAATGTTGAGATAGAGAGTAAAAGTCTATTATTAGAGTCTGGACTGATAAATAACAAAATTAAAAATAATAGCCCAACAGATATTTTTATTGAAAGATTATCAAATGAAGGGGTAGTTATTTTTGGCAGACTATACTGACTTGAATTGTTAGAGTTATTATTTAAATTTTTTATCTTAGAAAGAAGTGGGAAATTATTATTAGTAAATTGGTTAATTTGTTTTTCTTTTTTTGAAGCGCTCACAGCTTCATAGCTTACATTTCCTGATTGCCTGGCTTTCAGACTCCCCATAAGTAATTGATCAAAGGAAGATTCTATTTTCGCTTTTAAAATTAAATCTTCACCAGCCTCTTTAACTTTAATATCTCTAGCCTTCTGAATATCCTCAAAAGCAGCACCTTCTTTTACACCTAAAATTTCATAAGGTGATTTTTCGTTATTATTTTTATTACTGTTTGAATTCAAAATTTTTTACCAATACTAACAGATTAACTAATTTTATAATCCATTAAGACTTTATAAAACAATTGGTTCGACTCCACTAACAACGGGCGCAACTTTGTTTAAATTTAATTGATTATTGTCTTCAACAAATTGATTTAGATTCCACTCATTTTTGAAAAGAATAACTGGCCTATTCCAACAATCTTTAACTATTTTACAGTTGAATATTCTGCCTAGTTTTTCAATGGCTGGCCATCCATCAGAAATCCATCTAGCCAATTGATATGGCATTGTTTCAAGATTTGCATCTACACCATATTCACTTTTTAATCTGTGGGTTACTACCTCCAACTGCAATTGACCAACGGCTGCGAGTATAGGGTCTCTTTTACTCTCATCAAAGTCATAAAGAATCTGAACAGCACCTTCTTCACGAAGTTCGTTAACACCCTTTCTAAAGTTTTTAAATGCTGAGGGATTTGGATTTCTTAGCCAGCTGAATATTTCAGGACTAAAGGATGGTATACCCTCATATTCCAGATGAGTACCAGTATAAAGAGTATCTCCAATAGAAAACATACCTGGATTATTCAAGCCAATAACATCTCCAGGATAGGCATCATCAACTACTTCTCTATCTTGCCCAAATATTTTTTGTGGTCTTGATAATCTGATTGTTTTCCCAGTTCTGGAATGTTTAACTGACATATCTTTTTCAAATTTGCCACTACAAACTCTTATAAAAGCAACCCTATCTCTGTGCTTTGGATCCATATTTGCCTGAAGCTTAAAAACAAACCCACTAAATTCATCACTTGCAGGCTCAATATCCCCTTTATTACTATTTCTTGAAGTTGGTTTTTGTGCCATTTTTAAAAAACTATCTAAAAATGGTCTTACACCAAAATTAGTCATGGCAGATCCAAAGAAAACTGGGGTTAAAGAACCATTAAAAACTTTTTCTTTTTCAAATTTCGATCCTGCCTCATCAAGAACCTCCAATTCTTCAAGTGAGTTTTCAAGTAAATCTCTCTCTACATATTTTGATAGCTCTTTATCTTCAAGACTTAATCTTTTCTCATTCGATTGTTTCCCTCTCACGGCTTTATCAAATAAAATAACCTCTCTCGAAAATCTATCAATAACTCCTCTAAATTCCTCGCCACTCCCAATTGGCCAGTTAATAGGTAAAGTATTTAATCCAAGTTCTGATTCGATTTCATCAAGTAAAGAAAATGGCTCTCTTCCTGGTCTATCCATTTTATTTATGAAAGTAAATATTGGTATTTTTCGCATCTTGCAAACTTCAAACAATTTTCTAGTTTGAGGTTCTAGTCCTTTAGCAGCATCTTCCAACATAACTGCATTATCAGCAGCAGCTAATGTTCTATAAGTATCTTCGGAGAAATCTTGGTGTCCTGGGGTATCTAATAGATTGATTACTGATCTTTCATATTCAAATTGCAATACAGTTGATGTAATAGAAATACCTCTTTGTTTCTCAAGTTCCATCCAATCTGAGGTAGCTTTTCTCTGATTACCCCTAGCTTTTACTGCTCCTGCCTGTTGGATAGCACCTCCATATAAAAGAAGCTTCTCAGTAAGGGTCGTTTTCCCAGCATCTGGATGGGAAATAATAGCAAAATTTCTTCTTTTATTTACAGCATCAAGTATGTCTTTATTATTTAGAATTTTAGTACCTAAGCTCATTTATATAATATAAGGGCCTTTCTCTTATTTCTTAAACATTACCATAGACTATTAAATAATTATCACCGTCTTCAAACACATCTAAAGAGGATAGATCATTCTTTAAAGTGAAATTTTTTAACTCTTTGAAAGTATAAGAAGCTCTTAAAGATGCATAATAATCATTAGTTAAAATCTCATTATATTTATTTGAACATTGTGTCTTGAGTTCTAAAGCAGACTTTTGATCTAGTGGCCTTTTTAGGTCCTTGTGAAAATTAACAGTGGTATTACTAGACAAACTTCTTATGGTGTTGAAGAAATCTTCAAGATTGGTAATGTGATGAATCAAACTGTTGCTTACAAGTAAACTAATTCTTTTTTTAAGTAAAAAATTATTTGATTTAATGTCTTTTATATCAGAACAAATGTAGCTTAAATTTTTTAATTTTTTTTGATTGGAAGAAATACTTTTATTATATTCTGCTCTTAAAATCATCTCTTTAGAACCGTCTATTCCAATCACTTCAGTATTAGGCCATTTTATTGCTAACTTCTCAGAAATATTTCCTGGGCCGCATCCTAAATCAACTATTAAATCTTTTTCACCTAAAGAAATATTTTTTCTCAAAAGATAATAATTTATTTGATTAATTAGATTAACTTCCCCCTCTGAAAAATCAGCTTCGTCATAAGAAATGACCTGCTCTTTTTCTAACATTAACTCAGGTTCAGGGATTCTTTCCATAATCTTTTCTTAAACAAAGATTTCATATTAAACATAATTTTACACAAACCGTTAAATAGTGGTAAGAATGGTTGCAGACGCCACAGGTAGAGTTATTCTTCCAGTACGGGTTATTTACATACGTTTTTTTTTATCGTGACTATTGCACCAAATAAAGCTTCTTCGGAGAGCAATTCCAATAATCTTAAAAAAGATGATTTTCCAAAGACTGCGCCAGCTGCTTATCCTGTTTTTTTCAGATCTTACAGTAGAAAAACTTCATTTGGCAAAAGGGAAAACTGGAGCGAAGTTGGAGAAAGGAATTTAACGGGATTAAAAGAACTAGGAAAACTTTCTGAGGAAGAATTGATCCTAATGAAAGAGATGCAAAGTAACCAAAAAGCCCAACCTTCAGGGAGATGGTTATGGATAGGCGGAACCCCTTGGATTAATAAGAACCAAAATTTCTCAGGAGCGTACAACTGTACCTCAACAAACTTAATTGATTGGGAAGCCTTCGCATTAATGATGGACTTAGCAATGATGGGATGTGGAACAGGTGCAATAATTGAACCTCATTTTATAAACAAACTACCTACGGTTTTAAACAAAATAAATATTAAATCAGTCAGTGAAGTTGGAATAACTCCTAAAGATCAAAGAGAAGAAAAGTCATCATTAGAAATCAAAGGAAAAGATCTTCACATCAAAGTTGGAGATAGCAGAAGAGGCTGGGTAGATAGCTATAAATATCTTCTTGAGGCATCAAGTAATGAAAATCTTGAAAGAGAAATTGATGTTTATATAAACTTGGAAGATATTAGACCTGCAGGAGAATCATTAAAAGGTTTTGGTGGGATGGCAAATCCTATTAAATTGAAAGATCTCTACTCCAGAGTCGCATCACTTCTTGGAAAGGCAATAGGCAGGAAATTAAGTACAGTAGAGTGTTGTTTATTAATTGATGAAGCTGCAGTAACTATAGTTGCTGGAAATATAAGAAGAAGTGCTGGAATGAGGCAATTTGCCTCAGATGATAATGAGGCAGCATCTGCAAAAGAAAATCTATGGAGTCAAGATGCAAATGGTAATTGGAGAATAGATCCTGAAAAGGATGCCCTCAGGATGGCCAATCATACCAGGGTTTACCATACAAAACCCACATACCAAACTGTTTTGGATGCCGTAACAAAACAATTCCATTCGGGTGAAGGAGCTATTCAATTTGCTCCAGAAGCAATCGCAAGATCAAATGCAGATATTCTCAAAGACGATGAATTAAGAAAGGAATTTATTGAGATCTACTCAGAACAAGGTAAGGATGAAGCGAGAAATTGGATAAATAGTAGTTATGGCCCATTTTCTGAAGAAGAGCTAGATCACAGGATGAGCAGATATGGACTTAACCCCTGTGGGGAGATCTTGGGAAATGATTTTCACTGCAATTTAGCTGAAGTTCATTTGAATCAGATTGATCCCGAAAACTTTGAAGATCAAAAAAAGGCTTTCAAAGCTGCAGCTCTTTCTGTAGCATGCTTATTGAATCATGAATTTGAAGTTGAGCGTTACAGGAAAAGTAGAGAATATGATCCTATTGTAGGGGTAAGTTTCACTGGCTTTTTTGATTTCTGCGTCCACGCATTCGGAACACCATGGTTGAAGTGGTGGGAAGCAGGAAGGCCAAATAGCGAAGAAGGGAAGGCCTTCAAAGAAAAGGAAGCCAAATTCTTAGATTCTTGGAGAAAGATAGTAAAAGAAACTGTATGGGAATATTGTGATAAGCATAATCTAAGGAGACCAAATAGATGCACAACGGTTCAGCCAGCTGGGACTAAAAGTCTTCTTACTGGAGCAGCTCCAGGATGGCATCCTCCAAAAGCTCAAAGATTCATAAGAAGAATAACTTTTCGGAAAAATGATCCAATTGCTTTAGCTTGCATGGATTATGGTTACTCAGTTGTTCCATCTCAATCGGATAAAGATGAAAAGGGCTGCTTGCTCGATAATCCATTTGATCCAAGATGTACAGAATGGCTAGTTGAAATACCTACCGAAGTTAGTTGGGCAAATATAGACGGCGCAGACCAAATAGACATCAATAATTTCTCAGCATTAGCTCAATTTGATTTTTACATGCAAGTGCAGAAATTTTACACAGAGCATAATACCTCTGCAACCGTAGAATTCAGAGAAAATGAAATCGAGGATTTAGCTAAGGCTATTCATAATGCAATAGAAAATAATGAGGGATACATTTCAGCGGCATTACTAGCTCGATTTAGTGCTAACGCTACTTTCCCGAGATTACCCTTTGAACCAATAAGTAAAGAGGAATATATATCATTGCAAAATAAAGTAATAGAAAGGAAAGTTAATAACGATTTCTTTGACGCTCTTAATAAATATGATGTTGGAGAACTATCTGAGGCAGGACCAGCAGGTTGTGATTCAGATAAGTGCCTGCTTCCTCTGGCTAAACCGAAAGATTAAGTTTTAAATAATTTGTAAATAAAAAATATAAATTAGTTTTTAAAAATTTAATTTATGGCTACCTCTTTAATAGGGACATAAATTATCTATGACATTAAGTTTAAATATTGGGAACTTATTTAATGATTCCTCTAGTAATGCTCTAGTGGATGAGCTAAGAAAAAGAACCTCAGAAGAAGAAATATTAGACTTTGAAGAAAAATTCAACTCCAAAAATGAAAAAAATCTACATATTTATATATGTAGATTACTAAAAAATAGATCAATATCCAGAGGGCTTGCCTCTAAATGGTTAGTGACAATAATCAAAAACAAAGAGTCAAAAATTAATGTTTTGCAAAAATTAAATAATTAAGTAAGCGCTGAAAGTTTCCAAAGAGCGATTCCAAAAATGGAGAATCCCATAATAAAAGTAAAAGCCAAAGCATTTACCAATTGAACCTTATCATTCATTCTGTTAGCGAATGGTAGAAATTGAGCAAATAATGGAGTTTCTTCAACTATTGCAGATTTTTTTACTGTAGGTTTTTTGCTTCTAGAAAACATAAAACAAATTTTATAATCCTAAGAATTTTACATTTAAAAGTTCATTAAATTAAAAATACTTCTCAAAAACGAACAAAATGTAACCTGCAAGAAAATATATAAAGATAAAAATAAATATTTTTAATAGGAGCCTAATTTCATCATTAAAATATTAAGTTTATTTTTAAAGACCTAGACAAATAATTTTCTTAGATGTTAATATTAAATTGTAGCAACCACTACCAAAACGTTCAACTTGCATATAGCAAGCTGCAAATCGACTTAAGCCATGGAACGGGGACTTAAGCGAAACCGGAGCTTAAAAATGACTCTAATTTACAGAGGACAAAAGTACGTCCAGAACAAAGAAGCAGCTAAGAAGCAGCATAACGAACTAACCTACAGAGGGAAAGCTTATACAAGCTAGTTCGATTATTAATAAATAAAAAAGCCACCTTTAGTGGCTTTTTTATTGTCCAATCTAAAATTAGATATCATATTTTTTGAAAATAGAATTAATGAAAGTAAAATCAACACTCTAGATTTTAATACTAAATACTATTTCCTTGAGAAATTTTATATATTTCATGCTTCTTCTTAATTTCCTCCAAAAAGGTATTTAAGTTTGAAAGGCATTTAGTAATCACTTTAATTCATCTATTAAATTGCTTTTATTAAGTGATTAAACAAAATACGCTCAAGAAAACAAATTACTAAATACTCGCCTTAAGCATTTAATTTATATGCTTTAATAGCTTCTAAAGATTTGATAACAATGACAGACCAAAAACCCCTATTTAAAGCTCCCTATGACATAAAAGACGTATCGGCTCTTTTCTTGATAGTAGCTTTTGTTTTAATATTGGCTGCAGTCTTCGGTAATAATTTATTTGGTTTATTTCAAGACAGCTTTAATTTTGGTTCAATTCCAAGAAATTGAATTAGTCATAAAAAATTAACCTTAATCATCATCAGATTAAGGTAATGTGATTTTAAATATCTTTATTGTTTAGTTTATACATTGATTTTTTTGGCAGAATATACATGAAGACAAATTGATTTGAATTAATCATCTGGTATTTGATATGGAAAAAAAAATAAAATTTTTAATTTCTGAATTAAATAAAGTAATTATTGGGAATGAAGAAAATATTTTATTATCTATTATATGCTTATTTGCTGGAGGGAATTTATTAATAGAAGATTTACCCGGTTCAGGTAAATCAACACTAGCAAGAGCTTTAGCAAAATGTTTTGGATTAGATTTTAAAACAATACACTTCACCAACGACCTCCTACCATCTGATCTGATTGGGATTAATATTTTCAATTCAAAAGAATCAAAATTCCAATTCGAACCTGGTCCACTTTTTAGTAATATTTTATTAGCCGATGAAATAAATAGGGCTAGCCCAAGGACTCAAAGTGCTCTTTTAGAGGCTATGAATAATAAAGAAATTAGTATTGATGGGTACACAAAGAAATTGCCATTTCCTTTTTTTGTAATAGCTTCCCAAAATCCTAATTATCAAATTGGGACTTCACCATTACCTGAATCACAATTAGATAGATTTCTAATGAGGATTTCATTAGGAAAACCTACAAAAGAAGCAGAGAAAGAAATTTTAAAAGGGAAAAATATTAATCCTGATGATCTTGATGTGATTTTATCAATGGAAGAGCTAATTCAAATCCAAGAACATGTCTTAAAATTTCATGCATCAGAAGAAATTTATGATTATATTCTAGAGCTTACTTCTGAGTCCAGAAAATTAAACTCTGGGGGATTAAGCACTAGAGCAGCTAAAGGCATACTAAATGCTTCAAAATCATGTGCATTTCTAAATGGCTCAACAACAATATTGCCTGATCATGTTCAATTTATTTTCAGTTCAGTTGCTGAACATCGACTAGACAATGGCAACAAAGAAAATAATTCATTTTCAGCAGATATCATAAATGAAGTTGATGCAATTCGTTAGTAATAAAAAATGGTTCCTTAAAAGATTTTCTAGAAGATCTACAAGTATTAAATTAGGTTATAAAAACCTATATATATTTCCTAATAAATTTGGATTTTATTGGATTCTCGCATCTTTATTATTATTTATTTTAGGGACTAATTTAGAATCAAACATAACCATATTAATATCTTATTTAATGGGCGTAATAGTAATAATTAATTTATTTCTGACTCATTTTAATCTCCATGGTCTTGAAATAAATGTCAGACCTCAAGAAATTAGTTTTGCGGAATCACCTATACGGTACAAATTAATTTTTAAATCAAAAATCTTAAGAAACAATATACTATTGAAATTTCTAAATGATAATAGTACCCCTTTAAAAATCGAACGAATTCAAGGTGAAACATCTCAATTTGTTAATTTTAAAGAGAAGCAGAGAGGTGTTTTTTATCCTGAATTAATTTATGGAAAGTCATCATCTCCAATGTCTCTTTTTAACTGTTGGTTCTATTGGAGACCTAAAAGGAAAATTATAGTTGCACCTAAACTAAATAATAAGACTAATATTTTTTTCAACAACTCTAATATTGATGGACGAAGTAAGTCTCGAGATGAAACTGGAGATGATTTTTCTTACCTTAAGAATTACAGAAAAGGAGAAAGCAAATCGTCTATAGATTGGAAATCTTATGCCAGAACAAATAATCTTTCCTCAAAGGAATTCACCAACTCAAATTCAGATATTAAATTATTAAAATTAAATATTGATGCCCCCCTAGAAGAAGCTCTTCAAGATTTATGCTATCAAATTAATAAAGAATATATAAATCGCAGTTTTTATTCAGTAGATCTACAAAATGGCATTTTTATAGGGATAAGTACCGGTTATAACCATTATCGATCATGCCTAATATCTCTAGCAAAATACAAAAGATGAAAAATTACCTAAAGATAATTTTTCTAACATATTTCTTATTAAGTATTCAATTAATAGTCTCAAATAATTTATTTATTATTGTTATTTTCTTTTTTATAATAAATTTTTATTTTTTAAAAAAAAGAAAAGAGCAAAAAGTGCTCAATAAAATTACATTTATCGAATTAATAGGCTGGTTTATCAATACTTATATAGTTCTTTTAAATGATATAAGTCTTTGGTTTTTAGCTTTATGTAATCTTATATGGTTACTTACATCAATAAAAATTATTGAAGCTCGAAATTTCATATGTGTCAAAAATTCTGTAATATTTTTGTTTATTAGTATTGGAACTAGCTCTCTGTTTAATCAAAATATCTATTTTAATTTAATATATTTACTTTCTAGCTTTTTATTAATTTATAGTCTTTTGATTCTAAACAGTTTTGAAGAGACTAGGATTTTCAAACAATTAATAATTCTAATATCTTTTATACCTTTAACTTTTATTACTTATATCTATCTTCCAAAAATAAATCCTTGGCTAAATTTAAATCCTAATTTAATCAGTCAAACTGGTTTAAATAACAAATTAAAGCCTGGAGATATTAGTTCGCTAGTCCAAAATGAGGAATTAGTGGGAAGAGTATTTTTTGAAAATGAAATACCAAAACCTAGCAAAAGATATTGGAGAGTCTTTGTCCTAGATAGATTTGAGAATAACATTTGGTATGAAACTCAATTCAATAACAAAATTTATGAGAAAGAAGATTTAATTTCAGTAAACAAAAAGAATCCAGAATTAAATAATTTTGAAAATTGGATATTAGAACCAAACTATAAAAGAAATTTACCTTGGAGTGGTGAAGGTTATCCTAATATAAAAAAATTGGATGTCTCTTCAGAAGGAATACTATTAGCTAATGAACCTGTCAAGAAAAAAATACAATATAAAATTATAAAAAATAAAAGTTACTGGAGAAATAATTTCCCCAAATTAACAGATAAAAATATTGATAAGGGCCAAAATAAATTATTAAATGAAATTGGTCAAAAATGGGCAAATGAGTCTTCTAGTAGAGAAGAGATAATCTCAAAAGCGGAATATTTTTTTAGAAATAATGGTTTCAAATATACAATCAGTCCTGGCTTAATGAACAAGAAAAATCCTTATGATGATTTTCTTTTTAAAAAAAAATCAGGATTTTGCGAACATTATGCAGGCAGTTTCTCATTGTTAATGCGAGCAGCTAATATTCCTTCAAGAGTTGTGGTTGGTTATCAAGGCGGGCAAATTTTAAAAAATATTAATGAAGAAAATTATCTTTTAATAGATAATAGTTACGCTCATGCCTGGAGTGAAATTTGGCTAGAAGATATAGGTTGGAAGAGAATCGACCCTACTGAATGGGTCGCCCGCGAACGTATTCATAATTCAAATTTAATTTTTAAAAAGAAAAATCTTTTTAAAAAGATATCTGGCAATCTTCGAGTAGTTTTCTATAACAATTTTCCTAATTTCGAAATTGGATTGAATAATTTTTTAAATCAAATAAATCTGAAACTAAATCCAATTATTTTTTCTAAAAATATAATTATTAATAGATTGGTAACTTTTGGATTATTTATTATTAGTTTAATAATTTCAGTAAATTTAATATTATTTAAGAACAAACCAAATCACAATAAAGACATTTTTAAACTAAGTATTTGTTTGTATTTAAATGTCCTAGGTTCATATAAATATAAAATTAAATCTGGTGAGACTTTAAAACATTTTTCAAAAAAACTAGCTCTAGAATTTCCATCAATATCAACTAATATTTTCAGAATTTCAAATTTATACAATAATCTCCGATTTAATGAACCCAAAGCCAATATTAAAATATTTAGTTTATTATTGTATTTATTAGCATTAGAAATAAAAGTATTAATCTATATTTTGTTTAATTCAAAAACTTCAACCTAGTTAAAAATTTTTATGTTTTGAGAAATTTGCTTCAATGAGATATAAAAAAAGTACAACTATTTTTTCTTTAATTTTTTTCATTTTATTATTAATTTGCTCTTATCGATTATCAACACCAAAGGTAGTAAAGAAAAATAAAATTTTCAGCACAGAATCATTGAATACTATCAATATTAAAAATTTATTGAATGACTTATTGGATGAGGATAAAAAATTAATCCCAGTTAAGAAGTTGTCAAAAGAGGGACAACCATATTACATTTTTCCTAAATTAATTGGAGAAAAAAATTTAACTCTTTTTGAGATTGAAAATTGGGTTAATAAGGGATCTGAATTCTTTAAAGAAGATAGAAAAAAGATAAAAAGTATTTTAATAACGCTTAATAAACTTGAAATTAATTCTGAAATCATAAAAATACATAATGGAGCTTTAGGACTTTGGGTACCATCTGAAAAAACTATTTTTATAGATGAAAAAGTTATAAAAATGGGATCAAGAATATTTTTAGATGTATTGAGTCATGAATCAATTCATGTAGCACAAAGTTGTTTTGCAGGATCTAAGGAAAGTTATCCAAAAAGGATAGGATTACCTTTAGAGTTTTCTAAAAAATTAGAATTAAATTTATCTCATAAACTTTATAATTCTAATTCTAAAGAAGAAATATTTATTGAGAGAGAAGCTTTTTCTTATTCGAAAGTAGAGGGCAGTGCAATCAAACTTTTGGATAAATTTTGTTCATAGAAAATATAATTTAAGTTTTAAAAACGAAAAATATTTTGGATCAGTAATTGATTTCCAAAAAACCAAACAGATAAGCCGCCTAAAGATAAGAATGGTGCAAAAGGAATTAATTGATCTTTTTTAATTAATTTCAATTTCAAAGCAACTAATATACAAATTGCAGCAAATATATAGGTTATTCCAATAGAAAGGACGATCCCAAAGGGGCCTAACCATAAAGCTAATAATGAAACTAATTTTGAATCCCCTTTCCCTAAGGCATCTTTTCTATAAAAATATTTTGCTGAAATCCTTATAAACTCGAAAATTATATAAGATAAAAAACATGCCAAAGAACATTCCACAAATAAGCTTGACTTGTAAGGATTACTTATTATTTGAGCAAAAAACAAATTCAAACCTCCCATTATGAATCCCAAATTTATAAGAGACTGTGGGATCCATAAATGTATGAAATCAATAAAGCTAATAACAAAAAGTAAGGACAAAAAAAACCAACTAAAAATATTTTGGAAATAATCTAATTCGAATCCACTAAAATTTCTAAAAGAATAAAGATATGGACTTGAATAACTAAAAAGAACAAATAATATGCCTGTTGAAAACTCAATAATTGGATATCTGAAACTTATTTCTGTATTACAGCCAGTACAACGGCCTCTTTGGATTAACCAGCTAATTAACGGTATATTTTCTTTCCAAGTGATCATTTTCTTGCATTTAGGGCAAAAACTTCTTGGACTTATTAAAGAAATTTTTCTTGGCAACCTAAATACAATTACATTTAGAAAGCTTCCAATACAAATACCAATTAAAAAGTAATTTAGTGTATTAATTAAGCTAAACATATTATTAAATTATTAAAAAGTTGTTCTTTGTGTTGTTATTGTATATAATTTTGGAATCTCACATTAATTTTTCTGTCTATTATGACACTCCTAGAAAATTATTTAAAATCGAAAAAAGTACAGAAAACTTTAGCTACGAAGCCAGGTGAGGAAGGTTTCTCACTTGTTGAATTAGTTGTTGTTATTGCTGTGTTAGCTATTTTGTCAGCAGTTGCGATTCCAGCATTTAACGGTGTTCAGGCAAATGCCCGAGCATCAGCGGTAAAAAATGGTTTAGTAAACGGAGTCAAAGAATGTGTGATTCTTGAGTCTGATGGTAGAGCTACTGCCCCATATACCGTTGTTCAGTCATGGCCTGGAAATTATACGGGATACACAGTAACAAACTGGCCAGGAGGGGGAAGAATTAATTCTTGTTATAATGCTTTTGCTCAAGCTGATGCAAATAAGCCTGATGAATCCGATTTTGCTATTCAATACAATTCTGATGGCACTGTAGTGAAATGGTGTGAAGATGGTGGAGAACCTGGTTGCACTGGAACTGCTGGACAGGCAGGGACTTGGTAATATATTTACTAATAATTGAACAATAATTAAAAAATGAATAAATCTAAATCTCAAATATTTAATAAATATTTGGGATTTTTTTTTATGGATAATATTTTTAAAAAACTGTTTTTATTGATTTTAATTACTCCTTTCATTTCAAGTTGCAATAATAAAAAAGATAATTTTGAAATAGATATTTCAAAATTAAATTTACCTAACAAAAAAGTTTCAACTGAAATAATTGATAAAGATGAAAAATCCGATCAAGAGGAAATCATTTATAAACTTAAAACTCTCAAAAACAAAAAAGAAATTATGGGAAATATTAAATATGGCAAAAAAGATCCCTTTTCAAATTCTATAAGTAATGCGAGAAATTCAATTGCTAATTTTCAATTAAAAGGTTTTATTTCAATTAAAGAAAAGAATTATGCGTTAGTTAGTTATCAAGAAAAAGAGGGAGTGATTAACATTGATTCTGTGGGTGGCTTAAATACTAATTTAATTCCTAATAAAAGTTTCATAAAGGAGATAAATCCACAAAAAGAATTATTAAAAATATCGTTAATGGATGAATTATATAGTATTAAAATTAGCGGAAAATAATTTTTATCCAAAACTAATTTTCTTAGAGAAAGTGTATGATTGCTTTTATCCTTTGAAAAATATATAATTTAAGATATAAAAAATATTGATATTAAATGTCAATATCTAGGAAACTTCAAAATAATAAAAATAATTCTGGTTTTACACTCGTAGAATTAGTTGTGGTTATTGCAGGATTATCAGCTCTTTCTGCTATTGCTATACCAGGAATTCTTAATCAAATAAAGTTATCTAAGATTGAGTCTGTCAAAGCTACAATGAATGCTTATGCGGCAGAATGCCTTGGTAAATATAGAACCTCTACTAATCCATCAAAAGATTATGTTAACAAGGTTGAGCCCTCATTTGATACAGATCTACTAGATAATTTAGGATATAAAATAGATGGAGATAACAAAACATGCACTAGCTTCGGGATAAAACCAATTGATGACAAAGAGACTTTTTCTTACGGAATGAACTTTGAAGTAATAGGTGGAAATGTCGTAAAAACAGGAACTCCATATGGGGACTCCCCTCCTGAATCTGCACTTAAATCATGTAAAAACTGGGCAGGTCAAAATTGTGGAATGACTGATGAGCAAAAGGCCAAGCTAGCTGAAGCGAGAGCTTTACAAAAAAAGAAAGACGATTGTGAAGCAGATTATCTTGACTGGTCGCAAAAAGCCAAGCTAGCCAATTCAGATGAAAAGGGGAATGGGCGTTCATGGAGCTTGAAAGATAAAGATTGTAATATTGAATGGTGGGCATATGGAGGAAAAATAGGCCCTGATAAAACTTGGTATGAAAAACAAGTAGAGGAAGCGATAGGTAAAAAATGTAATCAATCGAGATTAGATAGGATTCTTGAGAACAAGCTTACAGATGAACTAAATAACCCAAATGGCGAAACTATAGACCATTGTGATGATAAATTTTGGTTTACTTTGGATCAATCCTTTACAGTTAAAAGCCTTTGGGATAAACAGGTTCAAGAGGATGCTTTAAATTTATGTAATGCAGATCTAGATACCCAAAAGAAAAATGATTATACTGGCGTTCATCTAGTAAAACCAAAATTAGGCCCACTTCCTTGTGGTACTACGGTATATTTTTGCAAAGGGGCTATAGAACCCAGTAAAGCAGGTTGGGAAGCAGGAGAATGTGGTCAAGAAGAGAAGCAAAGAAAAGAAGAAGAAGCTAGAAAAGCTGCTGCTGAGGCTGCTGCTAAGAAAGCCGCTGAACAGAAAAAACTTGAGGATAAAGATATTCCCAAGGAAGTTAAGGGAAGACTTCCAGGATCAAAAATACAATGCAAAACCCCGATGCCTAATGAATGCAATAGTCCAAAGTGGAGAAAATTAATTCCTGATTGTAAATGCTGGTATCCAAATGGATAAAAAACAATATTCCGCTTTAAGTGTTAGAAAATTAGTTGATAAATATTTTTCTCTTCAATGGTGCAGAGATAATCTTGTTGTTCCACTTTACAGTGAAACCTCCTTACCAATGGAGGCCGGAATTATAAAAATTGCGGTTGCTAATTATTCCTATCTTGGAACTATTGCGGAACCTATTAAACAAAGATTGAGTCAATCTGGGCAGAAGTGTGAATTTGTAGAAAAAACCCAAGAAGAAATCCAAGAAATTCTTGATTTAGCATCTGAAGAGAGATTTATCAGTGGAGATTCAATAGAAGTTTCACAATTTGATGAAGATGCTGTTTTAGAAGCTATTAAAGAAACTTCGGATACTGACACTGAAAACATTAAATTCGAATTCGATGATGATGATGATGATAATCAATTAGAGGAAGACAGTCTAGATTTATCAATAGAAATGATGGAAAGTAAGATTCAAAAAGCAGCTGGAGGAGTATTAATTTATTCAAAAAAAGAAAACGTATCTGATATTCATATAGAGCCTAGAGAAGAAGGATACAAAATAAGAGTTAGAAAAGATGGGGTTATGCAGAAGTTTATGTCATTACCCAGAAAGCCGGGGATTCAACTTGTAGCATGTTTGAAGAACATGGCAGGAATGGATATAGCTGAAAGAAGAGCAAGTCAAGATGGGAAGATTTTAAGGAAATTTGAGGGTAATAGACTTGAATTTCGTTGTTCAACGGTTCCAGGTAAACATGGAGAGAAGATGGTTCTTAGAATTTTGAATAGTGATGCATCTGCATTAAATTTAGATACATTGATTCATATTGAAAGCGTAAGAAAAGACTTTAGAAAAATAATGAATGCAACAAATGGGATAGTAATAGTCTCAGGTCCTACAGGTTCTGGGAAATCGACTACTCTTGCTGCTGCTTTAAGGGAAAAAGACACAGGTGATACTAATATTGTGACTGCTGAAGACCCTATTGAATATGATATGGGAGGAGACATCAACCAGGTACAGGTAAACAGAGCAAAAGGACAAACTTTTGCAATGATTTTAAGAACTTTCTTAAGACAGGATCCAGACGTTATTCTCATTGGTGAAACTAGAGATCCTGAAACTGCAGAATCATCAATGGATGCTGCTGAAACAGGGCATCTAGTTTTTACAACTCTTCACGCAAATTCATCCACAAGCTCATTAACAAGGTTGCTTGATATGGATGTGCCGAAATATAAATTAAATGCAAGTGTCAGAGGTGTACTAGCTCAAAGATTATTAAGGAAAGTTTGTACAGGATGTTCCATTAAAAGACCTATTTCAGAGAAAGAAGCCGTTGATTTCCAGATTAAAAAAAATACACCAATAATGTATGCAAACTGTCTTTCAAGTGAAGAAAAAGCAAAAAGAAAAAGAGAAAATACTCTATGCCCTCAATGCTTAGGGGCAGGTTACAAAGGAAGAATTGGGACATATGAGCTTTTACTTCTTGATAGAAAAATTCAAGCCGCGATAACAAATGGGAAATCAGATCGTGAAGTGGAACAAATAGCTGTAAGTGAAAATTCTATGCTTACGTTAACCCAATATGGTGTTGAATTAGTTAAAGAACATTTAACTACTACTACAGAATTAATTAGAGTATGTAAGACGGATTTTTAATTTTTAAGATGTCAATTGCCAGAGAGATCGTCAGTTTTGCTATTAAAGCAGGTTCTTCAGATATTCATCTTGAAGAGAATTCGCCAATAGCAGTAAGGGTTAACTCAGATATAAAAATAAGTCCTCAAAAACTAACTCCCGAAGATATGGATAAATTATTATTGGAATTACTAGGTTCTGAAAAGTTAAATGACTTTAATAATACTGGAGATTTAGATACATCAATAGGTCTTCAAGGCCTATCCAGATTGAGAATCAATGCTTACATTGCTAATGAAAAAAGATGTCTAACTCTCAGACTTTTGCCAAATGATTTGCCAAGATGGCAAGATTTAGGATTACCAGATTCTTTTATAAACTTATCAAAATTGCATAGAGGTTTAGTCTTATGCACAGGACCAACTGGATCAGGGAAATCAACTACTCTTGCAGCATTTATTAATTGCATGCTTGAAACTCAGTGTAGACACATACTCACAATTGAAGATCCTATTGAATTTATTTTCAATCATACTGAAAATTCTATAATTCATCAAAGAGAAGTCAAAAGAGATACAACGTCTTTTTCAACAGCTTTAAGAGCTGCGCTTAGAGAAGATCCTGATGTAATTTATATTGGAGAAATGAGAGATTTAGAAACCATTCAACTTGCAATTACAGCTGCAGAAACTGGTCATTTAGTCTTAGGAACATTACACACATCATCGGCATCCAAAACGGTTGAAAGAATTGTTGATGTATTCCCAGCAGAGCAACAAGAACAAGCAAGACTTCAAGTCTCAACTTCTCTCGCAGGGATTATGTCGCAAACCCTATGTAAAAATACCAAAGGTAAGAGATCTTTGGCTTACGAATTAATGGTTAATACTCCAGCAATTGGCAATTTGATAAGAGAAAAGAAAGTAAGTCAAATCTATTCTCAACTTCAAACAGGTAGTCAAGAAGGAATGAATACACTTGAACAATGTCTAAATAAACTTTATGAAGATGGTTTAATCACAGAGGAGGAAGCTTTAGGTAAAGCATCAAACAAAAAAGCTATCAAAGTTCAATAATGGCCGAATATGGAAAATCACCAGTTCGAAATAATGTAGTCAAGAGAACTCCACCTTTAACTGTATTTGGCATCACTTTTGGGGAATCATCTTATATTGACTTCGCTCCAAATACAAAATTAAAAGTACCTCAAAATGATCTTTTAGTATTTTTCCGACAAATGTCAGTTATGTTGAAAAGTGGAGTTCCATTGTCACAAGGACTAGAATTACTAGCTGAGAATATGACAAATAAGCCATTTGGGGCTTGTATTTTTGATATATCCAAAAAGCTTGGAGGTGGTGAGGAATTATCCTCATGCCTTAATTCATACCCAAGAATATTTGCACCAATCACTGTTGGATTAATTGAAGCAGGTGAAGCAGGAGGGATTTTATCAGAAGTTTTAGAGAGATTAGCTTTATTGCTAGAAGCACAATCTAAAATTAAAGGTCAGATAACCGGAGCACTTATCTATCCAATCGCGGTTTTGGTTTTAGCAGTAACTATCAGTCTGGCTTTGTTAATTTTTATCGTTCCAACTTTTGATGAAATGTTTAAGGGAATGGGTGCTGAACTACCGGCACTAACGGGATTTATGTTATCTCTATCTAAATTTGTAACATCTCCACTGTTCGCAATTGGAGCTCCAATATCCTTATTTACTTTAAGCTACTTTTTCAAGACAAGTTATTCAACTCCTCAAGGAAGAGAATTTTTCGACAATTTAATTTTAAAGGTCCCACTTTTCGGAGACCTAATTCTCAAATCTGAGATAGCTTCTATGTCTGATACATTGAGTACCCTAATTAATTCTGGAATTCCATTAGTTGAAGCACTGCAAAGGTGCATAAATGCTTCAAATAACGAAGTTATAAAGATAGCCTTAAGAAGATCAATCTCATTAGTAACACAAGGCCAAGAATTAAGTTCCTCTTTAATTACAGCAAAAGTTATCCCTAGATTATTAGTCTCAATGATAAAAATAGGAGAAGAAACTGGTGCCTTATCCTTCATGCTTGAAAACTTATCAACTTTTTATAAAAGAGAGGTTGAAGAGGCAGTAACTGTTTTAACAAAAGCTATGGAGCCAACTGTGATATTCGTGGTAGCGGCTATTGTTGGAACAATTGTTATATCATTATATTTACCAATGTTTGACCTTATAAACCAAATGGGCTAATCAATATCTAAAAAGGAAGTATCCATTTTAAATTCTTTTTCTTCTTTATTCATTGATTCTTTACCTTCTAAAATATTGTTGTTTTCAGGTTGAGTTTCTTTTTTTTTAGTCTCTATTT
Organism: Prochlorococcus sp. AG-388-F11; assembly: GCA_003279845.1. GTDB lineage: Bacteria > Cyanobacteriota > Cyanobacteriia > PCC-6307 > Cyanobiaceae > Prochlorococcus_A. The sequence continues at coordinate 185,178 of QCGP01000002.1, forward strand.
TTAAATTCGGTAATGGCGGTAATTCGTCTTTTTTATTACTTACTTTTTTG
>QCGP01000003.1 GCA_003279845.1 Prochlorococcus sp. AG-388-F11
TTGTAAGTAGAGCGAATGCTGGTTTAGTAGTTTATTTGTTTGAAAATGAAGTACCAGAAATTCAAGAAGGTACTGTAAAAATTGTTGCTGTTTCGAGAGAAGCAAATCCTCCTTCAAGAGCTGTTGGACCAAGAACGAAAGTAGCTGTTGATAGTGTCGAAGAAGAAGTTGACCCGGTAGGGGCCTGCATTGGAGCTAGAGGAGCAAGAATTCAACAAGTAGTTAATGAGTTAAGAGGAGAAAAAATTGATGTTATCAAGTGGTCATCTAATCCAATACAGTATATTTTAAACTCTCTAAGTCCTGCGAAAGTCGATCAAGTAAGACTTGTTGACCCAACAGGGCAACATGCCCACGTACTAGTTCCTCCTGATCAATTGAGTCTTGCGATAGGTAGAGAAGGTCAAAATGTAAGACTTGCCGCTAGATTAACTGGTTGGAAAATTGATGTTAAAAACTCACATGAATACGATCAGGAAGCAGAAGACGCTGCAGTCTCTGAATTAATCACTCAAAGGGAAGAAGAAGAAAATCTTCAACGAGAAGCTGAGCTAAGATTAGAAGCAGAACAAGCCGAGCGTGCTGCAGAAGATGCAAGGCTAAGAGAGCTCTATCCTCTTCCTGAAGATGATCAAGAATACGGAGAAGAACAATACGAAGGAGAAACCTTTTCAGATAATGATCAACTAGAAACTATTCAAGAAAGTGAACTATCAGTCAATGAGGAGAAAACACGGTGATAAAACAATCCCATGTTATGCGATTATGCATTTCATGTAGAAAAAAATATGACCGGAAAGGTCTTTTGAAGATTACCAAAGATCATAAACAAGGCATCATTTTGCAAAAGGGAATGGGGCGATCAGCTTACATTTGCAAGTCAAAAAAAAATGTTACTCAGATTCCAAGATCAAAAAAAAGCTTCAAAAAGCTTTAAAGACATTTTTAGAGCCTGAATTTATTGAAATTTTTGAAAAACAAATTACAAGCTACAATGACAATCCCAATAAGGGAATATAATTAAATTAAATCCTCTTGAATTTCAAAAAGAGTACAAAACAGATTAAATGACTATCAGCGATAAAATCAGAATTTACGAACTTTCCAGAGACTTAAATCTGGAAAATAAGGATATATTGGATGCCGCTCAAAAACTTTCAATTTCAGTAAAAAGCCATAGCAGTTCAATTAGTGCAGGAGACGCAAAAAAAATAAAAAATCTTATTAGTAAAAGTAATTCGGATAAAAAAATACTTTCCGTTAATAAACCTCCAATTAAAAAAGATAATTACAAAGCTAACAAAGAAGATAAATCTCCTGTTACCACCTCTGAAAAAGGTAAACCTCTCAAAGACAATTCAAAAAAACCATTATTGATAAAACCACTAATAAACAAGCCTGAGAATATAAAAATAATATCAAATCAACCAAAAAATCAAAACAAACCAACTATTTTAAGCAGTAGTTTACAATCTCAATCTAATCTTCGAAATCAGAACTTGAAAAATAAACCTTCACAAAATTTTGTTCAAGATAAAAAAAATAGTCATAACAATACAACCCCAAATATCAAAAGCCCTGCAAAACCACCTTTTCAACTCATTGAAAAACCTAAGAATTTAATAAACAATTTAAAGAATAATGAATCTACCAAAAGCTTAGATAATTCAAAAAGCAAAGGACAACCACTAAGCAAATCTGATCAAAATTCAAACAAACCAAAAACAAAAAATTTTAATAATAGGATAAATCCTCCCGAGCTAGTAGGAGCCCCTATAAGAAGAGATGAACCCAAGTTGACCCCTGATAAGCAAAATACTAACAATAAGCAAAACATTTCTTTTAAACAAACTAACCCAAAAAAAGCTGGGGCTCCCAATAGACCCGGCATGCCCAATAGATCTGGTATGCCCAATAGACCCGGCATGCCCAATAGATCTGGGGCTCCCAATAGACCCGGCATGCCCAATAGATCCGGCATGCCCAATAGATCTGGGGCTCCCAATAGACCCGGCATGCCCAATAGATCTGGGACTCCCAATAGACCTGGCATGCCCAATAGACCTGGCATGCCCAATAGATCTAGTGGGAATTTCAGACAAGGAAGTTCCGTTAAACAAAGTAATTTCAATAGGCCTGGTTCTAAATTCAATCCCCAAAATGCACCTGGGATTAGAAAACCAGTATCCCCTAATGAACTTTTGCAACTTCAAAAAACTAATAATTCTGGTAAAGATAAATTAAGTAATAATAAAAATGAAAAGCAAAATATTGAGTCACCTAAACAGAAGGTAAAAGCTCCAAATAGTCGTCCAAATTCTGCTCCGAGCTCCAAAAAACCGCCTCATAGAGCATTCTCAAATGGTTCAAAAAAACCAGGAAGAACAGATTGGGATGATAGCGCGAAACTTGAAGCATTAAGAAATAAACATCCTCAGAAACAAAGGCAAAAAGTTCATATTATCGGGGAGAATGATGAGTCATTAACATCTGAAACCAGTGGGTATTCAGGTGAGAAAATTTCAATATTATCAGCTAGTTTGGCTCGTCCAAAGAAAGAAAAATCTGATGAACTTAAATCTCAAAAATCAATAAAACAATTCAAAAAGAAGAAAAAAGAGACTACAAGGCAAAGGCAGAAAAGAAGAGCAATGGAACTAAAGGCTGCCAAAGAAGCCAAACAAGTAAGACCTGAGATGATAATAGTTCCCGAAGATAATTTAACAGTTCAAGAACTAGCTGATAAATTAAGTCTTGAAAGTTCTGAAATAATCAAATCTCTTTTCTTTAAAGGGATAACGGCAACTGTAACCCAATCTCTTGACTTAGCAACTATTGAGACAGTAGCGGAAGAATTTGGAGTACCCGTTTTACAAGATGATATCCAAGAAGCTGCAGAGAAAACAGTAGATATGATTGAATCAGATGATATTGATAACCTAATAAAGAGGCCACCTGTAATTACAGTTATGGGTCATGTGGATCATGGTAAAACAAGTCTTTTGGATTCCATAAGAGAATCAAGAGTAGCTTCGGGAGAAGCTGGCGGGATAACTCAACATATAGGAGCTTATCAAGTTGAATTTGAACATGAATCTAAAAAGAGAAAATTGACTTTTCTTGATACCCCTGGTCATGAAGCCTTCACAGCAATGAGAGCTAGGGGCACAAAAGTTACTGATGTAGCTGTTCTTGTAGTTGCCGCTGATGATGGTTGTAGACCTCAAACACTTGAAGCCATTAGTCACGCAAGAGCTGCAAAAGTTCCAATCGTTGTAGCAATTAACAAAATTGACAAGGAAGGTGCATCTCCAGACAGAGTCAAGCAGGAACTATCAGAAAAAGATTTAATTGCTGAAGATTGGGGAGGAGATACTGTTATGGTCCCAGTGAGTGCAATAAAAAAACAAAATATTGATAAACTTCTCGAAATGATTTTATTAGTTTCTGAAGTTGAAGATCTACAAGCTAACCCGCACAGATCGGCCAAGGTACTGTTATCGAAGCTCATCTTGATAAAGCCAAAGGTCCTGTAGCTACTTTGTTAGTACAAAATGGCACCTTAAAATCTGGGGATGTTTTGGCTGCAGGCTCAGTACTTGGGAAAATTAGAGCAATGGTTGATGAACATGGTAATAGAATCAAAGAAGCAGGACCATCATTCCCAGTTGAAGCACTAGGCTTTAGTGAGGTACCAACAGCAGGCGATGAATTTGCAGTCTACTCTGATGAGAAAATAGCTCGATCGATTGTCGGAGATAGAGCTACAGATGCAAGAGCCATAAAATTAGCTCAGCAAATGGCTTCTAGGAGAGTTAGTCTATCAACCCTATCAACGCAAGCTAGTGATGGAGAACTAAAAGAGTTAAACTTAATCCTTAAAGCTGATGTTCAAGGAAGTGTTGAAGCCATATTAGGATCACTAGAACAATTACCAAAAAATGAAGTTCAAGTCAGAGTTTTACTCTCTGCTCCGGGAGAAATAACTGAGACAGATATAGATCTCGCAGCTGCATCAGGGTCAGTAATCATTGGATTTAACACATCATTAGCATCTGGAGCAAAAAGAGCAGCTGATGCTAATGATGTTGATATACGAGAATATGAAGTAATTTATAAATTATTGGAAGATATTCAGTTGGCTATGGAGGGTCTTCTTGAACCTGATCTTGTAGAAGAATCATTAGGTAAGGCCCAAGTTCGCGCAACTTTTGCAGTTGGTAAAGGAGCCATCGCAGGCTGTTATATACAAACTGGTAAACTTCAACGAAATTGTTCTCTTAGAGTCCTTAGATCAGATAAAGTAATTTTTGAGGGTAATTTAGACTCTCTAAAAAGATCTAAAGATGATGTTAAAGAAGTAAATACAGGATTTGAATGTGGAGTTGGCTGCGATAAATTCTCTTCGTGGAATGAAGGAGACATAATCGAAGCATTCAAATTTGTTACTAAAAAAAGGACATTAGCTAAATAATCAAATATTTTACTTATTTTTCTTTATTCTTATCTAGAAATAATAAAGAAGGAAACAATATACAAGCGCCTAATTGTATGAGAATGTTATTTAGTTGTAATTCACTACCTGTTGCAAATTTGGAAAGCATTATTAAAAGTCCCAAGAATGCCGAACCACTAAAAGCTATCCACAATATTCTCCTTAATCCCTTGAAAGGGGTCTGGGATTCCTTTAATAATTTTTTTTTTAATTCAGGATCTATTTTTGACATAAATTCTTTAAATTATAGAATTAAGTTTATATGAAAAATCAATAAATTAATATTGCCGGTATAGCTCAGGGGTAGAGCAACTGTTTCGTAAACAGTAAGTCATTGGTTCAATTCCAATTATCGGCATTTTAAACGAAATAAAAATGATTCTTAGAATTAAAAAATTTAAATTTTTTAACTTGTTTATGATGTTCCTTCTAATCTTTTTCTTTTTACGACCTAAGTATGTAGTAAATCTTTTTTTAAAACCATGGAAATTAATACTATGAAAAGTAAATTGTCGATATATAGTAAAGTGTTGTTTGCAAACTTCATAAAGAAATGAAATCTGTCAATACCTGGAATTTAACACATAATAAACTACATCAACTATTCAAAGACAATTACGAATTTATTTCGATTCAAGTCCGTGGTAATACTTGGGAGCCAATAACTAGATGGTTAAGATTAGATTCAAGAATTTTCAGAGAAACTACTAGCAGAGCAAGAATAACCTTGTGCGATATTGAATCTCTAGCAGAAATTTATAACTATAGATCTATCAGATGGAAAGCAAAGAAATTAACTCCATTACCGAGTCAATTAATTCCAAAGTCTTTAAAAAAAAAATATTCTCCGCAAGCTACCTATCATCAAACAACTTGCCTACGAAATAGAAATAGTTTTTTATAAATATAGTGAAAACACTTCAGATCATTTGATATCTATTTTGATACCTGCAAGAAATGAAGCTGGTAATAAGGGACTTTTAATAAACGCATTAAATAAATTCAAAGAAATTCCTAATAAATTAGAAATTATATTTGTTGAAGGGAATAGTAATGATAATACATATGAAATTCTGAAAGAGCTAAAAGAAAACTTCTCAGATTTTTTTAACATATCTCTTTTAAAACAAACTTCTAAAGGCAAAAAAAATGCTGTTGTAGATGGATTGAATATTTCTTCAGGAGAAACACTCGCCATAATTGATAGCGACTTTACAGTAGATATTGATGACAGTATTGCTGCTATTATGGAATCCACTAAAAATGAAAATATCCTAATTAATTGTGCTCGCACAACTTTCCCCATGGAAAAAGATGCAATGAGATGGGCTAACTATATAGGAAATCGACTCTTTGCAATATTTTTTATCAATTCTCATAAACAAACCAATTTCTGATTCACTTTGTGGCACAAAAGTTTTCTCAAGGAAATTCTTTAAATTTATGAAACAAAATGGAAGCTGGGATTCCAAGTCTGACCCATTTGGAGACTTCACAATAATATTTGAAGCAGCAAAAAATAACATTAAAATACTAAATTATCCTGTTAGATATTACGCCAGAAAATCTGGAGCACCAAATATATCTAGATGGATCGATGGATTAAAACTCCTCAAAGTATGCTGGATTTATATGATTTCCGATATTTGAATTTTAAGAAATCTTCAGAAGTATCTTCTAAACATTTTTAATTTCACCAAATAAGCTCTAAACTAGTTAGATTCTTAGTGATGACTAATTCATAATAGTTCTACGGTATGAATTTTAATTTTGAATTCAAAAAATTAAATAAAAGAAATTCCAGCAGAAAGCACTTTGGAAAAATTCTTACTGTAAGACTTCCCTGTAATCCTATATTTCCAATAGGTCCAATTTATTTAGTTGACCATATTCATAAATGTTTTCCAGATATTGAACAACAATTTATAGATCTAGCAATAATTCCATCTAATAAAGTTTCCAAACTTCTAGCTAGAAAGATTGATCAATTTCGACCTCATTTAATAATTTTTTCTTGGAGAGATATACAAATTTATGCACCTGTTGATGGCAGAAGTGGAAATCCCCTACAAAACTCTTTTGAAGTGTTCTACTCAAAAAATATCCTTAAAAAAATTAGAGGTTCTTGGGGAGGATTAAAATTAATTGCATCTCATTATGGAGAAATATATAGAAATACTTCTTTAGTCAAGATGGGACTAAAAAGAGCAGAAAAATACAATAAAAATATAAAAATAATTTTAGGAGGTGGGGCTGTTAGTGTCTTCTATGAACAATTGGGAAATCTACTTCCAAAAGGAACTGTTATTTCAGTTGGAGAGGGAGAAAATCTCATAGAAAAATTGATTAGAGGAGATTCAATAAAGGAAGAAAGATGTTACATTGCTGGACAAAAACCTAGGGAAAAATTAATACATGAACAACCTTCAGGCACTATTAAGACTGCCTGCAACTATAAATATATTAAATCAATATGGCCAGAATTTAATTGGTACATAGATGGAGGAGATTACTATGTGGGGGTACAAACAAAAAGAGGTTGTCCTCATAATTGTTGTTTCTGTGTTTATACAGTTGTAGAGGGGAAGCAGGTTCGCGTTAATCCTGTCAACGAAGTAATTAAAGAAATGAAGCAACTTTATGATCTTGGAGTGAGGGGATTTTGGTTCACAGATGCGCAGTTTATTCCAGCCAAAAAACATATTGAAGATGCAAAAACGCTTTTGCAAGCAATTAAGGATCAAGGCTGGGTCGATATCAATTGGGCTGCATATATCAGAGCAGATAATATTGATGCTGAGCTAGCTCAGCTTATGGTTGATACTGGTATGAGTTATTTTGAAATAGGTATCACGTCGGGATCTCAAGAACTTGTTAGAAAAATGAAATTAGCGTATGACCTTGAAACTGTATTAAATAATTGCAGAATGCTAGTCAAATCAGGTTTCAAAAATCATGTTTCAGTCAATTATTCCTTTAATGTTTTTGATGAAACGCCCAGCACCATAAGACAAACAATTGCTTACCATAGAGAATTAGAAAATATTTTTGGTAAAGGTTTAGTTGATCCAGCTATATTCTTTATAGGTTTGCAACCTCACACTCTTCTTGAGAAGTACGCCTTGGAACATAAAATTTTGAAGCCAAACTATAATCCAATGAGCATGATGCCGTGGACAGCGAGAAAACTTCTTTGGAATCCAGGCTCATTAGGGAAAAAACTTGGTCAGGTTTGCTTAGAAGCATTTGATAATCTAGAAGATGAATTTGGTAAAACTGTTATCGACATTCTTGAGAAAAAATATGGAAAGTCTTCCCTAAAAGAATCCTTAAAAGTCCGTCCCTTATCAGAAAGGAAATTAGCTCATTCTAAATAAAAAATTGAACCGTTATTAATCCTCTTTCTCAATTGAACTAGAAATTCCTTTCGATTTTAATGATTCTGAGTAGAATTCTGCTGGCTCTAAATCACAAACAATTACCAACCCTACACCGGTATTATGTGCCTCAAGCATTATCGCAATAGCATCTTGTTCGCTTAATTGCGGCACAACTTCTCGCAGTGAAATAGTGACATACTCCATAGAATTAACTGGGTCATTATGAAGTAAAACCTTATATTTTGGAGATTTATTTTTTAGTTCAGCAGGTTTTTTTTCAATCACTGCTGAATTATTACTTACACTTTGTTCAAGATTTATAGATATCATTAAAATTTTAAAATCTAAATAATACTAATAATTATATATTAATTATTCTTTCCATTGCATTAATGACATTCGATCGTGAGTTAAATGCTGACAAACGAAAATACCCCTCTCCTGATAATCCAAATCCGCTTCCAGGTGTCCCCACTACACTAACTTTTTGAAGAAGGAAATCAAAAAAGTCCCAAGATGTCATTTGATCAGGAACTTTAATCCAGATATAAGGAGCATTGTCCCCACCATAAACTTTATATCCTACATTCCGAAGTTTATTTTTCATAATTTTTGCATTTTCCATATAAAAATCAATTAAACCTCTCACCTGTTTTTTCCCTTCAAGAGAATAAACAGCCTCTGCTCCTTTCTGAACCACATAACTTACTCCATTAAACTTTGTAGATTGTCGCCTATTCCAAAGAGGCCATAAGTCTATTTCCTCATTTGTTGAGCTCAAACCTTTGAGATTTTTAGGTATTACTGTAAAAGCACATCTGACTCCAGTGAATCCTGCATTCTTTGAAAAAGATCTAAATTCAATAGCACAATCCTTTGCTCCCTCAATCTCATATATTGAGTGAGGGATATCATTATCTTGAATAAATGCTTCATAAGCTGCATCAAAAAGTATTAGAGATTTGTTTTGAAGAGCATAGTCAACCCACTTTTTCAATTCTTTTTTATTAATCGTTGCTCCGGTAGGATTATTAGGAAAACAAAGATATAAAATATCAACTTTTTTTTCAGGCAGTTCTGGCAGAAAGTTATTCCCCTCGTTTATTGCAAGATATGTCAATCCTTGATAAGTACCATTTTCAAGAGCATCTCCAGTTCTGCCTGTCATAACGTTACTGTCTACATAAACAGGGTAAACAGGATCTGTCACAGCAATTGAATTATCTTTGCCAAGAATATCTAAAATATTGCTACAATCACATTTTGATCCATCTGAAACAAAGATTTCTTCAGGTGAAATTTGACAGCCTCTAGAAATAAAATCATGCTCAGATATTTTTTCTCTCAGCCAAGAATAACCTTGTTCTGGTCCGTAACCTCTAAAACCGTCTGTTGTTCCCATATCATCTAAAGCTTTACCCATAGCCTCTATACATGCTCTAGGTAATGGTTCTGTAACATCTCCTATACCAAGCTTAATAATTTCAGCACTCTTATTTAATTGAGAATATATTTTTACTCTTTTTGCAATTTCAGGGAATAAATAACCTGCTTTGAGTTTTAAATAGTTTTCGTTTACTTGAACCACTTTTGATAAAGATTGAACCTTTATAAGGATAAATGATCAACGTGCTTTAGTGGTGATTAGATGTTAATATTATTTTAGTTATGGTTAATTTAAGAGATAATCATAGCTATGAATTCAATTTCAATTAGTTTGAAAATCGTTTAAAGCTTTATAAATAGCAGAATTCAATCACTTTTAACTTTATTAATTTTAAAAAGTAAATAATAAAAGCTATAAAAATTGCTTTATTAAAAGATAAAAATCTAATTCTTTAATTTAGATGATTTTCAAAATCCAAATCATTCAGAATCAATTATATGTCTCAGCAAATAATCATCGCTGAGCGGGCTCGAATTGCAGCACTACTCACAGATGATCGAGTTGATGAATTAATCGTCGCACAAGGTCAATATCAAATTGGCGATATTTTTTTAGGAACAGTTGAAAATGTTCTCCCTGGTATTGACGCCGCTTTCATAAATATTGGTGAAAGTGATAAAAATGGATTCATCCATGTTTCAGATCTAGGTCCATTAAGACTCAAAAAAGAAATAGTTGGAATAACTGAATTACTAGAACCAAAACAAAAAGTCCTTGTTCAGGTAATGAAGGAACCCACAGGATCAAAAGGCCCAAGACTTACCGGGATTATCTCATTACCCGGAAAGTACTTAATATTACAGCCCTATGGTCAAGGAGTAAATATTTCTAGAAAAATAAATACAGAAAAAGAAAGGAATCGTTTAAAAGCTCTTGGAGTTTTAATAAAACTACCCAGTACAGGTTTACTATTTAGAACAGAGGCCGAGAATATTAAAGAAGAACTACTTATAGAAGATCTAGAAAATTTAATTCAACAATGGGAGAATATCATAAAAGTTTCTGAAACTTCTAATCCACCAAATTTAATAAAAAGAGATGATGATTTCTCTCTTAAAATTTTGAGAGATCATCTTAAATCATCAGCTAAAAGCATAATTATCGACAATAAATTTTCAGTTGAAAGGGCAAAAGGTTTTTTAATAAATTATGATTTTGATGTAAATATTGAATTTCACGATAACGATTTAAACAATCATATTTTAAATAATTACGAAATTAATAAAACAATTCAAAAAGCTCTCCAACCTAGAGTAGATCTTCCCTCAGGTGGTTATATAATTATTGAACCAACTGAAGCACTGACAGTTATTGATGTAAACTCTGGATCATTTACAAGATCCGCCAACTCTAGGCAAACTGTTTTGTGGACAAATTGCGAAGCAGCAGTTGAAATCTCAAGACAAATGAAATTAAGGAATATTGGGGGAGTAATTGTAGTAGATTTTATTGATATGGAATCTAGAAGAGATCAATTCCAATTACTTGAACATTTTACTTCAGCAATAAAAGATGATTCTGCTAGGCCTCAGATAGCTCAGCTTACCGAATTAGGTTTAGTTGAGTTAACAAGAAAAAGACAAGGCCAAAACATATATGAATTATTTGGTAAAAAATGTTCTGTATGCAATGGAACAGGCCATATAGAAAATCAATTGAATTATGAAATTTCTAGTCCAAAATTAAAAATTGTTGAAGATAAATTAAATAGATCAAACAATTTAAAACCTTCTGATAATGATACTTATCAATCAACTGATAAGCAGGAAAAAGTAGTTGAAAAAGAATTACTGAATTCCAAGAACCTAAATAAAGACGATACTTTTAATAAAAAAGAAAATGATAATGATGATTTGAACGCAATTAATTCAAAAGAAAAAAATACAATAACTGTTGACCTTACAAATGATGAAAAAATTGTTTTTAGTCAATTAGGTATTAATCCACTAATAAAATTAGGAAAAGAATATCTCACTAGCAATAATTTTGTACGCTTAAAGGACAAAAACAAGGTGAAAGAAAAAAGTATTGATAAAAAAAATTTAACAGCTACACAAGTAAAAAAAATCTCAAAGTCTAAGGAGGTTGAAAAGATTGAAATAAATACTGAGGCTGATGCAAATTCCAAGGATAAATCATCAAAAAAAAATCTTGATAACAAAGAAGTTATTCTTTTAGATAAGAAGGATGATATTGAACTCACTGATGAGATAAATAATGCTAGAAAAAAAAGAAGAAGGTCATCAGCTAATATTGAATAAAATATCCGAAGTTGGAATAGATGAAGTTGGTAGGGGAGCAGTATTTGGACCCGTTTTTTCAGCAGTTATAGTATTGACTGAAAAAAATAAATTCATCCTAAAACGACAAGGAGTAATGGATAGTAAAAAATTAACTCCTAAAAAAAGAAAATTACTTTTGCCGAAGATTTTATCACTTTCTTCAGATTATGGAATTGGGCAATCCTCCTCCAACGAAATAGATAAGCTCGGCATCAGAGTTGCAACTGAACTTTCAATGATAAGAGCATTAAAAAAATTAAAAGAGAAACCATCTGAACTAATGATTGATGGCCCATTATCATTAAGGCCGTGGAAAGGAATTCAGAAAAATATCATATCGGGAGACTCGAAATTTACAGTAATAGCTGCAGCAAGCATTGTTGCAAAAGTATCTCGCGACAATCTAATGGAAAGGTTAGAAAAGAAATATTCAGGTTACTTAATATTTAAAAATAAAGGTTACGGGACCAAAGAGCATCTCTCAATCATCACAAAAAAAGGGATAACTAATCTTCATAGGAAAAGTTTTTTAAAGAAATCAAATCTTTTTTAATTCACACCAATCTAAAAAATCTTTAACTAATTGCTGTTGAACTCTTGACTTTATCCCCAACAAAATTCCGTTTAATACCGAGTGACCAGTAGATTCTAAAATTTTTCTAGGTACCAGTTTCAATAGAGGGGGTTGGCTTACAGACACCCCTAACAGTGCCTCACCCTCTAACCCAATATCAGTTGCTTCCAAATTCGCCCTCAAAATAAGATTAAAGTCATCAACCATCCCCAAACCATCCAATGTACTATCAAGAGCACTCATTCTTAATACTCCCCCTTCATTCTCTACCGCAATTGAAACAACAGGGTTAATATCTAATTGAAAAACCTTAAAACTTGTTACTGTATACTTGTATCTACCTTCTGCTTCATAGACCAATTTTTTGGAGTCCAGCATTGCTCCAACAACTCTTTCTTCTTCCAAAAGATATTTAGAAAGATATTCTTTATTTCGTGTAACAGAAAGTTTTAGTTTCTGTTTAGCTTCAAAAGACAATAGCATTTTCTAAAGCCCTCCAATGCTTTTTTGATCTATTTTTTTCTTACAATTAATCATGCGCAAACAAGTTGCATATTTAGGTCCTAAAGGGACTTACGCAGAAAAAGCAGCTCATATATTATCAAAGCTTGCTAATTTTCAGACTCCTATATTTGTACCATGTAATGGGCTACATTCGGTTTTTAAATCAATAGCCTACAACAATTGTGATGCTGCGGTAGTTCCTATTGAAAATTCTGTAGAGGGCGCAGTAACTGCAACCTTAGACGCTCTATGGAAATTTCCAGATATATATATAAATAAAGCGATTGTTTTACCCATTAAACATGCATTAATAAGTGATGGAGAACTTTCAATTATTTCAGAAGTGCTTTCTCATCCTCAAGCATTAGCTCAATGTTCAGAATGGTTGTCTGAAAATCTTCCAGAGGCAATCCCCCTTCCAACAAATTCAACATCAGAAGCTGTCAATATGGTAAAAGGGAGTAAATTTAGGGCGGCAATCGGCTCTAAATCATTAATTCAAATTAAAGGTCTGAAAGAATTAGCCTTCCCTATTAATGATGTTCAAGGTAATTGCACTAGATTTGTCTTATTAAGCAAAGAACAAAATTCTAATACAGCAAATATTGCTAGTTTTGCTTTCTCATTAATTTCAAACAAGCCTGGTGCTTTACTTAAAGCATTAAACTTTATTGCAAATTTTGGATTTAATATGAGCAAAATAGAATCTAGACCTTCTAAACGAGAGTTAGGAGAATATATTATTTATATTGATTTAGAAATTAATAATAAAACTAATATTAATAATTTTCTTGAATTAAAAGATCAATTAAAGCCATTATGTAAAAATTTTGTAGATTTTGGATATTATATTTCTGAGAATATTGATTTAGATTAATTTATCCTCTACATTTATAAACTCCAAACTCCATTAAACCTTTTCTAAATGCCCAATTCATGAGCAGTATTGTTGGAATTTCTCTAACAGACTTTACTAAGGCTGAAGGACCAAGATTCAAAATTGTAAGAGGTCTTCTAATACCTTCAATTATAGAATCGTACCATGAAGGATTGGTATAGAAATTCCAGTTTTCAGAAATAACCTGTCCTGCGCTATTTTTATTATTTCTAAGAATATTATCGAATTCATTAATGCTAGTAAAATGAGGATGCACCCACTGTTCAAGTAATTGTTTGATGACTAACTTCTCAACAAAAGATGGAGGATATTCTCTAAAATCTCGTGAGTTCCAGTCAGCCAATGCTAAGTAACCTCCGGGTCTCAAAGTTCTCAGCATTTCATCTGCGAACTTTTTTTTATCATTCATATGCGCACCTGCCTCAACACTCCAAATTGCATCAAATGATCCATCTTCAAATCTCAAATTTAATGCATCCATAACTTGAAAGTTGCAATTAAGTCCTTGGGGAGTAAGTTCTCTTGCCCTTTTTACTTGAGCAGGACTAATTGTAATTCCAGTAACATTAAACCCATAATATTTTGCAAGAATCCTAGAACTTCCTCCAATTCCACAACCTACATCAAGTACCCTGGAGCCTTTTGGTAATTTATTTAAACCACTCCATTTGACTAACTCATGAACAAACTGTACTTTAGCCTCTCTAAAATCAATATTATTTTTCCCTGAGGAGTAAAAGCCTAAATGTATATGTTCTCCCCATAATCTTTCAAGTAATTTATCTTGAGTCCAAGCATCATATGCAGAAGCTACAGTACCAGAAGAAATATATTTTCTAGCATTATTTCTCCAAATAATTGATAAAACTAAAATAAATAGAACCAGCCAAAAAAAGGGTATTAAAAATTCAATCATTTAATTTTCTTTTATATCTGGAAAACTTTCTTTCAAAGCTGTTCTCGCCGCAAGTTGTTTTCTTGTATGATCAAGCATTTCAAATTCTCTTTGCAAACGAGTATAAGTATTTCTTTCTTCCAAAAGTCTTTGCTGTTCTTCAGCTACAGGACCACCCAAATGAGCCCCTATCCAAAATGACAATTCCATAGGGTTGTCAGGTAATTTATCAGGTATGTTTTTCTTTGTATTTGTTAATTTACCTGTTAAATTGATAACATCACTAAGTGCTTCAGTGACTGAATCTTTAAGAGAATCTAACTTTTGAAGGTTATCAATATTATCGTCGTCAATCCAACTAACCATCGCGGAACAAAATGGAGTTGAACGAATTATTTCTAATACTTGAAATCTTTGTTGTCCTAGAGTAATAATATTACTCCTACCATCTTCTGAAGTTTGATGTTTTATTATTTGGGCACAACACCCAACATTTGCCATGCTTTTGGTATTTGGATCCCATTTAATAACTCCAAACATTGAATCAGATTCAAGAACAGATTGAAGCATAATTCTGTATCTAGATTCAAAAATATGTAAAGGCAATACCTCTTGAGGGAAAAGGACTACCTCTGGCAAAGGAAATAGAGGTAATTCCCTTACAGAGAGCTCTCCCATTTAAACCTCATTTATATCCATTAATAATAAACAATTTAAGTAGTTTTTGGGATTTCTTAGAGTTTAACTTCTATGTCTACACCACTAGGAAGATCTAGCTTCATTAAAGCGTCAATAGTTTTTGCAGAAGGGCTATAGATATCAATTAATCTTCGATGAGTTCTCGTTTCAAAATGCTCTCTAGAATCCTTGTCCACATGTGGTGACCTTAGGACACAATAAATCTTTCTTTTTGTAGGTAAAGGAATTGGACCAATTGCAGAAGCAGAAGTAGTATCAGCAGTTTGGATTATTTTATCGCAAGATAGGTCAAGCATCTTTCTATCGAAAGCTTTTAGTCTTATTCTTATTTTTTGTTGTGCAATTGATGCAGTCATAATTTAAAAAATTTCTTCTAGTGGAGGGCCATTGTTTAGCAATGACCCTAATCCATTTATATATATTAAGTGATTGGGGTTATATTCTTAAAATTCAAATATATTATTTGAGAATTTTTGAAACAACACCAGCACCAATAGTACGTCCACCTTCACGGATTGCAAATCTCATACCTTGTTCTATAGCAACTGGACAAATTAATTCACCAGTCATTTTGATTCTGTCTCCAGGCATAACCATTTCAACATTAGAGCCATCATCAGAGGTAAAAGCGGTGATTTGACCTGTCACGTCAGTTGTTCTGATATAAAACTGAGGTCTATACCCTGCGAAGAAAGGTGTATGTCTGCCACCTTCCTCTTTTTTAAGAACATAAACTTCTCCTTCGAACTGAGTATGAGGAGTAATTGATCCCTTTTTAACAAGAACCATCCCTCTCTCAATATCTTCTTTTTGAACACCACGTAAAAGCAAACCAACATTATCCCCAGCCATACCTTCATCAAGAAGTTTTCGGAACATTTCAACGCCGGTAACAGTTGTTAATTTTGTATCTCTTATTCCAACTATTTCAACTTCTTCTCCTACCTTAACTTTACCTCTCTCAATTCTTCCAGTAGCGACCGTTCCTCTACCAGTAATTGAGAAAACATCTTCAACTGCCATCAAGAATGGCTTATCAACTTCTCTTTCAGGTTCAGGAATACTAGCATCAACTGCTTTCATTAATTCTTCAATTTTCGATTCCCAAGTAGAATCACCTTCAAGAGCTTTTAAGCCAGAAACTTGAACTATAGGAATATCATCTCCAGGGAAATCATAACTATCTAATAGTTCTCTGATTTCCATTTCAACAAGTTCAATAATTTCTTCATCATCCACCATATCGCACTTATTGAGAGCTACTACAAGAGCAGGAACTCCAACCTGTTTAGCTAGAAGAATATGTTCTTTTGTTTGCGCCATAGGACCATCTGTAGCTGCGCAAACTAGAATGGCACCGTCCATTTGGGCGGCCCCTGTAATCATGTTTTTTACATAATCAGCATGTCCTGGACAATCAACATGAGCATAGTGTCTGCCCTCAGTTTCATATTCGACATGAGCTGTATTGATAGTAATGCCACGCTCTCTTTCTTCAGGAGCGCCATCAATGTCTCCATAATCTTGAGCTTGAGCTTGACCTTTTTTTGCTAGTACGTTTGTAATAGCAGCAGTAAGTGTTGTTTTTCCATGATCAACATGGCCAATAGTACCTATGTTGACATGTGGTTTGTTCCTTTCGAACTTCTCGCGAGCCATTTTGAATAAAGAATCGAGGGTTAAATAGTGTTTTGTTTAGAGATCAGGAGTTGCCCTGATTCTTGGAAATGATAGCTTCAGCAACATTACGAGGAACTTCCTCATAATTTGCGAACTCCATTGAAAATATACCCCGACCTTGAGTCATTGATCGGAGTTGAGTGGCATAACCGAACATTTCGGCTAAGGGCACTTTGGCCTGTACCTTAGACAATCCATCATCAACAGATTGTCCTTCTACTTGACCTCTCCTAGAAGAGAGATCTCCAATTACAGATCCAAGAAAGTCGTCAGGACTTTCGACCTCAACTTTCATCATAGGCTCTAACAGGACAGGGTTGCATTTTTTAACCCCATCTTTAAAAGCCATGGAACCTGCAATTTTGAAGGCCATTTCAGATGAGTCTACATCGTGGAATGAACCATCGACTAGTGTTACTTTTACATCAATGAGTGGATAACCGGCAAGAACACCAGACTCACAGGTTTCTTTCATACCATTGGAGGCAGGACCAATGTACTCTTTCGGGACTGCTCCACCAACAATTTTGTTGACAAATTCAAAACCTTTACCAACTTCAGCAGGTTCCATTTCAATTATTACATGACCATATTGACCTTTTCCTCCAGTCTGTCTTGCATATTTACCTTCTCCTTTAGAACTAGACCTAATTGTCTCTCTGTATGAAACCTGAGGGGCTCCAATATTAGCTTCAACTTTAAACTCTCTTAACATTCTGTCAACAAGGATTTCCAAGTGCAGCTCACCCATACCTGCGATTACAGTTTGGTTTGTCTCAGGATCAGTACTGACTCTAAAAGTTGGATCCTCTTCTGACAAAGCAGTTAATGCTTTTGATAGTTTTTCCATATCCCCTTTAGTTTTTGGCTCAACAGCTACTGAGATCACAGGTTCAGGGATAAACAATGTCTCCAAAACTATAGGATCATCTGTATTACATAAGGTATCACCAGTTGTTGTGTTCTTCAGACCTAATACAGCTCCTAAATCACCAGCCCTCAATTCATCTACCTCCTCTCTTTCATCTGCCTTCAGAATTACTAATCTAGAAATTCTCTCTTTTGCATCTTTGGTAGAATTCATAACGTAACTTCCCTTTGAGAGAACACCCGAATACATCCTTACAAAAGTTAATTTCCCGTAGGGATCTGACATCACTTTGAAAGCTAATGCACTGAAAGGAGCATTATCATCTGAAGGTCTTACATCTTCTTCACCATTAGGTAAAACACCTTGTATTGGTTTTACATCAACTGGAGCTGGCAAGTAATCAACAACAGCATCTAAAACAAGCTGAACACCTTTATTCTTAAAAGCTGAACCGCACAATACTGGAACCAAACCATGATTTAAAACTCCTTCCCTAATACCTTTTTTAAGTTGTTCTTCAGATAATTCACCTGTCTCAAGGAAACTTTCTATTAACTCTTCATCATTTTCTGCAACACTTTCCATTAACTTGTTTCTCCACTCAGCTGCTTCCTCCTCCATTTCAGACGGAATTGGTGCCTCTTCAATATCAGTACCTAAGTCATTTTTGTAAAGATATGCTTTGTTGGCAACTAAATCGATAATACCTGTGAGATCACCTTCAGCTCCAATAGGTAGCTGAATTGGAAGTGCATTTGCCTTTAATCGATCTTTAATTTGCTTATTAACCCTTAGAAAATCTGCACCAGTTCTGTCCATTTTGTTAACAAAAACCATTCTGGGAACAGAATATCTATCTGCTTGACGCCAAACCGTTTCAGATTGAGGCTGAACTCCGCCAACTGCGCAAAAAACAGCTATTACGCCGTCCAAGACGCGCATTGATCTTTCAACTTCAATTGTAAAATCAACGTGTCCAGGAGTATCAATAATATTAATTCTGTGATCTTGCCAACTAGTTGATATTGCAGCAGCGGTTATAGTTATTCCTCTCTCTCTTTCTTGAGCCATCCAATCTGTTACTGCAGCACCATCATGCACTTCTCCTATCTTGTGAACTACTCCTGAATAAAACAATATCCTTTCAGTAGTTGTTGTCTTCCCTGCATCAATATGAGCGGCTATACCTATGTTTCTTACTCGTTCTAGGGGAAAGTCGCGTGCCAATTTTAAAGCTCCAAATAAAATAATTTTTAATAAATTTAGTTCACCCTAAAAGTAAACTTTTATAATAATAAACTACTTAAGTACCTTTTTGATGAAATTAATATCTGTAATGTGCAAAAGCTTTATTAGCTTCAGCCATTTTATGAGTGTCTTCTCTTTTTTTAACTGCACTACCAGTTTCATTTGCTGCATCCATCAACTCACCAGCAAGTTTTTGCGACATGCTTTTGCCATTTCTTGCACGTGAGAATGTAACAAGCCATCTTAATGCCATAGCTGTACCCCTCTCCTGACGTACTTCCATAGGTACTTGATATGTTGCACCACCAACTCTTCTAGCTCTTACCTCGACAAGAGGAGTTGCATTTTTTACTGCTGTTTCAAATAATTCAACAGCATTCCCACCTGTTCTCTCACTTATTAAAGAAAAAGCATCAGACAATATTCTTTGAGCTGTAGATTTTTTACCATGTTTCATCAATCGAGAAATCATCATTGAAGCTAAACGACTATTAAATTGAGGATCTGGAAGAACTGGTCTTTTTACTGCTGCATTACGACGTGACATGTTTTTAAAAAGTGCGGTTTACAAATTAATCTTTTGGAGCTTTTGCTCCATACTTAGATCTGGATTGACGTCTATCTTTGACTCCAGCCGTATCTAAAGTTCCTCTTATTATATGATATCTAACACCTGGCAAATCTTTTACTCTCCCGCCCCTAAGAAGTACTACAGAGTGCTCTTGCAAATTGTGTCCAATTCCTGGGATATAAGCCGTCACTTCGAAACCTGAAGTTAACCTTACCCTTGCAACTTTCCGCAAAGCTGAATTAGGTTTTTTGGGTGTTGATGTATAGACTCTCGTACAGACCCCTCTTCTCTCAGGGCAAGCTTTTAATGCAGGAGATTTTGTTTTCCTAGTCAGACGTTTTCTTTCTGATCCTATTAATTGTGAGATGGTGGGCATCTAATATATTTAAATAAAAATAAACATTTATCTATCATAACCTTTTACGAGCACCAACTAAAAGTTTTTAATCATAATTTTTTAAAAAAAGTATGAATTTAAAATTCTTTGGTAAATATTCATTATCTTTAGATTTATTTTCATATTTATTTTTATAATGGGATTACATAAATAACAAAATAAAATTAAATAATCTATGGGTGAGAGTATCAAAAGAACCGTTGGGCCATATCGAGATAGTTATTCCCCAAATGGAATAATTGGCGAGAAAGATGCGTGTGGAGTTGGTTTCATAGCAAATATTAAAGGGGTAGAAAGCAACTGGATCCTAAAACAATCGCTGAAGGGTCTTAACTGCATGGAGCACAGAGGAGGCTGTGGAGGAGATAGTGACTCAGGCGATGGAGCAGGAATTTTATGTTCAATTCCATGGGAATATTTTGATCATGAAATGAATTTTGAAAATAAAGAAGACTTGGATAAAGGTTTAGGCATGGTTTTTATGCCTAATAAAAAAGAGAAAATTGAAGAATGTAAATCAATATGTGATGAAGAAGCAGAAAAATTAAAAGTCAACAAAACATTTTGGAGAACAGTACCTGTAAATAATGAAATCTTAGGTCCTTTAGCCAGGGCAAATGCTCCGTTTATCAGTCAGTGGATTTTATTCATAGATAAAAAAGATCATCAGGATATTGAGAGGCTTTTATTCCAACTGAGGAAAAGAATTGAGAAAAGAATAAGAGAAAGTTTTAAAAATCATGTGGGGGATTGTGAATTTTATTTTGCCTCACTAAGTTCTAAAACAGTTGTTTATAAAGGTATGGTTCGTTCTGAAATATTATCTGAGTTTTATCAAGATCTAAAAAATGAAAGTTTTAAAGTCTCATTTTCCGTTTACCATAGGAGGTTTAGTACTAATACACTTCCAAAATGGCCACTAGCTCAGCCCATGAGATTTTTAGGTCATAACGGCGAAATTAATACTCTTTTAGGTAATATCAACTGGGCTAAAGCTTCAGAAAAACACATAGATGATTTTTGGGGAGAGTTATCTAACGAAATTAAGCCAATCGTAGATATAAACAAAAGTGATTCATCAAATCTTGATGCAACCCTAGAAATCAATATACGTTCAGGTCAACCCATTACTGACTCATTATTAAAACTTGTTCCTGAAGCTTTTAGAGATCAACCAGAACTTGAAAAAAAAGAACATATAAAAGCTTTTTATGAATATTCTGCAAGCCTACAAGAAGCTTGGGATGGTCCAGCACTCCTCGTATTTGCTGATGGAAATTTTGTTGGGGCAACGCTTGATAGAAATGGCCTAAGACCAGCAAGATATTCAATTACAAATGATGGTTTTATAATAATGGGTTCCGAAACCGGAGTAGTAGAGATTGAAGAGGAAAAAGTAATAGAGAAAGGTCGCTTAGGACCGGGACAAATGTTGGCAGTTGATTTTCATAAAAATAAAATCCTAAGAAATTGGGAAGTAAAATCAGAAGCAGCTCAAAGGCATGATTATAAAAAACTCCTAAGTAATAGAAGTATAAAAATTGAGAATTGTGAATGGTTTAAAGACTGCAAACTAAAAGACCTTGAGTTGTTACAACAACAAACTGCATACGGTTTTTCAGCAGAAGATAATGATCTTATATTGGATTCAATGGCTTCATTAGCCAAAGAGCCTACCTATTGCATGGGCGACGATATCCCATTAGCAGTGCTTTCTTCAAAGCCACATATTTTATATGACTATTTCAAGCAAAGATTTGCGCAAGTTACTAACCCTCCTATTGACCCTCTGAGAGAAAAACTCGTAATGAGTTTAGAGATGCATCTTGGAGAAAGATGTACACCATTTGAGATTAAAGATCCTAAACCTTTTGTTCATTTACAAAGTCCAATTCTCAATGAGGAAGAACTTGTTTCCATCAAAAAATCAAGAATTAAATCTCAAACAATTTCAAGTTTGTTTGATATTGAGGAAGGTGTTCAAGGCTTAGAGAATCAATTAAAAGCAATTTGTAAACAGAGTGAGCTCTCTATAAATGAAGGTTGCTCTTTAATTATTATTTCTGATAAGGGAATTAATCCTAAAAAGACTTTTATTCCTCCTTTACTTGCTGTTGGGTCAATTCATCATTATCTTCTAAAAAAAGAAATCAGGCTAAAAGCTTCTTTAATTATTGAAACAGGTCAATGTTGGAGCACACATCACCTAGCTTGTTTGATTGGTTATGGTGCAAGCGCTGTTTGCCCTTGGTTGACCTTCGAAGCAGGAAGACATTGGTTAAAACATCCAAAAACACAAAAACTAATTGATAGCAAAAAAATACATCCACTATCAATAACTGATGTTCAAGAAAATATTAAAAAAGCTCTAGAAGACGGTCTAAGGAAAATTCTTTCAAAAATAGGCATCTCACTTTTATCTAGTTATCATGGTGCACAAATTTTTGAAGCCGTAGGCCTTGGATCTGACTTAGTAAAAATTGCTTTTGATGGTACAACAAGCCGTATCGCTGGCATAACACTAAAAGAATTAACTAATGAAACACTTTCAATACATACGAAAGCTTATCCAGAGATCGATTTAAAGAAATTAGAATTTTTAGGATTTGTACAATTTAGAAATAATGGAGAATATCACTCTAATAATCCTGAAATGTCCAAAGTTTTACATTCAGCTGTAAAACAAGGACCAAAATACGATCATTTTGAAACTTACAAAAAACTCATTAGTAATAGACCGACAACATCTCTAAGAGATTTACTAACAATTAATTCAAAAAGAAAAAGCATTCCATTAGATGAAGTTGAAAGTGTTGAATCTATTTGCAAAAGGTTCTGTACTGGAGGAATGAGTTTAGGTGCTTTATCAAGAGAAGCGCATGAAGTACTAGCAGTTGCAATGAATAGAATTGGTGGAAAAAGCAACAGTGGAGAAGGTGGAGAAGATCCAGCTCGTTTTAATGTTTTAAATGATATCGATGAAAATACACAATCAGCGACGTTACCATTTATTAAAGGTTTAGAAAATGGAGACACTGCATGCTCAGCTATTAAACAAATAGCATCAGGTAGATTTGGAGTTACACCAGAATATCTCAGAAGTGGTAAACAACTAGAAATTAAAATGGCTCAAGGAGCAAAACCTGGAGAAGGAGGACAATTGCCGGGTCCAAAAGTTGATTCCTACATCGCAAAACTAAGAAATAGTAAACCTGGAGTAGCTCTAATATCTCCTCCCCCGCATCATGATATTTATTCAATAGAAGATTTAGCTCAACTTATCCATGACTTACACCAAGTTCATCCAAAAGCGAAAGTGAGCGTTAAACTTGTTTCTGAAATTGGTATAGGCACTATTGCTGCTGGAGTAAGCAAAGCTAATGCAGATGTAATTCAAATTTCAGGCCATGATGGAGGTACAGGTGCTTCACCCCTAAGTTCTATTAAACATGCAGGTTTACCATGGGAACTAGGTGTTGCTGAGGTTCATAAATCTCTCTTAGAAAATAACTTACGAGAAAGAGTAATTTTAAGAACTGATGGAGGTCTTAAAACAGGCTGGGATGTAGTTATTGCAGCTTTACTAGGCGCTGAAGAATACGGTTTCGGTTCTGTAGCGATGATTGCTGAAGGATGCATAATGGCAAGGGTTTGTCATACAAACAAGTGTCCTGTTGGAGTTGCCACTCAAAAAGAAGAATTGAGAAAAAGATTTAAAGGTATTCCAGAAAATGTTGTCAATTTTTTCTTGTATATTGCTGAAGAAGTAAGACAGATAATGAGTAGTATTGGTGTTTCTAATATGGAAGAACTGATTGGTAATCAAGAATTTCTTTCTGCAAGAAATATCGGTCTTCCAAAAACTTCTAATATCGATCTTTCTTCTTTAGTAGATAATGAACAATCAACTACTGATAGATCATGGTTAAAACATTCAAACAATGCTCATAGTAATGGTTCTGTATTAGAAGACGAGTTTTTGTCTGATACTAAATTTATAGATTCACTCAAAAATCACGAAAAATTAACCAAAGAAATTGAGATAAAAAATACAGATAGAAGTGTTTGTGCGAAAATATCAGGCGAAATCGCAGAATTTCATGGCAACACCGGCTTCAATGGCGAACTTAACTTGAATTTCAAAGGATATGCAGGACAAAGCTTTGGTGCCTTTTTATTGAAAGGAATGAATGTTCTATTAATAGGAGAAGCTAATGATTATGTTTGTAAAGGAATGAATGGAGGAATACTTACAATAATCCCACCCACAATAGATGAAATCTCCTCTGAACAAGTCATCCTAGGAAATACTTGTCTTTATGGAGCAACAGGTGGGAAATTATTTGCATTAGGAAAATCGGGAGAAAGATTTGCAGTAAGAAATAGTGGTGCTACTGCAGTAATAGAGGGAGCAGGTGATCATTGTTGCGAATACATGACTGGTGGAAAAGTAGTTATACTAGGTTCCACAGGAAGGAATATTGGTGCCGGTATGACTGGTGGAATAGCTTTTATAATCGATGAGAATAATGATTTAAATAATAAAGTAAATAAGGAAATAGTAAGCATTCATAAAATCACTTCATCAAAGCAGGAAGATATCTTATTAGACATTATTAGAGAATATCGAGCAAAAACAAATAGCTTAAAAGCCGCCAAAATAATTGAAAATTGGTCTCATTTCAAGAGTACTTTCAAATTAATTGTTCCCCCAAGCGAAGAAGAGATGCTTGGCATAAAAAAAATGTAAATGCCTTTCTTTGTCAAAACTGAAATTATAAAAAATGAATACTTAATTAATAATGATCTAAAACGAAAAATAATTAAAGAACATATTGATTGGATAAAAAAATTAAAAAAAGATGGAATTAATATAAAAAGTGGTTATTTGGTAGATAAGTTAAATAGGCCAGGTGACGGCGGATTACTCATTCTTGAGATGAATAATTATAAAAATGCACTGAAAATAATTAAGAATGATCCAATGATTAAAAATGATCTAGTTGAATGGAAATTAAATGAGTGGGTAGATTCAAGTAAATGAAAATAACTATCTTGGATACTTTTTCATAAGTTTTTGAATCTCCTCAGCATGGTAACTACTACGAGTCAAAGGAGAACTAACTACTTGCATAAAGTTTAAATCTTTTTCCCCGAACGCTTTAAAGTAGTTAAATTTAGAAGGACTTACAAATCTTTGAACAGGTAAATGATTAGGGCCAGGTGATAAATATTGGCCAATAGTAACAATATCAACGAAATTACTTTTTAAATCCTTAAGAAGACTTAAGACCTCCTCATCTTTTTCCCCCAAACCAAGCATTAAACCTGACTTTGTATAAACTTTGGGAGAGTATTCTCTGGTTCTTTTAAGCAACTCAAGAGTTCTCTCATATTTACCCTGAGGTCTTACTTTTCTATATAGCTTAGGCACAGTCTCAATATTATGGTTTAAAACGTTTGGATTTGAATCAAGAACTTTTTCAAGAGCTTTCCAATTGCCACAAAAATCAGGAATTAATAGCTCAATAGTAGTTTCAGGAGATTTTTCTCTTACTTGATAAACACATTGAAAAAATTGAGATGCGCCACCATCCACAAGATCGTCTCTATTAACTGATGTGATTACAACATGCTTGAGCTTCATTCTAAAAACGGCTTCGGCGAGACGATATGGTTCTGTTGGGTCTAAATCTCTTTTAGATCTATCAAAATCAATATCGCAATATGGACATGCCCTAGTGCAACCAGGACCCATTATGAGGAAAGTTGCAGTTCCACTAGCAAAACATTCACCAATATTTGGACAGCTTGCTTCTTGACATACGGTATTGAGATTTAAATCATTTAATAAATTTGCAGTATCACCAATTCGCTCAACTTGTGGAGCTTTTACTCTTAACCATTCAGGTTTTGAAATTAAACTATTAGGATTATTAGTCACATTAACTATTCTTGACCTGCAGTTTCATTTTACTAAAAACAAGATAAATTAACTATTAATAATCTGAAAGATGAAGCTCATTAAATAGAAGTCAAAAAATAAATTAATTTAACTAATTCTTCTGCAATTTAGAAAATCTTAATTTAATTTACTTGTTACACAGAATTTTTGTTACATTAACTAAAATATACACAGATATTAGAACGTAATTTTTAATATAGATATTAGAACATTCTAATTTTAGAATAAGTCTAAAAAATCATGAAACAGTAACACTATTTTGTACTAAAAAGTGTTTTTTTATTTATTTATTGATACAGTAAAAGATATATGTAATAAAACATTGACTTTTAAATTCAAAAGAAAACGTCTTTTACTATCTGAAAAAAATAAAAAAACTCAATCTATAGGATATGCTAGAGCTACTCATAATGAATTTGAATATTTAGAGGAGCAAATAAAAAAATTAAAGGAAGAGGGTTGCAGTTTAGTATTCTCTGAATTTTTAAGTTTAGATGAAGAAATCAAACCCCAACTCAATAAAGCTATAAATTGCTTATCTAAAGGCGATGAATTAATAATCACTCAGCTTGATAGAGCATTTAAAAATAAAAAAGAATGTTTGGTAACAATAAATAAACTCATTAATAAAAATATTAAATTGCGAACTCTGACTGGTTTTTTTGCAGGTAATACATCTCCTAAAACTAATTCTTCAATTTTTAAAGTTTTTTATGAATTAGAGAATTTAGAAGACAAAAGTTTAAGTGAACTAAAAAAAGAACAATTATTACGTAGAAAGTTATCTGGGCATAATCTAGGAGGAAGGCCCAAGATAAGTCCTTTAAAAGAATCTCTAGTAATCAGATTGCGCAATGAGGGATATTCATATCGATCAATCAGATCACAAACAGGAATTGCATTGTCAACAATAAGAAGAATAATTTTGGAAGGAGAATTATCATAAAATGATTAATAAAGAAATTGAAAATTTAATTAAAGAAAATTTTAAAGATACAGCCTTGCGTATTTATGAATTAGATAATGAAGATAGAAAAAGTTTACTAGCAGAATATAGAGAATGGATTATGAACGATTTAGATTTTGAAGAAGTAATGATGCTACCTTATGAAGCCTATACTGACAAATTAGATTCTAATTTCTTAGAGGATTTACTTTAGTCCCCAATAGTATATCTCTTGTTAAAATCGTATACTTCTTTTGCTATGAAAGGCAAAAGAAAAATATCTTTGAAATATTGTTCTCCATTACAAAAAACGACTAATAAAGTTTGTAGAGATTGATTATTAATCCACCAAGCTGAATCATGTCTAACTTCAGACATTAAGCCTGCTTTACTCCAAAGGTTAATGCTATCTGGTAATCCTGCCCCCAAAAAACCATCTATTTGATTAATAGGATCATTTTTGAGAACAACTTTATTTAAATTTCTTTTTAAAAAACTTCTTAAATTTAAGTCATTTTCTTGATAATCAATATGAATCATAATTTCCTCCAAAACCCTTGCAGCCGAATCAGAAGTCATAGCGTTTCTATTATTATTATCATGTCCATAAAATTCTTTTTCACGACCGAATGGTCCATCATCCCAGGTCTTCTGACAGCAATTTATACCACTCAATTCCTCCCAATTCAAATCATGTAGCCAATCGTTTATTAGAAATCTTTGATATTTCCAATTTTCCCATAATTCACTTTCAATACAAGGTCCACTTGTTGTTCCAGTAAGTAAATCAATTAAGAAGCTTGTCGCATTATTACTTGAAAAAAACAACATTTTCCTTACAGCATCAATAATTTCATCTGATAATATTAAACTTCCTTTTTTAATCCAATAATATGCAGCAAAGCCATAAACCAACTTGATTATACTCGCAGGGTAAACCATTTTTTTATTATTAATACCAGTTCCAAAACCTTTAAATACACTTTTATTTTCACTTTTATAATTAATCCAAGTTATGGAAATATCTTCTCTTGAAAAATCTTTATTATAAGAGCATACTTTCCCTAAAATATCATTTAAGGCTAAACCCATCTCTTTACTTAAGTAATAAAAGGACATTGTATGGAAAATTATAAAAATCCTATCTCACTATTTAAACAAACTAATTTTTCAAAAACTATTTGGTGGAAATTAAAAGTTAATATTTCTGGATATCAAAATGAAATAGAAGATAGATTAGTGACTGAAATATTTAAAAATAGAATTTTTAGGCTACTTTATCCAAATATATATCAACATAACCATAAATTTTCGAGAATTCTAGTTCAACTATATGAAGATGGTTACGTCTGTTGGATAAATTTAGATGGATTGATTATTGAAAAATATGAATTAAATAAAACTGAGAGTTTTAAAAATGAACACTTCTTTGTAAAAGATAAAATTACCTCAATATTAAAATGGATCAATAATCAAGCTGAGTTAACTAATGAATACCTTTGGGGAGGCACATTAGGACCCAATTTTGATTGTTCCGGGTTAATTCAGACTGCTTTTTTTAAGCATAATATTCATATACCTAGAGACTCTTATCAAATCAAAAGTTTTTGTAAACATCTTTTCTATTTCAGAGAGTCTTATACGGGTCTACGACCTGGGGATCTTTTATTTTTTGGAAATGAAGAAAAATGTGATCATATTGGAATCTATAAAGGAGAAGGTTTGTATTACCATAGCTCTGGAACTGATTTTGGCAGAAATGGAATAGGATTAGACACCCTAAAACAATCTAATGATAAAATCTCATTACATTATAAATCCAAACTTATTTCGGCGGGAAGAGTAGTTAGAAATTATAGATGGGACAGAACTATACGTTAATTAATAGAGCTTACCTTTTAATTTGAAATTAAATTTAAATATTACTTATTCTTTTATTGAGGGATTAACCAGCAGTCCAAATATTTTTAATGATTGGCATTATGGTATCTAGGTGTAATGTCCCAACAAGTAACCAAGCAAAAACAGCTCCCCCACAGCCTCCTAACCAAAATCCACTTGTAAAATCAGCCCAACCAGCTCTTGTAAATAAGTCCTTTGGCGGATTATTAACAGTTGCATCTGGAGGTTGAACATTAGGTGCTTTACCAGGGGCATTGTATAGAACAAAAAGTGCTGTCAGAATATGAACAGCTCCAATAGTAGCGAGAAGTCCAGCTGTTAAAGCAAATTCAGAATTTCTTAATGGGCCAGTCATAGTGAAAGGTCCGTATAGAAGATATCCAAAAGCTGCTCCAGTTTCTAAACCTCTAAAATTAGGGGAAATACCTTCTCTGTAAAAAGGTAAATTATTTATGAAGGCTTTTGTAAAATAACCACTATTAACTGGAGTAGCTAAATTACCAACAAAAGGATCAGCAACTGTTTTTACTGCCCATTGTTCTGCTACGCCAATATCATTTGGTTGTACAGAAGTATCTATGTATTTCTCATCAAACTTAATAGAACTTGTTGATTCTGAGAATGATTTTTGAAAGTCGCTCATTTTTTTAATAGTTTAGTGTTTGATAATTTATTCAGTTGCTGTAATTAATCTTCCAATCAATACGATAAAAACAGCAGGCATTGCAATACCAATTAATGGAACAAAAATTGAGGGTAAAAGACTTGGTAAATCAGATGGCATAGTTCTTTAAACATCTTTAAACACTTTAGTATTTATCAGCGAAATAGTGTTAATTTTATTACTGGATGATATAAAAATTATTAACTTTTTACATGTTAAATTTTTTCGCAATTGTACTTATTATTTTTATAGGAATATTACTTCTACTTTTTAAAAAAAGAAGCTTTAGAAAGTTAATAAATAAAGGAAAATTACATTCTGATAAATTAAAAAAAAATAATAAATTTCTATCTAATAAAAAAAGTTTTTTATACAATCACGAAGCAAAAAAGTACTCATTATTATATAAAAATTCTCAAAGAAAAAAAATGTTTAGTCTTTTTCATGGAAATACAGAAGACAAATTAAAAGCATTAAAAATTGCGGAAGAATTGTCTGATAAATCAACATTATCAATTTTGCGACTAGGCTTAAGAGATATGTCTCCTGAAGTGGTTAAACTTTCAGCTTTATTAATAAGAAAATTCAAGTAAAAATTTAATTTTTATTGGCACTACTTATTGACCTTATTCTATAAATTGGACGACTTTGACTTTCATGATATGTTCTAATTAAAAGTTCGCTCAATAATCCAAAGCTAAATAATTGAACCCCAGCAATTCCCAATATTAAAGCAAACATTAACAACGGACGATTTCCAATATCCTCACCCATTATTTTTAAAACTATCAAATAGGAACTCATTGCAAGGCTAATCAAAATACTTATGATTCCAACAAAACCAAATCCATACATCGGTCTTGTTAAAAATTTAGTCATAAACCAAACAGTTAGTAAATCCATTAAAACTCTAAAAGTTCTATCTATTCCATATTTGCTAGATCCATATTGCCTGCTTCTATGATTGACTTTAATTTCTTTGATTCTTGCACCTTCAATATTTGCTAAGACGGGCAAAAACCTGTGAAGTTCTCCATACAATTTAATATCATCAATTATTTCTTTCTTAAAAGCTTTTAATGAACATCCATAATCATGCAACTTCAAACCTGTTACGCGAGCTATTAATTTATTCGCTATTTTTGATGGTATCTTTCTATTAATTAATTTATCTTTTCTATCAAACCTCCATCCACAAATCAAATCGTAGCCATTATTAATTTCTGAAATTAATATCGGAATATCATTTGGATCATTCTGTAAATCACCATCCAAAGTAATGACAATATCGCCTTTAGAGTTATCAAAGCCCGCTGACATTGCTGCAGTTTGCCCATAATTTTTGCGAAGGGAAATCACTGATAATTCTTTAATTTTGAGAGTTAATTGTTTTAATACTTGTTGAGTATTGTCTTTAGAACCATCATTTACAACAATCAATTCAAAATTAAATTTATGTAATGACATTACATTTATAACTTCATCCAATAAAAAACCAATACTCTCACTTTCATTGAAAACAGGGATGATAATAGAAATTAATTGTTTTATATCTGACATTTATATTTGATATATTTATATAATTTTAACTTAATTTACAACATTAAAATTAAACAAAAAAAAATCACCACATCTGTGGTGATTTGAATTATTTAAAGGAAAATTTAGCCAAACTTACCAGAAGTTGATGCAATCACAAACGCACCGAAAGTCAGAATGTTACCAATGGTGAAATGTGCTAATCCAACTAATCTAGCTTGAACAATTGAAAGTGCGACTGGCTTATCTCTCCAGCCAACAAGGTTAGCAATTGGAGTACGCTGATGTGCCCAAACTAATGTTTCAATTAATTCTTGCCAGTAACCACGCCATGATATTAGAAACATGAAACCAGTAGCCCAAACTAAGTGGCCGAATAGGAACATCCAAGCCCAAGGAGATAATGAGTTTACTCCAAATGGATTATATCCGTTAATAAGTTGAGCAGAGTTTAACCAGAGATAATCTCTGAACCAACCCATTAGATAAGTTCCTGATTCATTAAATTGTGCTACAT
The DNA here is from genome assembly GCA_003279845.1 of Prochlorococcus sp. AG-388-F11. GTDB lineage: Bacteria > Cyanobacteriota > Cyanobacteriia > PCC-6307 > Cyanobiaceae > Prochlorococcus_A. Next base: position 31,475 of record QCGP01000003.1, read on the forward strand.
TACCCTGCCATATTGCTAGGTGTTTCCAATGCCAGTAGAAGGTTACCCATGCTAGTAAATTTAATGCCCAGAACATCGCTAAGTACATAGCATCCCATGATGAACTATCACAAGTACCTCCACGTCCAGGCCCATCACAAGGGAATGCATAACCTAAATCTTTCTTATCAGGAATTAATTTAGTTCCTCTTGCATCAAGTGCGCCTTTGATAAGGATTAAAGCAGTTGTATGAAGACCTAAAGCTATAGCATGATGAACTAAGAAATCTGCAGGACCTATAGGTAAGAATGCACTTAATGCATCTTGTCTATTGATGAGATCCATCCAGTAATGATTACCTGGTAATGAATTAGCAGCAAGACTTGCTGAACTTGTAGGATCAGATAGTAGAGCATTGAAGCCGTACATCATCTTACCTTGAGCTGCTTGAACAAATTGAGCAAATACTGGCTCAATTAGAATTTGCTTTTCAGGATTACCAAAAGCTACAACAACATCGTTATGGACATAAATTCCAAGAGTATGGAATCCAAGCAACATTGTTACCCAACTAAGGTGGCTTATTAAAGCTTCCTTTGTTCCAAGAACTCTCGCTAGTACATTATCTTTATTTAATTCTGGATCGTAATCTCTCACAAAGAAAATAGCTCCATGTGCAAAAGCACCAACCATCAAGAACATTGCTATGTACTGATGATGACTATATAAAGCAGATTGTGTAGTGTAGTCTCTAGCGATAAAAGCATAAGAAGGAAGTGCTCCCATATGTTGAGCAACAAGAGAAGTTGCTACTCCAAGTGATGCTAATGCTAGTCCAAGTTGGAAATGTAATGAGTTATTTACAGTTTCATAAATACCATCATGATTAATTCCGAAACTACCTTTATGAGGATCATTTGGGTGTCTAGTATTATGAGCTTCTGTAATTTCTTTGAGGCTATGCCCTATGCCAAAAGTATTTCTATACATGTGGCCAGCAATTACAAAAACTGTTCCTATTGCAATATGGTGATGAGCAATATCAGTAAGCCATAATGCTTCACTTTGAGGATGAAGACCTCCTAAGAAAGTAAAAATTGCTGTTCCAGCTCCTTCAGCTGTTCCAAATACTTGTTCTAAAGAATCAGGATTTTGTGCATATGCTCCCCAGTTTAAAGTAAAGAAAGGAGCTAAACCTGCAGGGTGTGGAAGTACTGTTAACCAGTTATCCCAGCCTACATGCTGTCCTCTTGATTCAGGTATTGCAACATGAACTAAATGACCTGTCCAAGCGATACTACTAAAACCAAATAGAACAGCTAAGTGATGATTTAATCTTGACTCTGCATTTTTAAACCATGCCAGAGAAGGTCTGAATTTTGGTTGTAAGTGTAACCAACCTGCAAATAAAGTCCAACAAGCAAGAATACTCATAAATATTGATGCTTGGAAGAGTTGCTCGTTAGTTCTCATTCCAATTGTGTACCACCAATGGTAGAGACCTGAATAAGCAATGTTTACTGGACCGCTTGCTCCAGCTTGTGTCATCGCTTCTGTGATACCAGATCCAAAATGAGGGTCCCAAATAGCATGAGCGATAGGGCGAACATGAGTTGGATCAAGTACAAATTGCTCAAAGTTACCCTGCCAAGCAATATGAAATAAGTTGCCAGCTACCCAGAGAGCGATTATTGCTAGATGTCCGAAATGTGTAGAGAACAGCTTCTGATAAAGTTTTTCTTCGGTCATACCATCATGACTTTCAAAGTCATGAGCGGTAGCTATTCCGTACCATATTCGTCGGGTTGTGGGGTCCTGAGCTAGACCCTGGTTAAATGATGGAAATTTTGTTGCCATTGAATTAAAAAGGTGAAGTTCAGGTTATTAGCCCAGCCCGAAAAGGCGAGCATGGAAGAAGGCCCATGTGGTAGCAATACCACCTACAAGGAAGTGTGTAACACCTACTGCACGTCCCTGTGTAATAGATAGAGCTCGAGGTTGAATAGTTGGTGCAACCTTTAGTTTATTGTGTGCCCAAACAATTGATTCGAACAATTCTTGCCAATATCCTCTTCCGCTGAAGAGGAACATTAAACTGAACGCCCATATAAAGTGAGCTCCTAAGAACATCAAACCGTACATGCTTATTGATTGACCATAGCTTGTTAGTACTTGAGAAGCTTGAGCCCAGAGGAAATCTCTTAGCCAACCATTGATAGTAATTGAACTTTGTGCGAAATTACCACCAGTGAGTCCCCAAACATCACTCTGCATTTTCCAAGAGAAGTGGAAAATAACTATTGATAAACAGTTATACATCCAGAAGAGAGCCAAGAAAACATGATCCCATGAAGAAACTTGACATGTACCACCTCTTCCAGGACCATCACAAGGGAATCTGAATCCTAAAGAAGCTTTATCAGGGATCAACCTTGAACTTCTTGCATAAAGTACTCCTTTGAGAAGTATCAAAACAGTTACATGGATTTGGAAAGCATGAATATGATGAATCATTAAATCAGCTGTACCTAATGGAATTGGCGCTATAGCAACCTTTCCACCAACTTCTACTAAACTTCCATTAAAAACTTCACTTAAAGCTTTGTGAGGTAAAGCTTCTGCAGTACCTGCTAAAAGAGAAGTACCAACAGCAGATGCTTGAATACTTTGTACCCATTGAGCAAAGATTGGCTGAAGTTGGATTGCAGAATCACTAAACATATCTTGAGGTCTACCCAATGCTCTCATAGTATCGTTATGAATATAGAGTCCAAAACTATGGAATCCTAACCACATACATACCCAGTTCAAGTGACTGATTAAAGCATCTCTTGCCTTAAGAATTCTGTCTAATACATTATCAATATGTTTTGCTGGATCGTAATCTCTAACCATTGCAATTCCAGCATGCGCACCTGCTCCTACTATGAATAATCCACCTATCCACATGTGATGGGTAAATAATCCAAGAACTGTCATATAGTCAGTAGCTATATAAGGATATGGAGGCATCGCATACATGTGATGAGATACAAGTATACTTATTGATCCAAGCATCGCTAGGTTTACTGATAGCTGAGCATGTCTACTTTCTGCCATAAACTCAAAAAGACCTTGATGACCTTTGGGCGCAGGGAATAATATTGGGTCTCCTTGTTGTGAATCTAATATTTCTTTCATACTATGACCAATACCGTAATTGGTTCTATACATATGACCACCGATTATTGCTATTACACCAAAAGCTAAATGATGATGTGAAACGTCAGTCATCCATAAGCTTCCTGTAACAGGGTTAAGTCCACCTTTGAAAGTAAGGAAGTCTGAGAAAGCCAACCAATTTAAACTAAAGAAATTGCCTGTACCACTTGCTAATCCAGGAAATATCTGACCAATAATTTGTGGATCGCAGAGTTGATGTGGCATAGGCATATCTGCAATAGTTGCTATTTCTTTGCCATTAATAATTAATGGGGAGCCTGCATCAATTGCATCTAAGAGAGCTGCAGTAGGAGCTCCAATATGAATACAATGGCCAGCCCATGCTAAAGACCCTAGTCCTACTAAACCAGCTATATGGTGGTTAAGCATAGACTCAATATCTTGGAACCACTCCATTTTTGGAGCTGCTTTGTGATAATGAAAAATTCCAGCATGGAGCATAAGTGCAGCCATTACTACAGCACCTATTGCTAAAGCCATCAGTTCACTCTCATTAGTGATTCCCCATGCTCTCCACATGTGAAATATTCCTGAACTAATTTGAATGCCGTTATAGTTAGCACCAAGATCAGCATTGAGCATTTCTTGACCAACGATTGCCCATACTTGCTGAGCTCCGGGTTTGACATGAGTTGGGTCAGCTAACCAACCTGAGTAATTAGAAAATCTTGCTCCATGGAAAAATGCAGCACTCATCCATATAAAGATGACTGCAAGATGTCCAAAATGAGCTGAAAAGATTTTTCTTGTCGCTTCTTCAGCATCGCCTGTATGCACATCGAAATCATGTGCATCAGCATGCAAATTCCAGATCCAAGTTGTAGTTTTTGGACCTTTAGATAATTTACTTGACCAGAAACCTGGCTTATCTAATTTGGCAAAATCAATAGGTCTTGGATCGGCCTTAACAGGATCCTCCAAAACTTTTTTGTTTTTTTCTCCACTTTCTGGTGGGCTGATGGTCATCTAGCACCTCGAAAATAATTGACATTAAAGCCGATTGATCGGATCTTGAACCTATATTTAATGATAATGTTCAAGAAAACGAATCCTTCGGAACTTTAGATATTCGTTTCAAAAATAATAAGGCAAAGATTCTTTCGTTATGCATTAACGTAACAAATGTTCTAATGATTGTTACTATATGAATATTTTGTTAAATTCTGTTCTATGACTCAATTATGAGTATTTTTACTCAAATTTTATATAAATTTCTTAAATTTTTTTTTATATTTCAAAGAAAATTTTTTGAATCAAGCGACAGGATATAATTTCAAAGTTACTATCAATAGTTTCTAATTTGAAAGGCATTGCGATAGGTCTATCTAATAATTCAAAAGAAATTTTAAAAAGGCTTAAAAAAACCGAATTTGTCAAAGACATATATATTGCAGGTTCTTCAAAAGAGAATGAAAAGGAAAATGAACTTATTCAAGTACAAAAACCTAGGGAAATCTTACTAAAAAAATGGCCGCAGATAGATTTAATAATTTTTATAGGCTCAATTGCTGCATCAATACGCATAATAAATTCATTTTTAACCTCTAAAGATCAAGATCCAGGAGTAATAGTTATAGATAACAAATGTTCCAAGATAGTTCCTTTAATTGGCTTACATCAGTCAAATACGCAAAATATTGCATTTCAAATTGCTAATTTACTTGGTGGCGAAATAATAGAAACTAATAATTCCAATGATCAAAGCTTCTTAAAGCTTGATGCATTTGGGAATCAATGGGGTTGGGAAAGATCTGGCAACATAAAATATTGGTCAAAACTAGTAATTAAACAAGCTAAGAACGAAGAAATATTTTGCAAACAATTATCTGGTAATAGTTTGTGGAAAAATTCAGAATCAGGAGAGATCATTAATCAAATCAATGAAAAAGAAATTGAAAAACCAGATTCAACATTTCATGTGAGTATATTCGAAAATCATGAAACAACTTGGCACCCGCCAGTATTATGGATTGGCATTGGATGTGAAAGAAATACAAGCAAAGAATTAATAGCAAATTCTTTAAATAATTTATTGGAATCGAGAAATTTATCCAAGTATTCAATTGCGGGACTTGCAACGGTTGATATTAAAAAAGATGAGAAAGGAATTTTAGAACTTGCTGAAGAAAAAAACTTGCCTGTACAGTTTTTTAGTAAAGAAGATCTTTCAAAAATAATTGTTCCAAATCCTTCAAGTGTTGTAGAAAAGGAAATTGGCACCCCTTCTGTAGCGGAAGCCTCTTGCTTACTCGCAGCAGGAGAAGAATCAAAATTATTAGAAGAAAAAAGAATTTTTAAAAATCAATCTGGGGCAGTAACTATCGCTATAGCAGAATCAAAAAATCAATATAATCCAACCCATGGCGAAATACATATTATTGGAAGTGGTCCTGGTGATATCTCCTTCCTAACCAGTAATGCAAAAAAAGCACTTTCAAGATGTACTGTTTGGATCGGATACAAAATGTATTTAGATTTAATTAAGTCCTTAAAAAGAAGTGACCAAGTTTTAATTGAAAGTAAACTTACTGAAGAAGAAGAGAGATGCAGTAAAGCAATTAAACTAGCTGAGGAAGGAATAAAAGTGGCAATAATTTCTTCAGGTGAATCTGGATTTTATGGCATGGCAGGTTTACTTTTAGAATTACTTCAAAAAATTAAAAAAGAATATAGACCTTACTTTGAAGTACATCCAGGTATAAGTAGTGTTCAATTAGCGGCTGCGATTAGTGGAGCACCACTAATGAATGACTTTTGTTCAGTCAGCTTAAGCGATAAATTAACTCCATGGTCTTTAATAGAAAAAAGAATTAAAGGAGCTCTTGTGGGTGACTTTGTAATAGCTTTATTTAATCCTCAATCCATTGAAAGAAATTGGCAGCTTAAAAGTGTAATAGATAAATGTTTACAATCTAGGGATGGTGATACTCCAGTTTTAATAGCTAGACAAGTAGGGAGAGAAAATCAAACCAAAAAATTTTTTACTTTAAAAACTATTCCTTTTAAAGAGATTGACATGTTATCAATAATTATTATTGGCAATTCTCAAACAACTTTGGTTGACGAAATATTTCTCACTCCCAGAGGATATTTACAAAATTAAGTTTAGATAATCCATAATTTTATAAATAGAATTTTTTTCTTTGCTTTTTCTTTATAAGAATACTAATCTTTTATAATAATGATGTAAGAAAATTAATTGAAAAATATTGGTTTAATTTTGTTTGACATTGATGGGGTAATCCGCAGCGTAGAAAATAGTTACAGACTTTCATTAAAAAAAACAGTTTACAAATTTTCCGGATGGGAGCCAAGTTATATAGATATTGATAATGCAAAAAATGAAGGAATCTGGAATAATGACTGGGATTTAAGTTTAGAACTTATAAAAAGATGTATAAAAAAAGAGAACTTAAACCTTAAAATTCCTCCAAGAGAGGAAATAGTAAAATCTTTTGAAGAGTTTTACTTTGGTGGAGATCCAAATAAAGATAGTAAATATTGGTCTGGTTACATTACAAATGAGGAGTTATTAGTTGATAAAAAGTTTTTTGATTTAATTCAAGGTAATGGAATAATCTGGGGTTTTGTTAGTGGTGCAGAGTCTGCTTCTGCAAAATTTGTTTTAGAAAAAAGACTTGGACTAAAATCACCACCATTAATATCTATGGGAGATGCCCCTGAAAAGCCTGATCCTAAAGGTTTTATTAACTTATCAAAAAAGCTTATTGGAGATAAACTTGGCGAATCAAATATTCCCATTGCATATGTAGGAGATACTATTGCAGATATAAATACAGTTATAAACGCTAGAAAGGAAATACCATCTCAGAAATTCATAAGTATCGGAATTGCTCCACCTCATTTACATTTAAATTCTCGATTAAAAGAACGTAATTCTTACGAAACAAATCTTAGAAATGCAGGCGCTGACTTGATTTTAAATTCTATTTATGACCTTAAGGATATTAATCTTAACTTATTTTAAAACAAAAATTAATTAAAAATTTTCTAAATAAATCACGGAGAGGGAGGGATTCGAACCCTCGACAAAAGTTACCTCCTGTAACTCCTTAGCAGGGAGCCGCTTTCAACCACTCAGCCACCTCTCCAGTTCTTATACATTATCAATTTTTTTGCAAACATTCAAAATTTTTTATTTAATCGAAATGTCTAATCTACTTGTACTTTGGGTAATCTATTTTTAAAAGAACAAAGAATTTCCCAAGGGATCGTATTAGATTTTCTTGCCCATTCAAGAGGAGAAATTGTTTTATCTCCATCAGATCCTAGTAATACCATGGTACAACCAACTTTGATTTCATTAGAATCTGATATGTCTACCATCATTTGGTCCATAGTTATAGATCCAACTTGAGGATAAAATTTATTATTATAAATAACGTTAATCTTGCCTGAAAGATTTCTTGGTACACCATCTGCATAACCAATACTTAATATAGCTAACTTAGTTTTTCTATGACTTACAAATTTGCCTCCATAACTTACACTTACCCCTTTATCAATAGTTCTTATAAAAGCTACTTTGACCTTCAAAGATAAAGCTGGTTTAAGTAATAAATTTTTATCTATTTTGACTAGAGGACTGTATCCATACATAGAAAGCCCAACACGTACCATGTGAAAATGAAAATCTTTGCTAAGAAGCATTCCCGCTGAATTAGCCAAATGAATCTTAATTTCATTATTTCTATCAAGATTAATTTGCTTTAATAATTCATTAAACTTTAGTCTTTGCACTTGTGTAATACTTTGAGAATCTAATGCGTTATCTTCATCTGCAGACGATAAATGACTATATATTCCTTCTATTGAAATGTTCTCAAAAGATTTTATTTTTTCAAATTCCTGAACAAATTTATTAGATTCAAATCCTAATCTTGACATTCCTGTATCAACCTTAAGATGTAAAGAGAATTTCAACCCAAAGTGCTTCCCGATATTATTGCAAACTAAACACTCTCTTATACTACTTATAGTGGGCATAAGATCATTTTTAAAGGATATTATTAAATCTCTTTTTGTATAAAGATTTCCGAGAATAAGAATTGGTTTTTTAACTCCAAAAGAACGTAGCTTAATCCCTTCTTTTAAAGTTGCAACTCCTAATTCCGAAGCACCGCCTTCAATAGCATATTCAGATACTACTTTTGCATCATGTCCATATCCATCAGCTTTAACGACTGCCATAAATTGACAATTTTTACTTAATTTTGATCTTAACTCTCTAACGTTTGTTTCTATTGCTTTACCTTTAACTTCAATCCATGCTCTTTGTTTTAGATCTATATCTTTTTCAAAATTTGGAAATTTGTCAAAATTAAATACCTGATTTGTTTGCCTATTTTGCATTAACTTTGCACAAATATATGCGCTTATTGAAATATACAGTTAGCATGACATGTAAATTGTATTTTGGCATGGGCCAGACTCTAGTTTTAAATGCATCTTATGAACCTTTAAACATCACTTCTTGGCGAAGAGCAGTAATTTTAATGATTAAAGGTAAAGCAGAAAGCTTAGAGGAAGATCAAACATATTCAATTCATAGTGGGAAAAAGTTGCCGACAGTTATAAGACTTCGTTACTACGTCAAAGTTCCTTTTAGAGAGGTTTCTTTAACAAGAAAAAATATTCTTCTGAGAGATAATAATTCTTGCCAATACTGTAATTATAGGGGTAGTGACCTATCAATAGATCATGTTTTACCGAGAAGCAGAGGTGGAAAAGATATCTGGGAAAATGTTACTACAGCATGTCTCAAATGTAATGTACAAAAAGGTAATCTAACCCCCGAAGAGGCGAATATGCCCTTAAAACGTCGGCCTTATCGACCATTAAGTAATCTAAATTTTGAAGCTACAAGACAAATTGACTCTGGCAAGCATAAAGAATGGAGTAAATACGTAATAGGGGTTGCAATCTAATAAAAAAATCTTAATTTACTTCTTTATTAAAATCTTCCATCATTCTTTTTTGTTCTTGCGCTATGCATGCATTAATCACCTCTTCTAATTGACCAGCAAGAATTGGCTCAAGAGAAAAATTGGAACCTAATCTATGATCAGTTGTCCTGTTATCTTTAAAATTATAAGTTCTGATTTTTTCACTTCTATCGCCTGTTCCAACCTGGGAAAGCCTTTGTGATCTCTCTTTTGCATTGGCTTCTTTTAATTGAATTTCATACAATTTAGCTCTTAAAATTTCCATTGCTCGTTCGCGATTTTGCAATTGTGATCTCTCTTGAGTACAAAAAACTCTTATTCCTGTAGGCTTGTGGAGAAGATCAATCGCTGTCTCTACCTTATTAACATTTTGTCCCCCTGCACCTCCTGATCTTGCTGTTCCAACCTCTAGATCTGTTGGATCAATTTTAACCTCAACAGGATCAGCCTCAGGCATAACGGCAACAGTAGCAGTAGAGGTGTGAACTCTACCTTGAGATTCAGTAGCTGGAACTCTTTGGACTCTATGTACACCAGCCTCAAATTTAAGTTGACTATATACAGAATCTCCCTTAACGGAGATAACTAACTCCTTAAATCCACCCATATCTGACTCGGAAGCACTAACAGGTTTTACAGACCATCCAATTTTTTGTCCATATCTTTCATACATTCTTGCTAAATCACCCGCCCAGATACAAGCCTCGTTACCTCCAGCACCGGCTCTGATTTCTAACATTACACTTCTTTCATCTCTTGGGTCTTTTGGCAATAAGGCGATTGTGGTTTTTTGAATCAGTTCACTCTTAGATTCCTCTAAAGTTATTAACTCCTCATTTATCAAAGATTCCATTTCTTTATCATTTCTATTCTCTTTTAGTAGATTTTTTGAATCTTCGATTTCTTTATCAGTATCAAGCAACTTATTAAAATCAATCACCAAAGGTTCCAATTTTGATCTTTCTCTTGCTATTGATTCTAATTTTTTTGGATCATTAGCTATATCAGGATCTGCAAGTTGCACTTCCAAATTTTCAAAACTTTCTGAAGCAGTTTTCAACCTTGCAATTAATGTTGAGTATTCCAATTAAAATTGTGCTTAATTTTGAAAATTCTATTTTTTAGAATCTTTTTCTTCTTTTTGATCTTTGGATGTGGCTGAATTAGCTGAACCCATTCCATATTTTTTCATAAACCTATCAACCCTACCTTCTGTATCAAGAATCTTTTGAGTTCCAGTGAAGAAGGGATGATTACCACTCCAAACATCAACATGTAATTCAGGCTGCGTGGAGCCAGTAGTCATTACAACTTCTCCATTACAAATAACTTTTGCATCTGGATACCATTTTGGGTGTATTTCTGATTTTGGCATAATTTAAATTCCTTTAACGTTTAGAGAATTGAGGAGCTTTTCTTGCTTTTTTAAGACCATATTTTCTTCTTTCCTTAGCTCTAGGATCTCTACTGAGATGGCCTTCCGTTTTTAGCGGTTTCCTATTGTCAGAAGATAATTCACAAAGTGCTCGAGCAGCACCTTGCTTTATAGCATCTGCTTGACCAGTCAATCCACCACCAAAAACATTTACCAAAATATCATAAGAATTTTCAAGGCCTAATGTTTGCAAAGGTGCTTTTATTGAATTTAAGTGCAGAGGATTAAAGTTTAAGTAATCATCTCCAGCACGACCATTAATTTTTATTAATCCATTTCCTGGAATCAAGCGAACTCTAGCTACTGAAGTTTTTCTTCTACCAGTTCCCCAATACACAGCTTTGTTTTTTATTTGACTATTCATTTTGATAAATTAACTATTTAATAATACAGGATTCTGAGCAGCATGAGGATGATCAGCACCTTTATAAACTTTTAATTTTTTAAATTGCTGTCTTCCTAAAGAGTTATGAGGCAGCATGCCCTTAACAGCTTGCTCGATGATTCTTTCAGGAATTCTTTCTTGTAAAGACTCAAATTTTTCAATTTTCATTCCTCCTGGTCTTCCAGAATGTCTCCTGTACAATTTTTGTGATGCTTTTTTACCTGTTACCTCAACTTTCTCGGCATTTACTACAATTACAAAATCTCCAGTATCTAGATGAGGTGTAAATGTTGGTTTATTCTTACCTCTCAATACAGTTGCAATTTCTGTAGCAAGTCTACCAAGCGTCTTATCTTTTGCGTCAAGTAAAAACCAATTTCTTTCAATTGTTTCTAAAGATGGAGTAATTGTTTTATTCATTTACCAAATTTCTGCAAATAAAATTTAAATTAGTATTAAATTCTACCTTATTGAATGAATATTAAACAACAGTTTTGAATGATTTACACAAAAAATTCGCTTAATTAAACCTTACTTAAGAAAAACCCTTAATTAAAAATAAAGGGAAAAAATCATTGTTATTAATCTTTTTAAAAACATTTTCTTCATAAACAGCATTTACAAAACATAACCCCTTAGCTGGAGCAGATTCTTTAACATCTTTTTTCTTTTTGTTTACCCATCTATCTGTAAAAATTTCTGGCGATATTTTTTTTTCTCCAACTAAAACTAGTTGACCAATAATTAAACGCACCATTCCATATAAAAAACCTGTAGCTTTAATATCAACAAAAATCAAATCTTCTACTCTTTTGATATCAATATTTTTTATTTTTGTAATAGAGTTTGTTCTATTACTACCACTTTTCTGAAAAGCAAAAAAATCATGTTCTCCTTGCATTGTCTTGGATGCTTTTAACATTAAAACTTCATCTAATACTTTTTGATATCTATGCCATGACCAATTATTGATGAACAAATTAGGGAATTTACTGTTATTAATGACATATCGATAATGTCTATACATTGCTGAATAGCATGCATGCCAACTATCTTTAACCTCTACTGATTCCAAGATCCTAATTGTTGAGGGTAAAATACTATTTAAGACATCAGAATAACTATTTCCTGGAATAATATAATCAACATCAAAGTGTACTACTTGACCTGATGCATGAACCCCAGCATCAGTCCTCCCTGCTGCAAAAGTCTTTACTTTTTTGTGATTTGTAATCTTTAAGAGAGCTCTGTCTAGAATTTCTTGAACAGTAGTTGCATTTTTTTGTTTTTGCCAACCTGAATAATGAGATCCATCATATTGGACTAATAAAGCTACCCTTTTCAAAAGTTATATTATGTAAAAAGCCCCTTTATTTAATAATTTAAACAAGCTCAATAATAGCCATCTGGGCGTTATCTCCTTTTCTAGAGACGGTTCTGACTATACGTGTATAACCACCTTTTCTATCCCCATATCTTTCTTTTGCTTTTTCAAATAATGAATGAACTAATTTCTTATCATAAATATATCCAATAGCCCTCCTCCTAGAGGCCAAACTTCCATCTTTAGCAAGAGAAATCATTCTTTCGGCTTCGTTTCTTAAAGCTTTAGCTCTAGCTTTTGTTGTTGTTACTCTACCTTCTCTTATTAATTGTGTAGTCAAACCCCTTAAAAGTGCTTTCCTCTGGTCAGCAGGTTTACTTAAAAGTGGAATTCTAAGTTGATGTCTCATAATCTTGAAATTTGTTAAACGGAGGTTCTGCTTTGTGGGATAGAAATTCCTATGCGCTCTAGAGCTTCAATAACTTCATCTGCAGATTTTGAGCCAAAGTTCTTAATTTCAAGAAGATCTTCATAACTAAAACCCATTAAATCCGAAACTGAGTTAACTTGAGCTCTCTTTAGACAATTATATGCTCTAACGGACAAATTTAGTTCCTCTAGAGGAATTTGAGCTTCAGGAGATGGTTCAGGTTCTTCAGGAATTTCCTCTACCATGGTAACAGTAGCGAGAGGTTGAAAGAGTTCAATTAACTGGTTTGCAGCTTCAGCAATAGCATCATCTGGACTTGTTGAACCATCTGTTACTACTTCCATTTTTAATCTTTCTCTACCTGTTCCACCTTCTGACACAGCGGTCTCATCAATCGTAAAGTTGACCCTTTTAACTGGCATAAATACAGCATCTATTTGAAGTAAATCAATTGCAGTTGTCTCTTCATTCTTACGATCAACGGGTCTATATCCAACTCCTCTTTCAACATGAATTTCTAATTCTAAGTTATGACCCTCCTGAATAGTTGCGATGGGTTTTTCACCATCAACAATTTCTACCTGAGAGGAAAATTGAATATCATTGGCCTTGACTTCCATTGGACCACTGGCTACTAACCTTCCAATTTCAAGATCTGGATTAGAACTATTAATAGATAGTTGCTTACAATTGAGAAGAATATCTAATACGTCTTCTCTTACTCCAGGAATAGTTGCATATTCGTGGTTGATGCCTGCTATTCTTACAGCAGTCACTGCACTTCCTTCAAGTCCTCCCATAAGGACTCTTCTAAGCGAATTACCCAAAGTTGTGGCTTGTCCTCTTTCTAAGGGGCCAATTAAAAAAGTTCCTGTTTGGGAGTGATCATTTGCTATTTGATGATCAATTCTGTCAATCTGGTATTGCAAAACGGAAAAAAATAAGGTTAAAAGTTTTTTTTGGGGGGGGGTGGAGAATAGTTAAGACCTAAACGCGTCTCCTTTTAGGTCTTCTACATCCATTATGAGGTAATGGAGTTACATCTCTTATTAGAGTTATTTCTAAACCGGCCACTTGTAAAGCTCTTATGGCCGTTTCCCTACCTGAGCCTGGCCCTCTAACTAGTACCTCTATTTGTCTCATCCCTTGGTCAAGAGCTCTTCTAGCTGCAGCTTCAGCAGCTGTTTGAGCAGCAAAAGGTGTACCTTTTCTAGCGCCTTTAAATCCACTGGCACCTGCTGAAGACCAAGAAATTACATGACCAGAAGTGTCAGTAATTGAAACGATAGTGTTATTGAATGTGCTTTGAATATGTACCACACCATTAGGTACATTACGTTTGGATTTCTTTGAACCTGTTTTTTTTACTGTAGCTGGCATGATGTTTTAATTTATTGAAATTTGTGAATAGTTTTAGTTAGTTATTTTTTTCTTCCAGCAACTGTTTTTCTCGAACCCCGTCTTGTTCTTGCGTTAGTTCTAGTTCTTTGGCCTCTCACTGGAAGACTCATCCTATGTCTTCTTCCACGTACACACCCTATATCTTGTAAACGTTTTAAGGCCATTCCCTCTTTTCTTCTCAAATCCCCTTCTAAAGTGAATTCCTCAGTTGCACCTCTAAGCTTTTGCACATCAGAATCTGAAAGATCTTTGACTCGAATATCTGGGTTAACACCCGTATTAGCAAGAATTAGCTTTGATCTTGTTAAACCAATTCCATATACATAAGTAAGTGCAATTTCAACTCGCTTTTCGCGAGGTATGTCAATTCCTGCAATCCTAGCCACGTTTTTTGAGTAAGTAAAAGTTTAATTTATAGGGTTTAGATCTAACCCTGACGTTGTTTATTGCGAGGTCTTTTCTTGTTAATAACATAGATCTTACCTCTTCTCCTTACGATCTGATCGTCAGGACTAATTTTTTTCACTGAAGATCTGACCTTCATGGGGTTTTTGCAAATAAAACATTAATATTATATTCTACATCATCATCAAGCCATTTTTTGTTTAATATCTGATGAAATTGTTTTTAAATCTCTATCAGCATCAACATATTCTAACAATGAAAGATCCTTAAAATATTGAATCAATGGTTCTGTAGTTTTTTTATAAATGTCAACTCTTGTTCTAATAGTCTCTTCAGTATCATCTTTTCTCCCTCTTAAAAGCAAACGCTTAATTAGGACTTCTTCTGGAATATCTAAGTAAAAGACTACTTCTAAAGGTTGATTAATTTCAGTTAAAACATCATTTAATGAATTAGCTTGAGATAAAGTTCTTGGATAGCCATCAAGAATCCAACCTTGATTATCCTTGTCTAAATTCTGCCTTACTATTTTTAATACAAGTTGATCACTAACAAGTTCTCCCCGGTTCATAGTATCCTTCACCTGTCTACCAAGGGCAGTATCCATTTCAATTTCTTTTCTTAATAATTCACCTGTAGAGAGGTGCAAATAAGCATTTTTACGACTAAGTAATTCCGCTTGAGTACCTTTTCCTGCTCCTGGGGCTCCTAAAAATAGTAAATGTTTTTTCATTAATTGTTAATTAGTCCCTCATATCTTTGAGAAATAACATAAGTTTGAATTTGCTTAGCAGTATCGATGGCTACACCCACAAGGATAAGTAATGAAGTTGCTCCTAAACCCTGAAAAGTTTGAACATTTGTTGCTCTTTCAACTGCAGCTGGAATAATAGCTACTGATCCAAGAAATAACCCACCTAATAATGTGAGCCTATTTTGTACCCCTGATAAATAATTTGCTGTATTCGTTCCTGGTCTTACTCCTGGTATTGCTACTCCGCCTTTCTTTAAATTTGAAGCCACATCAACTGGGTTAATTGTAAGAGATGCATAAAAATAGGAAAATCCCAAAATCAAGGAAAAGAATGTAAGAGCATACGGCCAGGGATTTGAAGAACCAGGATTTAGACTACTTGCTAATTTGATTAAGACTGGATTACCAGTAACATTTGCAATAGTTATTGGTAAAAAGATTAAAGCAGATGCAAATATGATAGGCATAACTCCTCCTGCATTTAATTTTAAAGGTAAATAACTTTGCCTTGTAGGAAGTAAAGTTGAATTTCCTATTTGCCTTTTTGCGCTAACAATAGGAATACGTCTAGCTCCTTCTTGGACAAAAATTATTCCAACAATTGTGAGCAAAAATACCCCAAGTAAAACCGCTATGCCTAGAACATCTCCTCGATCCCCAGTTTGAGCTTTTTCAATAGTTGAGCTTAGAGCTTTTGGCAAAGTCGAGACAATATTCAAAAAAATAACCAATGAGGCCCCTTGGCCTATACCTTTTTCCGTAATAATTTCACTAAACCACATCACCAACATGGAGCCGGTAACTAAGGCAAGAGAGGTTTGTAAAACAAATGTGGTGTCACTTATGCCTTGAACTGCGTATTGTCTAAGAATCAACGAAAAAATAATACTCTGTAGAAATCCCCATCCCAATGAAACATATCTTGTTATTTGAGCAATTTTTCTTCTACCAGCTTCTCCCTCATTTTTTTGTAAATCTTCAAGGACAGGCAATGAAGCTGTAAGTAGCTGAATAATAATTGATGCATTAATAAAAGGAAGTATGCCTAATGCAAATATTCCCAAAGTTGAAATTCCCCCACCAGTAAAAATATCCAAAAAACCAATTAATTGGCCACCTTGATCTATAAAACTTTTAAACGCAACCCTATCAATACCAGGCATAGGGATATAAATGCCAAGTCTTACTAAAAGGAGAAGACCTAAGGTTGTTAAAACTCTGCTCCTCAGCTCTTTATTTAAAAATAATTGAGAGAGTATTTCAGAGGCGCTAGGATTTCTACTTTTGTTGACAAACATTTTGAAGATTCACTAAATTTTCAAGTAAATTTATTAATTTTTTATAAGCTCGCAAGATCCACCTGCATCCTCAATTTTTTGTTTTGCAACTCTAGTAAATGCATGAGCCTGAACCTTCAACTTTACATTTACTTCCCCATTACCAAGGACTTTTAAAGGAAATTTTGGCTTAAAGATTAAACCCTTCTTAACAAGAGAGTCTATGTTGACAGTGTCGTTATCTTTGAAATCGTTTAATTTAGCTAAATTAATTATAGAAAATTTCTTTTGATTAATAATTTCAAAATGCTTTAGTTTTGGAACTCTCCTATACAAAGGCATTTGTCCACCTTCAAAACCAGGACGTGTGGGTCTTCCAGAACGTGACTTTTGTCCTCTCATTCCAAAACCACATGAAGCACCTTGCCCAGCAGCAATACCTCTGCCCTTTCTTAATTTTTTCTTTCTAGAACCAGAGTTTGATTTAAGAGTATTCAATGTTGAAGTCATAATTTTCAAGAGTAGAGCTGTTCAAGTGAGATACCTCTCTCCCTTGAAGCAGATTTATGTGTTCTTAATTGAGAAAGAGCTACCATAGCTGCTCTTGCATTATTTAAAGGTGTTTTACTTCCTAGTCTTTTTGCAAGGACATTTTTTATACCCGCTAATTCTAACACTGTTCTAATTGAACCCCCAGCAATTACACCTGTACCTGGAGCGGCTGGTCTAATAAGTACATTGGCAGCACCATCTCTACCTTTAGATAAAGTGGGTATTGAATTATTTGGAGTTAAAGGAACCCTAACAAGATTTTTTTTGCCATCTGATACTCCTTTTCTAACCGCACCTATAACATCTCCCGCTTTGCCAACTCCTACTCCCACCTGACCTTTTTCATTACCAACAACAACAATCGCCCTAAAACTCATTTTCTTTCCACCTTTAACAGTTTTAGATACACGTCGTATTTGAACAACTCTTTCTTGCCAATCAGAATCTCTTTCTAAATTTTTTGAATCACCTCTTCTACTTCTTTTTCGATCACTATTGCGATTATTCTTTTTTTGTTCGCTGGGCTTAGAACCAGGGACCTTATCAATCTTAGATTGAGTTTCTTGTTTTGTTGGAGTGTCAGTCATAGTAAAAAATTAAAAGTTAGAATTCTAGGCCAGCTTCTCGAGCAGCATCCGCGAGGGCCTTAACTCTACCGTGATACAAATTTCCTCCACGGTCAAAAATTACTTGCTTAATACCTTGTTTAATTGCTCTTTTAGCTAATAATTTTCCAACAATGGAAGAGGAATTGCAATTAGGGGATAATTTCTCTGATTTTTCTCTAAGTTCCTTATCAACAGTAGATGCCGAACAAATAGTTTTTTGAGTACTATCATCTATAACCTGAGCATAAATATGGTTATTAGATCGAAAAACAGACAATCTTGGACGAGTTTCACTTCCCACTAAGAATCTTCTTAATCTTCTGTGTCTTTTTTGAGTTTGTGATTTCCTTGAAAGTTTAGTCATTTTTTTAGATGGAATTATTATTTGCCAGATTTACCAGCTTTTCTGAGAATTTTCTCATCATGGTATTTAATTCCTTTTCCTTTATATGGTTCTGGAGGTCTAATTGATCTGATTTTTGCTGCTTCATTGCCAACAACTTCCTTATCAATTCCAGATACGGTAACGTTTGTATTACTCTCAACTTTGTATGTTATACCATCAGGGGGGATCATTTCTACAGGATGGCTATATCCTGCACTTACAATTAGATTTTTACCTTTTACTTGTGCTCTTGAGCCAACCCCAACAATTTCAAGTTTTTTTGAAAAACCTTGAGTAACACCTTCAACCATATTAGCGATTAAAGCTCTACATAAACCATGCCTTTGCCTTGAATATATTTTGGTTGTTGTAGGACTTACAACAACACTATTATCTTTTTTATCAAAACTAACTCCCTCAGGCATTAAGCGTTTTAATTCACCCTTAGGGCCTTTAACAGTAACTGTTAATCCATCAAAATCTACTGTAACTTTATCTGGAATCAGTACTGGTGTTTTTCCAATTCGTGACATAATTAATTCTCCTTAATAAACATAGCAAAGGACTTCGCCGCCTATACCTTGCTTCCTAGCATCTCGATCACTCATAACACCTTTAGAAGTAGAGATGATAGCAACTCCAAGGCCTCCAAGAACTTTTGGTAAGGCTCTGGTATTTTTATAAATTCTCAAACCAGGTTTGCTAACTCTTTGCATAGATCTGATGGTTGGAAATTTATTTTTACCACTATATTTGAGACCAAGTGTTATTTGTGATTCATACCCTTCACCTTCCTCATTAATATCAGAAATGAAGCCCTCTTTTTGAAGAACTTTTGCGATACTTAGAGACATTTTTGAAGCTGGAATTGTTGTTGTTGTATGCTTTTTTTGACTCGCATTTCTTATTCGAGTAAGCATATCTGAAATAGGATCGTGATTTGACATAGTTTTAATTTAATTCTTACTAAAAGGCATACCTAACTCCTGCAAGAGAGCTTTACCTTCTTGATCTGATTTTGCACTAGTGACAATAGTTATATCCATACCTCTTATTGAATCTATTTTGTCAAAAGAGATTTCAGGAAAGATCAATTGCTCTTTTACTCCAACAGTATAATTCCCTCTACCATCAAAACTTTTTGGATTAACTCCTCTAAAGTCTCTAATTCTAGGCAAAGCTAGATTTATAAATCTTTCTAAAAAAGAATACATCCTGTCTCCTCGCAAAGTTACAGTACATCCAATCGGCATACCTTCACGAATTTTAAAACCCGCGATAGCTTTTTTAGCCCTAGTTACTAAAGCCTTCTGTCCTGTAATTGTTGCCATTTCGTTTAAAGAGGCTTCTAGAGCTTTTGAATTGGAAGCGGCTTCACCAAGACCTCTGTTGACGTTGACTTTGACAACTTTAGGTACTTGATGAATATTTTTAAGACCAAGATCCTTTAAAAGTTTTGGTCTAATTGATTCTTTGTAGCGATTTTTTAGAGTCATAATTTTTTGTTAATTCTGGTCTTTGTCAGAATTGATAAATTAGAAAAGATTTAAATCTGATTTCTGATGAAAAATTAATCAATTACTTCACCAGTTTTCTTTAATCTCCTTTTCTTAACACCTTCTTTATCAATAAAGTATTCAATCTTACTTGTAAGATTTTTATCCTTTGAGAAGAACATCACATTTGATGCATGTAAAGAGGCTTCTTCTGTCAGTATTCTTCCTGTTTCTCCTTCCTGGGTTGGCTTTACATGTTTAGTCCTAAGGTTTACTCCTTTTACTACTACTCTATTTTCAAGAGGGATAGTTTTTAAAACCTCGCCAGTTTTACCTTTTTCCTTCCCGTTAATTACTTTTACTAAATCTCCAGTTTTAATTCTCATTTTTATTCTTTGAAGATTTTTCTTTTGTTTTAATGAATCCAACATTTAAATTACCTCCGGAGCAAGAGAAACAATCTTAGTGTAATTTTTATCCCGAAGTTCTCTAGCTACAGGGCCAAAAACTCTAGTGCCTTTTGGATTTTTATCTTCATTAATCAAAACAGCGGCATTATCATCAAATCTGATTGAATTGCCAGTATTTCTTCGTAATGTTGCTTTAGTTCTAACGATAACGGCTTTAACAACTTCAGACTTCTTAACACCCATATTTGGAAGTGCATCTTTTACCGTTGCTACAATTACATCGCCAACATGAGCATATCTTCTATTAGATCCTAAAACCCTAATACACTGGAGTCTTTTAGCACCGCTATTATCAGCGACTGTTAAATAAGTTTCTTGTTGAATCATTTTTTAACCTCCTTGGTTTGACTTGTTTTATTAAGGATCTCTTCAATTGCCCATCTTTTTTGAGCACTAAGCGGTCTTGTTTCTCTAATCTTAACTCGATCACCCAAAACACATGTATTTTCAGGATCATGTGCCTTATATCTTGTGGTTCTACTTACAATTTTTTTATAAGTGGGATGTGGATATCTGTTAATCACAGCAACAACAACAGTTTTATCCATCTTGTCGCTGACAACAATACCAATTCTTTCTTTGAGTGCCATAACTAATAATTAATCCGAAGTTGTTTGAGAAGCAGATTGACTCTTACTAAGAGTTAGTAATTGTGCCACTTGTCTCTTAATGATTTTAAATTTATGAGTTTCATTGAGCTGTCTAGTAGCTTGCTTGAATCTTAAATCAAAAAGATCTTTTCTTAGTTGGCCAATCTTTTCAGTAATTTGAGAAGAATTTAATTTTTTAAATTCTTTAAGTGACTCTGAGTTTTTCATTTTTTAACCTCCTCTTTGGATTCGTTATTATTTTTTGTCTCTTTATGGGGGGAAGTTTCTAGATTTTTATCAGTAGAGATAAATTTTGTTTTCACAGGAAGTTTATATTGAGCTAGACGCATAGCTTCTTTTGCGATTTCCT
Organism: Prochlorococcus sp. AG-388-F11; assembly: GCA_003279845.1. GTDB lineage: Bacteria > Cyanobacteriota > Cyanobacteriia > PCC-6307 > Cyanobiaceae > Prochlorococcus_A. The sequence goes on from QCGP01000003.1 coordinate 52,525, forward strand.
CTGTGATGTCCTCTCCACCCATTTCAAAAAGAATTCTTCCTGGTTTTACAACTGCAACCCAAAATTCGGGATTACCTTTACCAGAACCCATTCGAGTTTCAGCAGGTCTCATGGTGACAGGTTTGTCAGGAAATATTCTTATCCAGATTTGACCTCCCCGTTTAATATATCTCGTCATAGCTCGTCTACTTGCCTCAATCTGACGAGCAGTTACCCAACCACAATCTTGAGCTTGTAGGGCAAATTGACCGAAAGCGATGGTATTACCTTTAGAGGCTACCCCCCTCATTCTTCCTCTGTGTTGTTTACGAAATTTAGTGCGTTTTGGGCTAAGCATTTTTATACCTCCTATGAATTCTCATTTGAACGATCCTCAAATTGCTGAGGTCTTCTACCAGCTTTCCTATTAGGACTAGCTCCCACAGGAATAGTTTGTTCTTCTTTAGGAAGAACTTCACCTTTAAAAACCCAAACTTTAATGCCTAGGACACCATATGTTGTATTAGCTTCGCGTGTTGCATAGTCAATTTCAGCTCTCAAAGTATGTAAAGGAACTCTACCCTCTCTAGTCCATTCAGTTCTAGCAATTTCAGCGCCATTCAACCTGCCACCAACTTGTATTTTTAGACCTAAGACTCCAGCCCTTTGAGCTCTTTGTAAGGCCATTCTTATAGTTCTTCTAAAAGCGACTCTTTTTTCAAGTTGTTGAGCAATATATTCAGCGAGTAAAAAAGCATCTGCGTCAACTCGCTCAACTTCAACTACATTTATCCTAACCTGCCTTGTTCTATCTCCTATAGTTTTTTGGATTCCAGATCTTAATTCCTCAATACCACTTCCTTGTCTTCCGACTATAACTCCTGGTCTTGCTGTTTTTAACTCAAGTTCCAGTTGATCAGCTTTTCTTGCTATTAATACATCACTAATTCCAGCAGCACCATATTTTTTCTGTATGAAAGTACGAATTTTAAAATCTTCTTGGAGAAGAATGGGATATGTCTTTGAAGTGGCAAACCATTTGGAGCGATGCTCTTGTGTAATACCTAATCTTAGTCCAGAAGGATGAATTTTATGTCCCATTAGTTTTGTACCTCCGCATTAGTTTGAGTAGGAGCAGATTCAACAGAAATACTTATATGGCAAGTCTGTTTTTTGATAGAAAAGGCTCTACCTTGAGCTCTAGGTCTATACCTCTTCATTACAGGGCCGTTATTAGCCCAAGCAGAGGAAATAACTAAGGTGGAGGGATCCATACCAAGATTATGCTCTGCATTAGCAACTGCTGATCGTAGCACTTTAGTAATAGGGTCAGTGGATCTGTAAGGCATAAATTCCAACATAATCAATGCATCTCTATATGAACGACCCCTGATTTGATCCAAAACTCTTCTTACTTTAGAGGCTGATCCGCGAACATAATTTCCATGAGCAATAGCTGTCTTTGTAATTTCAGGCGTTTTTGTCATGATTTTGCTCCTTTCTTATCTCTTATATGACCACGATAAGTTCGTGTAGGGGCAAACTCACCAAGTTTATGACCGATCATTTGTTCGGTTATAAATACAGGTATATGAGTCTTACCATTATGTACCGCGATTGTGTGACCAATCATTAAAGGTAAAATTGTAGAGGCTCTGGACCAAGTTTTAATAACAGACTTGTCATTATCAGTGTTTTGTTTTTCTACCTTTTTGAGCAAGCTATCTGCTATAAAAGGTCCTTTTTTAAGTGATCGTCCCATGTTTATAAAATAAAAATTAAAGTAATAAATGAAGTAATCAAGAATCTCTTCCTCCCCTACTCCTCTTAGAAACGCGACGACGTCTTCGAACTACTAATTTATTGCTTGGTTTGTTCTTTTTACGTGTCTTTAACCCAAGAGCTGGTTTACCCCATGGAGTTACAGGGCCTGCTCGACCAACTGGTGCTTTTCCCTCTCCTCCACCATGTGGATGATCACATGGGTTCATTACACTTCCTCTTACTTGAGGCCTTCTTCCAAGCCATCTTCTTCTTCCTGCTTTACCTAAGCTAGTATTTCTTATTTCTGAATTACCAACCTCTCCAAGAGTTGCATAACATTCTTTTCTGACAAGTCTTACCTCAGTAGATGGAAGTTTTAAAGCAACATAATCTCCCTCTTTAGCCATAACTTGAGCACTAGATCCTGCAGACCTAACCATCTGAGCACCTCTACCTGCATATAACTCAACACAATGAACACTAGATCCTAAGGGCATAACTGAAAGCGGCATTGCATTGCCATCTTCAATTGGGACACTCTCTCCAGAAATAACATTTTGACCGACTTTTACTCCAGCAGGAGCGATAATATATCTTTTCTCACCATCTTCGTAAAATAAAAGTGCAAGCCTTGCATTTCTATGAGGATCGTAGTGGATAGCTGCAACCTTAGCATTAATGTTTCTTTTATCTCTTCTAAAGTCGACTAATCTATATTGCCTTTTGTGACCACCTCCACGATGACGGCAAGTAATCACTCCACGATTATTCCTGCCTTTAACTCTATGTTTTGAAACTACTAGTGATCTCTCAGGTTTTGCACTTGTAATTTCACTAAAATCAGTAACTACTCTTTGTCTAGTGCCAGGTGTATAAGGTTTAAATTTTCGAATTGCCATGATTAAAACTCCTTAAGATTCTGGAAATAGTTGGATTTTGTCTCCTTCAGCAAGACGTACAATTGCCTTCTTGAACTGAGAACGTTTACCGGAAAATTTTCCGACTCTTCTAGTTCTCCTAGGAGGATTCATAGTGTTTACCCCTATGACTTTAACACTGAACAAGGCTTCAACAGCAGCCTTTATTTGAGGCTTAGCTGCTCTATGATCCACTTCAAAAGTATATTGATTAAGATCTAGTGCGTTTGTAGCTTTCTCAGTAATAACTGGCTTTCGTATTACATCAGCTAAACGAGAATCAAACATTTTGCTCATGATGCATAAACCTCCTGAATTTTAATTATTGCTGATTGGCCTATAACCAACTTATTAGCATTGAGAATATCAAATACATTCAATTGATCTGCAGCTATTAATTTTACTTTTTCGATATTATTTATGGATTTTTTTATCACTTCGGAGGGACTATCAAGAATAACTAAAACTTTTTCGGTTTTTTGTATTCCTAATCTAGCAAGGCCATTAATGATATCACTTGTTTTAGGCTGCTTTAGGGTAGATCCAAAATCTTCAACAGCTTTCATATCAGATACTCTGGACATGAGAGCTGTTCTAAGAGCTAATCTACGCTCCTTACGATTCATATTAAGATTGTAAGAACGTGGCTTCGGTCCAAAAATAATACCGCCACCAGGTCTTAAAGGAGTTCTTATGGAACCTTGACGAGCTCTTCCTGTCCCTTTCTGTTTGTATGGCTTTCTTCCACCACCTCGTACTTCAGATCTTGTCAATGTTGATGCAGTCCCTTGTCTTTTGTTTGCTAATTGCCTAAGGACTGCTCTGTGAATTAAGTCTGAAGAAGAAGTTTCTTTAGCAACCGCTAAGTCAAGTGACACTTTGCCTGATTTTTTACCATCCCACTTAAGAGTTTCGAGTGTTGTCATGATTTTGTCCCTCCTTTTTTACCAACGACGTTATTGGGCTTTATATTGACAATTGAGCCAGGCTTCCCTGGAACAGAACCCTTCACCACAATCAAGTTTTTCTGGTCATCAATTTTTAGAACTAACAAACCTTTAGTCGTTATTTGTTTCCCTCCATATCTTCCTGCCATTCTTTTTCCAGGATAAATTCTACCTGGAGTAGTTCCTGCCCCTGTTGAACCTGGAGCTCTATGATTTTTTGAACCATGACTCATAGGACCTCTGCTAAAACCATGTCTTTTCTGGTAACCAGCAAAACCCCTACCCATAGATTTACCACTAATATCAACTTTCTGACCAACCTCAAAGTTATTTACAGTTATTTGATTTCCAATTTCATAAGATGAAGTTTCTTCGACCTTATATTCCTTTAAATGCTTAAGAAGTTCTACGCCTGACTTTAATAAATGGCCTTTTTCAGGCTTACTTATGTGCTTATCTTTTGTCAAGCCATAGCCAATCTGAACGGCAGTGTAACCATCCAAAGATGTAGTTTTCAATTGTGTGACTCGGCATGGACCAGCCTCAATAAGAGTAACTGGTACTGCATTACCTTTATCATCAAAAAATTGGGACATACCCAATTTTTTTCCTAAAATTCCGATAGACATAAAACTAAATATGCTAGCTCGTAATGATTTTTCAATTATCTGAACCTTTCTTAATTTGAAAAGTTAAGCTAACAAAAAAACTATTAATAAGGTTGAGACTTACCTAAAAACTTAGATAGTTTCTCCTGGGTTAGCCCCTCCTGAGTTTTTTAACGAAACGCTAAAAATGTAAATTTTATAGAGGCTCGGCTAGCTTGCGAGCATAAAAATTCACTAGGTTACAATTGTACATCATCGAGTACCATAAAATAAAATAAAATATAAATAAAGGAAATTTTTATGCCATTACTGCTCACAGGAAAAAAATTTCATAGCGATTTAAAAACCAACAAATGTCTTGCAATCTTTGCTCCTCTTGAGGGTGGTTATGAAACTCGTCTCTTGAGAAGAATGAGAGCTAAGGGTTTTAAAACTTTCATGACTTCAGCAAGGGGGCTGGGAGATCCAGAAGTCTTTTTACTAAAATTGCATGGCGTCAGGCCACCTCACCTTGGTCATCAAAGCGTTGGGAGAAACGGAGCCCTCGGAGAAGTTCAACAAGTAATTCCCCAAGCTTCTGAGTTATTTAATGAAAACGATAAGCATAAATTACTTTGGTTATTAGAAGGTCAAGTCTTTTCTCAATCTGAATTAGAAAGCCTAATAGAGATTTGCACTAAAGACAATAAACTAAAAATTGTTGTTGAAATGGGAGGTTCAAGAAAACTTGAATGGAAGTCATTAAATGATTATATTTTGGATGAATTTTAGAGTTATTTTTTTTGATTAAAACTAAGAATCAAAACAATAAATGGATTAAATTAATATGCGGTGCCAGTAATGAAGACATTATTGCTATTGAAGATTTATGTGCAATTTATACTGCAGCTGGTGTCGATTACATAGATGTTGCTGCTGAAGAATCTATAGTTCATGCAGCAAAAAAAGGGATCGAGTGGGCAAAAGCAATCTTTAAAAATAATCCTGGATTAATGATCAGCATTAGTGATGGTAATGATATCCACTTTCGTAAAGCAAAATTTGATCCAATAAATTGTCCTCCCGATTGTCCAAGACCTTGCGAAAAAGTATGCCCAACATCTGCAATTGATAATTTTGGGGTCAAAGAGAGTAAATGTTATGGGTGTGGAAGATGTATAAATAGTTGTCCCTTAAATCAAATTTATGAATATGAATATAATTTGTCAAAAGATGATTTATCATTAACACTTCAAAAAATAAAGCCTGATGCAGTAGAGATTCATACCGAAATAAATCGCATAGATGCTTTTAAAAAAGTTGCAGATATCCTTAAAAGTTCTGAAACGAAATTAGAAAAGATATCTATCAGTTGCGGTTTAAATCAATCGATGAAAAAATTGCAACAGCCCAAAGATCTTTTAAAAGCCCTTTGGGAAAGATATGAAATTCTTAATGAACTTAACATTCCCCTTATTTGGCAGCTAGATGGGAGGCCAATGTCTGGTGATCTTTCTCCCACAACAAGTAGAGATACAGTTAAGTTATTTGAGAGTATTGGTTCAGATCTTCCACCAGGCTTGATTCAATTGGCAGGTGGAACAAATGAAAAAACTCATGAATTTTTGAACTCAAATAATCTTCCAGATGGAATAGCATTTGGCAGTTCTGCAAGAAAAATTATGCAGCCACATATTGAATTTGCTAACAAAAATAACAAAAGACTCTACGAGTATCCTGAAAGAATGGCTTTAGCAATCAAAAAAGCTCAGAAATTTCTAGAGCCATGGAAAATGAGCCAATTGAAATAATATTTATCTTTATTAAAACCTGTTCAGAATTTATAAAAAATTTTGTATTTTTTTGATAGAAAAAAATCTATCCATGTATTAAAATGAAAACTCAATGGGCCGTCGCCAAGTGGTAAGGCATCGGGTTTTGGTCTCGACATTCCTAGGTTCGAATCCTAGCGGCCCAGTTTCAACAATCAATTGGTGTCTACTCAAAAAATATTTTTATTTGATTTTGACGGAGTAATAGTCGATGGAATGTATGAATATTGGCATAGTTCTTTACTAGCCTGTGAAAAATATTTAAATTCACCATACATCTCTGTTGATCAAAAACTTTATAAAAGAGTTCCAAATACTTTCAAAGAAATTAGGCCTTGGGTTAAATATGGTTGGGAAATGATTCTAATAGTTCACGAACTTATAAAAACAGAAAATCCAATAATAAATAAAGATGATTTCATTAACAATTATCATCAAAATTGCCAGAAGATATTAAAAGATAATTCCTGGATTTCAGAAGATTTACAAAAAATATTAGATAAGTCTCGCAAATACCAAATAGAAAAAGATTTCGAAACTTGGGTGAATTTGCACAATCCATTTTTTGAAGTTATAAATTGCATTGAAGAATTAAAGAAAAGAGAAGTAAAAGCTGGAATAATAACAACAAAAGGGAAAATATTTGCAGAAAAAATTCTTAAACAATTTAATATTTATCCAGAATTTATTTTTGGTTATGAATCTGGAACAAAAATCAAAATAGCTGAGAAGCTTACTCAAAATTATGAAATTTTAGGTTTTATAGAAGATAGAAAAAAAACACTAATTGATATTAAAGAAAATGCAGAAACTTCTCATATTCCCTGCTACCTTGCTGATTGGGGATATTTAAAAGAATCAGATAGATATAATTTAAATGAAATTAAATTATTAAAATTAAAAAATCTAGAGAATTTAGTTGCAATTTGAATATCATCAGCTAGAGTACTGATGTACTATGGTTTGTATTTATGAAGTTTGGTTTAAAAAAAATTTCCAAATTTAGAATAATTACAAGAACTTTAATCGATAAATCAAACAATGAGTCTTGAAGAAACCAAAAAAATTGAATCAAAAGAGAAAGATAAGGCATTAAGTCTCGTCTTAGGTCAAATAGAAAGAAATTTTGGACGAGGATCAATAATGAGACTTGGTGATGCATCAAGAATGAAAGTAGAAACAATATCTACCGGGGCACTCACGTTGGATTTAGCATTAGGGGGAGGCTATCCAAAAGGGAGAGTAGTAGAAGTTTATGGGCCAGAAAGTTCAGGGAAAACTACATTAACGCTTCACGCGATTGCAGAGGTCCAAAAAAATGGAGGAGTAGCTGCATTTGTAGATGCTGAGCATGCACTTGATCCAGTTTATGCAGCCTCTTTAGGAGTTGATGTTGAAAATTTATTAGTTTCACAACCAGATACTGGTGAAATGGCTCTAGAAATAGTTGACCAGCTTATAAGATCGAGTGCAGTAGATCTTGTAGTTGTTGACTCGGTAGCAGCACTAACTCCAAGAGCAGAGATAGAAGGAGAAATGGGAGATCACGTAATTGGGAGTCAAGCAAGGCTAATGAGTCAAGCAATGAGAAAAATAACCGGAAATATTGGTAAATCTGGATGTACGGTAATATTCCTGAATCAATTAAGATTAAAAATAGGTGTTACATACGGTAATCCAGAAACAACGACAGGAGGGAATGCTCTAAAATTTTATGCATCAGTAAGACTTGATATCAGAAGAATTCAAACTCTTAAAAGAGGTACAGAAGAATACGGCATAAGAGCAAAAGTGAAAGTAGCAAAAAACAAAGTTGCGCCACCATTTAGAATTGCAGAATTTGATATTCTCTTCGGAAAAGGTATTAGTACAACAGGATGTTTATTAGATTTAGCAGAAGAGACTAATATCATAATAAGAAGAGGCGCTTGGTATAGTTATGAAGGAGAAAATATTGGGCAAGGAAGAGATAATACAATTATTTGGCTTGATCAAAACTTAGAAATTAGAAATAAAATAGAATCTATGGTTAAAGATAAATTAACAGAAGGTACTGAAGTCAGTTCTAATTCAATGAAAGCATTAAATAGTAATCCTGCTAATACAATCGCTGTTAATGATTTAAAAACAGTAGCTTAAATTTATAACGAATCAGCCAGAGTCCACCACCCAGCAGCAGGGCCTATAAATCTCACTACAATCCATAAAATAACTAACCCTCCAATTCCAAACCAGCTAGCCTTTATACTTAATTTAATTAGACTATCTCTTTGATTGACTGTAAAAGGAAGCCATTTAAATAGTCTTGGGGAATCATCAAATTTGATTTTAGTATTATGTTTTTTTGGAGGTAAACCGAGTGTTTTGCGTCTTTTTGCTTCTCCCATATTTCGTTAGTTATTTACAAAATATAATCTAATCAAAAGGTAGCACATAGTGAATTTGTTTTGAGGGTTGAATGTTTTGCAGAAGTAATCTTCCCCAGTTTCTTTTATTTGCTCTTCCATCTAAAATTATTAGCTTACCTGAATTTCTTCTTAGAGGAGAAATAGATCTTTCAAGTTTTATTCTAGCTTGAGGAAGAAAGAAGTCTCTGAACCAATCTTGAGAAAGCTTTTTTTTATGAGACACTGTAATTGCATTAATAGGTTCTGACATATTTGGAATTGGAAGTAAAGGAATAATAATTTGTTCTGGAATCTGTATTAAATCAGAATTCGTAATCCACCAATCATAACTAGAGCAAAGAATTTCATTATCATGAGAGGGAATTGTTTCTAGCAAAACCCTCTTCCCGTATCTCGAGGCTAATTCCGTAGCAATATTAGTTTTCAAATCAATATCATCAGACAAAACTAATGTTAAACCCTTTCTAAAAAGTAATAACTTTTTGCATTTATCTAAGATTGAATTGGCAAAAAAAGGATTATTGGGAAGCAACTGTTTTGAGGGTATATATAATGAGATCTTTTTCTCCTCAAAATTACTTTTAAAATTAATAACCAAGTCGATATCTAAACTTTGCTTTTTGAAGTACATTTGGAAAAAATTATCTTTTCTCAAAGCTGATAAAAAAACAAACTTATTATTAGAAAAAAGTTGCTTAATTTGAGCAATTTCATCTATTGGTTGTAAATACAAACACCAATCTAAATTTTTATCATTTAATTTTACCCAGCATGCCCATCCTTGAGATAATGCTTTGTTAACACTTAAAAATTTATCAGAAAAAGAGGAATTTTCATGAAAAAAATTTGAAAAAAAACTAATTTCTTTTTCATGTAAATTTATATAGCTATTTCCTAAAACCTTTCTCATCAAGAAATTTTTCTTCAAAGAATCATATAATTTAATAAATTTCTCATTAATGGATTTATATTCTTGAGAATTTTTTGTCCAATCCTTTTTCATTAGAGAAATCCTAAAATAATTTTTTAGATCTTGTTGTATATCCTCAATTCCAGAAAAAATAATCCGATGATTTTTAAGATTAAAAGTATTTGGTTCATTAAGTAAACCATTGATTGTTATCAAGCGCACATGATGATTTGCAAAAATAATTTGATCATTTGTTTTAGTGAAATTAAAACCAAGATTTTTAAAAATATCAATCTGAAATTGGTTTACAAATTGAATTTTTTGTTCAGATAAAATAAAAGTTGAATCTTCTTCTTTTAAGAATAGAGAAATCAAAATTGCAGGCAACCAATCATTGGTAGAAAAAATTTCTGAATTAATTAAATATGTAGAATCATTTTCAATACACTTAGAGACTATTCTCCCAAAAGAATATATGTGTTTCCATTTAATACTTTGATCTCTCAAAAGAATTTTTAAATATTGATGACTTAAAATTTCAAGCATTTATAATTAATTTAATTTTCAAATACATACAAAATTTATGACTCTAATATACAAAAAATTGTTATCAATATAAGTAAAGTCTTGAATTAATCAATCTATGAAAATTGGAATAGTAGGATTAGGTTTAATTGGCGGATCTTTAGGATTAAAACTCCAAAGTCTAAACCATACAATTTATGGAATAGTAAATAATGAATTTAATGAAAAAAAAGCAAGAGAGAAAAAGCTTGCAAATTTTATTAGCTGTGATCTGAACCTATTAAAAGAATGTCAGCTCATAATTTTAGCATTGCCTATTAAAGATTTGATCAGTCCATCTCAGCGTTTATTAGCTTCAATACCAAAAGAAACGATAGTAACTGATGTAGGCTCTGTTAAAGAACAAATTGTAAATACATGGGAAAATTTACATCCTTTATTTATTGGATCACATCCAATGGCAGGAACAGAAAAAAAAGGAGTTGATTCTGGTTTCGAAGGTCTTTTTGAAAATGCAAAATGGATTATTACCCCTTCACAAAATAGTGATTTAAACGCTCTCAAAACTCTTTCAGAGCTAATAGAGTCTATGGATTGTGAAATTTGCCAAGCATCGCCAAAAGAGCATGATGAAGCAGTATCTCTGATTTCTCACTTGCCTATATTTTTAGCTTCTGCACTTATTGAAACCGTACACACAAAAAATAATCAACCTTTATTAGATCTCACCAAGAGACTAGCAGCTACAGGATTCGCAGACACTTCGAGAGTTGGCGGCGGTAATGAACAATTAGGCTTAGATTTAGCTATGAATAATCAAATTAATGTTTTAAATGCCATTAATATTTTTAAAAATAAGCTGAATAGATTGGAAACTCTTATTAAAGAAAGAAATTGGGAGTTACTTTCTGACAAACTTTATGCATCAAAAGAAATTAGGAAAAATTTTATAGATTAAAGTTATCAATACCTTTAGAAGCTAATATTTGCTTTGAAACCATTAATGCAGACTGACTAACACCTGCGGTTCCCTCACCTGGATAGATTGAATCACCACATAACCATAAACCTTGAAAAGGAGTCCTACTAGATAATCCAAATAAACCAAATATATCTGGATTTTGTCCGAGTCCACCAACTATTCCATTGGGCCTGTTAGTCCATTTTTGAAATCCCAATGGAGTCGCTAATTCTCTGTGTAGCCAATTTTCAGAAACAATATCAAATTGACGTTCTAATTCAAAAGATATTTTTTTTAGGAAATCATTTTTCCTATTTAAATAATTTTGTTTATCTAAATTGAACCAATCTTTTGTCTTAGTAAAAATACTAGCTATTAAAGTAATTTCACCTTTTGGTGCTCTTCCATCACCATCTTCGCTAATTGATACGAATAATGAGCCAAATTCACGCGAAACAAATTGATAATGATGAGAGGAAATTTTTTTAATATGTTCTTTTTTTAATGCTGAATAAAAAACTATAGCTCCACTTGGATCAGGTAAATTGATAAGTCTATTTTTATAGCTTTGTTTTTTATTTAAAGGTTCCTTCAAATGCTCTAGTAAAGATTGAGGAGGGGCTGTATAAATTAAATCTTTTGCTTGGTAAACAAAAGAATCTTTTTTTGAATTAGCAGATACTTTCCAACACTTATTTCGGTCATCAAAATTTACAGAATTAACTTTCTGGCCAAAAATTAGATTCACACCTGTTTTAGTCAATGAATTTTCTAATGCATCGCTTAAAGACTGCATAGATTGTTTAAGATGCCAAAGACCATGAGGCTGTTGACATATCTGAAGAATAGTAGAACCATATAATGCTGCGGTATTATAAACGTCCTCTTGAGAATAGAGTTTCAGTTGAAGATTTAAGAATTTAATCAAACGCCCATTCTTAGATAATCCACATATTCGCAATAAATCAAAAATAGTAGATTTAAGTAAGATACCTGTTACAAGGTTTGACGGTACAAGTGCTTTGAAAAGTTGCGAAAAATCCCAAAAATTACTAATGGGCAATACCGGATTATTATTAGCAAAAATCCAATTACTTTGATGAATGTGGGTACAAAGATTCCAAAATCTACCGCTTCCAGGAAACTGCATTTCTCTTTCAGCAATCCATTTACTTTTTTCATACCAAATATGTATTGGCGTATGACCATCATTTAAATCAACAATACAAGCAGGATCTAAAATAGAAGCTTCAGGAGATGGAATGTCTAAAAAATCAAAAATCCTTGAATGTATCCCTCCTTTCTCTAAACCAGCTACTTGAGTTGCGCCAACATCAAAAACATAATTCTTTCTTTTAAAAGTACCCGCACAACCTCCTGATTGAGTATGAGATTCGATTAAAGTCACTGATAGCCCTTGCTTTGATAAAATTGCTGCAGAAGTTAGTCCAGCAATACCTGCACCAACAACAACAACTTCAGATTTTCTCATTGAAATGCAAAAATTGTCCTTTATTGAAGTTAGCGAAATTTGTGATGAATTAGGCGAAGCTTATCCGAAAAGTATTGAACAAATTCATGGGGGGGATATTCATAGTGCATGGCAAATAGAATTCGCACACAAAAAATTATTTCTTAAAAAGAACAATAGAAACAAAAAATTTCTTGAATTTGAAAAATATTGTCTTCAAGATTTGAGGAAATTTATTAATCAAAAATACTTAGTTATCCCTGAAGTTATTGCATATAAAAATATTAAAAATACAGAAATTCTCTTAATTGAATGGATAGAAATGCAAAACTTTGATCAAAAAAATCTTGGAAAAGGTTTAGGAGAAATGCACTTAAATTCATCTGAATCTAATCCAAAAATTTTTGGGTATCCGATTGAAGGTTTTATTGGAATAATAAATCAGAAAAAAGGCTGGGAAAATAATTGGATAGATTGCTTTTTAAATTTACGTATAATACCTCAATTATCATTACTAAAATTAAATGTTTTAGATAAAGAAACCATAAATAAAGTTATAGAAAAAATTAAATCGGAATTACTAAATCATGAACCAATACATAGTCTAGTTCATGGTGATTTGTGGTCAGGTAATGTAGGAGTAGAAAAAAGTGGAAAAGGAGTAATATTTGACCCTGCATCTTGGTGGGCAGATAATGAAGTAGATATAGCTATGACAAAACTATTTGGAGGTTTAAGAAGAGAATTTTACGACGAGTATCACAAAATTTTTCCTATTAAAGAAGGGTTTGAAAAAAGGATAATTATTTATAACTTTTACCATATCTTGAATCATGCGAACATGTTCGGAGGATCATATTTAAATCAAGTCAAAAATTACGTGAAAGCAATACTCAATATGTAATCTTCAACTATCCTAAATAAGTCTTTTTAAGATTTTGTACCTTATCTAAAACAGCTTCACGATTTTCACTGGTGCGAAGATTCTGCCAGCTCCATTGACCAACAACAATTACGCCTAATAACTCTAGTAAACCTGGTAGAATTGGGAAAAAGTTAATCGTGTCAATGACAACTTTAATTATTATCTGAGCAATAACGACAACAGCAATTATTCCTGCTGCTTTGCCGTATTTTCCCATTTGAGTCCAATCAACATTACCTAGGGTTTCATTGACTTTACCCATTACATCAGAGTACTTCTCTGAAAAGCTTTTGGTTTCTGAGCCGGAGTCTTGATTTGACTCTGGAGTGTTATCACTCATGAATTCAGTAAACTTAATATATGAACCAGACAGTATCGGAAAAAACGCCAGTTGACTACCTTTTTATTGTGCAAAATTCCGAACCGAAACATTTTGTATTTATTCAGATGTTTTGATATGCATTGTTTTTCAAGATATTTAAACTTAAAAATGATTTATAAAAACTTCACATTATTGTCTAGTACTAACAAAAAACATTAATAAATTTAAGTAATACAAAAAATTTAAAAGGCTAAAACTTTTATTTAAATTATTATTATTTCATAGTTTATTAAGCAAAATTAAAAATCGAATGATCAAAGATATCAAATTTAATTTTTTAAATCCAGATGAACAAGAAAGATATCAGAAGCATTTAACCCTCAAAGAGATAGGTTATGAGGGCCAACTAGATCTCAAAAACAGCTCAGTATTATGTATTGGAGCAGGTGGACTTGGTTCTTCCGTTTTGCTTTATCTGGCTGCAACGGGTATTGGAAAAATTGGAATAGTTGATAATGATCACGTTGAGAAATCTAATCTCCAACGACAAATAATTCATGAAACAGATACAGTGGGAAATTTAAAAATTAGTTCTGCAAGAGAAAGAATTAAAAAACTAAATCCTAATATTGAGGTATCTATTTTTAATAAAAGGATTAATGCAGAAAATGCCCAAGAAATAATTCGTAAATTTGATGTTATTTGTGATTGCTCAGATAATTTTGCCACTAGATATTTGATAAACGATACGTGTCTAATACTTAATAAACCTCTAGTCTTTGGAAGCGTTCAGGGCTTTGAAGGACAATTAAGTGTTTTTAATTTAAATAAAACTAGTCCTAATTTAAGAGACCTGCTTCCAGAATCACCTTCAAAAAATGCTGTTCCTAGTTGTGCAGAATATGGAATTGTAGGGGTATCAACGGGTTTAATAGGAATTCTTCAGGTTAATGAGATTATCAAAATTATTTTAAAAAAAGGCGAAATTTTGGATGGAAAAGTTTTAGTTTTTGATCTTTTGAATATGAATATGAAAAAATTACATTTAAAAGGTGATCATGCAAATAAGCGAATAAAAAATCTTTCTCAGTTTGTTGACTTTTACATTGACGATAAATGTTCTGAGAAAAATAACGAAATTAACATAATTAATGCTAATGATTTTAATAGCTTATACAAAGCAAATCCAAATAAAATTCTTTTAATTGATGTTCGGGAAAATGAAGAATTTTCTAACTCTGCGATAGAAGGTTCTATATCAATCCCCCTAAGTCATTTAAACAAAGAATCTGACTTGGAATTCATTCAAAAGGAAAGTTTAATTAAGGAGATTTTCACGATATGTCAATCTGGTAAACGTTCTGAAAAAGCTTCAGAAATATTGTCTAAATTCAAAATTAAATCTAGATCTATTGAGGGTGGTATTGAAAAGGTAAAAAAAATATCATGCAATTAATATTTAAAAATATTTAATAATCTACACCTCGTTTCAAATCAACTCCCACATTCGCATAATGCTTATGACAAACCATTTCAGAGTAAACATCTGCGAGTTCAAAGTATGAAGGTTCATTTTTACATCTACCAGTAATAACAACTTCTGTTTCTGTTGGTTTCTTTAATAGCGTTTGATGTATCGATTCGACAGGTAGCAATTCCAAATCAACAGTTGGATTCAATTCGTCCAAAATAATTGTCTTATACAAACCACTCAAAATAGCAGCTTTAGCAATTTCCCATGCTCTTTCAGCCTCAACATAATCAATTGGTTTTTGCTGACCCCTCCATACGATCGCGTCTCTTCCTGAGCGTAAATGATCTACCAAATGTGGATAACTTTCTCTCAAAGCTTCTATAGCAGCATCTTCGGTATAACCATTTCCACCTTTTAACCACTGTAATATTAAAACTCTATGACTTTTATCTTGAGATATTCCTTTACCAATAGCTTGAAGAGCCTTGCCAAGAGCACTTGTAGATTTGCCTTTTCCTTCACCTGTATAAATCTCAATTCCACCATTTAATTTCCTTTCTCTTGCAAGTTTTGATAAGTCTTTTGTTAAACGTGGTCTCATTTCTGAATGGAGTTGCGATATTCTTACCAAAGAAGAAGGGGCTGCTCTTCCAGTAATAATTATTTCAAGCCCATCAGGACGATTTTGAAGAGAATTAACTACTTCCTTAATATCAAGCATTCCTAAATCAAGAACTGGATTCAACTCATCTAATACAACGACAGAATAAAGTGAACTTGCAATTGCTCCCTTAGCAATATTCCAACCTCTTTCAGCCTCACCAATATCAAACTTTGTCACCTGGTCAGCAGTAAAAAATTCCGATCTTCCTGTCC
This sequence comes from Prochlorococcus sp. AG-388-F11, assembly GCA_003279845.1. Taxonomy (GTDB): domain Bacteria; phylum Cyanobacteriota; class Cyanobacteriia; order PCC-6307; family Cyanobiaceae; genus Prochlorococcus_A. The sequence continues at coordinate 68,423 of QCGP01000003.1, forward strand.
TTACATGGTCAATTAAGTGTGGGAAGCCTCTTTGCAAGGCCTCTATAGCCGAATCTTCATCATATGATCTTTCAGGACCTTTTAAAAATCTTAGAAGCAAAACTCTGGACTGTTTTTTTTCACATATACCTAAACCTATTGTCCTTAACACAACTCCTAAAGCAGCTTGACTTTTCCCCTTACCTTCTCCATCATAAATATGCAATTGACCTATTGATCTCTCTTGACTGTCACTTGCTGTGACTATTCCAATTCCTCTGTTTCTACTTGTATTCGTCAATTGAACAAAGTGGTTAAAGTTAATCTAAGTTATAGTTATGAATATTATTAAAAATTTAATAATAAATTCAACCTATTCATAGGTAATTTAAATCATAAAGTAATCAGCATGTTCAATCAACTAGAAATTCTCTCTGATGAACAAAGTGAAAAACTTTATACAATTAGAAGATACATTAAGAATCTTGACAGTGTTTGTATTGCTTATTCAGGAGGTGTGGACAGTACATTAGTAGCATCATTAGCATTCGAGCAACTGGGGAGTAAAGCCATTGCAATTACTGGAGTTTCTCCTGCATTAGCAAACACACTTCGTGAGGAAGCAAGAAGTCAAGCTAAATGGATTGGAGTGAAGCATTTAGAAATTAAAACATCAGAATTAGACCAATCAAGTTACAGTCAAAATCCAAATGATAGATGTTTTGCATGTAAAAAAGAGCTTCACAAACATACAACCTACTTATCTAAAAAACTTAATTATAAACTTGTTTTAGATGGAGTAAATCTAGATGATCTTAAAGATTACAGGCCAGGTATACAAGCCGCAAAAAAAGCAGGAGTTATTTCTCCCCTTGCTAAGTTTAAATTCTCAAAGCAAGATATAAGGGATATATCAAGAGCATTAGGTTTCCCTTGGTGGGATAAACCTGCTCAACCTTGCTTAGCCTCAAGATTTCCTTATGGCCATGAGATAACCAATGTAAGGCTTAAAATGGTTGAGAAAGCTGAAGAATACCTAAAAGAAGGTGGTTTATCAGAGGTTAGAGTTAGATGCCAGGGATCGACCGCAAGAATAGAAATTCCTCAAGAAGAATTAAAGCATTTTTTTAAAAAATATAATTTTAGTGAATTAGTTCAATATTTTTCTAATTTAGGATTTAATTGTACAAGCCTAGATCTTGAGGGACTAATAAGCGGAAAATTAAATAGATAAATATTGAAAGTCAAACTACTGTTCTCATCTCTCTAAGTACTTGTGCAGGGGGATTTCGCTCAAGGACACGCAAATAATGTTCTTCAGCTTTCAAAACATCAATTAAATATTGGCTAGCAAGGTCTGGAAACATATTTTGACCACATGTAAAGATATCGATTGCAGAATAACTAGATTCAGGCCAAGTATGGATTGAAATATGAGATTCAGATAGTAATGCAATTGCTGTAACCCCTTGAGGCTCGAATTTATTACTTATCAAATTAAGTACTGTAGCATTTGCCAATTTGGCAGCCCTATTTAATGAACAACGCAAAAAAGATTCATCATTTAATTTTTCGTAATCACATTTATAAAGTTCTAACAAAAGATGTTTACTTTGATGACCTAATTTTTGGTCATTACTGTACGATTTTAAAATTTGATTTTTTTTGGGGACTTCCATTAATAAATTTATATACATTTAAGACTAGCCAAAAATCATGACTTTTAGAATTATAGGTGAATCATTTGTGAAGAGCCTATAAAAGACCGATTAAATTTATCTAAATGTGTCGCACTTATAAAACATTGACTATCTTTACCTACAGCATTTAGCAACAAACTTTGTCTAGTAATATCTAATTCTGCCAATACATCATCCAATATAAGTATTGGAGGCACATTTAATGTTTTAGTTAATAAATCAAGTTCAGCCATCTTTAAAGCCAAGATAAAAGTTCTTTGCTGACCAGATGAACCATATTTTCTGACTGAAATATTATTAATTAGGAACTCAATATCATCACGATGAGGTCCAAAATTACATTTACCAGTCAATGCTTCCATTGAACGCTGCTTTGATAGTTGTTCTTCTATTTTCTTACTGATAATTTCTTCTGCTTCTTCTTCTGGGCTTATATTTTGTATCCCTGAAAGATATTTTATATCTATTTGCTCTTTAGATTTACTTAAGTGATTATGCCAATATTCAACATATGGTTTTATTTTTAATAAAGCCCTTCTTCTGCGCCTAAAAATTCTTGTACTTATTATTGACATTTGAACATCAAAACTCTCAATGATATCTGGATGTTGATTATTCAGGTAACTTTCTGAACGCCAAAAATGACTTCTTTGTTTTAGAAGTCTATTAAATCTACTTATCAAATCTAAATAGACTGGTTCAAGTTGAGATACGACTTTATCAATCCATATTCTTCGATAATTTGGTTCACTTCTAACGATATCTATATCATTTGAACAAAAACATACACTCCGAATATAATGCTTTATTTCACTCTGCTTTTTTAGGATTGATTCATTAACATAAATTCTTTTAGGGCCTTTTCGAAATAAATTCAACTTTAAATCATCTCTAAAATCGATTTGTCCTGAAATTAAAGCCATATCACTATCATTTTCAATTAAATCTTTATCACTTAATGCTCTATTAGATTTTAATTGACTTAAAAATTCAACTGATTCAAGTAAATTTGACTTGCCAATACCATTACAACCAAGAACAATTGTTCTTTGCTCTTTTAGGTCAATTTCAAAACTTTTATGGTTTCGAAAATTCTTAATTTTTAGTTTATTTAAAAAAATTTTCTTTATGCATACATTAATTAAATTAGCTAAGTTTGGTATATTTAGATTTTCTTTAAAGAAATTGAAAAATAAAAGGGCATGTAGCTCAGTTGGATAGAGCATCAGATTCCGGTTCTGAGAGTCGGGGGTTCGAATCCCTCCATGCTCGTATATTTTTAAAGTTTATATCCCATTACTCTTATTCCATTTGGATCTAGTATGAATCCACTCTCTTCTAAACTTTTAAATGAAGAAACTGGAGCTTGCACAGAAATACTACATCCAGGCATTTCTCTATTTATTTTCTCAAGAGTTACTTGAAGCAATATCGAATAATAAAGTTGCTGATTATTCCCTGGGGCTGCACTTAAATTCCATAAATTAGCATTTAATCCCCTGTCGGATGTAACCCTTACAAAGCCATATAATTTGTTTTTGAATTCATTCTGAATTGTAAAAAAGAAATTACTTTTTTTAATAGCCTCTGAAAGGAGTTTTACTGGGTAAATTTCACAACCACAATTAGCTAAAAGTTTATTCACTTCTTTAGTTATTGGAAACTGAGAAGAGTTAACAAAATAACCTTCAGGGAGAACAAGTTTTTTTTTAGAAAAATATTGCAATTATCAACCTGTATTTCTCATACCAGCAGCTATCCCATTGATAGTTAACAATGCCCCTCTCAATAATTCACTTCTGCTATAAGCTCTTCTAGATTCATCTTTATCAATAACAAACTCGCTAATTGGGGGTTGTCTTGTTTGGTCTCTAAGTCTTCTCAAAAGTGAAACCTGTAAAAATCCCAATGGGATAATAGTTTTATTTCTCAAGTTTACTGATGATTTTAAGTCTCTATCAGATTCGAGTAGATTATTTTTCCCAGTAATTTCTAGTATTAAAGATTTTGTTAAGTTATATTCTTTAGAAATTACTTTAAAAATATTTTCAAAGGAATCTTTATTTTCTTTACTACCAAGAGTATCCACATAATATTTAGCAACTTCCAAATCCACTTTTGATAATGTCATTTCTACTTTGGATATAAGCATTCTAAAAAATGGCCATCTTTGATGCAGCACTCTTAGTAATTCAATTTGTTGTGGATCTGAATTTAATTCAGATGATAATGCAGTTCCTACTCCAAACCAACTTGGCAAAAGAAATCTACTTTGCGTCCAACCAAACACCCATGGAATAGCTCTTAAACTTGACAAATCTTTTGCGCCTTTTTTTCTTCTCGCAGGCCTGCTAGATATCTGCAATTTACTTATTTCTTCTATTGGCGTTACCTCTTGAAAGAAATTTAACAAATCAGGATTCTCATGCACTAATTTTCGGTAGTGAGATCTTGATGTCTCTGCAAGTCTAGACATTAATTGATTCCATTCTGGAGTAGCATCGAGTCTATTATTTACTAAACTATTCTGGATAACAGCTGTGGTAACAGTTTCTAGATTATACAAAGCTAGTTCTGGAAGACTATATTTTGAAGCTAAAACTTCGCCTTGTTCTGTTATTTTTATTCTTCCTTTTAAAGTACCGCTTGGTTGAGCTAATATTGCCTGATAAGCTGGGCCTCCTCCTCTGCCAACAGACCCTCCTCTTCCATGAAAAAGTCTCAGCAATATGTTATTTTTACTTGCAAGATTTTGAAGAGCTATCTGGGCTCTATGAATTTCCCAATTACTAGAAACAAAACCTGAATCTTTATTGCTATCAGAATATCCAAGCATTAATTCTTGAAGAGGTTTAAAAGATTCTCCAACTTTTGGCAATAATGATTTGTAGAAATCCAATTTAAACAACTTTTCCATTACTTCTGGCGCTCTCTTAAGGTCTTCAACAGTCTCGAAAAGAGGTACAACTAATAATTTTGACTTTTGTGAATTTTGATCAAGAAGTCCCATTTCTTTGGCAAGTAAGAGAACTTCGAGCAAGTCTGATGCACTATGACTCATTGAAATTACATAAGAATGACAAATACGACTTCCAAATTCTTGTTGCAATCTCTTAACCATTTTAAAAACTGAAAAGGTTTCTTCAGTAGTTTTAGTCCAATTGAAGTCGGAAGGAATTAAAGGTCTTTTTGTATTTAATTCGTCTACAAGCCATTTAATTTTATCTAACTCAGACATTTGATCATACTGCACGGATAAATCAAGATAATTTGTAAGCTCTTGTAAAGCATCACTATGCCTTGTACTTTCTTGACGAATATCTAAACTTGCTAAAGAAAATCCAAAAATATGAACCTGAGTAAGTAATGTATTTACTGCTTCGCAAGTTAAATCTGTACTAATTAAACTATTTTTTATCAATTCGAGATCATAAGTAAATTCATTCACCGATTTGTAGTATAAATTATCAACTTTATCAATATTTTTTGTATCAATTTCCCCCTCTAAATCAAATTTCCAGCCACTCTCAGCTAATAAATTATTCCTTTCCTGAGTTAATCTTAATTTTTCTAAGATATAACTTAACTTTAATCGGTAAGGTTCTGATCTGTATCTTGTAGCCCTAGCTTCATAGATTTCTGGGAACTTAACTCTATCTGTTTCTAGTGACTCTAATAAAGAGGAACTTACTTGACTCCATTGCATTGAGACACTTAATTGATCTCTAAGATTAGATATTGCAATAATATATCGTTCCAACATTAACTGCCTTTGATAGCAGGCAGTTCTCCATGTTATTTCAGGAGTGACCGATGGATTTCCATCTCTATCAGAGCCAACCCAAGAACCAAAGTTACAAAAAGATTCAGAGGGCATCTGAACATCTGGATAGTTTTCGGAAAGTGCTTCAGCAATTCTTCCTCTCAATTGAGGCATTGCATTAAATAAAACTTGCTGAAAATAATGCAAAGCATAATCTACTTCGTCTAAAACTGAAGGTTTAAATTGATGCAATTCATCAGTCCTCCACCAAAGTCTTACTTCCTCTTTTAATTGGATTTTTAGAGAGTTTTTTTCTTCTTTTGTAAAAAATTGATCAGCCTGTATTTTTTTTAACAGATTTGCGACTCTAGTTTGCTTATGTCTAATTGTATGTCTTACTATCTCGGTCGGATGTGCAGTAAAAACTAGGCGAATATCCATTTCCTGCAATAATGCCTCTAATTTTCCTGGAGGTACATTTAATTTCCTCAACCTATAAAATAATTCTCTAAATGTTACTGGAGCATTTTGCCTAGCCAAGGCTGGGGCAAAAGGATCAAGATTTTCCGGGGATTTTTGAACATTCTTATTAGTAAAACTTTGAATATATCTATCTTCTTCAACTCTTTGTTCCAAAATATTAACTAGTTGAAAATATAACGAGAACGCCCTTGCTGCCGCAATAGATTCGGCCAAATCCATAGAATTTACAATATCAACTATTTCATTTTTAAAAGTTTTTGAACTATCACCATCAATTTGTTTTGAATAACTTAATTCTTTAAGCTGTATCAATCTATCTGCTTGATCCTCTGGGCATTCTTCTCTAAGCACAGATTCCCATAGATCCTCTATTAATAGACGATTTTTATCAAGTGGATCATTACTACTTACAAGATCCACATTATTATTTTTAATCTGTTGAAAAGATTCCATATAGTAATTATGTCACAAGTGAAAATATTCAGATCAAATGTTTGTTTAAATGATCAAACACTTTCATCTTCATTCTTGATCATATCATCGACAGAAATTTTCATTATTTGCTCAATGGAAAGACCTTTTTCATATTGATTTATCCACTTCATAGATTGATTACCCTCTTCAAGCACTGTATAGATAGGCTGCAAAAGATGTTTCATATTAAATTTTTCTGCGGTGGATGATAAATCTGTCAATAAGTTTTGAATCCATTCTCTGCAAATAACTTTTTCACCATCTTGCCAGTGAATTAACTCTGAATTAAGACTGTCTTTAGCAGCATTAATTTCATTTTGATCACATATTTCAGATAATTCATTGATGGAAAAAATGCTCGCATTCAAAGGATCTAAAGTATTTAAATTTTCAAAAAGATTTAAAATCCTTAGTTCTAGTAGAGCCGTTATCCCCAGCAGCAAATTAATATCATGAACAAAATCACAAATTCTTAATTCCAAACGATCAAGAATTAAAGGCCTTTGAGGACCATTAGGTCGGATTGAAGACCAAAAATGCCTTATGTTTTGCATATTTTCATTAGCTAAATTTTTCTCGATCCAATCAATATAGGAATTATGATTTACAAAAAAAGGAACTTTACTTGGTGTTTTAGGAAACTGAATCCATCTTTGAGAATGATTTTCAGTAATTTTATTATTTAAAAAAGGTGAGCTAGCACTTATTGATAGATACAAAGCAGCCTCAGATCTTATCAACCTTATAGCAGCAAAAAGCTTATCTAAGTTATCTATTCCAATATTTATATGGACACTTGAAGTTGCTATAGAGATTCCATAATTGTCTTGTATGAATTGATGATAAACATTATCAATATCAGATCTTTGAAATTGAATATCATGTTCAAAACAAAGAGTAGATGAAGGAATAATTGTTAACCCTTTATTATTTAGCCATTGTCTTAATTTTTTTCTAGGAGTTATTAATTTCTCGTATAGAAACTTGTAGTCTTTTTCAGGGGTTGTTATGTATTCAACATTTCTGTCATCTGGTTCTTTAACAAAATCAGAAAAAATTTTTTCAATATCAGCTGAAACACCTATATGAGAATTTAAAGAACCTGTGAAAAGTTCCACTTCAAAACCTTTATAGAGATTAACTTTACTCATTTATTTATCCAAACAGGCTAATGCTTTTAGAATCCCCTTAGCTTTATTAATTGTCTCTTGATATTCATTTTCAGGAGAAGAATCAGCAACTATTCCGGCTCCAGCCTGAACTGATACATTATATTTTCCATCTTTTGAGGGTTTAACTATCATCGTTCTTATTGTAATTGCCGTATTCAATGCCCCATTGATATCAATAGATCCGTAAACTCCTGCATAAGGACCTCTAGCATCTTTTTCAAAGTTTTTAATCAATTGCATAGCTCTTATTTTTGGAGCACCAGTTACAGTTCCAGCGGGAAAACATGCCTTTAACAAATCCCATACATCAGTATCTGTTTTTAAGATTCCCTCCACTTCACTCACAATATGCATAACATGTGAATATTTTTCAATAACCATTAAATCTTTAACCTCCACGGTACCAATTTCACAAACTCTGCCTAGATCATTTCTTCCCAGATCTATTAGCATTACATGCTCTGCTATTTCTTTTGGATCTTTCAATAAATCCTTTTCTAATTCGAGATCTTTTTGCGGATCATTACCTCTAGGTCTTGTACCAGCTATTGGTCTTAAACTTGCAATAATCTGATTTTTTTTATTTTTTTCAGCTTTTACCATTACTTCAGGACTGGATCCTATCAGATACCATGAGCCAAAATCAAAAAATGACATATATGGAGAAGGATTAACCATCCTTAAACTTCTATATAAATTAAAAGGATTATTATTTACTTGAGTATGGAATTTCTGACTAATTACTATTTGAAAGATATCTCCTTTTCTTATGTATTCTTTTGCGGAGAGAACTGCATCCTCAAAATCTTTTTTCTTCCAATTACTTTTAATATCTAAATTCGAATTCTCATTTTCATTCCACTCTAAAAACTCGTTTTCTTTCAGAGGAATTTTCATTAATTCCCTAATTTTCTTTATTTTAGAAATTGAGTTTAGATAAACTTCTTCAATACAAGAATCTTTGGAAGAAGTAGTATCTGCGTATGTTACTGCGGTAATACATCTTTTTATTTGGTCAAAAACCACTAGCTGATCAAAAAACATCCAGGAACCATATGGTATGTTATTTTTCTCTATTTCATTTATTGGGACGCTTGGTTCTATTTGATTAATTAATTCATAACCCCAAGAACCATATAATTGTCCAATTGATGGCAAATCATCAACCGTAGACGACTTATATTCCTTTGTCCAAGTTTTTAAAATATTAAAGGGATTACCTTTATATACTTCAGTTTTTCCATTATTCCATGTTTTAACAATTTCTTCTCCGTAACAAACGGCTTCCCAAAGAGGTTCAGTAGCAACAATACTCCATCTACCCAAACTTTCTCCACCTTCTACAGATTCAAGAAAAACACCGTGCGAATTCTTTGAAGATAATTTCAACCAAGTCGACAATGGTGTCTCTAAATCTGCTGGCCAAGTTTGAATGATAGGTATAAAATTTTTACCTTCTTTGTGAGCCTTTAAAAAACTATCTTTCTGTGAGCTGATCATATTAATAATGTCAACCCAAATTATAATTATATACTTCTTTTATATCAACTTTTAGGAGGTTAATCAAAAGTATTCTTAGTAGTAAATTTCAACCCAGCTGGATTAGGATTCTCACCTATTCTCCTTGGATTATGACCAACTTTCTCTCTTCCCTCATTAACTTTTTCAGGAAAAACACCATCTTTAGGGTGTAAAAATTCAGTATCTCCACCCGGAAAAATTCGGTAGATTTTAAAGTCCTCAATTCTTGGTTTGAAAGCTCTCAATTGTGTCCCTAATGCAAGGCATTGTTCTTTTCTTGCGAAGTACATTAAATTATCACCTTCATGCATAATGGCGGCACCGCCGGTGGGTAATTCAAATGCTTGTTCTTTTGAACTTTTCCATACAATTGCATATTTTTCTTCGGTTTCTGCTGAGTTTAATAAACCCCCAGTACTTCCTATATGCTTTGGAAATTGACCAACTAAAGTTTCAGTCATACTAGATTTTGAGTTATTTATATTAAGAAATTAGCATTCATATTTTGCAAAATTGAAAATTGATAGGAAATTTTCTACATTATTTAATATATGTATAACTTGTTTCTCATTTCATTTTGAATCTGAAATCGGGAAAAATACTGTTAAACCTGTATCACGCCTTTGTGTGACATGGCCTCCTAAACTAGCTAACAACTTTTGAGTGGCATTTTGACTTAGTTGCAAACTACCCGTTTGAGGGTTCCAATTTAAAACAGGGCCTATGTCAGAACTGTTATCTTTTTTTAATGTTTCTTTTTGAATACGATCTAATTTTTGTACTTTTAATTGAAGTTTGAGTTTTTGACCAGCTGGTCTTAATTCTAAAATTAATGTACTTCCTTCTTTTAATCCTCTAGTATTTTTATCAATTAATCCTCTTAACATTAATTCTAATTTTTCAGAATCACTCAAAATTTGTGGAAGTTGATTTGGTATATCGATCTTTAAAGAAATTCCTCGCCGATTTAATTGTTCATTCCAAAGAGGAGAAAGCTTTTTAAAAATTTCGGCTAAATCAATCTTGGCTAAATTATTTAATGAGGGAACTTCATTACTCACTAATTCTGCTGCATTAAAGATTAAACCAAACCTGTCAATTTGTTCGTTACATTCATTATCTATTTGAATTAAACGATTTCTCATTGATTCATCCATATTATATTTTTTTAAAGTAGAACTTATGAGTGTTTTTATTGTTGCCAAAGGCGTTCTCACTTCATGAGAAATCGCACGTAATAATTTTGTTTCAGTTAATTGAACATTTTTTTCATCATTTTTTAAAGAATTCTGAATATTATGATTTGGAACCAAATTCGCTAATTTTGCCGATAATATTGGCCAAAATAACTCTACAAATTTATTATTAATATTTAGATTTCCTAAATTATTGATTGCATTACGAAATTTAACTCCCTCTTCATAATTTTCCTGTTTTAATTTCGCATGCATTAATTCAATTGAGATTTTTAGGCTTTCTTCATCACACTTCATTAATAGAATTTTCTTATCTTTTTCTCCTACAATTGATAATATGCATTGAAAATTGGGTGTTATTATCATCAAAAAAGGTTCATAACCGTCTTTTTGGCTAAGATTTAAAACTTTATAACTACTAACCAAATCGAAATCTTTTTTTATCTTATCTGAATTATTGACAGGTAAAAACCCTGCATTCTCATTTTGAAAGTATGGAAACCCCTCAGGCGACCACAACCAACCATCTAGTTTATTAAAAAACTTTTTATCATTAAGAGCTGGCAGAGGAGATGCAACCCAAATACCCCCTTTTTGGTAATTCTTAGAAAGGAACTCTTTTTGAATTACTTCTAAGGAGGCCCACCACATTCTTCTTGAAGTATCATCATCAACATGTATTGTTTGAACTCCTTTAATCAAAAGGTCTTGGATTTTTCTTATAGTTATTTGTGATTCCATCAAATTCTTAGTGATCTAGAACGTTTCAATATAGATAAGACAAATCCAATAGATATAAAATTAATCACCAATGCAGTTCTTCCATAGCTCATAAAAGGAAGGGGAATTCCAGTAACTGGTCCTAATCCAATAGTCATAAATAAGTTAATAATTATTTGGAATAAAAAAGTTGCGGTGATCCCAATTACGATTAGAGATTCAAAATCAGTCCTAGCAATTTTTGCAATATTAATAAGCTTTTTAATCAAAAAAAAGAACATAAATAAAACTATTATGCATCCCATAAATCCCAACTCTTCTCCTAAAGCACTGAATATAAAATCAGTATGTTGTTCTGGTATAAATTGCAAATTAGTTAGTTTACCTCGTAACAATCCAGTCCCAAAAAATCCTCCAGAACCAATTGCAATTTGACTCTGTATCAAGTGATATCCACCACCTAATGGATCTCTATTTGGATCTAAAAATAAAATTAATCTATCTTTTTGATATTCTTTAAACCCATATTGCCACAATATTGGTGTCAATTTTGCCACCAATAAATGAAAGGAAATAGCTAGTGCAGAAAAAATAATTTTCTTTTTCGAAGATCTATAAGCAAGATATCCTATAAATGGAATCCAGAAAATAAGAAGAGTTGGTGAGGTTAAATATAATATTGAAGTAACAATACAAAAGATTAATATCAAGATCCACTCTACAGGCATTTGAGACCAATAGAGCATGACACCTGTCAAAACTAATAAAACTAAAGAGGTGCCTAAGTCCGGTTGAAAAAAAATTAACAACCATGGAGCAATAACTACTAATAAAGGTAATACTAAATCTCTTATTGTTAAAATAATTTTTTTATCAAGTACGAAAGCTAGAGTTAATACAGTACTTAATTTTGCAACTTCTGAAGGCTGAAAAGAAAAAATTCCCAAGTTTAGCCACCTTTGAGCACCAGAAACTGAGATTCCCAAAAAATAAATTAGAAATAATGATACCAAAGTTGATAAATAAAATGGGATCAAATAGTTCCTTAGTCTTTCTAACGGAATATAAGAAATAAAAAATGCCAAAAAATAACCTAAAAAACCAGTTAAGATATGACTCAAATAATTCGATACTAAAAAGTCATCCTGAATACTTTTTATTAATAAACCCGAAATAATGACTAAAAACAGTGGGATTAAAAGTAGTGGGGAAAAAAAATATCCCCCACTTAAGTTGTCTTTTTTTTGTAAAAATCCTCTTTTATTTAATAAAGAAATTCTCCTAAACATCAATTAACTATCAACAAATTGATTCTTAATTAATTGAGCTAAATTACCAAATACAATAGAACTTTCTTTATTGGGCTGGCTTATTGAGATTGGTACACCTTTATTGCTTTCATCAACGAGAGGGATTTCAATAGGAATTTGGGCTAATAATGGTAAATCATTTTCTTTAGCTAATTTTTGTCCACCACCTTTACCAAAAATTTCATATTTTTTACTTGGCATATCCGGCGGAATAAATACTGACATATTTTCTACAATTCCCAGTAAAGGTACTCCGAGTTGTTTAAACATTGCTAATCCCCTCCTTGCATCTTGCAAAGATACTTGTTGTGGAGTAGTGACAACAATAGCTCCAGAAATAGGCACAGATTGAGAAAGGGATATTTGAGCGTCTCCTGTTCCAGGAGGCAAGTCAATAACCAAAAAATCAAGATTATTCCATTCAACTTGGTACAAAAATTGTCGGATAATACTATTAAGCATCGGTCCTCTCCATATAACTGGCTGACCTTCTTCTATGAGGAAACCCATTGATACCAATGAAATTCCATATTTATTTATTGGTATTAACCTTTGATCACTGCCACTACCTTCTGTAACCTTTGGATTCTGTTCGCTAACTCCCATCATTGAGGGAGTATTAGGTCCATATATATCCGCATCCAGCAAACCAGTTTTTAAGCCTAATTTAGCTAGAGAACAAGCTAGATTAACTGCAATGGTACTTTTTCCAACTCCCCCTTTACCACTACTAACAGCTATTACATGTCGAATTCCATCAATATTCTGCAACTCAGGCGCATTACTTTGATTTTGAGATTCTGTTTTGGATGGATTATTATCTATCTCTATTTGAACATCGTCAATATCTTCAAAATCTAGTAGTGCTTTTCTAACCTCTTGTACAATTCTATCTCTCTGAGAATTTGCAAATGATGGTAATGATAATGTTACGATTACTCTCGGTATAGTTACTCTTACGTTTTTAATCCAAGCTAATTCAATTACATTTTTCTGTGATCCAGCATCTAGAACTTTTTGTAAAGCAAAATTCGCTTCTTCTATTGTGGTCATTAAATTTTTAAATATTTTGATAAGGTTGTTGACAGTTTAAAAAGATTAAGAACTATGTCGAACTATCAAATAATAGGCAATAAGGACCCCCTAAGAGAAATTATAAAGGGAAACTTATAATTAACCAAAAAAATTTTTTCTTCAAGATTTACTAAATAAATGTTCAAAGAACCTCCTAAAAACTCGAGAGAAAAAACTAAAAATCTCTTATTAACTCTACAAGACAAAATTTGTTCGGGGCTTGAAAATGTAGATGGCAAAGGGAAATTTATAGAAGAATCCTGGCTAAGAGATGAAGGTGGTGGTGGAAGATCAAGAGTATTGACAAATGGTTCTATTTTTGAGCAAGCAGGAGTAAATTTCTCGGAAGTACATGGAAAAGAATTACCTCAATCTATAATCTCTCAAAGGCCCGAAGCAGAAGGTCACGAATGGTTTGCTACGGGAACTTCTATGGTGTTACATCCTAAGAATCCCTATATTCCTACAGTTCATCTGAATTATCGATATTTCGAAGCCGGTCCTGTTTGGTGGTTTGGGGGAGGTGCAGACTTAACCCCTTTTTATCCTTATCTTTCTGATGTGAGGAATTTTCATCAAGAGCATAAAAAAGCTTGTGAGAAAGTTGATAAAAATTTGCATAAAGTTTTCAAACCATGGTGTGATGAATATTTCTTCTTAAAGCATAGAAATGAATCTAGAGGTATAGGAGGTATTTTTTATGATTATCAAGATGATTCAGGCAATATTTATAGAGGAAATAATCAAAATGGAGTGGCATCAAAAGCTTCCAAAAGTATTAACAAATCTAATTTAAATTGGGATAATTTATTTTCTTTGGCGGAAAACTGTGGGCAGGCATTCCTCCCTTCATATATACCCATTATTGAAAAAAGAGCTTCTCAAACATATACATCGAAAGAAAGAGAATTCCAGCTCTATCGAAGGGGTAGATATGTCGAATTCAATTTAGTTTGGGATAGAGGGACGATTTTTGGACTACAAACAAACGGCAGAACTGAATCTATATTAATGTCCTTACCGCCTTTAGCTAGATGGGAATATGGATATAAAGCTAAAAAGGGTTCTCGAGAGGAGTTTCTCACTTCAATTTTTACAAAACCCCAAGATTGGTTAAATGATAAAGAGTTAGAGAAATTCTGTATAGAGAATAATATCTTTGATTAAAAATTATCCAATAAAATTTTAAAGCATCTTAAATAGGTGTTTTAAATAAAGAACCGTCACTTTTCAATTGAAGTTTTTCTCCAAGTTCATTTTCTAGAGAGATTAATTCATCCCTATGCGCTCTTAGTCTCATGAAAGTTGAATCATTTTCATTTTCATTAATCAACCTTAATTCAAATTTCTCCTCTCTTGCTGATTTTTTAAAATAAACAATTCCAGACAAAGGGCCACCAATTAATCCCAAAAGAATAGGCCACCAACCTAATTCAGGATATATTTGAATAATTACTAATCCCAATGCACAAGAACCAAAACCACCAAGAAAACCTAAAAAAATTGCTAAAAATTTACTAGAAACAACTTGACCCTTAAATATTAAAATTTTTTGTTCAGAATCTCCTCCTGTTTGCTTCCATCCCCTCAAATTAAGCCATTCACATAAACCATTTAAAACCTTAACTGGCTGCTGAGAAGATGAAATCTCAACAATGGTTGTTCTATCTTTACTGGAAGCCCTAAGAAAAAAAAATAATCCTATGGCCAAGAGAATTGTCAGCAATAATGTTGAATTTAAAGAATAGGACATTAAATAAATTTTTCTAGAGACTCGAGAATAAAAATTAAAGTTACATCATATTATAATTTTTTAGATTTATTCTGTAAAATACTCCTGTTGGACAAAAATTCTAAATTAAATAAAATCTTAAGTAATATTATAAATCTTAAATTACTTTAAATACTTATTAAAAATGATTATTGAAAATAAAAATATTGATCTTCTTTATAACGATTTAACAGCAGATTTATACAATCTTTATAAAAAATCATCCTACCTAGCTATTGACACTGAAGCAATGGGTTTAATTCATGGAAGAGATAGACTCTGTTTAGTACAAATATGCAATGAATTTAAAAGAACAGCCTGTATAAAAATCGAACTTAATACATCTTCTTCACCTCATTTAAAAGCACTTCTTGAAGATGACAAAATTACTAAAATCTTTCACTATGCGAGATTTGATCTAGCAGCTCTAAAATGCAATCTTGAAATTAATACAAAAAATATTTTTTGTACAAAAATTGCTAGTAAGTTGGCAAGAACTTATACAAATAAACACGGTTTAAAGGATTTAATTAATGAACTGTTAGGTATAGAACTGGACAAAAGCTCGCAAAGTAGTGATTGGGGTAGCAACGAAGCTTTAACAAAAGATCAATTAAATTATGCGGCAAATGATGTTAGATATTTAATTGAAGCTATGCATAAATTAAAAGTTATCTTAAAAAGAGAAAATAGATATGAATTAGCTCAAAAATGTTTCGCAACAGTTTCTGTACATGCTGATTTAGACATACTAAAATTCTCAAATATATTTGAACATTAATAATCAATCTTCAGTTAAAAAATTATCTTCACCATCAAGAGTTTCCATAAGCTGATCAAGTATTCTTGAAGAACTTAATTTATCTCCATTATTTTTTTCACAAATTTTTAAGACATTTTGCGCAACTTGTATTTTTTCTTGAATAGTTTTCGACCCTTCTTTTGCAATTTGAATTTCTACTTTCTTCTTTGCAGATGATAAGCTTATACTCATAAGTTTTGCAATCTCTGCACAAATTTTTAGATATTGCCGATCATTTATTGGATACATAAAAGAATTAATAATTAATAAGCTAGTGCCATTTACTAAGATAACAAATGAAGGTTTATGGCATCTACGATTTTCTTACTTGCTCCGGATTTCCCCATTCTTTTTTTTCCAATTTTTGTTTGTTCTAACCTATCAACTTTTCCTTTTATAAGTAAACTTAAACGTTTTAAAAGAATATTTTTATTCTTGCAAACTAAAACACTACCTCCCAATAATCTTGATTGCCTTTTTGCAAATGATTTTGTAAATTGTGGTCCAGGGCCGGGTAGAGAAAGAGATGGAATTCCAAGTCCAACAATTTGCTCAGTAGCAGTTCCTGCATTAGACAAGCCAACTTCTGCCATATTGGCCCATGAATTGAATTTACCTTTTCCAATCACTACATATTGATCTTTCTTTTTCCATACTGAATCTTCTTCAATTAGAAATTTAACTTTACTCTGTTTTACATAACCATATTTATTTAAATAGCTTTGAATTTGAATCACATTCGCATTAATGCTCAAAGGCAAAAGTATTAGCAAATCCTTTGATAAATCAAAATCTTGCAAACAATTAAGAAAATTATCAAGATTTTTAAGAGCTTCAGGGTATCTACTTCCAACTAATAAAATAATCCTTTTAAAAGAAATAATATTTGATATCTTCTCGTTTGTTGCATTAACAAAATCCATCATTGGATTACCTAAGTATTTTGCATCAATATTTTTTCTATTCAAATTATTAGCTGTAATTTTGTCTCTCATAATTAAATTTTTACATCTTGGAGATTTCATTAAAAACATTTCCCATGGATCCCATTCAGAACCTTTCAACTTATGATAAAAATCGCTTAAATCCCAACCTGGCCCACTACTCCAAGTATGGTCACTTTTAGGCGTTCCAATGAAACTAAATTCGCATTCTGAACTCCAAGCGTAAAGTAATGGCAAGAAATCGCCTACTGCGATAATTTTGCAATTTTGTTTTGACTTCTGTTTTACAAGTAGAAAATTTCTTAAATTATCGATCAAAAATCCTGCAAACAAATCAAGCACGAATCCCTTCAAACTTTGATTACTAAAACCTCCACTAGGCAGCTCTTTTAAATATCCTATTTTACGAAAATTCTTTGATTTTATGGAATTAAATGCATCTCCATGTCCTACTAATGGCAAAACTTCAATATTTTTATTTTTTATTTTATTTAGTAATCTTTTTATTATTTCAGATGCTATTACATCTTCTCCATGACCATTACATATAAATAATAAAGAATGAGACACCTTACTGTTAAGATCATAAAAAGACTCAATCGAATCTTTTTCGGCGGCATGGCCAAGTGGTAAGGCAGAGGATTGCAAATCCTTTATCCCCAGTTCGAATCTGGGTGCCGCCTTCTTTAATATTGATACTAAATTCCCTACAAACCCTTCTAAAAACTTAAGTTGTGTATACTTATTATACATTTTCTAGGGAAAAATTAGTGGAATTACTGGTCGGCAAGTGGTCGGCAAGTTGACAACATTTTCATTCCAAAATATTTGTAATAATTTTATTATCTCACTTGCTTACTACAAAATTGAGAACAGATGTTGATTTATATATCAATCAATTTAGAATTTTATATGAGGAACTTTAAGGTTAGTTTTTTGAACAACATAAAAGATATTCATAAAGATTCAAAAATAATAGTTGATGAAAATTGTTTTTTAAAAATTTTAAAAAAAAGTGATGTAACTCCAAAATATATTTCTTGGTTAAATGATTATGAAGTAACAAAGTTTACTGAACAAAAATATTTCAACCATACTTACGAAAGTGTGTTGAATCTTGTAAAAGAAAAATATAAGTCTGAACAGGATTTTTTATTTGGTATATTTTTTAAAAATTCCCATATTGGGAACATAAAATTGGGACCTATAAAATGGGAACATAAATCAGCAGAAATTTCCTACTTTATTGGAGAAAAAGAATTTTGGGGAAAAGGTATAGCAACAAAATGCGTAAAAAAATTAGTTCAATTTGGCATTAAAGAATTGTTTTTAGAAAAAGTAAATGCAGGCTACTATGAAAAAAATATTGGTTCAGGTAAAGTTTTAAAAAATTGTGGTTTTGAAATAGAAGGTATAAGAGAAAGTGATGTAATTTTTGAAAATCAAAGGATAAAATCAATATTAGTAGGATATGTAAATCATAGAAATAACTAGATTATGCAGATTAATTAGTATGAACTCTTGAAAAAAATTAACAAGATTAGACCCCTTTTTGATGCATACAGTTTTCGCAACAACCTTCATCTGATATAAATTTCAACTATTTTAGTAATCATTATCTGCTACACACATTCCTAAACATCTAACACCATTTGATGCGGTCCTTTTGCAATGATTACATAAAATAGGATCTTTCTTTAGAGGAATATTAACGTTTGAACTATTTTGATCCTTTAAAATTATTAACTCTTGTGATGAATTAAATGGAGCCATTCTTGGAATCTTCATTTGCATCGATACTAACAACAAGTGAAGCATTTGTGCTGGAGGAGGGTATATCCATGATTTTTACGGTTTCTTTGGGCTCATCAATAATTTGATTTTCTTCAATACTCTCATCAACTGCACATGCTTCAAGAGCCTCTCGTAGTAATGAATCAAAAGTTGCTCCCGGCAATCTATGTCTAGCAACCTCAAGAAAAGTTCTTGGCAATGATTCAGAGGCAGCGTCTCTTAAAGCAGGATTATTCTTTCTATGTTCTTGTTCTTCTTCTATGGATTTAATAAACCTTAGCGTAACATCTCTTTTGGTAGAGGCTTTTATCAGGGTATCATTTTCAGGATTACCAACATTAGGACCATTTTCAAGATCACTAAGCCTTTTTTCCAAACTATTTAAAACTTCATTAGCTTCTTTACTAATATGCGCTAATTGACCATCGGACAAATTAGGTAAATCAGCTACAAAGACTTTCCCGTGATCCCTTAGTGTCAAAAAAGTAGGTCTTGGACCTTGAGCTTGTCTCCCATTGAATTCAGAATTATTACCTATTGGTCTTTTTGGAGGTGTAGGGCCAGCTGAACTACGTCTACGTGTAATTCTTTGATTATTTGCAAAAGGCATTGAATAAAAGGTTAAATCTTAATACTTAAACTTCCGATATAATTCGGCGGTGATTATATTATATTACACTTAACTTTTTCATTTGTGTATAAAAATAATTTTTTAAAGCTCATTTTGAAGAGATGAAAAGAAAATTTAAGTTAAAATTTCTGGCAAAAATTTACTAATTGTTGAATCATTTTTTCGAACTATCTTTCCAATTTCCCAACTATCTATTTCATGATCTTTACAGATTCTTAATATCGCATCCTTAAATTGTTTATCAATAATTAAACAAAATCCCACTCCAAGATTAAAAGTATTCCAAAAATCTTTTTCAGGAATCGATCCTTTCTCTTTAAGGAATTTAAATAAAATAGGTATTTCCCAAGAGCTGGTATTGATATAAGGAATAAAATCAGAAGGCATACATCTTGGTAAATTTTCTGGAATTCCTCCTCCAGTAATATGAGACATTGCTTTAATTTCTATATTTTCAGATAACATTTGGTTAATCACATTATTGTAAATTTTTGTAGGTTTCAATAACTCATCATAAAAATTTAAGTGATAAACTTTCTCAAATTCTTTATCTATTTGATTATTCTTTTGAATAATTTTTCTTACTAAACTAAAGCCATTACTATGAACTCCATTACTTTTTAAAGCAATTATTAAGTCATTTTCAGATACTTTTTTACCATTGATAAGCTTATCCTCATCAACTATTCCAACACAAAATCCTGCAAGATCATACTTATTTTTTGAATAAAATCCAGGCATTTCAGCAGTTTCTCCGCCAAGTAATGAACATTTATTTTCTCCGCAGGCATGTGAAATTCCCTTAACAACCCTCAATAATTGTTTCTTATCCAGTTTACCAGTAGCAATATAATCCAAAAAAAATAAAGGTTTTGCCCCACTAGTAATGATATCGTTCATGCACATAGCAACTAAATCAATACCAACCTCAAAGTGAAAGTTTTTATTTTGGGCTAATTCTAATTTTGTTCCAACACCATCAGTTCCTGAAACAAGAACTGGTTTTTTAAAACTATCGATAGGAATTCTAAACAAACCTCCGAACCCACCAATACCCTCAATCACATTAGATGTATGAGTTCCTTCAACTGCCTGTTTAATTTCGGAAACAAATTCTCTCCCAGCTTCTATATCAACCCCTGATGTTTTGTAATCCATGAAATAAAAATGATAGACTTTCCCTATATAGATATTCCTCCTAAGATTGCTTTTGTCCAGTAATTACTTATCAAATAGATTTATTTTTTAAAAACAAAGTGAAGAAAGTAATCATAAGGAAAACTGAAGAAATAGAAAATTGGAGGAGAAATATAAATAGTGAAATTAACTTCATTCCAACAATGGGTAATCTTCACAATGGACATATAAAACTAATATCAACAGCAAAAAATGACAATTCAAATGTTAATTTAGTAAGTATTTTTATTAATCCACTTCAATTTGATAACAAGTTAGATTTGGAGAATTACCCACAAACAATTGATAATGATATTAAACTTTCCTTTTCAAATGGCGCAGATGCCATCTTCATTCCAAGTAATGAAGATATATATCCACAGAATAATAAAAATATTAAATTCCTAAAAGCTCCAATAAAATTATCTTCTGCATTATGTGGATTAAATCGAATTGGACATTTTGATGGCGTTTGTACAGTAGTTTATAGATTACTTAATCTCATCAAGCCAAAAAATCTTTACTTAGGAGAAAAAGATTGGCAACAACTTTTAATTTTAAAAAATCTTGTCCTAAGAAAGAAATTAAATGTTGCTATTAAATCAATTCCTACACAAAGAGATTTTGATGGTATTCCTTTAAGTTCACGTAATTTACATTTATCAAAAAACGAAAGAAAATTGATTAGTTTTTTTTCAAATGAGTTATTAGAAGCAAAAAAAAATTTTCAACAAGAAAAAAAAATCAATTTAAACGAAATAATTAAAAAACTATCAGCAAAAAAAATTACAATTGAATATTTAGAACATTTACACCCACATACACTCCAAAAAGCAAGATTTGAGGATAATATTTCGTTACTGGCTGGTGCGATAAAATGTGGAGAGACAAGATTAATTGATCACGTTTTTCTAATGAAAAGAAGGCCGATTATTGCAATTGATGGTCCTGCAGGGTCAGGTAAAAGTACTGTAACAAAGTTAATAGCGAAGAAACTTAAACTTTTATATTTAGATACTGGAGCAATGTATAGGGCATTGAGTTGGCTTATGATAAAAGAAAGCATTGATTATAAAAAAGAAAAAAAATTACATAATATTCTTAAAGATATATCTATTGTTTTCAAGTCGAATACAAATTCACATCAAGATGTTTATGTTAATAACTACTGTGTTACTGAAGAAATTAGATCGCAAAAGATAAGTTCCATCGTTTCTAAAATTTCCTCAATAAAGGAAGTAAGAAAATTCTTAGTAGAAGAACAACGAAAAATTGGAGAATCAGGCGGACTTGTAGCTGAGGGAAGAGATATAGGAACTACTGTTTTTCCTCATGCAGAACTTAAAATATTTTTAACTGCTAGCATCGATGAAAGAGCAAAAAGAAGAAAATCTGATAAAAATAGTAAAGACTCACAAGAAATAGACCTTCATACATTAAAGGAACTTATAAAGAAAAGAGATTTTGAAGATTCCAATAGGGAAATTTCACCTCTAATAAAAGCGAATGACGCAATAGAAATTATTACTGATGGATATTCAATTAATGAGGTAGTGGATAAAATTATTGATCTTTATAATGACAAGATTCCTAAAGAGATTGAGATCAAATAAATTCAAGAAATACTTTCCAAAAAACCGTTTACGGAGTCTTCTAAAATATCAAGGACATAATCGAAGCCCTCATCACCTCCAAAATATGGGTCAGGAACCTCTTGCTCATTAAAAACTGATCTAAAATCTTGTATTTTTTTAATTAATGCAAAATCAGTTGAAGCTGTTTTATTTTTAAGATCTTGAATATTTCTAAAATTTGAGTCGTCCATCGCAAGAATATAGTTAAATTCGTCAAAATCTTTGCTAGTAATTTGACGAGCCCTGCTTAAGATATTAATATCTCTTCTTTCTGCCGCAATTCTCATCCTAGAGTCAGCTTTTTTTCCAATATGCCAACTCCCAGTTCCAGCAGAATCTACAATAAAGCCATCGGTTAATCCCTTCTTTTCAAGTAGACTTATAAAGATAGCTTCTGCTGCAGGAGACCTACAAATATTTCCCAAACATACAAAAAGAACAGAAATTTTTTTCATATGATTTCAAATTTCAATAAATTATAAGACTTTTAAGTAGTAAATAAAACTTCTTTAATTAAAGATTCAGTAAATTCTTTACCAAACAAACTCGATAACATTGGCCTTGCTGGATCGTTATCTCTCCTATATTCCAAATAATTATTTTGACCATTTTTTAATTCTTTTTGAAGTTGCATATTGGCTTCTTTACTTTCGAAAAGAATTTCCAAATACAAATCAAGATACTCCTTAAATGAGGTAAAAAGCAGATTAGCAATTAAAAAATCACTTCTTTCTTCTTTTGGTAATTTTGACCAGATTACTCCTGGAGAAAAAAATCTAGCTACATCTGCAGACATTTTTTCTGCTAATGGGAGTGATGCATGACAATGATTTTTGAGTTTTGCAAGTTTTTCTAATAACTCATTATTGTATTGATTTTCTATTTTTAATGAAGGCTGAAAATCTAATACTAATAAATGACTATTAGGTAGAGAAACAAAATCTACTCCAAAAAATGGGACGTTATAAATAGTATTAGGTATAATTAAAAAATTTAAAACAGAATAATTAGGACTATTTATACAAACTGCTCTTGCGAATTGAATTCTTTTTTTATGCGTTACACCCCAAGTAGAGAGATTCACATTTTTTTTTGATTTTTTTGAACCATAAGTTGAATCTTTATAAGAATATTCCGAGGGTATTATTTTTTCTAAACAGTTATATTTTCTTAAATTATTAGTTAAATATTTTAGAAAATTATGCCATCTCCAATCTGGCCTGTAAAAAATAGTATCTTGTATTAACATTCAATGAATAATCTGATTATTTAATGTAAAGAGAAATTTATTGATAAATTTTTTTGTCCATTTTTCTCCAAAAAAAGATTTAAACAATTTATCTGCAGGGTCTTTTTCAAAACTGTACTTATCATATTTAATTTGATTAATCTTTATTTCTTCTGGATTTAAAAATTGATTAACAGGATTCGATTTATAAATGTTTAAATAATTATTTACAAATGAATGGAATATATTATTTAAATCTCTATCAAGATTTAATTTATTTCCTCTACATATAATCACCCATGGGGAAAAATAATTTTTTGAATCATATATATTCTTCATTTTATTATTATCAAATGCAGAATATTTTTTCTTAATACTACCTAAACTTGAGCAATATTTTTCAAGATACTTGCCTTCTTGAATTAAAGGTTGATAATCAAGTATTGCTAATAACTTTTGAGAAGTTCCAAACCATAAAATATCAGCTCCTAAAATAGGCATTTCACTATCAAAATTTGGATATGCGACCGTATTAAACACTTGCAGTGTTTTACCACCATCTAATCTTGTTATTCTCCACTTTCTATATTCGGGAGATGAAAAAAGCCAATTTTTAATAATATATTTTGAGTCTTCATTGTGATGTTCTTTGAATTCGCTAGATATTTGTAGTTCATGACCATTTAATTCATCAATATTGGTTTTAAGGAAATCAACTAATGAATCAAACATAAATTACGAGGTCTCGGTGCTTCCTTTCCTTACTTTTTTTGTAATGTAATTAAATACAATCTTGCCTAAAACAGCAATCAAGTTACCTTCAAGCTCCTTAAACATTTTCATATTGTAAGTAAAAGCTTGATTAGCTTCATCAATAATTTGATCAGCAGTCTTTTGATTTATTGGAAGTTGATTCAAAGTAAGGGAATATTCTTCCTTAAATTTCTTTTCATCAGCAATTAATTCAAACTCATAAAAATTTAAACCATCATTTCCCTTCAAATTTAATGCTTTTTTAGCGATCCTTTTCAAAATTTGCCCCCCAGATAAATCTCCTATATAGCGAGTATAGTGGTGACCAACCAATAGCTCTGGTGAATTTTTTGCGACCTCTCGGATTCTTTCAACATATTCTTTTGCTGAGTGAGAAATATTAATTTCATTCTTCCAGTTATTACCAAAATAAAATTTAAGATCATTTACAAGAGTTTCTTTCCTAAATAATGATTTAAAACCTATAGGTGTTATTACGGGATGTTCCTCATTGATCAGTCTTTCAATTTCTTCTTCCATAGCTTCATAAACAAAATATAAATCACTAATTAATTTTCTATACGATTTTTTTTCGACAACTCCTTTTAAAAAACAAGCCACAAACCCAGTATTTTCTGCCATAGTGTGGGATTTTTTTGTCCCTTCTCTTAATTGTCCTGCAAGAGCGACTGCCATATTTTTTGATTTATTTTTGTAAGTGTATTTAATCTACAAGGAAAATACATAAAACAGCTAATTTTTGTTACCAGCGGATGTTGTAGAAAATAGCTTATAAAGTTCCTTACAAACCAAAAAAAGGTTATCTTTTTGTTCCTTTTGCGGTAGATGAGTGCCAGTCATTTCCCAATCACCGATGGTAGCCACTCTCCATCTCTCGGAGGGAACAATCATACCTCGCATTATTATTCCCAACAATTTAGGGACTCTGTCATTAGTATCATTTTCAATTCTTAATTGTAAGAGGATTGCTCTACATTCAATAAGAGGACTCCAACCAGGGAAATGAAACGCGAAATCAAGAGTATCTTGCATGGATTCATTATTTGAATTGTCCCAAGGACTAAAGTTTACGCTTGCATCTGGAAAATATTTCCGAAACAAAGTTGCAGTAGAAGCAATTTTATTAGCTATTTCAACATTACTTACATTTGAACTTGCATTCATAAAGTAGCTGAGTATTTTTTGAAAAATGACATAATTTGCTTTAACTTGCTTATTAACTACTTTTTCTTTTAATAAAGATGTTGAAATGCTGATCAATAAAGTATTCTCTATTCACATTTGAATAATAAATTTCTAGGTTTTAAAGAAAATAACTCATCGCAAATTACAATACGAGGAACTTCAATGAGTTATCTTTTATTAATTCAATGCTATGCCAAAATTTGAAAAATTAACTTTACCTAATGAAGGCGAGATAATAACTTTTAATCAAGGCAAACCTAATGTTCCTAATAATCCAATTGTCCCATTTATTAGGGGTGATGGTACTGGAGTTGATATTTGGCCTGCCACTCAAATCGTTCTTGACTCAGCGATTAAAAAAAGCTATGGAGATGAAAGAAAAATTAATTGGTTTAAAGTCTATGCAGGCGATGAAGCTTGTGAACTTTATGGAACATATAACTATCTACCTCAAGATACTATTGAAGCAATCAAACACTTTGGTGTAGCTATCAAAGGTCCTTTAACGACTCCCATTGGTGGAGGTATTAGATCTCTTAATGTTGCATTAAGGCAAATCTTTGATTTATATAGCTGTGTTAGACCATGCAAATATTATTCAGGAACTCCAAGCCCTCACAAAAATCCCCAAAATTTAGACGTTATTGTTTACAGAGAAAATACTGAAGATATCTACATGGGAATTGAATGGGAAGCGGAGGATAATAATTGTCTTGAATTAATTAGTCACTTAAATAACGTTGTCATACCAAAAAGTAAAAATTTAAAAAATAGATCCATACCAAAAGGATCAGGTATTGGAATAAAACCGGTTAGTAAATCAGGTAGCCAAAGGCATATTAGAAAAGCTATTGAACATGCTAAAAGATTATCAGGAGATAAAAGGCATGTGACTCTTGTACATAAAGGGAATATTATGAAATATACAGAGGGTGCATTTAGAGATTGGGGATATGAATTAGCAGTAAATGAATTTAGAAAAGATTGCATTACAGAAAGAGAAAGCTGGATTTTAGATAATATTCAGAAAAATCCAGAAATTACAATTGAAAATAATGCTCGAAAAATTGAACCAGGTTTTGACAAGCTTACAAATAACAAAAAAGCATTCATTTGCGAAGAAATTAAAGAAGTTATTGCATCAATATCAAATTCTCACGGAGAGGGTAAATGGAGAGAACTTATTCTTGTTGATGATCGGATAGCTGATAGTATATTTCAACAAATTCAAACTAGACCTCAAGAATATTCAATTCTTGCAACATTAAACCTTAATGGAGACTATGTTTCTGATGCAGCTGCAGCAATTGTTGGAGGCCTAGGTATGGCTCCCGGTGCAAATATTGGAGATAATGCAGCAATTTTCGAGGCTACGCACGGTACGGCTCCAAAACATGCAGGCTTAAACAAGATTAATCCAGGCTCAGTAATTCTTAGTGGTGTAATGATGCTTGAATATTTTGGTTGGGATGAAGCAGCTAACTTAATTACTAATGGTTTAAGTAAGGCAATAGAGCAAAAAAAAGTCACCTATGATCTAGCACGCTTAATGGAACCAAAAGTAGAACCCTTATCCTGCAGCAGTTTTGCTGAAGAAATTATCTCAAATTTCTAATTTTAAAAATTATTTTTACTTTCAAAAACTTTCCAAATATTAACTAGTGAATCTTTAGTACCAATGTTTCCAGGATGAGTAACAATAGGAAGTTTTTCGTCATTTTTTAGGTTACAAGTCACCACTGAAATTCCTGTTAAAATCTGTCCCTCAAGATAAACATAATCTGCATTAAGTCCATTACTAAGAATCAAATTTGTGGTAATTCCACCTTTTGAAATCAAATATCCTATTTCATACTTCAAATCTGCGACTAATTCAGCAATAAAACGAGCAAGTAAATTATAAAAATTAAATAGTTCATAAGAATCTAAGGAAATTAATTTTCTTGAAGTAAACAAAACAGGAGTTTTTCCTTTCTTAAAAGACAATCTAATTTCTTTCAAAAATTTATTTTTAAACAAATTCCTTCGCTTCGGATTATTATCTGATGAAGTAATTTTAAAGAATTCAAAAACATCTAATTCAACTGGATTGCAATTACTTATCTCTAATAAATTATTCAGTTGTATTGTTGAAAGTTCTACATAAGATCCAACAATTATCAGTCCCGGAAGAAAACTCTTTTCTTTATTTCTTATTCTTAAATTAGAGAAAAATATTTCACTCTGAGAGAAACTTTTTTTCTCAGAAATTGAACTTATAAAACTTGCTGCAGTTCGAAAAAGGAATTTTTTTTGTTTAATTAATTTTTTAATTACTAAAGAAAATTTTTTTAGTTGAGAATAATTTTCTACATCTACAATTACATGTTTATTATTCTTCAAGTTCTTTAAGGTTGTAAAAACAATATTATTTTCTTCATCATTTAGCATTTCGATATCTGACAATAAAAGATTTTGAATATCTTCAAAATTTATTTGGGATTTACTCTGCTGAAATAATAGATTCTTGACATTACTTGTCTCGTATCCAAAAATTTTATCTTTTGCAAAAATTGTTTGACTAATAGGGGTTTTATTAACAAAATGTGATCCATTAATTGTTAATCTTTGACCCTCTATGAAAGCTGGAATATAAAAAGTAGCATCAAAAGGACCTAAGCAACTATTTAGGGCACTTGGCTCTAAAAAGTTATGTCCTCGAAGAGTAGAGTCTCCTCTACTTATAAAAATAATTTCTTCTTCATAGGCCTGAGAAGAAATTACAGTCTTAAGATTTTTGCAAATTTCCTCTATTATTAATTTCGCATCATTTTCCGATAGTGACCTTGTATTAGCCAAAATAAAAAATAAATTAGATTTAGATTCAAAACCTTTGACTAAAGTTGAGCGGTCCCACTTAAGCAGTAATAAGCAATCGCGAACAGTTTGAGAGCCTGTAGGATCATCATCTATTACAACAAATTTCATAACTATTGCATAATTACTTAAGAGATTTTATTTGTATTGAGGTATTTAACCTTTTACTATCATTTGAAGGAATCATAATGTTTCTAAATCCATCAACAAAAGAATTTCGGGGACTAGTCCAAGGTTCGAGACATATCATTCTTCTTGGAGGATCACTCCAAATAACGCCTAGATCAAAAGGATATGGATGATTTAAAGTTACCTCTCTTTTAAAAATTTTATCTCGAAAAGAGCTTCTACCGGAAGTGTACATAAGTAGATCAACTCCTAAATTAATATTATTTAATTCATCCAAAGTATTACTTATGATATTTTTTTCTTGATTCTGGCAATTTAATGGATTATCAAAAAACTCTAAATTTTTGAAATCTGAAATATTAAAATAAGGATGCAGTCCAAAATTTATTGGCATAGCAATATCAGTTTTATTATAAATCGAAATTTGAAATTCTAAAAAGTTAATCTGTAAGGTAACTTCTATTCTTAGTTCGAAATCGAAAGGGTAATATTTTTTCGTTTTTTTAGATTCATTTAAAAATAAGCATAAAGATTTTTTATTTTCATTGAAGGAGTATTGCCATTGCAAATCCCTAGCGAAACCATGTTGTGTTAATTGCAAATAATTTTTTCCAAATACTGAACTAGAGATATTAAGATTTCCACAAATTGGGAACAAGATTGGAATGCCTCCCCTAATACTTTTTGTCTTATCCAAAAATCTTTTTTCATCGAAATAAAGTATCTCTTTACCATCCGCAACCCAACTTGTAATAACACCTCCTCTTTCAGGGCAAAATTTGAAGTAGTTATTTTGATCTAATTGAAAGACAAAAGTTCCTGTTTCTTTATTAGATAATTTAATTAGCAAAATTGTTATTTAAAGAGAATCAACCCAATCCAAAATATGCTGATTAACTAATTCAGGTATTTCATCATGAGGACAATGTCCAGCATCAAGAATGATTTCTTTTGTATTCTTTGGTGTAAATTTTTTATATAGATTTCTTTTCTTTGGAGTGTTCATCCAAGGATCTTTGCCTCCCCATAGCAGTAATAATGGTGAATCGAGTTTTGAGAATAGCTTGTCCAACGGCAAGCCCTGAGGACCTGATGGGTTAAACACACTTCTAAAAACATTAAAAGCTCCATAATCTAGTGAAGGCTTTCTTATTGACTCAACTAAAAAATCATCGACATTTTTTTTATCAAAATAAACTTGATTTAAAGTTTTTTTAATATTTTTTGGATTTCTCATATTCTCAAAAATCAAACGTTGAAGAACAATATTTTTCAAAAATATGCCGGCAACTGTTTCAATTGAAGTTTTCAACATATTCTTTTTGATAGTTTTTTCTTCACTAAAATATCCCGCAGCATTAAGTAATATCACTCCTGCGTTTAGTTCATTTAATTCTGAACCAGCTGCTAATGCTGCATAACCACCTAATGAATTTCCAACAACAATTGTAGGTTTTTTAATTTTCTCCTTTACATAAGCGACAACCTGATCTTTCCATAAAGATCCTGAGTATTCAACATCTTGAGGCTTAGGACTTTTTCCAAAACCAAGTAAATCCATAGCATGAACTTCGTATTTTTTACTCAAAATAGGGATATTGAATCTCCAATGATCCGTAGAAGCTCCGAAACCATGAATTAACAATATTGCACATTCGTTTGATGTTTCCTCAGGCTTAGCAGAAACAGTATGTATTGGGTAATTTAAAAAATTCCAGTCATAATTTACATCATTATCTATCAAAGCTGATTTTTCCATTTATTGAAAATTCTATATTTTTTGATTCTAATAAACTTATTTGCTAAAGAAGACCCACAGGATCAGCTGCAACATCATCTGAAATTTTATTGCCATCGTTTGGGGGCTTATCTTTTAGAACAATTCTCAAGAGAACAGGCGCAAGAAATGTAGTTCCAATAACCATTAATAAAATAGCTGCTTCAAGAGAAGGAGTTAACAACTTAGCACTTGTTCCTAGCCCAAGAAAAATTAAACCAACCTCTCCTCTAGGCATCATACCTAAACCTACAACTAATCTATTTGTAGGTTTATCACTTGAAAATACCCATCCGGCTGCAATTTTTCCAATAATCGCAACAACTAATAAAAATCCCGCAACTACAAGAGCTGATCTACTTGTTGGATCCAGTGGATTGATAACTGATAAATCCATTCCAGCTCCAACTAACACAAAGAAAATAGTTGCGAATAAAGAAACTAAAGGTAAAACAGATTGTTGTATTGCATGATTATTTTTAGAACTACTTAGTATTAATCCAGCAGCAAAAGCACCTAAAGCAGCTTCTAAGCCAATTGCTGTTGCTACAAAGCAACACAAAACAAGTATCACAAAAGAGGCCACCACTACAGCTCCCGGAGCTTTTAATCTGTCTAAAAGCCAATCAAAACCTGGAGCGGCTGTTCGACTTAATGCAATAGCAGCAATAACAAATACTACTGCTGCTGCTACCAATTTAACTATAGGAGCAATTTCCAAAGAACCTCCCGCAGCAAGAGCTACAACAACTGCGAGAATAACAATACCCAAAATATCATCTAGAACTGCCGCACCAATAACAATCTGTCCTTCTCTAGTTTTCAAATATCCTAATTCACCGAAAACGCTTGCAGTGATGCCTATACTTGTTGCAGTCATAGATGCTCCTGCAAAAACTGCTGGAATTAGATCTACCTGAAAGATAAACATTAATCCAAGAGTTCCAAAAGCAAAAGGTAAAATAACTCCAGCCATAGCAACAGTAAAAGCCTGAGCACCAACAGCTACCAATTCCTCTAATTCACTTTCTAATCCTGTCAAAAACAAAAGAGCATATAACCCTAAGGTTGCAACAGCTTGAAGCGAAGGAAAACTCTCAAAATAAACATCTGGTACTGCTTCTGGGGGTATTGAAGCTAATGAACTAATGACGTTTACTAATCCTTCATTTAATTCAGTCCCAGCAGAAGGTGGAATTAACAAATGGAACCCTGAAGCACCAATGACTACACCTGCAAGCAACTCACCAACAATAGTAGGTAGACTTAACCTAACTAGTACTTCAGCTAATGCTCTGGCTGCTAAAAATATTAATAGAAATCTAATAACTCCTATCAGCGTCTCAGCAACTTCTAAATCATGTGCACTTAATTCAGCGAGTAAAGAATACATTTGAAATGCGAGAAAAAAAACTACCTAATTGGAAGATAGTTTATTGAGGGCCCACTTTAATAAATATGTAAAAAAAAAGCAAAAATACTCAACAAGTGTGGATCTGAAGTTACAACAAAGAAATTTTCAAAAAAATGGCTATTGTCTGATATATGGCTACTTCAACGAATCCCAACGAACCTTTTGATCTACGCTTGCCCACACCAGGCTGCTATTTAGATCCTGAAAAAGCTGGCATGGATTCCGATGCTGTTTTCCAAGGAATGACAGCACATCTTTTTTATACCCTTGGAAAGTTGGCGACTTCTGCAAGTCCTCACGACTTATATATGGCATTAAGTTACGCAGTTAAAGATAGGTTAATGACAAGGTATTTAGCCAGTCAAGAAGTGATAAGAAAAAAACCTCAAAAAACTGTAGCTTATTTATCAGCAGAATTTTTAATAGGTCCTCAATTAAGTAATAACCTCTTAAATCTTGGCATAACCCAAGAAGCTGAAGATGCTTTAAAAAGGTTTGGAATCGAATCTCTATCAACAATTCTTGAAGTGGAAGAAGAGCCTGGTTTAGGTAATGGTGGACTTGGCAGACTTGCAGCATGTTATATGGAATCCCTAGCATCTCTACAAGTTCCAGCAGTTGGCTATGGTATTCGGTACGAATTCGGCATTTTCAACCAGTTAATTAGAGATGGTTGGCAAGTTGAAGTAACTGATAAATGGCTAAAAGGTGGATGGCCATGGGAACTTCCACAACCTGACGAATCATGTTTTGTCGGATTTGGAGGTAGAACTGAAAGTTATAGAGATGACAAAGGTAACTACAGATCAAGATGGATACCTTCAGAGCATGCTATTGGAGTTCCTCATGATGTGCCAGTCTTGGGTTATAGAGTAAATACATGTGACAGACTAAGATTATGGAGAGCTGATGCAACAGAAAGCTTTGATTTTTATGCGTTTAATATTGGTGATTATTATGGAGCAGTAGAAGAAAAAGTTGCTTCTGAAACTCTTTCTAAAGTTTTATACCCAAACGATGGAACTGATGAAGGTAGAAGGTTAAGACTAAAACAACAACACTTTTTCGTAAGTTGTTCGCTTCAGGATATGTTAAGAAGCCTCGAAAAAAGATCAATACCAATAACAGAATTTCCACAACATTGGACAGTTCAGTTAAATGATACTCATCCTGCAATTGCAGTGGCAGAATTAATGAGACTTCTTATTGACCAATACCAAATAGGTTGGGAAAAAGCTTGGAATATAACAACCTCTTCAGTTGCTTATACTAATCACACATTACTACCAGAAGCTTTAGAGAAATGGGATTTGGGTCTATTTAATGATCTTCTTCCAAGGCATCTTGAGATTATTTATGAAATTAATTGGAGATTTTTACAACAATTAAGACTACGTTATCCAGGCAACGACAAAATCCTCCAAAAACTATCAATAATTGATGAAGAAGGCTCTAAATCAGTAAGAATGGCTCACTTAGCCACAATTGGAGCCCATCATATAAATGGTGTCGCTGCTCTACACTCAGATTTAATAAAAAGACAACTTCTGCCTGAATTTGCAAAACTTTGGCCTGAAAAATTCACAAATGTTACTAATGGAGTTACTCCAAGAAGATGGGTTGCCCTCTCAAATCCTTCTTTATCTAATCTTCTAGAAAAAGAAGTAGGTCCTGACTGGATAACCAATATGGAACTTCTGACAAAATTAGAAGAAAAAAAAGATGATAATAATTTTTTACAAAAATTTGAAGAAACCAAATTAAATGGCAAACGAAAGCTAGCAAGTTATATTCATTCAAAAACAAACATACTTGTAGATCCATCAAGTTTGTTTGATGTTCAAGTCAAGAGAATTCATCAATATAAAAGGCAACATCTTAACGCCTTACAAATTATTGCTCAATATATAAGAATTAAAAATGGTTCAAACAACTATGAAGTACCAAGAACAATAATATTTGGAGGTAAAGCTGCTCCAGGTTATTTCATGGCAAAACTTATGATTAGATTCATTAACGGTATTGCCGATGTAGTTAATTCTGATCCAGATATGGATGGGCTTTTAAGAGTTGTTTTTTTACCAGACTATAATGTGAAGCTTGGTGAAATCGTTTATCCTGCAACAGATCTTTCAGAACAAATTTCAACTGCAGGTAAAGAGGCATCTGGAACTGGAAATATGAAGTTCGCAATGAATGGAGCTTTGACTATTGGAACATTAGATGGGGCTAATGTGGAATTAAGAGATCTTGTAAAAAAAGAGAATTTCTTTCTTTTTGGAAAAACTGAAAGTGAAATTATGGATTTAAAAAATAATAATTATTCACCTAGGACTTTTATTGATGATTGTCCGGAGCTAAAAGAGGTCATTCGTCTTATTGAAATTGGTCACTTTAGTAACGGGGATAAAGAATTATTTAAACCTTTATTGAATAGCTTGACTGGTCATGACCCATTTTTTGTGATGGCTGACTTTGAAGACTTCTTAAATAAACAAGATGAAGTTAGTAAATGCTGGAATAATAAAAAGTCATGGAATAAAATGGCATTGTTGAATACCGCAAGATCAGGATATTTTTCATCAGATAGATCTATCAGAGAGTATTGCAAATCAATTTGGAAAGTCTCTCCAATGCCAGTAGAGATTACATGCGATGTAGAAGAATTAACTAATTAAGATTTTTCTTATCAGGGAAATCTGGAGTTTGATGAAATAATCTATTCAAGATTAATCTATCTACGTTTAATGGATCAGGTGCCACTTCATTTGCGATTTCTTTAAATTTTGATTCAATATTGTTTGAAATTTTTATATCAACAATTCTTTCCATTAGAGCTTCAATAGCGTATAAATAGGCATTAACACTTTCAAGGTCATCTAACGCTTCAGAAATTTCTATATCAGAAATGTGTTTTTCTTCTAAACTAGGATCTTCTTTTGACTCTCTTTGAGATAATTGTCCCTGCAATTCATTAGTAACTTTAATAATAAGAGTTCTGAAAGATTGAATTGATGCCCAATTCAACTCTTGTTGGTGCTTAAAAGTAGGAAATTCCCTAATCAGACGATCATGCTCTTTATAAAATCGCTGACAATCAGCGCACTGACATATTTCTTCAGTCAAAAGCAAAAATAACTCTTCTTACATCATCTCACTATTTAGGCATAATTGTAGGACCATCCAATAATTCGTCATTTTCATCAAGTGAATCTGGACTATCTGGCAAAGGTATCTCAATACTAGTAACTAAGTTTATAACATCTCTTAATCTCATAGAATCAGCAAACCATCCCATTGCTTGTTCAGCATCTCCTCTTTTTTCAGCATCATTTGCTTGATCTTCGTGGGCTTCAGCCAATAAAGCAAGCCAGCACAAACATCTTGCTTGAACTATAGAAAGATCTAAATCATTAGGTTGGGATTTTGAAATACGTTCATGCTCTTGTTGGATTAAGAGCTTTAATCGCATATCATGCAGCTTAGCCATAAGAGATTTATTACTAATTATACGCTAGCTAGAGAGTAGCAAAATTGCACACATACTACATATAGTTTATTAATTTAACGGGACTGGCGGGAGTCGAACCCACGACCTACGGTTTAGGAAACCGCCGCTCTATCCTGCTGAGCTACAGCCCCAATAGATGTTTTTTGAAGTAATAAGCACTATGCTAAATGAAAGCAGGAGAGGCAATCGCAAAAAAGTTTTATTTTGGAAACAAAATAAAACTTTTTTGAGGAAAGTCCGGGCTCCCACATGGTCAGGCTTGCTGGGTAATTCCCAGTGCGGGTAACCGTGAGGATAGTGCCACAGAAACATACCGCCTAATACTTCAAAAGTATGGCAAGGGTGCAATGGTGCGGTAAGAGCGCACCAGCAACATTGAGAAGTGTTGGCTAGGTAAACCCCGGCTGGGAGCAAGGCTTAGTAGATTAATGGCCATTGCATAATCTTCTTAAAAGCGCCGCTTGAGACTGTGAAGTAATTCCAGCCCTAGATAGATGATTGCCCATCTTTTTTCAAGATGAACAGAACCCGGCTTATGACCTGCTTTTTAAATTGTTGAGACTATCTAATCATATGACGAACATTATTAATGAAAATAGAATTAATCAAATAATTACTTTTTTGAATTCTTTAAAAATAAGATCCAAAAGATTATCTATCATTCTTAGAGCAAAAAAAATTTCAGTAATCCAAAATTTTAATCAAGCACTAACTCATTCCTCAGATAACAAAATAATAAATTACGAAAAATTAGAATTCTTTGGAGATGCAGTACTAAGATTAGCTGCTTCAAATTTTATTGAAAAAAAATATCCTCAAATGAGTGTAGGAGAAAGATCAGAGCTAAGAGCTCAAATTGTAAGTGATGAATGGTTAACTAAATTAGGGGAAAAAATTGGGATAGAGAAATTAATAATTAAAGGGCCTAAAGCTCTTGGTGATGAAAATTCAAAAAACACCATTATTGGAGAAGCTACAGAGGCTTTAATAGGTGCCATTTATAAAAGCTTTGATTCAATTCAGGAAGTAAATCTATGGCTAGATGAAATGTGGGAAGAAGATTCAGAAATGTTTTTAAAAGCTCCATATAAATTCAAATCTAAAACAGTATTGCAAGAGTGGTGTCAAAGTAAAGGTATTAATTTGCCAGTATATAAAATAATTGAAATCTCTAAAAAAAATGGGGATCCAAAGAGATTTTCTTGCGATATATTTATCGAAGGATTAAAAGAATCATCTGCATTTGGCAAATCCCATAAACAAGCAGAAACAAATGCAGCAAAGTATTTGATAGAAAAATATATAAATGTTGGTAAGATCTAATTTCTAAACAATTTCTAAATTAGTTAACTGAAAAGTTATGAGTTTATCCCAATTACCTCCCTCAAAAAGAACTGCTGCTGTTTTTTTTGTAACTCTTTGTACAAACCCTTTATATCCTCGATATATAGAATTAGTATCTTTTACAACAACAAAAGAACCTGGGAGTATGGGTTTAGTTGATAATTCCATTAAAAACTCTAATTAATACAATATATGATAAATAAAAATGAATGGTTGGTTGTTGGATTAATTACATCATGTCATGGAATTAATGGACAAGTAAAGGTTAAATCTCTAAGTGATTTTGAAGAAAGATTTTTACAACCGGGAACAAGATGGCTACAGAAAGAAAATGAATCACCTTCAGAAATAGAACTAATCTCTGGATATAGGCAACCTGGGAAAGAAAACTTCATAATTAAGTTCAAAGGAATAAGTACTAGAAATAATGCAGAGCAACTAAAAAAATTTAAAGTTCTGGTAAAAACAAATAAACTTCCAAAATTAAAAAAAAATGAATTTCATTTATTGGAACTTGTGAATTTGGAAGTCAAGACTTTCAAGAATGAAGAATTAAAAGTAATTGGCAAAGTTATTAATTTAGAAAATGAGCAAAACAATTTACTTATTATTGAACTATTTAAAAATAAGAAAAAAGTTTTTATACCATTTGTGAAAGAAATAGTCCCATTAATCGATATAAAAAATAATTTTTTGATCATCGATCCTCCCAAAGGATTGCTAGAACTATGAATTTCTAGATAAAATACCAAAATTTAAAGTAACTGAATCATTCAACAGTTACACTTTTAGCTAAATTTCTTGGTTGATCTACATCAAGACCTCTATGAGCAGCAATATGGTAACTCAATAATTGCAAAGGAACTATGTTAAGTAAAGGTGAAACCCATTCATTGGACGAAGGAATTTTCATTAAATAATCAAAAATTTCAGTTCCATTACATTCAGGAGCAATACCAATCAAATATGAATCTCTAGCTTTTGCTTCTTGAGCATTACTAATAACCTTATCGAAAACTTCGCCAGGAGATGCGATGGAAATTACTGGAACTTTTTTATCTAACAAAGCAATTGGACCATGTTTCATTTCACCAGCTGGATATCCAGCTGCATGAATGTAACTAATTTCTTTTAATTTTAATGCTCCTTCAAGAGCAATGGGATAATTTATTCCTCTTCCTAAAAAAATCACATCCTTAATATTAAAAAAATCATGTGCTAGCTTTTCAGATGATTGATCATGTTTTTCTAAAAGATCTTCTAGTAATGGGGGTAATTTTATCAGTTCTGTTATTAATTTTTTAATTTCATCTGGACTTTGACTACCTTTAATTTGCGCAAAGTGTATAGCCAAGCCATAAAAAGAGAGTAGTTGTGCAAAAAAGGTTTTTGTTGCAGCAACTCCCACTTCTATTCCTGCACAAATATCGATTATGTTTGAAACCTGTCTTCCTATAGAGCTCTCACTTCTATTTGTTATTGCAATCAGATTAGGTCTAAATTTTTCATCACCAGCTATAGACCTTCGTTTGATTTCCATATCAATAGCCGCAATTGTATCGGCAGTTTCTCCAGATTGTGAAACTCCAATAGTTAATGTATTTGGAAGTAATGGGGGAGGTGAGTATCTAAATTCGCTAGCATAATAAACATTAGTGGGAATACCTGAGAACTGCTCTAATAGAAAGCTACCCACCATTGCAGCATGTTTACTTGTACCACAAGCAATAATTTCAATTCTCGCAATTGATTCAAGAAACTTTGTATCAAAAGGATATTTAATTTGATATTGGCCATTTTCTGAGTTTTTGATTAAATAATTTTCTAACCAATTTTTGGCAGTATCAGGCTGATCATAAATTTCTTTTAACATAAAGTGTTTGAAATTCATCTTATCTATTACTTGCTCTGAGACTTTTAAAGAAACTGGATTTCTATATTGTCTCTCGTTATTAGAATCATATATTTCAATTCCAAGAGGAGTTAATAAAGCAATTTCTTCATCCTCCAAAGGCAAAATAATATTAGTAAAGTTTGCAATGGCTGGCGTATCACTCGCACATATAAATTCTCCTTCTCCTAAACCTATAATTAAAGGAGCTTGTCTTCTTGCAACTACCAGAGAAGAAGGGGCACCGGACCACAAAACTGCTAAGGCATAAGATCCTTCTAAATCAGAAATTACATTTCTAACAGCTACTAATAATGTTGAACCATTATTCTCAAGCTTAAGTTTACTTAATGTATTTAGTTCCCTTTGAATTAAATGAGGAATTACCTCAGTATCTGTATCAGAATTGAAAATAATACCCTCTTTCTGTAGTTTATTTTTTAAATCTTGGAAATTTTCAATAATGCCATTTTGAACAACTGCAACTGTTCCTGAACTATCGATATGCGGATGTGCATTTTTAACTTCTGGTTTTCCATGGGTTGCCCATCGAGTATGTCCTATACCTACAGTTCCAGGAATATTCTTTTCACTAAGATTATTAATTAAATTTTTGAGTTTACCTTCTGTTTTGTTACAAACGATATTTTTTGTTTCAGAGTGAATTATTGCAATACCTGCTGAATCGTAACCTCTGTATTCGAGTTTTCCTAAACCATTAAGTAACAATGGTAAGGCTTTTTTATAACCAGTAACAGCAACTATT
Organism: Prochlorococcus sp. AG-388-F11; assembly: GCA_003279845.1. Classification (GTDB taxonomy): domain Bacteria; phylum Cyanobacteriota; class Cyanobacteriia; order PCC-6307; family Cyanobiaceae; genus Prochlorococcus_A. Next base: position 107,442 of record QCGP01000003.1, read on the forward strand.
CCACACATACATCATTTTTTTTTCAATTATATTGAAAAAAAAAGAGTATTTATTGAAATATGGACTCTCTTATAACTGCACTATAAAAGTTAATAAGCTAAGCCCATACTCCTTGAAGTTTCATCGCCTAAATAAACTCGTATGCTTAAGAAATCTGTTGGGCATGCAGTTTCGCATCTTTTGCAACCTACACAATCCTCAGTTCTAGGAGATGATGCAATTTGGCCAGCTTTACAGCCATCCCAAGGAACCATCTCTAAAACATCTAATGGGCAAGCCCTTACACATTGGGTGCATCCAATGCAAGTGTCATAAATTTTAACTGCGTGTGACATGTAAAAATTGTCTTTTGAACCTCGTTTTATAATACTATTGTCTTACAAAGAAATTAAAAAAATTAAGATATGCTTCACTCTTGTTAACTCTAGGGCATAAAATCTTATAGATAATTAGTAAATTCCATAAACTATGTCACAAGAAATCCTCGAAAAAGTCTGTTCTATTGTTTCAGAGCAATTAAGCGTTGAAGCAGGAGAAGTAAAATCAGATTCAAATTTCCAAAATGATTTAGGTGCAGATTCTCTAGATACCGTTGAATTAGTAATGGCTTTAGAGGAAGCATTTGATATTGAAATTCCCGATGAAGCAGCTGAAGGTATCGCAACTGTTGGCGATGCAGTAAAATTCATCGAAGAAAAAAAAGGTTAATTTAAAGAATGCCAAATTTCCATCGAGTAGTTATTACTGGTATTGGAGCAGTAACTCCAATTGGTAATAACATTGATGAATATTTAGTCGGTCTTCAAAAGGGTACTAATGGGGTCTCAGATATTACTCTCTTTGATCCTGAACAACATCCCTGCAAATTTGCTGCAGAAGTAAAAAATCTTCAATCTGAGAATTTTATTGAAGCTAAAGAATCCAAAAGATGGGACCGTTTTTCCCAGTTTGGAGTTATTGCTGCAAAGCAAGCCTTTAATGATTCTGGACTTGAAATTACTGAAGCTAATGCATCAAGAATTGGAGTGATTATTGGTTCAGGTGTTGGAGGCTTACTAACTATGGAAAGTCAAGCTCAAATATTGAGTCATAAAGGGCCTAAAAGAGTAAGTCCATTTACAGTCCCAATGATGATTCCAAACATGGCAACTGGATTGGCTGCCATAGCTTTGGGTGCAAAAGGACCAAGTTCGTCAGTTTCAACCGCTTGCGCTGCCGGTTCAAATGCAATTGGTGATTCTTTTAGATTACTCCAACTTGGAAAAGCAGATGCAATGATCTGTGGAGGAGCAGAAGCAAGTATTACGCCTCTAGGAGTAGCTGGTTTTGCTAGTGCCAAAGCTCTTTCTTTCAGAAATGACAGTCCTCAAACTGCTAGCAGACCTTTTGATGCTGAAAGAGATGGATTTGTTATTGGAGAGGGATCTGGAATTCTTGTTTTAGAGACTTTAGAAAATGCACAAAAAAGGAATGCGAGAATTTATGCAGAAATAATTGGATATGGAACAACATGTGATGCTCATCATATAACTGCTCCATCTCCAGGAGGGATTGGTGGCGCCGAAGCTATCAAATTAGCAATCGAAGACGCCTGTCTTAGCCTTGAAAAAGTTGATTACATAAATGCTCATGGGACAAGCACATCAGCTAATGATAAAAATGAAACTTCTGCAATTAAATCTATTTTTAGAGACAGATCTTACCTTATTCCTGTAAGCTCTACTAAGTCGATGACTGGTCATCTCCTAGGAGGCTCAGGAGGCATAGAAGCTGTAGCTTGTATACTTTCTTTGACACATAATTTTATCCCTCCTACAATTAACTACGTCAATCCAGATCCTGAATGTGATCTTGATTATGTACCAAATAATGCGAGAGAAGCTCAAGTAGGAGTTGCTCTTTCAAATTCTTTCGGCTTTGGTGGTCACAATGTTTGCCTTGCTTTCAGCAAAATGAATTGAAGACAACCAATTCTATTTCCAACTTAACTTACTTTAAAACAATGGTCGCTGCATCTGTTTCATTAGAATCACTTTATGTAAATAGTATAAGAATGCTTGCTGTAGATGCAGTAAATAAATCTAATAGTGGACATCCTGGACTTCCAATGGGATGTGCTCCTATGGGTTATGCATTATGGCAAAACATTCTTAATCACAACCCCAATAACCCAAAATGGTTCAATAGAGACCGTTTTGTATTATCAGCTGGTCATGGCTGTATGCTGTTATATTCTTTGCTTCATTTGACAGGATACAAATCAGTTTCTATAGAAGATATTAAAGAATTTAGACAATGGGGATCAAAAACTCCTGGACATCCAGAAACATTCGAAACTGAAGGTGTTGAGGTTACAGCTGGTCCTCTTGGAGCTGGAATTTCAAATGCAGTTGGTTTAGCAATAGCTGAAACTCACTTAGCAGCTAAATTTAATAAGCCTGATTGTAATATCGTTGATCACTATACTTACGTAATAATGGGTGACGGCTGTAATCAAGAAGGTATAGCATCAGAGGCCTGCTCATTAGCTGGTCACCTTAAGCTTGGAAAATTAATTGCACTTTATGACGATAATCAAATTACAATTGATGGGCGAACTGACGTTTCTTTCACCGAAGATGTTTTAAAAAGATACGAAGCTTATGGATGGCATGTACAACATGTTGAAGATGGGAATCATGATGTTAAAGGAATAACTGAAGCTATCGAAAAAGCAAAATTAATTACAGACAAACCTTCAATTATAAAAATTTCTACAACCATAGGTTATGGTTCGCCCAATAAATCAGATACTGCTGGAATTCATGGAGCAGCTGTTGGAGAAGAAGAAGCTGCATTAACTAGAGAGTTTCTAAATTGGGAATATCCTCCATTTGAAATCCCAGATGAAGTATATGCGCATTTTAGAAAATCAATAACTAAAGGCGAAAACTTAGAGAAAGAATGGGATTCTAAATTTGAAGAATATCAAAAAAAATATCCTTCTAAAGGTGCTGAGTTAAACAGAATGTTAAAAGGCCAATTACCTGAGAATTGGGACTCAGATCTCCCATCTTATACACCTGATGATAAAGGGTTAGCAACAAGAAAGCATTCACAAATATGTTTAGGTGCTTTAGGACCTAACCTGCCTGAATTAATTGGTGGATCAGCAGATTTAACTCACTCTAACTACACAGATATCAAAGGGGAAACAGGATCATTCCAGCCTCATAGTCCTGAAAAAAGATATTTACACTTTGGTGTACGAGAGCATGCAATGGCAGCTGTACTTAATGGAATTGCATATCACAATAGTGGTCTTATTCCTTATGGTGGAACCTTCCTTGTTTTCGCTGATTATATGAGAGGTTCAATGAGACTTTCTGCACTCAGCGAACTAGGAGTGATCTATGTATTGACCCATGATTCAATTGGTGTAGGAGAAGACGGCCCAACACATCAACCAATTGAAACTATCCCTTCTCTTCGTGCTATGCCTAACATGCTAGTTTTCAGACCAGGAGATGGAAATGAGACAAGTGGAGCTTATAAGCTTGCTATTCAAAATAGAAAAAGACCTTCTGCCCTTTGTTTAAGTAGACAAGGCATGCCAAATCAAGCAAATACTTCGATCGACAAAGTTGCCCTAGGAGGATATGTAGTTTCCGATTGCGAAGGAACACCAGATCTAATATTTATTGGTACTGGAAGCGAACTAAATCTTTGCATTGAAGCAAGTAAGGAAATTTCAAACTTAGGTAAAAAAATTAGAGTTGTTTCTATGCCTTGTGTAGAACTTTTCGAAGAGCAAGAAGAATCTTACAAAGAAAGTGTTTTACCTAGTAGTGTAAAAAAGAGAGTTGTAGTAGAAGCTGCCCATTCATTTGGTTGGCATAAATATACAGGTTTTGATGGGATTTGTATTACTATGGACAGGTTTGGGGCATCAGCACCAGGTGGAGAATGTATGAAAAATTTTGGATTTACAGTCGAAAACGTGGTTAATAAGACGAAGGAAATCTTATAACAAGTAATTGATAACTACGCTGAAGTATTACATTCTTCAAGTTTATCTTTTAAATTATCAAGAGATTCATCTGAAATCTTTGTATTCATTGGACAATGTTTTGGTCCACACATTGAACAAAACTCGGCCTTTTTAAAGATTTCTTCAGGTAGTGTCTCATCATGGTACTGCTTTGCTCTTTCTGGATCTAATGAAAGTTCGAATTGTTTATTCCAATCAAAGTTATACCTTGCATGGCTAAGTTCATCATCTCGATCACGGGCACCAGCTCTATGTCTTGCAATATCAGCAGCGTGAGCCGCTATTTTATAAGCAATTAATCCTTCGCGTACATCATCTGCATTTGGGAGACCTAGATGTTCTTTTGGGGTTACATAACATAACATAGAAGTTCCATACCACCCTGCCATTGCCGCCCCAATAGCACTTGATATATGGTCATAACCAGGAGAAATATCTGTTACTAATGGACCAAGTACATAGAAAGGAGCTTCTGAACATTCTTCCATTTGCTTTCTCACATTAAACTCAATTTGGTCCATAGGTACATGACCAGGACCCTCAACCATAACTTGAACATTATGTTCCCATGCTCTTCGAGTAAGTTCGCCTAAGGTCTTCAATTCAGCTAGCTGAGCATCATCAGAAGCATCATGCAAACATCCAGGCCTTAGTGAATCTCCTAAAGAAAAAGTACAATCATATTTCTTAAAAATTTCACAAATATCATCAAACCTTGTATATAGAGGATTTTGCTTAAAATGATGTAACATCCATTGGGCTAGAATACCTCCCCCTCTACTGACAATTCCAGTAATTCTTCCTTTGACTTTTGGCAAATGTTCTATTAATAGACCAGCATGAATAGTTTGATAATCTACGCCCTGCTGACAATGTTTTTCAATAATATGAAGAAAATCGTCTTCTGTTAGTCTATCTATTGAACCATGTACACTTTCTAAGGCTTGATAAACAGGTACAGTTCCTATTGGAACAGGAGATTCTTGAATAATTGCTTCCCGCACTTCATCTAAATTTACTCCACCCGTAGAAAGATCCATAACCGTATCAGCACCATATTTAACAGCTAGTTTGAGCTTTTCTACTTCTTCATTGATATCACTTGCATTAGGGGAAGCACCAATATTGGCATTAACTTTGCATCTAGAAGCAATACCTATAGACATTGGCTCGAGATTTAAATGATTAATATTAGCTGGAATAATTAATCTTCCTCTTGCCACTTCCTCCATTATTAAAGACGAGGGTAGATTCTCTTTTTTAGCAACATAATCCATTTCTTCTGTGATATAACCATTTCTCGCAAAATTCATCTGAGTTACATTGTCTTTCCCAAGGCGAGGCTTAATCCAAGAACTTCTCATAATTTCCTAATTTTTAAAAGTGTTATTACTAAAGTTTGATCAAATCTCCACTTCCCTGCATCAAAATTAATGATTCAGGTTCAAAGGGTATGATCTCAGCTAAGTTAAATTTCTTAGCACCCCTAGTATTAATATTATTAATAGCTCTTTTCTAAAGAATAGTCATCTCATATTGCGTGAAAATAAATAAAATAGTTTATTTAACTTTTTGAAAAGACTTAATCTTTTTTAAGATATTTTTCCTATACAATTTCCTTCCTACATCTTTTTCCAAAATAATTGAAATCCCGATTAGGCCAATAGGTAAGTAAAAAATTTTCTTTGAATTTTCCCTAAATATTAAGCTAATGATAGATATAAGAATCATGAAAGGCGCCACAAAAGATAAAATAAATCGGTTATTAAGTTTCATTTTTTAATATTTATTAATTAGATCTTTATTTAATTTTACTATGGATTCTGTTATCACTTTAATTCCAACAGCAATAGCTCTCTCATCTGGATTAAATGTGGAGCTATGTAGGGGAGAACATCCATTTGAACTAGCGACACCTAGTCTAAACATAGCTCCAGGGATTTCATTCAAGAACTCAGCAAAATCTTCAGCACCTAATGATGGTTTTTGTAATTCGATAACATTCTCTTGACCCAAAACCTTAATTCCCGAATCTCTAAGGACTTTATTAATTTCAGAATTATTATTTACTGGTGGAGTAATTTCTCTAAAAATTACTTTTGCATCAGCTCCGCAACTTTTTGCTAAAGAAGAAATATTTGCTTTAAGCCAATTACTGAGATTCTTAAATAATTTTGGATTAGTGCATCGTACTGTACCAATTAAATTAACTTTTTCAGCAAGAACATTGAACGCATTGCCACCATTAATCTTTCCAAAAGTTATGACTAGAGGATCTAAAGGATCTAACTTCCGCGTTATTAATTCTTGAATACCTGAGATAACTTTAGAGGCTACCCAAATAGCATCAATCCCTTCATGGGGGCGGGCACCATGTCCTGATTTACCTTTAATCTCCACCTTGAGTTCTCCAGCGGCTGCAGTTAAACTTCCCTCTTTAATCCCAATAGTTCCTACAGACAATTCAGGGTATACATGAAGACCCAAAATATGTGTTAAACCAATAGCTGCACCATCTTTAATCATCCATCTAGCTCCACTTGCAATTTCTTCAGCTGGCTGAAAAATTATCCTAATCCCAAAATCAAGTTTTAAATCCCTTATGATTTTTGCCACACCCAAGCCAACCGCAATATGTAAATCGTGACCACACGCATGCATAACACCATCAACTTTTGAAGAAAAACTTAATTTAGTTTCCTCTAATATTGGTAAAGCATCCATATCCACTCTTAAACCAATAATACCTTTGTCTAAAGGTCCAAAATCAGCTATAACTCCAGTTCTGCCAATAGATTCTTTTACACTCCAACCAATATTTTTTAAATAACCACTTATCAAAATTGCTGTTTGTTTTTCAAGACCACTTAATTCCGGGTGGGCATGAATATGTCTTCTTAAATTAATTAATTCATCATTAAACGAATCAATTTTCTTAAAACAATAATCTCTATTCATTGCTTTATTTTAAATCGATAAATTTCATTAAATCTTTAGTTGGTTTTGGAGGCCATCTTCTTACTTTTAATAACCATTCTTCATCACTATATCTAGGATCTAATTCAGTTACTGCTATCCAATTACTCTCTGCCTTACCAAATTCACCCTTGGACCAATTCAAAGCTGTTAAAGCTGCCCTAGCATCTGCAAAAGTTGGATAACGTCTAATTAATTTTTTTAATTCTTTTTCAGATTCATCAATGTTCCCCACCTGGAAATCCGCCAAAGCCATGCTGGATCTTGCCATAGCAAATCCAGGATTATATAAAGCAGCTTCTGAGAATAAATCTCTTGCTTTTTCCCATTGTGATGTAGAACCTTCAACATTAGCCAAATTATATAATGCAGAGAAATTTTTAGTATCTTGCGAAATGACAAACAAATAATCTTTTTTCGCTTGCGACCATAGACCCAATGCTTCCTCTGCGATACCTCTATTAATATAAGGATCAATTTCACTAGGATTCAAACTTATAGCCTTATTTTGGTCATCTATTGATCCCTCTATATCTCCAATGACAAGTTTTACATTTCCTCTATTGCTCAAACCAGCAGCATCATCAGGATAATAATCGAGATAGCTATCCCATTGTTGTAAAGCTAAATTAAATTTTCCGCCTGAACTTAAATCTAATGCATATTTAAACAAATCCTCTCTGGAAGATAATGAATAGCATGGTGCAATATAAAAAATATTGACAAAAACAAAAATTAACAAAAAGCAAACCTTTACTTTTTTAAAAGTTATCATTTTTTGAATCAATGTACTTTTTCCCTAAAGCAGTAAGCAATCTTCCTCGAGGAGTTCTCAAAAGGAAACCAATTTGCATGAGATATGGCTCAACTACAAATTCTAACATTGAAGACTCATCACCCAATCCCGCTGCGAGTGAATCTAGGCCAGTCGGAATATTACTGTTTTGATTTAAAAAAGACAAATATTGTCTATCTAAAGAATCCAATCCTTTTTCGTCTATTTGGTGGGAATCTAAAGCTTCTTTTACTAAATATTTGGAAATAAAATTAGTTTTCTTAACAACTTGAGCATAATCTCTAACTCGTCTTAACAATCTCAAAGCAACTCTTGGAGTCCCTCTTGATATCTTTGCCAAATGATAAGATGCTTCGTCGTCTAAATTAAGTTTTATTAATCGGGAGAAATTAACAATTATTTTTTTTAATTCATCATATTTATAAAATTCAATTTTTTGAGATATCCCAAATCTATCTCTTAAAGGGGCACTTATTGACGCTAATTTAGTCGTCGCACCAATCAGAGTAAATCTTGGAAGATTAATAGTTCTGCAGCGTGCTCCTCTGTTAGCCCCCATAGTTAAATCTAATCTAAAATCCTCCATTGCAGAATATAACAACTCTTCAGTTAACCTATTTAAGCGATGTATCTCATCGATGAATAAAACTTCACCTTCTTTTAATCCAAGCAATAACCCTACAATATCCCTAGGTCTTTCAATAGAAGGTGCAGTAGCTATCCTGCATTTTGTATTCATTTCATGAGCTATCAAAAAAGCTAGGGTGGTCTTTCCTAAACCAGGCTGTCCATATAAAAGAGTATGCTCCAAAGGTTCTTTCCTATAAATTGAAGCATCTATAGCTATCCTTAAAGAAGTTTTTAATTGTTCTTGGCCAATAAATTCTTTTAAAGTAACAGGGCGTGCTGAGTTGAGATTATTATTTATTTTTTCTTCTAAAATAATTTTTGAATCAACTAGCCTAAGCTCTTTTTTACGAAGAGAAAAGTCATTATCGCCTACATTGGAGGAAATTATTGCCATAATAAAAGGTTAATTGCAATTGTTCTGAGTAGAAAGATTTTTTACAACTAAAATGGCAAGAAATTCAAAGAAAACTAAAAAAAATGCAAAAAAAGAAAATAATTTACAACGTCTAGCTGAAAATAGATATGCAAAATTTCAATATGCAATATCTGAAACAATCGAAGCTGGAATTGAACTTTTAGGGACTGAAGTGAAGTCTATTAGAAACGGAAAAGCAAATTTAAGAGATGGATACTGTTCATTCAGAGATGGCGAAATTTTATTGTTAAATGTTCACATTTCACCACACAAAAATGTAGGATCTTTTTTTAATCATGATCCATTAAGAAATAGAAAGTTGCTACTACATAAAAAAGAAATTTTAAAACTTAAATCAAATACTGAAAAAAAAGGAATGACTATTGTTCCATTATCTCTTTATTTAAAGGGTTCATGGATAAAATTGACTATTGGAGTCGGTAAAGGAAAGAAATTACATGACAAACGACAAGATGAGAAACAAAAAAGTATGAAAAAAGAAATTAATTCTGCACTAAAAAGATAAAAAATTTTTTTAAGACTTATCAGAACTATAAATCCAAACTTACTGAGCTTGGAGGAGGAGAAGGATCTGGATCTGCAATTAACATATGCTGTAAAACAGTTTCAGGTCTCTCACTATCTCTCCAACGGATTTTGTACGCAGGCATTTTTGTACCCCTGCTTGTTGTTTGTTCTACTGGTTCCATAACCCATCCTCTTCTTGATCTACCTTGAGGATTTCTTTTGACTATTGCATCCGCGTGCTTGAAACGGAAACCAACACGTTCACCACTCATTTAAAAAATTTCGTATTGGATTGATTTTTCTATTTTACTTCATTCAAGGGTAATTTTTCATTTTTATTTGAAGTAATTTCTGGTTTTAACAATGGGAAAGGAATTACATCTCTTATTGATGGACTATCTGTAATTAACATAATTAGTCTATCAATACCTATACCTAAGCCTCCTGTAGGAGGCATTCCAATCTCTAAAGCATTCAAAAAATCTTCATCAATGCAATGAGCCTCAAAATCTCCTTCATCTCTCAGAGATTGCTGTAATTGCATTCTTTCTCTTTGATCTACTGGATCTATCAACTCACTAAAGGCATTTGCAAGCTCTCGACCAACAATGAATAATTCAAATCTCTGAACCATTTCTTTGTTATCGATATGGGGCCTCGCTAAAGGAGAAATTTCAACAGGATAATCTATTACAAAAGTTGGTTCTATAAGTTTTGACTCTACTTTTTGCTCAAAGACCTCATTTAAAAGCCTTCCCATACTATTAACTTTATTAGAGAATTCAACATTTATACTTCTAACGGCTTGTTTTGCTTCTTGAAAGTCTCCACCAAAAGAATCAAAATCAATCCCTGTATATTTTTTAACTATATCTTTCATGGATATTCTCGACCAAGGCTTAGAAAAATCAATTTCCTTGTTTTGATAATTTAAAATTAATGAGCCACATATACTGGTTAATAAATCTTTAATAAGTTCTTCTGTTAAGTTCATCATATCGACATAGTTAGAGAAAGCTTGATAAATTTCAACTGAAGTAAATTCTGGATTATGCTTTGTGCTGATTCCTTCGTTACGGAAGATTCTTCCCAATTCATAAACTTTTTCAAATCCTCCAACAACCATTCTTTTAAGATGTAATTCTGTAGCTATCCTTAGATAAAGAGGAATATCTAAAGTATTATGATGAGTAATAAATGGTCTAGCTTCAGCACCACCTGCTTCAGATTGCAGAATAGGAGTCTCTATCTCTAAAAAATTTCTATTGTCCAGCCATTGTCTTATAAAACTTATACATTTTGCTCTTGTTTTAAATACATTTTTAGAGTGAGGATTGACTATTAAATCTAAATAACGTTGTCTGTATCTTTTTTCAATATCAGTCAATCCATGCCATTTATCTGGTAAAGGCTGTAATGATTTAGATAACATTTCCCAATTGACTACTTTAATTGAAAGCTCACCTTTATTAGTTTTTTTAATAGTTCCATAGACCCCTATCCAATCACCAATATCAACTATTTCCTTAATATCTTCAAAAGAAAGTGATTTTTGGTTTTCTAAATCGCAATTAATAATCCCTTTATCTAAATAAAGCTGAATCTGACCTTCTTGATCGATTATCGTAAAAAAGGCAAGTTTACCCATTACCCTTTTTGCCATTACTCTACCAGCTATAGAAACACTGAAGTTCTCCTCTTGACCATTATCTAAATAATCAAATTTTTGAATAAGAAATTTTGTAGTGTGGGAGACTTTAAAACTTTCTGCGTAAGAAGCAAATCCTTTACTAACTAGTGAATTAGCTTTTTGTAAGCGGGCATCTCTTATTTCGGACAAAATTTAATTTTATATATTGGTTTTATTTAATAAAAGTATCAGACTAAGGCTCAACTTGCCAAAGATGTTGCTGTTTCTCCAACTCTCTGAGAAGCATATCCGATCCCTCGGACAGTTAAAATTAACTCTGGATTCCTTGGATCTGGTTCCAATTTACCTCTTAATCTCGCAACATAAACGTCTACAACTCTTAAATCAGCAGCTCTACGAGGAGGATAACCCCATAGCTGTTCTAATATTTCAGCTCGAGGAACAACTTTACCAGGCTCGTCGAATAATAATTCTAGAAGGCTAAATTCAGTATAAGTTAGGCTAATTCTTTCCCCTGCTCTGGAAACTTGTCTACGATTAGTATCAACAACTAAACTTCCAAATTTCATAACGCCTTTGCCAGAGGGAACCTCTTTAGTTTCTGTCACGGATACAGAAGGTCCCATTCTTCTCAAAATAGTGGCTATCCTGGCTTCTAACTCTTTTGGACTAAATGGTTTAGATAAGTAATCATCAGCCCCTAAATCCAAACCTGCAACTCTCTCTGAAATTGCTTCTAAAGCGGTTAAAAATATAATTGGTACTACTGATTCAGCTCTAATTCTTCTGCAAACTGCAAATCCATCCATTTTTGGAAGCATAACATCAAGAACTATCAAGTCTGGAGAATCTCTGTGAAAAGATTCAAGAGCTTCTTCGCCGTTAGTGGCTGAATAAACTTGATATCCTGCCAGTTGAAGTCTTGTAACTAATACCTTCAAAACTGCTGGTTCATCATCAACAACTAAAATCCTTGCTTTTGACATAGGTAAAAAAGATTTCTCGATACTTCAAAGCAAAGAATTATTGCATTGAATATTTATACTAACAATTAAAAATATAACATTATGTACCCTCATAGAGATATTCCTAAGATTAAAAAAAATTTAAATAACTAAAGGATATGAATTCTTCTCAAACACTTTTTACTTTTTTGCAGAATTTATGAATGGACTTTTCTCCGTGAAAATTTAAACAACCTTAAAAGTTTGGAGCAAATTAAAGGAGCAAAAAATCCTGTAAGAAAAACTTCAGCTAAGATATTTTGAAAACTAGGGATAAAAAGTAAAAAAGAACTATCTGAAAAATTTTTAAACAAAATTTGCAAAAAATAAATAATACCACATAAAAAACTTCCAAAAGAACAAATTAAACCATACCTAAAGTGTCCTACCAAAATATCACTATGTATCTTAATTCTCCCAAACCAAAATCCACATATAATTAAACCTGGTATTTGAGTAAAATTACTATTCATAGTTAAGGAATCTAAAATTAGACCTAAAAACAACCCAAATATTATTCCATTAATTGATCCATTAATCATGGACCAAGGCAATAACCAAATTAAAGGCCAATATGGCTGAACACCTAAAAATCCAAGCCAATTAGGGTGCCATAAAAAAATAATTGGAACAAAAATAAAAAAAACTATAGTGAGATTTTTTGTAAAAAATTTATTCATTAAATTTTCACTTTTAAAATTTGCACCCAGTCAATTAAATGAGGTTTTGCCAAGAGTGATATTTTTGCTGATTTTTTTGCTCTAAATGGTTTATCTATAGATTGGACAATACCAATGGGTATATTTGGAGGTAAAAGAGTGCTAGCAGGAGAAGATGATACAAAATCTCCAACTTTTATTTCAGCATTATTTGAATAAAGTATTAAGCTAGGATAATCATCACCTAAACCGACCAGTAATCCATTCATCTGGATTCTGTCCACCCATACTCCAACCTTACTTTCTGGTGAGGTTAATAAAGTTACCGACGAAGTGAATAAAGAAGTACTATTCACTCTACCTAATAATCCTCCCGGACCAATAACAGTACTACCAATTTCAACTCCATCTTTTGAACCTTTATTTATTATTATTTGTCTCCACCAACTACCTGTTTTTCTCGAAATAACTGCAGCTGAAACATTTTGATTAGATGATTTTTGAAGAGATAGGATTTCCCGCAATCTTGCATTATCTTTCTGAAGAAGATTTAAGTTTATTAATGATTCTTGGTTAATACTCTTAAGAATGATTTCTTTTTGAAATTGACCAGGCCAAAAAGGCCTTGAAATAAAATAATAAAGATCCTTATAAACAGATCCTTTAGATATCCTGACAAAAACTAAAAATAAAAAAATACCAAATAATGTCCAATTTTTCTTTTTATGCCACCAACGACTAGTAGATATTCGTCGAACATCTAACATAATATTAATCTCTTATCGCATTCCTTATGAAGTCTGGAGTATCAACGACTCTTTTGAGTTTTGTGAAATCATCCAAAACTTCCCCACAACCATTCACCACACAAAGAAGTGGATTTTCTGCTATATGAGTAAAAATTCCTGTTTCATCGCTCAATAAATCGTTAATACCTCTTACTAAAGCTCCACCTCCTGCAAGCATAATACCCCTATCAACAATATCTGCAGCAAGTTCAGGGGGAGTTCTCTCTAAGGTTCTTTTTACAGCTTCAACTATTTTGCTAAGTGTATCAGCCATAGCTTCTCTAATTTCTCCTGATGTCAAAGTGACTGACCTAGGGAGACCAGATAAAAGATGTAAACCCCTTACCTCTAAGGTAGTCTTATCAAAATCATCGTCTGGAAATGCTGAGCCAATTTTAATCTTAATATCTTCTGCAGTTCTCTCTCCAACAACTAAATTATGAACTTTTTTAAGATAAAGAGCTATGGATTCATTTATTTCATCGCCAGCAATTCGAACAGATTCACTTAAAACAGTTCCGCCTAAACTTAATACTGCAACCTCAGTAGTACCACCACCAATATCTACAATCATCGTCCCTATTGGCTCAGTCACAGGGAGTGATGCTCCTATTGCTGCCGCAACAGGCTCATCAATTAAGTGAACTTCTCGAGCTCCTGCTAATCCAGCTTCTCTTACTGCTCTCCGCTCAACACTAGTCACTCCACTTGGAATACCAATAACTATTCTTGGAGCTACTATACCTTTGCCTTCGTTACATTTTTGAATAAATGTTTTTATCATTTGCTCTGCCGCATCAAAATCTGCGATAACCCCATCTCTTAGTGGTCTTACAGCTCTAATATTGCCAGGTGTTCTTCCAAGCATTAACTTTGCTTCTTTACCAACAGCCAATGGAACCCCTTCTTCTAAATCCATTGCTACTACTGAAGGCTCTTGCAAAACAACTCCCTTACCTGATACATGTATGAGAGTATTGGCTGTTCCTAAATCTATGCCAATGTCTCTAGAAAATTTAAATCTGTTAAAAATCACAATAAGAATTCTTTTTTATAAATAATATATCTATTTTTTGATAAGCTCTCAGAATTCTCTCTTTTAGTTATGAATAGCACGCAAAACTTTGAGCAAAACCTCAAAATATGAGTAGTATTAGAAAAAAAAATTATGGAAATTAACACTATTAACTTAGTTGGCAGAGCCGGTAGAGAACCAGATGTCAGATATTTTGAATCTGGTAGCATTGTAGCTAATTTCACTCTTGCAGTTAATAGAAGAAGCAGAGATGAAGAGCCAGACTGGTTTAATTTAGAGATATGGGGCAAACAAGCCCAAATAGCAGCAGATTACGTTAAAAAAGGTTCTTTAATTGGAATTACAGGAAGCTTTAAAATTGATAGTTGGAAAGATAAAAATACTGGGGAAGATAGATACAAACCAGTTGTTAGAGTTGATAGATTAAATTTACTGAGCTCAAGAAAAGAATCTGAAAATAACCAATATTCTAACAATAATAATTCTAATGATATCCCTTTCTAAGCTCTATTTTTTTTTAAAAATCTAATAAATAACTTTATTAAAAAATAAAAGAAAATTAAAATTAAAATTGGCTTTACAACATATTTGATTTGATCTAAGTAAGTTTCAATAATTGGATAATTTTCACCAAATAAATAACCTGCATAAGTAAGAAGTGCTACCCATATCAAGCTTCCAAATGTAGTCCAAATCAAAAATTTTCTTAATGGCATAAGTTCTATGCCAGCGGGAACTGAAATTAAAGTTCTTATACCAGGTATTAATCGGCCCCAAAAAACTAAAGAAACCCCGTATTTATCAAACCACCTTTTACTTTTAATTAAATCATTGGACGAAATTCCTAAATATTTTCCTTTTTTATCTAGAAAATTTGAAAGTCTTTTTTCATTTACTAATCTACCTAAATAATACCAAGGCAATGATCCTAGAATAGTTCCAAGTAATCCCCAAAAAACTAAAATATAGAAATTTAATTTTTGTTGATAAACGAAAAACCCTCCCAATGGCATTATTATTTCCGAAGGGATTGGAGGTATTATATTTTCTAAAAACATAGCCAAACAAATAGTAAGGTATGCAATTGTTGAATTCTTTTCAACAGCCAAACTAATATAGTCAGGGATTGAAGTAAGAAAATTTACAAAAATTAAACTCAAACTTAGTATCTATAAAGCTCTGGTTTATAAGGTCCTTCAACAGAGACATTAATATAGTCAGCTTGTTCCTTAGTTAATTTTGTTAATTTTGCACCAATTTTATCTAGATGTAATCTAGCTACCATTTCATCTAAATGTTTTGGTAAAACGTAAACTTCCTTAGCATATTTTTCTGACTTATTGAAAAGTTCAATTTGAGCTAATACTTGATTAGTAAAAGAATTACTCATAACAAAACTTGGATGCCCAGTTGCACAACCTAAGTTAACTAATCTACCTTCAGCTAAAAGGATTATTTTATTGCCACTAGGTAAAGTGATGTGATCAACCTGCGGCTTAATATTTTCCCAAGGATAATCTTTCAATGAAGCCACATCAATTTCATTATCGAAATGGCCGATATTACAGACTATGGCCTCATCTTTCATCTTGACAAGATTTTCGTTTGTTATTACCTGATAGTTCCCAGTTGCTGTAACAAATATATCTATATCTTCCACAACATCGTTTAATGTAACAACGCTAAAACCTTCCATTGCCGCTTGAAGAGCACAAATTGGATCAACTTCAGCAACTTTTACAATTGCACCAAGTCCCCTTAGAGATTGGGCTGAACCTTTACCTACATCTCCAAAACCCATTACTAAGGCCACTTTCCCAGCAATCATCACATCAGTGGCACGCTTTATGCTGTCAACTAGAGATTCTCGGCAGCCATATAAATTATCAAATTTGCTCTTAGTTACTGAATCATTAACGTTGATAGCAGGAAAAGGTAACGCATTTTGCTTTTGCAGTTGATAAAGTCTTGCAACTCCAGTTGTTGTTTCTTCAGTTACACCAATAATATTACTCTTAATTCTAGAATAAAAGTCACCATCATTCTCTAACTTAGACTTAATTGAATTGAATAAAGCAATTTCTTCTTCATTGCCAGGATTATCTAGAACAGATAAATCTTTTTCTGCTTTACTACCGAGTATCAATAAGCCAGTTGCATCTCCCCCATCATCAAGAATCATATTTGGAGAGTCTGAACCCCAATCAAGGATATAGTGAGTATATTGCCAATATTCATCAAGAGTCTCACCTTTTTTTGCATATACAGAAATTCCTTGATCTGCGATAGCTGCTGCAGCATGATCTTGAGTTGAAAAAATATTACATGAAGCCCATTTCACTTCTGCACCAAGATCAACAAGAGTTTCTATTAAGACTGCTGTCTGAATAGTCATATGAAGACTTCCAGCTATTTTCGCACCTTTTAGTGGCTTTTCAGATTGATATTTATCTCTAAGTGCCATTAATCCAGGCATTTCCGTTTCTGCAATTTTAATTTCCTTACGGCCAAAATCTGATAAAGAGATATCAGCAATTACGTAATTAGGTGTAGAGGTCTTAATTGAATCTGCAATAACCATATCTAGTAAATACTTTTTCTATTAAACTATAAATGATTTTTGTGTAATTTTGTGTTTGTTGAAAATTTAAAAGAGACTTTAAATTTAGGAAGAAAACTCTCACACAAATTAAATCCCCAATCAATTGTTTTATTAAAGGGTCCAATTGGGGCTGGGAAAACTTCATTTGTTCAAGGGATTGCTAAAGGCTTATCAATCACTGAAGACATTACAAGCCCTACATTTGCTTTATCGCATCACTACAACTCCGGAAAAATTCCACTAATTCATCTTGATTTATACAGGTTAGACAATGTTCCTTCAGCAAAAGAAGTTTTTTTTTCAGAAGAAGAAGAAGCAATACAAAAACAAGCTATTTTAATTATTGAATGGCCAGAATTAATAGAACCAGTTGTTGATAATTTCTGGAAAATAGAAATTAGTTACGCAAAAAATTATGGAAGACACTACGAAATAAGAGATCCCAAAAATTTATTAACTTTCTCATAATATGGCTGTTGCTCGATGGCGCCTTCACCAAGACAAGTTAATAATCCACAAACACCCGCGAACTTAATGCAATTTTCTATCTCTAGTTTATTTGATGGATAGCCAGAAGAAATTAATTTTGAAATTAAGCCAGCTAGAAAAGCATCGCCTGCGCCAGTTGTATCAACAATTTTTTGTGAAGAAGGAGTTTCAGTAATTCCCTGCAATTCATTGATATACCATGAAATGGGATTTTTTCCATCAGTTATTATTACATCAGGTCTATTAGAAAATTGTTGAGATATTAGCAAGGGATTTTCATCCTCAAAGAACAAAATTGCTTCTTCCTTAGCGAGTTTTAAAACATTTGCATGATTTAAAAATTTCTTGATTAAATTAACTCTCGAGACTTTACTAACTTCTGATGAAAAACTTGAATGATCCCAAAAGACCTCTCTCCAGTTTAAATCAATAACTATTTTGACTTCAAATTTTTTAGCCTTTTCAAGAAGAAAAAAAATAGTTTCTGCTGATATTGGAGATGATAATAAAATCGTTCCTGTAACCAAATATTTTGTTTTTAGAAAAGTTTTCTCCAAATTTAAAATTTCTTTTTCGATTAATTTCTTACTAAGAACTTCGTCTGCAAAGTATGAATAAGAACTTTCCTCAAAGCCTGAAAAAAAACGATCTCCAGATTGATCTCTATCTACATTAACCACGCGAGTAGATGAATCATTATTTAATTGCAAGAAATCTAAATTAACATCCAATTCTTTAAATTGCGTAATAAATTTTTTTCCATAATCATCACTACCCAAACTTCCTATAAATGTTGAATCTATTTTTAATTTTCTCAATGCACAAGCAACATTAGCCGGCGCACCACCCAAAAAATCTGTAAATCCTTGATTTGACTTATTTCTGATTCTGTCTATTAAAGCCTCTCCAATACATATGACCTTTTTCTTTTTCATAAAAATGAACGCTTTTTATTTACTAAGAATAATTTATTAAAAACGAATAATTTTTTTTTGAATTAAAGTTTAATTAAAAGCATATTTATAGTGTCTTTAAATAAATCTGAAACTTGGAAGTGGAAAAATTGGGAAATTTCTTGGTCTTTATCAAAAGAATCTACTTCTGAAAAAGATATTAAAATTTTATTAGTTCATGGATTTGGGGCATCAAAAAACCACTGGAGACATAATCAAGATTTTCTTGGTAAATTTTCTAACTGCTACGCAATTGACTTATTAGGATTTGGGAAAAGCAGTCAGCCTAGTGCTTTATTAAATTACGAACCTTATAAAGAAAACTCAATTCAATATTCATTTGACTTATGGGGTAATCAAATATCAACATTTTGTGCAGAGATAATAAAATCTCCTGTCTACTTGGTAGGCAATTCAATTGGTGGTGTTATTGCATTGAAAGCTGCTGAAATCCTCAAAGATAATTGCAAAGGTGTCATTTTGATTGATTGTGCACAAAGAACTATGGATGATAAACGTTTAAAAAAAAGTGATATCTTAATGAATCTACTGAGACCCGTTCTTAAAACAATTGTCAGACAAAGAGTAATTAGTAATACACTTTTTACTAGAGCTGCTAATCCGAAAGTTATAAAGAAAATACTTGAACAAGCTTACCCCTCAGGAAAAAATATCGATAAAGAATTGATTGAAATACTTTATAAACCCTCTGAAAGGAAAAATTCCCAAGAAGCATTTCGTGGTTTTATTAACTTATTTAATGACTATCTTGCAACTGACCTCTTCGATAAAGTTGATATTCCAATTCAATTGATATGGGGAGAAAAAGATCCATGGGAATCTTTAAGTGAGGCTAAAGAGTGGAAACAAATATTCAAGAATATAAAGAGATTAGATGTAATTGAAGGTGCGGGTCATTGTCCTCATGATGAAGAACCTGAACAAACAAATAGGTTAATATATGAATTCCTTCACGAAACAAAATAGGCTTCTACATTATCACTGAGTCTTCTCAAACCTCTTAGTCCATCACGTTCTAGATTTCTTACGCGATCTCTACTTATCCCAAGTACTCGGCCTATTCCAGTAAGAGACATTGGCTCATCACCGTCCATTCCGTATCGCATTCTTAAAACTCTACATTGCAGGTCAGGTAATTGGTGCAAAAGAGAATGAAGATCGCCCCTCATACAATCCATTTCTATCTGTTCATCTGGCAAATCCTCACCGCCTGCAAGTAAATCTAGTAAAACGGTATCTTCACCATCACCAACTTTTGTTTCAAGACTAACTGGCTGCCCAGCTTTGCACATTAAATCTTTAACATCTTCTTCAGGAAGCTCTACATATTTTGCAAGTTCACTTACTGTAGGAGTTCTGGACATTTCTTGACTCAACTCTCTTTGACCTTTTTTTAACTTATTGAGCATTTCAGTTATGTGAATCGGAAGCCTTATTGCCCTACTTTTTTCTGCTATTGCTCTGGTAATACCTTGTCTTATCCACCAGTATGCATAGGTTGAGAATTTATAACCTCTGGCTGGATCAAATTTTTCTACTCCCCTTACCAAGCCTATCGTTCCCTCCTGAATTAAATCTAATAATTCCATATTTCTTTTAGTATATTTTTTTGCAACACTAACTACTAACCTTAAATTAGCTGCCACCATTCTTTCCTTAGCCCTTTGACCGGCTCTCAATCTTTTTTTTATTGTGGAAGTAGATAAATTTAATTTATTTGATAAATCCTCAATATTTGGCTTATCTCCTGTTAATTCAATAATTTCTAATTCTGCTCTTTCTACCTGCATGTATTCTTGAACCTGCCTACCAAGAGTAATTTCTTGCTCGTGAGATAATAGTGGAACCCTACCTATATCTCTTAAATAAGATCTCACAAGGTCAACGTCATTACTAGCTTTAAGAGATGCTATTGCCGTTAATTTATTCTCACTTATAGTTTCGGAGGACATGAAAGTTAAATGTTGTTTTGTAAACAATACCATTAAGAAATGTAAAGTTAAACAAAAAAATCCACAATTTAACAAAAATGAGAATAAATACCTAGTTAAATCAGACTAATGAGGAGCTTAATAACCATTTAGCAGTACTTAGATAAATAAAAACACCTGCAATATCAGTAACAGTAGTTATGAAAGGAGATGACATTAATGCTGGATCCAATCGCATTCTGTCAAACAACAAAGGTAAAATAGCACCTGTTGTAGCAGCTAAAGTCGTTATAGAGATTAAACTTATTCCTACCGCAGAAGCTATTAGAGGACCTTCTCCTTGCCACCAAGCGAAGGGGAATACCACTAGCATCATCAAAATCCCTAAGAGTGCTCCTGTTATTGCCTCCTTAACAACTGCCTTAATGGCACCGAGAGACTTCAATTTTTGAGTACTTAAGCCTCTAATTACTACAGTTGAACTTTGAGCGCCCACATTTCCCCCAGTACCTATTAGCAGAGGTATAAATGCCGCAAGTAAAACTATTTCTTTTAATATTTGATCATTCATCGCTATAACTTTTGTCGTCAAACCATTTGCCAAAACCAAAATTAAAAGCCATAAGATTCTTCGTCTAGCTATCGTAAACAAACTACTTTGAAAATAATCATCTTCATCTCCAGGTTGAACTGCGCCTGCTGCATAAATATCTCTTGTTGCTTCTTGCTCTATTACGTCAATTAAATCATCAACAGTTACTATGCCGACAAGTCTTTTTTCTTTGTCAACAACTGGGAGAGCTAAAAAATCGTATCTTTGTATTGCTCTTGCGACCTCCTCTTGATTCGTATTCGTAGAAATATTAACTACATCTCTAGTCATAACATCTCCTATTGGCTTAGAGGGATCAGCCGTTACAAGATCTCTCAAAGAAAGAATACCAGTTAAATGTCTTTCTTTATCCGTGACATATAAACTATAAATTGTTTCTGTAAATGGAGCTCTTTTTCTGACTAAAGAAAGAGCCTCAGCTGCAGTTTGCATCTCTTTAAGGTCTATAAATTCAGTTGTCATTAATCTTCCAGCAGTTTCAGGCTCATATCCAAGTAATTCAGCTGTGACTTTCCTTTCACCAGGACTAAGAGCAGATAAAAATTTTCGTACAACTTTTGCAGGTAATTCGTCAAATAATTGAACCCTATCATCAGGGGACATTTTCTCAACTATTTCTAAAACCTCTCCTGAACGAAGTCTATCTAACAAAGTTTGTTGCACTACTGGATCTAAATATTCATAAACCTCAATTGCCTCATTTTTCTTCAGCAAACGAAATGCTAAAGCCTGCAATATTAATGGAAGGCTTCCAATAGCATCTGCAATATCAACCGGTTGGGAGGGTTCCAAAAGCAATTTTGCCTCATCATAATTTCCTGCAACGAGCAATTCCTCCAGTTGATTGGTAATATTTTCTCGAATAGTTAAATCTGAAGATAAGGATGTAGCAGTTTCGAGATTATCTTCATTCATACATATAAGCCCCTTTCAAAGTAACAACACCATTATATGAAATCTAAGTAATTTTTCTACTGATCCAGAACCCAAAATACATTGTGAATAAGTTTACGATTATGATTAAATTACAAAGAATTATAAACTTAAGCCAATCTCCTTGATGAAAGATTTTATGCAAAAAATATATAAATCCGCTAAAAGATGTAAAACAAGAAAAAAAACCACTTAATAAAATTTTTTCAGTTGAGTAGCTTAATCTTTGACTAATAAAAAAACCAACTAAAAATGACCCAATTATTGAAATAATAAAGTTATTATTAATAAATAATCTTAAAAACGTACCTAAATAGCAAGCTAAAATAATATAAATAAAACTTTTTATTTTCACTTTAAAAAAATTGAATTAGAAAGTATCCTAAATAAAAGAATAGAAATGAAATAAATATTATTTCTATATAGTGAAAAAATAATCTTAGGAATTTCCTCTTTTTGAATAGAATAAACAGTTGATAAATAAATGAAGAAAATGTACTAAAACTTCCTAAAAAACCTACATAAAGTAAAAGTAAAATGTCGTTATTAGTAAAATTTAATGCTACTAAAATTCCCAAAAAAAATGATGCTATAAAATTTACTATCGAAGTATTTTGAATATTAAAACCTATGGTTATTTTGAAATTATTTTGTATGAAAATTCTTAATATTAATCCAAAAGTACTGGCAACTAAAACAAGAACTAATGAACTAAAATCCAAAATTTACATTTTTATCCAACCTTTTGTGATCTTGTTAGGATCGTCTAAAAATTGATTAGAAGATAATTGAACCCTAACCCAAATTTCACTATTACTGACTTTCCAATTACGTAAAACTGATAAATTTGTACCTATATCGAGAACTAGCAATTCTTTGGAATGAACTTCTGGATAAGAATAAAGAGAAGTATTAGAACTCAAAATTATTTCATTTGTATTGCTAGGAAACTGATTCTGATTAAAACTTTTCTGAATTCCACCAGCAGGTAAGGTGATTGGAGCGATTAAGGCAAAAGTAATTAAGCAAAAATTCTTGAGAAAATTGTTAATCATATATCTAAAGTTGCCAAATCTAAGTTGCTACTATGAGTTTCAATAAATTCTCTTCTTGGTGCAACTTTATCTCCCATTAAAATATTAAATATTCTGTCAGCTTCAAGTGCATCTTCAATTTCAACCCTTTTCATCATTCTTGTTTGAGGATTCATAGTTGTATCCCACAGTTGTTTAGGCATCATCTCTCCTAATCCCTTAAATCTTTGAATATTATAATTTGCGTTTTCTCCAAAACCTGAAATTGTATCCTTTAATTGATTCTCGTTATAACAGTATTTATGATTCTTACCTCTTTCAACTTTATATAGGGGAGGACAAGCAATGTATATAAAACCTTTTTCAACAAGTTCTCTTTGATATCTATAAAAAAATGTCAATAATAAAGTTCTTATATGAGCTCCATCAACATCAGCATCCGTCATTATTACAACCCTATGATATCTCAAAGAGCTCACATCAAACTCTTCACCTTTTATTCCTAATCCTAGAGCCGTTATTAATGACTGTATTTCTGTATTTTTATAGATTTTAGTATCGTCGGTTTTTTCGATATTAAGTATCTTACCTCTTAGAGGCAAAATAGCCTGGAAATTTCTATCTCTGCCTTGTTTTGCAGAGCCTCCAGCTGAATCTCCCTCAACTATATAAATTTCTGATTCTGAGGGATCTCTAGAACTACAATCTGCTAATTTTCCTGGCAGAGTTGAACTTTCAAGAACACTTTTTCTTCTAACTAATTCCCTTGCACGTCTTGCAGCTTCTGCTGCATTAAATGATTGAATTGCTTTTTCTAGAATCAAGTCTAAGATTCCAGGATTAAATTCCATATATTTTGTAAGAGCTTCCCCAATAAGTGAATCTACAATTCCCCTTACTTCAGTATTCCCTAATTTTGTTTTTGTTTGTCCTTCAAATTCGGGATCTGGGACTTTAACTGATAAAACTACAGTCAAACCCTCTCTAATATTTTCGCCTCCTAAATTTTTTTCTATGTCTTTTCTTTTGCCTCTCTTTTTTGCAAGATTATTGAATGTCCTTGTCAAAACTGTCTTTAATCCTTCAATATGAGTACCTCCATCAATTGTTCTAATATTATTTGCAAAACCCAAAATATTATCTGAGTAAACATCTGAACACCATTGCAAAGCTGCTTCTACATAAACATTTTCTTTTTGTGAATCAACATAAATTATCTCAGGATGAATAGATTCTTTTTCTGCATTCATGTATTGAACATATTCTTTAATACCTCCCTGATATAAATAAATTTCCTCTTTAAAAGAACCATCTGGAAATTCATTTCTCTCATCTCTAAAAACAATTTTTACACCACCATTAAGATAAGCTAATTCTCTTAACCTAGATGAAAGAAGAGCATATTCAAATTCAATTCCTCCAGAAAAAATCGTTTTATCGGGTTTAAAGCAAATAGTAGTTCCTTTTTTAAAAGGTTTTACAGACTGTTTTTTACTTTGTAATTCACCCTTAGATACACCTTTTTCAAATCTCTGATTAAACTCACTATCATTTCTATAAACAGTCACATTAACCCATTCGCTTAAAGCATTAACTACCGATATTCCTACTCCATGCAAGCCCCCTGAAACTTTATAACCCCCACTTCCAAATTTACCTCCCGCATGAAGAACAGTAAGTACAGTTTCTAAGGCACTTTTCCCAGTCCTTGGATGAATATCTGTAGGAATACCCCGCCCATTATCAGAGATTAAAGCTGATCCATCTGCTTGAAGAACTATTTCTATATGATCACAATGTCCTGCAAGTGCTTCATCGACTGAATTATCAACTACCTCATATACTAAATGATGCAATCCTCTTGGACCGGTAGAACCTATATACATCCCAGGGCGTTTCCGAACTGGCTCTAAACCTTCTAAAACCTGAATCTGTTCCGCACCATAGTCATTCGAGATTTTATTAGATCTTTTGTCCTCACTCATTTAATATAAAAAAAAAACATTTAACTTTTAAAATGTAATTTTAAAAGTTCTTTCATTAAACTTACCACTGCAATAAGAGAAAGGCTCGAAGTCTATGAAAAAATTAATTACTTTAATTATATAACTAATAAATTTTTCTTCAGAAATTAATATGTTATCTCAGCCTCCTAATGTAATAGTTTTAATCGGACCAACAGCTAGTGGCAAAACAGAATTAGCTATTGAGATTGCAGAATATTTTAAAACTCGTATACATAATATTGATTCAAGACAAATTTATAAGTCTATGGATATTGGAACGGCGAAACCATCTGAAAATCAACAAAAAAAAATAAAGCATTTTTTAATAGATATTGAAGAGCCTGTTAATCATATGAATGTAAAACAATTTCAAGAAATTGCTCAAAAATCAATACAAAGAGAAATTAAAAAAAATAATTTACCCTTTCTTGTAGGAGGAAGTGGTTTATACATGAACTCGATAACAAAAGGGTTTTTCATACCAGATATCCCTCCACAAAATCGTTTGAGAGAACAATTCGGAGAAATTGGTCAGAAAGAATGTTGGGAGCTTTTAAAAAATTGTGATCCAAAAATAACAAAAAAAATCAATTTTGCTGATCACATTAGAACAATAAGAGCTTTAGAAGTTTTTTATGTAACAGGAAAACCTTTGTCAACTCAAAAAATTCAACAACCGCCCAACTGGAAAATACTTGAGCTTGGATTAGATAGAGACAATTTAAAAGAAAGAATCTTACAAAGAACAAAAAATATGTTTTCAACTGGAATTATTGATGAAACTAAACACCTTATTTCTCAATATGGATCTAATTTGCCAATATTAGAAACCATTGGTTACCGTGAGGCTAAGAATGTCCTAAAACACGATTTAAATAT
Source organism: Prochlorococcus sp. AG-388-F11 (assembly GCA_003279845.1). Lineage (GTDB taxonomy): Bacteria > Cyanobacteriota > Cyanobacteriia > PCC-6307 > Cyanobiaceae > Prochlorococcus_A. Next base: position 133,416 of record QCGP01000003.1, read on the forward strand.
TGATAAGGCGATTGAAGTGACTACTACAAAAACAATACAATTTGCCAAAAGGCAAAAAACATGGTTTCGTAATAAAAATAATCCTCTTTGGCTGAATAACAAAAACCTTCTAAAAGATGCAATAATTAAGATAGAGTCTTTTTTAGATTAACTTTATAAAAAATAGATTTGTTCATCATCCAATCAATTTATTAACTGAACTGAATGCCACCACGCCCACGCTTTGACCGCCGCACTCCTGTTAGAGAGCTCCCTAATATTAATGAGAGAATAAATTACCCTGAACTGAGAGTCGTTGATTCAGATGGAAAACAATTAGGCGTCATAGATAGATTGAAAGCATTAGAAATAGCGGCTCAAAGAGAGCTTGATTTAGTTTTGGTTAGCGAAAAAGCCAAACCACCTGTTTGCAGGATCATGGATTACGGAAAATATAAATTTGAACAAGAGAAGAAAGCAAAAGAAGCGAGAAAAAAATCTCATCAAACAGAAGTAAAAGAAGTAAAAATGAGATACAAAATTGACAAGCATGATTATGACGTACGGATAGGTCAAGCTACTAAATTTTTAAAATCTGGAGATAAAGTAAAATGCACTGTGATATTTAGGGGTAGAGAAATTCAACACTCAAATTTAGCTGAAACACTCCTTTTAAAAATGGCTAATGATTTAGAAGAGCAATCAGAGGTACAACAAAAGCCAAAAAGAGAAGGGAGAAACATGATTATGTTTTTAAGTCCTAGAAAAACTCCTCTCATTAAAAAAGATGCAGATTGACAAATTGTTATCGAAAAACTATGACGAATGTTAAAGTGTCACTATAGATAAAATTAATTAATTAGGATTTTTTCTAAAGTGAGATTCCATATTCAGCTAGAAAGTGATATCCCTGCATCGACACAAATATATAATCAAATTTGCTTTGCAATCGCAGCAAGACATTATCCTCCCGGTCACAGACTTCCAAGCACTAGGCAACTTGCAATGCAGACTGGTCTCCATCGGAACACCATAAGCAAAGTTTACAGACAACTTGAAATAGATGGGGTAGTCGAAGCAATAGCTGGATCAGGAATTTATGTCAGAGATAATCTTAATAAAAGAGACTTAAAAAAATCAGTTTACTCAAAAGAAAAGATTAGTAAACCACCAGAGCAAGAAGCAAAAAAAGCAATTGATAACTTCATCAATCTTGGCTGCACCTTACAAGAAACAAGAGAAATACTTACTAATGAAATTGATTGGCGTATCAAATGTGGAGCAAGGATTTTAGTTAGTACCCCTAGAGAAGATATAGGTGCTTCTATGTTAATAGCAGAAGACCTTTCTCCAAAAGTTCATGTACCAGTAGAAGTTATTCCTATGGAAGAATTAGAAAAAGTTTTAAGCAGTTCAAACAATGGTACTATCGTCACTAGTAGATATTTTCTACAGCCTATAGAAAAAGTTGCTAAACAACATGGGGTTCGAGCTATTGCTGTTGACTTGAGTGACTTTCAAAAGGAATTGAAAATTCTCAAAGAATTAGATGCTGGAAGTTGTGTAGGTATTGTTAGCATTAGCCCTGGTTTATTAAGGGCAGCAGAGGTTATTATACACAGCATGAGAGGTAGCGAATTAATGCTTATGACGGCAATCTCAGATAATAATGGTAGATTGCTATCCCTTTTGAAATCTTCAAACCACATAGTTTGTGATGGGCCTAGTTTATCAGTTGTAGAAAACACATTGTTAAAAAATCGTTCTCAGCTCATAAGATTACCTAAAATATTTTGCGCCAAAAATTATTTGAGCATAGAAACAATAAATCAATTAAAAAAAGAAATTGGAGTTATTAATTAAACCATGACTCTAAGAACTTTTAAATCTGATATAGAAAGCATCAAAGAAAGAGATCCTGCTGCTAGGGGGATATTAGAGATTTTTCTTTGCTACCCAGGATTTCAATCAATAGTTCTTCACAGATTTACTCATAAATTATGGAAATTAAAAATTCCTTTAATCCCTCGATTAATAAGTCATTTCAATAGGCTGGTCACAGGAATTGAAATTCATCCTGGTGCCAAAATTGGTAAAAGAGTTTTCATAGATCATGGAATGGGAGTAGTAATTGGTGAAACAGCTGAGATAGGAAATAATTGCCTTCTTTATCAGGGAGTTACATTAGGAGGTACTGGGAAAAGTCACGGAAAAAGACATCCAACCTTAATGGAAAATGTTGTAGTTGGCGCTGGTGCAAAAGTTCTTGGGTCAATCACAGTAGGATCAAATACTCGTATTGGAGCAGGTTCGGTAGTTGTTCGAAATGTAGAGGGCAACAGTACTGTAGTTGGAGTACCTGGCAGAGTGGTACATCAGAGTGGTGTCAAAGTTAATCCATTAGCTCACTCTGCATTGCCAGACGCAGAAGCTAATGTGATAAAAAATTTAATGGATAGAATAGACTCACTTGAAAATGAAATTCTTAAATTACAAAAAACATTACAATGTTTGGCTAACTCAGAATCAATTGATATTTCTAAACTGGGTGATGCTCAAAATCTTAAAGACAAAGAAATTATTGAATTTCTTGGAGATGATTAAATCTTGATTTAATTTTTGTTATCCGTTTCAGTTCTGGGTTGAAACATAAACATTGAATAAATTACATTGCGTCTCATATTAGTCATCATTTCAAGGAACATATCGTATCCTTCATTTTTATATTCGATTAAAGGGTCTTTTTGTCCATAACCTCTTAATCCAACAGATTCCCTTAAGGAATCCATGGACTGAAGATGTTCTCGCCATAAATTATCAATTTGCTGCAAAATGAAAAACCTTTCAGCTTCTCTCATTAATCCTGGACGAATATTTTCTATTTGTGACTCCTTTAAATCATAAGCTATTCGCAATTGTTCTTGAAGATAGTTTTTTAATTCTTCTATTGAAAGTAAATTAATATCCTCAACTTTAAGATCATCTAATAAATATATAAATTCTTTGACTTTAGAAATTAATTGATCAATATTCCATTCTTCAGGAGGAAGATCAGGATTAATATAAGCTTCTACAATCTCACTCATTGTTCTTTCCCCATAACCAATAACTTGCCTTTTTAAATCAATTCCTTGCAATACTCTTAATCTTTCGCTGTAAACTGCTTTTCTTTGATTATTCATTACCTCATCATATTCAAAAACTTGTTTTCTAATATCGTAATAGTATGTCTCAACTTTCTTTTGAGCACTTTCTAGAGACCTGGTAAGCATTCCTGACTCTATTGGCATATCTTCATCAACCCTAAATGCATTCATTAGATTAGCTACTCTATCGCCTCCAAAAATCCTTAATAAATTATCTTCTAGAGATAAAAAGAATCTTGTACTTCCAAGATCACCTTGTCTTCCTGCTCTCCCTCTAAGTTGATTATCCACCCTTCTTGATTCATGTCTCTCTGTACCAATGACATGTAAACCGCCAGCTTCTCTTACTTTTGATTCTTCATTGATTAAAACTTTTTCATATTCCTCTTTTACGGCTGATAAAGCTTCTCTCAAAAGCTTTATCGAATTATCCTGAGTTGGTGCTTTTTCTGCAGCTGTAGCGATCCTATCATCTAAATCCAATACAGAGAGTTGTCTATCTCCCCAATTTTTAACAAGTTCATCAGATAAAGTTGATAGTTTTTTTTCAATTTCTTCATCCAGCGTGCAGGGGAAAAGACTAATTGAAAAATTTGAAATTTTCGTTTTCAAATTTGATCCGACCTTTGTAGAGAACCCCCCCTTACCTTTTGAGTTTCTTTGTTTGGGGATTGGTGGCTTATGCTCATTATCGGGCTTAACTAGCAAAGGAATCAAAATCTCTTTTAATTTAAGTCTTGCCATATAGTCACTGTTACCGCCAAGAATTATATCTGTTCCCCTTCCAGCCATATTAGTGGCAATAGTAACGGCACCTGCCCTTCCCGCCTGAGCAACAATTTCCGCTTCGCGTTCAACATTTTCTGGTTTAGCGTTTAACAAATTATGTGGAATTTTTTCGTCTAATAAAAGTGAGCTTAATAACTCACTTTTTTCAACACTTGTTGTACCAACCAAAACAGGTCTACCATCTCTATGGATTTGTGCAGTTTCTTTAGCAACTGCTTTCCATTTACCAATCTCTGTCTTAAATACTTGATCAGGCCAATCTTGTCTCTTTCTAATTTGATTTGTCGGTATAACCGTTGATTCTAATTTATAAGTTTTTTCGAATTCAACTTCCTCAGTTTTCGCAGTTCCAGTCATTCCTGCAAGACCAGGATATAAGAGGAAAAAATTCTGATAAGTGATAGATGCTAATGTTTGAGTTTCAGGCTGAATTTGAAGGCTCTCTTTTGCTTCTATTGCCTGATGTTGTCCGTCACTCCAACGCCTTCCTGGCATAACCCTTCCAGTAAATTCATCCACTATTACAGCTTCATCGTTTTTGATAATATAGTTAACATCTTTAATAAATAATTCTTTAGCTTTTAAAGCATTGGTTATATAGTGCGCCCACGGATCTTGAGGATCATATAAATCATTTACTCCCAAAAACTTTTCACATTTAGCGAAACCTTGATCAGTTAATATACAACTTCTCTGCTTTTCATCAACTTCATAATCCCCTTCAGGATCAATACCATCTTTACTTAATTCTTTTGCTTTGACTAATGACAAAGATAATTCTGAAGCTTTTTGATATTTTTCTTGCGGTCTTTCAACTTGACCAGAAATTATTAGAGGTGTTCTGGCTTCATCAATTAAAATCGAATCTACCTCATCAATGACACAATAGTTGAATTTTCTTTGCACTACCTCATTAATGTCAGTAGACATATTATCTCTTAAATAATCAAATCCTAATTCGGAATTCGTAGCATAAGTTATATCGCAATTATAGTTTTTCTTTCTTTCAACTGGACTCATATCTTGCTGAATCAAACCAACTGATAAACCTAAAAAACGATGAACTTGGCCCATCCACTCCGCATCTCTTCTAGCTAGATAATCATTTACAGTAACGACGTGTACACCTTTCCCAGTAAGAGCATTTAGATAACATGGTAATGTTGCGACAAGAGTTTTTCCCTCTCCAGTCTTCATCTCAGCAATTTGACACTCATGTAAAACCATCCCGCCTATTAACTGAACATCAAAATGTCTCATATCTAAAACACGTTTACTTGCTTCTCTAACAATTGCAAAGGCTCTAGGGAGAAATTCTTCTAACAATTCCTTTTGTTTTTTATTATCTAATTCTGATGAAATCTTTAATTTAAGGTTATGAGTTTCTCTTCTTAGCTCATTATCAGTCAATCGAGAAATTTCTTCTTCTAAAAAATTTATCTCTTCCACTATTGGTTGATAGCGCTTTAACTTTCGTGTATTTGGGTCACCCAACAAAAGTTTTAGCATAAGTAACAATCCCTAAAAATTAATCTTATTACAAACATTATAAAATAGAGCGTTACAACAAAATGAAGAAAACTTTTATCTCTTTATTTTATAGAAATGATGGACTATGGTATTTAGATTGAGATCATAAAGATAACAAAATTATCGTCAATTTTTTAACATTTTTAAAAATGAAAGAAATATCTCTAATCAACCATTCCAAAGGAGCTATAGGGCTAAGGTTTTTTGGATTAGGTCCTAACCTAAAGCCAACTAATGGATTAAATAAGCTGCAAAGATTACTAGATAGAAACGCTTTCTGGGCAAAAAGTAGAACAATTATTGATTTAAAAAAATGTCTTTCCAACAGTGACGTAATCGTAAGTCTATGGGTTGGCGAGGAAATAGTAGGTTTTGGTAGAGCTTTAACAGACGGGATTTACCGAGGGGTTATTTGGGATATAGTGATAGATCAAAATCACCAGGGTAAAGGTTTTGGTACATTAATAATACAAAATCTTCTGTCTTCGAAAAAAATTCAAAATACAAAGAAATTGTATTTAATGACTACGAATAAAAAAATGTTCTACTCTCAATTTAATTTCAAAGAAGTTAGGACTCAAAATTTATTAGTTCGTGAAATATAGATCAAAATTTCTTAGAAAATAAAATCAAGAAACAAATTTACTATAAAGCCATCTTATAAAAGGACCTAGAATAGGAACAGGTCCAAAAGTTGGACCACAAAAATCAAAATAATCTCTATGCTCTTTAATTAATCCATTCTGGCCAAATAATAAACGAGTGGTTCCAGGGTAAATAAATTCTTTACCCATGATTTTCAACCCCATTGTCCATTCAACGAATCCATAATTTCCACTTATAGAGATTGCATGAGTTACCAAAAAAACATCGTCACATCTTTTAACCAGCTTTTCTTGAGTTTTGATATAAGAATCTAATCCCTCTGTTTGCTGGGTTGGGTCAACAAAAATAACATTTTCATTATAGAACTCAGCCCATTTTTGTTTGGTTGGTGCATCTTCACCATAAGGTTTAGTAAATAATTCTCTTAAATCCTCTATAGAAATTACTCTTGTCATAACAAAATACTTTTATGACAATCTTAAAAGATACAAACATTAAAAGCGGATGAAGAGATTCGAACTCTCGACATTCTCCTTGGCAAGGAGATGCTCTACCACTGAGCTACATCCGCAGATCATAAATATCCTATCTCAAAGAAGGTCTCAATGATAGAAATAATAAATTTTTTTTCAACTAATTTAAATTTTTAATTAAAGATCCCATCTCAATTGCTTGCAAAGCATAATTCCAACCAAGATTATTTTTAATTCCTGCTCTTTCTAAAGCCTGCTGCATAGTATCAGTAGTTAAAACCCCAAAGATAATTGGAACATTATTTTCATTTGAAACTTGTGAAATACCTTTGCTCGCCTCAGATATAACTACATCATAGTGGGAAGTTTCACCACGGATCACAGCTCCAAGAGCAATTACAACGTCATAACTCTTCTTTTTCATGAGAGTTTTAGCTGCAATAGGTAATTCGAATGAACCAGGCACCCAAACTATATCAACTTGATTACTTAATTCAGAAGTGTCTAGTCCATGTCTTTTTAGACAATCCAGACAACCAGATAGTATTTTATTTGTAATTAAATCATTAAATCTTGCTATTACAATTCCTACTTTTAAAGTAGATGCATTAGTAAAAGACCCCTCAAAAATAGCCATTAAATTTTATTTAGGTATATAAATAGACTCTCACGAAAAGGTATTTAGTTCAAACTAACGAAGAAACAATTCCTGTAACAAATACCAAAACAACCCATACGGCAGCGATAGAATAAATTTTTCTCCTACTTTCTCGCTGCCCCTCCTCAGTAGAAGGTTGAGTAACGTATAAAACAGGTACTCCAACTACAGCTATTAAAGAAGCAAATAGTAGAGCATTTACGAAGAAAAAGTTAACAGCCTGCATAATTCAGTCCTAGATTTCAGATTATTATAAATACTATAATCTCATGAAAATGATTTTTTTTAGAGAAAATTTACATACTTTAAGCCACTTTAGATGCAAAAAAAAATTTTCTACCTAATATCTATTTAGGAATTAAAAAAGTATGCAAGAAGATACGATAATTCAAAAAAATTTATTTGCGATTGATAATGAAAACAATGAGCAAAAAGAAATAACAAAAATTCCAGAAGATTTATCTTGGGAAGATTTAAAAAAAGAATCTCAAAAAAGACCTAGACAAAGAAAAAATTCAACTAATTTAATAAATAAATTCAAGACTGATTTAATTTCAAATAACAAAAATGTTTGCATCAATGAAGAATCTTATAGCTATAAAACAGTTTCAAAACTGAAATTAACTCCTGTAATGAAGCATTATGTAACTCTAAAAGAGGAAAATCAAGATAGGTTATTGCTTTATAGATTGGGGGATTTTTTTGAATGTTTTTTTGAGGATGCTGTATTAATATCTAACCTTTTAGAAATAACACTTACCAGTAAAGATGCTGGCAAAGAAATTGGTAAGATCCCTATGGCGGGGGTTCCTTATCATGCAATGGAGAGATACTGTGCTGATTTAATTAAAAAAAATTATTCTGTGGTTATATGCGACCAATTAGAAAAAAGTTCTGGCAATTACGGGACTCCAATTAGAAGAGGAATAACAAGAATCATTACTCCTGGAACTGTAATTGAAGAGGGGATGTTAATAGCAAAGAAAAATAATTGGATTACTGCTATTTACCTATCAGAAGAAAACTCAGATGAATCTTATGAATGGGGTATATCAAAAGCTGATGTAAGCACAGGAGAATTAATAACTTTAGAAGGTCAATCTCTGTCTAAACTATTTGATGAAATTATTAAATTAGATTCTTCAGAAATCATTGTAGGAAGCAATGAAGTAAAAAATTTATTAATTAAAGGAAATAGTCAAATTACATATACTGTTTCTCAAGAGACTAATTTTGGCATTCATGAAGCAAATTATCTAATAAAAAAATATTTCCAAATTTCAAGCCTAGAAGGAATTGGACTTAAAAGTTTAAACAATGCGACTAGATCACTTGGAGGTTTATTAAATTATTTAGAAAAAATTAATCCTTCAAATTTAGATAAAGATTCTTCTGTAAAAATCTCATTAGACTTTCCACAAATTCAATTTGGTCACAACAAATTAATTATTGATTATCAAACACAAAAAAACTTAGAAATCAAAAATACACAACGAGAAAACAATTATGTAGGTTCGCTTCTATGGAGTATTGATAAAACTTATACTTGCATGGGTGCAAGGTGTTTAAGAAGGTGGATAGATTCACCACTATTAAATGTTAATGAAATTTATAAAAGACAAAATATAATTATAAACTTTATTGAATCTAAACAATTACGAATAGATACCCAAAATTTACTTAGAGCAATGGGGGATTTAGAGAGACTTGCAGGTAGAGCTTGTGCTGGTCACGCAAGTCCTAGAGACTTAATTGCAATAGCGGAAGGTTTAAAAAAATTGCCTAGACTAAAATCCATAATTGAATTATTTAAATATGATCTCCCAGATTGGACTGACCAATTAAAAAATATTGATGAAGGACTCTTAGAATTAGCTGATACTATAAGTTTTAAACTAATAGAAAATCCTCCTCTAAATATAAGTGAAGGAGGGATGATCCATGATGGTGTTGACAATATATTAGATGGTTTACGCAATTTAATGGATGATTACTCTGAATGGCTCAATAAAGAGGAATTAAAAGAAAGAAGAATTAGCAAAATTTCAAACCTAAAAATTCAATTTCATAAAAATTTTGGATACTACATTTCTATTAATAAGTCAAAAGTTAATTTAGCTCCACAACATTGGATCAAAAGGCAAACACTTACTAATGAAGAAAGGTATATTACTTCAGAAATTAAAAATAAAGAAAATAAGATTTTCCAAATAAAAAGTAGAGCTGCATCAAGAGAATATGAAATTTTCTGCGAATTAAGAAATATTGTTGCTGAAAAAACAAAACAAATAAGATCAATCTCAAAATCGATAGCATCTCTTGATGCATTGCTTGGTTTATCAATTAATGCAGTAGAAAACAATTTTATAAAACCTTCATTAATACCAATAAATGATTCAATAACAAAAAATAGTACAAAAATTATCGCAGGAAGAAACCCAATAGTAGAGCAATTGCTAAATGATAAAAAGTTTATAGCGAACGATATCTCTTTTGAGGATAATCAAAAATTAATTATATTAACAGGTCCCAATGCAAGCGGAAAAAGTTGCTTTATAAGACAGATTGGTTTAATACAAATTCTTGCACAAATTGGTAGCTTTGTTCCTGCTAATAATGCTGAAATCAAAATTTCAGATAGGATCTTTACGAGGATTGGGGCAGTTGATGATCAATCATCTGGACAATCAACATTTATGGTAGAAATGTCTGAAACTGCATCAATTCTAAATCAGGCAACTTCTAGCTCACTAGTTTTGCTTGATGAGATAGGTAGAGGAACATCTACTTTTGATGGCCTTTCAATAGCTTGGTCCGTAAGTGAATATCTTGCACAAAAAATCAAATGTAACACTATTTTTGCCACGCACTATCATGAATTGAATTACTTAAAAAATTCAAATAATAATATAGAAAATTTTCAAGTTTTAGTAGAGCAAAGCAATGATCAAATTATTTTTAGTCATAAGATTGCTAAAGGAAGTTCAAACAAAAGCTACGGTATAGAAGCAGCTAAATTAGCAGGAGTTCCAAAAGAAGTTATAGAAAAAGCAAAATCAGTTTTAAATACTTTAGAAGAAAATAATAAATTAAATAATGATATTTATTAGATTTTGCATATTTTTATAAGATAAATACTTTTAAATAGTTTCCCTCAACAAGGCGTTAACCGCAGCTGCTGCCATAGCCGCACCTCCTCTAGTTGAATTCAAAACAATTCTAGGAAGATCGGTAGAAATCAGTTTGTTTTTGCTTTTCTCTACTCCAATAAATCCAACTGGCATTCCGATAATTAAACTAGGTAAATTTTTTTCATTATCTAAAATATCAATTAAATACGTTAAAGCTGTTGGCGAACTGCCAATTACTACAATAGGTGATTTTATTCCAGAATTTTTAAAAGATAACTCCTTCCAACCTTTACTTAAGCCATAAGCAGTTTTTGTTAATTTTGTATGATTATTTTTTCCAAACCACATTCTAGCCGTAAATAATTTATTCCTAGTGGTATTTTCTGCCATAGATTTTATAGCTGCTGCAGCCATATCGGTATCAGTTAAAATTGGAGCTCCATTTTTAAGTGCCTGAAGCCCCTTTTCGCAAGCACCTTCACTAAAATTGATAAGATTTTGAACAGAAAAATCGCCTGAAGTATGTACTAATCTCTCTAAAACTTTTTTTTCCAAATAATTTAGATCATTTGCTTCTAAATGAGATCTTATGAATCTGATACTTTCCAAAAAAATTGGATGATCTATTACCATTAAATTTTATTTATGTTAGAAGTAATCATAGTTAATATATGATTTTTTTTGAGCGATTATGCCAATACAAATATTATGGGGTAATGATCTAAATGCTCAAAATACATTTATTCAGAAATTAATTGATAAGGAAGTATCCAAAGAATGGAAAGAAATAAACGTCACTAATTTAAATGGAGATGATAATGAGCAAGTCAATAAAGCTTTTGATGAAGTGCTTACACCTCCTTTTGGCAATGGATACAGAATAGTTACATTGAAAAATAATCCAATTTTTACTGCAAAAAATGAGGATCTAAGAACCAAATTTGAAAAAATTCATGACAATATACCGCAAAATACTTATTTGATTTTACAAAATACAAAAAAACCAGATTCAAGACTAAAGAGTACTAAATTTTTACAAAAACTTATCAAAAATAATTTAGCCAAAGAAAATTCATTTAAATTACCAGAAATCTGGGACTTTGAGGGACAAAAAAGATTTTTAGAAGATGCAGCAAATGAAATGAATATCAAACTTGATAAAAATGCAGCTGAATTAATTATTGATTCTGTTGGGAATGATAGCTTTAAACTAATAAATGAATTAGCCAAAGCAAAAACATACCTTTCTGCAGAAGCAAATGATTCGAATTCACAACTTTTTCTTAAAAGTATTGATGTAAAAAAAATATTTAGTGATCATCAATCCAACATTTTTAAAATCATTGATCTTCTCTTACAAAAAAACATTAATGAAAGCCTTATTGAAATAAAATATTCCTTACAGAATGGAGAACCTGCTTTAAGAGTAAATGCAGGATTAATTAGTCAAATAAGAATTCATACCATTATAAAATTAGCAGTTAACTCAGGAAATGATAATGCAGAAAATATTTGTAATCTTGCAGGCATTTCTAATCCAAAAAGAATTTTTTTTATTCGAAGAAAAGTAAAAAATGTATCGCAAGAATATCTAATTAATTTAATGAGTAAATTATTAGATATTGAATCATTACTAAAACAAGGTAATAATCCTATAAATGTTTTTACCGAGAATTTAATTAATTTAAGTTAACCAAATTATAAGTGTAAGAATTTTCATTATGATTTAAATATGGCTTTACTAGTAAAAAAATTTGGCGGAACTTCCGTCGGTGATATTAAAAAAATTCAAAATATTGCAAGTAACATTTGTCAAAGTAAAGAAGCAGGAAATGAAATAGTCGTAGTTGTTTCTGCAATGGGGCAAACTACAGATGATTTAAATTGTTTAGCGGAATCAATTAGTAAAAATCCTAATCGAAGAGAATTGGATATGCTTCTCTCAACTGGAGAGCAAGTAACAATAGCTCTTCTATCAATGGCACTAAACGAATACGGAATACCTGCAATTTCAATGACCGGTAGTCAGGTTGGAATTATTACTGAATCAATACATGGAAAAGCAAGAATTCTGGATATTAAAACAGAAAGAATCCTAAATTATATAAATCAGGGTTTTGTAGTTGTGGTGGCTGGATTTCAAGGAACAACATTAAGCCATACGGGATCAATGGAAATTACAACTTTGGGTAGAGGAGGTTCAGATACATCCGCAGTAGCTTTATCAACTGCTTTAGGAGCTGAGACTTGCGAAATTTATACCGACGTACCAGGGGTTCTTACTACTGATCCAAGAATTGTTCCTAATGCAAAACTCTTAGATGAAATTAGCTGTGAGGAAATGCTTGAACTTGCAAGCGTCGGTGCTTCAGTTCTGCATCCAAGAGCAGTAGAAATTGCCCGTAATTATGGAATTAAATTGTGCGTCAAATCAAGCCAAAGTGACTCAAGTGGGACTCTCCTAGAAAGTCAAATCAAACCTCTACCGCTAAAAAGGGGGAGCTTAGAATTAACAAAAACAGTCAACAGTCTTGAAGTATTAGAAAAGCAAGCAGTATTCAGTCTATCAAATATTCCTGATAGGCCTGGGATTGCTGCACAAATATTTGAAAAACTTTCAGAAGCAAGTATTAATGTAGATTTAATCATACAAGCAACAAATGATGGAAATAATAATGATATTACATTTACTGTTAGTGAATTAGAAGTTAAAAAAACTGCAGATCAATGTGAACTTATAACTAGTCAATTAGGAGGAAAATACAATCTAAAAACAAACATGACTAAATTAAGTATTCAAGGAGCAGGCATTATGGGTAGACCAAGTGTTTCAGCTGATTTGTTTGATACTTTATCTCAAGCGAATATAAATGTCAGGTTAATAGCTACTAGTGAAATTAAAGTCAGCTGCGTAATTGAAATTAATAATATTCCAAAAGCTATTAGATTTGTTGCTGAGAAATTTAAGTTATCAGATACACAAATATTTGTTAATCCAATCAACGCAAAACAAGATCAACCTGAAGTAAGAGGAATTGCATTAGATAAAAACCAAGTTCAAGTAAGTTTTCGAAAACTGCCTGATCGTCCAGGTGTAGCAGCATCGATATGTTTAGCATTAGCTGAAAATAATTTACTTTTCGATACTATCGTGCAGTCCGAAAGAATTTCCTCTTCAAAAACTAAAGATATTAGTCTTACAATGAATAAGCAAGATAGAGAAAAAGCTAACTTAGTTTTTGAAGCCTTAACAAAGAAATTACCCGGCTCATACATTGAAGATGGCCCTGCGATAGCTAAAGTAAGTACTGTAGGAGCAGGAATGGCATTTAAGGTTGGAACGGCTGGAAAAATATTTAGAGCACTGGCTGACCAAAATATCAATATTGAAATGATTGCCACTAGTGAAATTAGGACTTCTTGTATTGTCTTAGAAAAAGATTGTGACAAAGCAGTTAGTGCAATTCATAATTATTTCAAATTAGAGAAATAAGTTCTTTTTAGTTATTTCTTGCCAGTTTTTGTCTTAATTTTTTGATTCTATCCCTTAAATTTGCTGCTTCTTCAAAATTTAACTCTTTTGCAGCATCTTTCATTTTAATTTCTAACTTTTCTATTAAATCAGGCAATTCTTCGAGCAAACATTGATTATCGCTGGAATTGAGAATTACGTCAGTTTTGTCATTAACTATATTTATTAAATCTTTAGATAAGCCACCAGCATCTAATTTTCTGGAAAGTTCTAGAAAAGATAATATTGAATTTTCTATTTTTTTACCTGCAGGTTTTGGAATAATACCATTGACATGGTTATATTTTTTTTGAATAGTTCTTCTTCTTTCAGTTTCAGATATTGCTCTTTTCATTGAATCTGTGAAGTTATCTGCATAAAGCAAGGCAACACCTTCAACATGTCTTGCAGCTCTTCCTATTGTTTGAATCAATGACCTTTCTGCCCTTAGAAAACCTTCTTTATCAGCATCTAAAATGGCGACTAACGATACTTCAGGAAGATCTAGTCCCTCTCTTAATAAGTTAACTCCCACCAAAACATCATATTCGCCCAATCTAAGGTCTTGAATAATTTCAATTCTTTCAATTGCATGGATTTCGGAATGCAAATATCTAACTCTTACTTTATTTTCAGATAAATAATCAGTTAGATCTTCGGCCATTCTCTTAGTAAGTGTTGTCACTAGTACTCTTTGATTCTTTTCAGCTCTAATTCTTATTTCAGATAACAGATCTTCTATTTGGCCCTCACTAGGTCTTACATCAATTAAAGGGTCTAATACCCCAGTTGGTCTTATAACTTGCTCAATAAATTCACCATCACATTGATCTAATTCCCATTGACCGGGAGTAGCGCTTATAAATAATGTCTGTTTTGATTTTTCCCAAAACTCTTGACACTTTAAAGGTCTGTTATCTGCAGCACTTGGCAATCTAAAACCATGATCTATTAAAACTTTTTTTCTAGATTGATCACCGTTGTACATCGCATGAAGTTGAGGACATGTAACGTGACTCTCATCAACTACCAACAACCAATCTTTGGGAAAATAATCTATTAAGCATTCTGGCGGTGAACCTTCCTCCCTGCCTGATAAATGACGAGCATAATTCTCAACTCCATTACAATAACCAACCTCTTTAAGCATTTCTAAATCATATTTTGTGCGTTGTTCTAGACGTTGAGCCTCTAATAATTTTCCTTCGTATGTAAATTTATCGAGTTGAGTTTTTAATTCACTTCTAATTGCTCTTATTGCACTCTCAAGTCTTTCTTTTGGAGTAACAAAATGCTTCGCTGGATAAACGCTAACTCGTTCCAAACTTTCAAGTATTTCTCCGGTTGTAGGGTCAACATATCTAATAGCCTCGACTTCATCACCAAATAATTCGATTCTTATTAATCTATCTTCATAAGCTGGACCGATTTCTAAAACATCACCTTTAATTCTGAATCTACCTCTAGTAATTTCAATATCATTTCTAGTATATTGATTCTCAACGAGAGACCTCAAAAAAGAACGTAGATTTATTGATTTTCCAACTTCAAATTTAACTGCAGCTTTTAAATACTCACTCGGTATACCAAGACCATAAATACAACTTATTGAGGCTACAACAATTACATCTTTTCTCTCAAATAATGAGCGTGTTGCAGAATGCCTAAGCATATCTATTTCTTCATTAATTGAAGCAGTTTTAGCTATGTAAGTATCACTTACAGGGACATAAGCCTCAGGTTGATAATAATCGTAGTAAGAAATGAAGTACTCAACAGCATTTTGTGGGAAAAACTCCCTTAGTTCATTACATAATTGTGCAGCTAATGTTTTGTTGTGAGCTAACACAAGAGCTGGTCTTCCTGTTTGTTGAATTACATTGGCAATAGTAAATGTTTTACCAGTTCCAGTAGCTCCTAAAAGAGTCTGAAACTGTTTGCCAGTATTAACACCTTTAACTAATTTTTTAATAGCTTCTGGTTGATCTCCATTTGGTTCGTAAGGAGCTTGAAGCTTATAGTTGTTCATCAAGCTAGTAGCTAAAGGATATTGATATGTTAAGAAATTTTTTCACCAATTATTGAATTTTTCAAAGATTCTTTTAAGCCCCTAACAACCGCAATCATTGATATTAAATCATCTAATTTATTAACTGCAGATCCAACGCCAACTGCTGAGGCTCCAGAGGATATTGCTAGTGGACAAGTTACTTGGCTTAATCCAGAGGCACTCATGATTGGTATATTCAGAGATTGTTTCTTAAATTCTTGATGAATAGCATAGGTAGCTGCAAGAGTTGGTACTGATTTCTCAAAAAAGCCTTGTATGCCTGGAGAGTAAGGAGTAGAACTGGTGCCACCTTCTGTTTGAATAATATCAACACCCTCTTCCACTAGCTTTAAAGCAAGATCAACTTGTTTATCAATAGGCATAGTATGAGGAACAGTTACTGATAAAGGAACATTAGGCAATAAATCCCTCGTCTCTTTTGTAATTTTTAAAACTTTTTCATCTGAAAAATTAATGCCTTTTTCATAAAAAGTATCGTAATTTCCTATCTCAATTAATGATGCGCCTGCTTTTACAGAATCTTGAAAAGATCTAGGCACTACTGAACTAACACACACGGGTAGTGTTGACTTCTTAAGTGCTAAATCAACGAGTTCAGGTTTACAAGCAATATCGACAAGATCTGCCCCTCCTAATGAAGCGGCCTCAACAATTATTTTCACAGATTGAACATCGAAATTATTCAATCCTGAAATAACTTTGAGTAAAGAGTTGCTTCTTAACTCTTCTTTTATTTTTTGTGGCAAAAGATTAATCAGACTCATTTACTTAATGAATTTATTACCCGATTGTGACATTGTTTTAGTAAAACAGTGCATTTTTTAAAAAATATTATCTGAGCAACACAAAATGTCTGATAAAAATTTAACTCAGAAAAATTGGTCATCATGGCATCATCAGCTTCACAAAGAGATTCTTACCAAAAAAATATTAATTCCCAAAGGATCGAATATTTTAATAAGTGTTTCAGGGGGACAAGATTCGATGGCCTTATTAACCCTAGTTAATGACCTAAAAAAACTTCATAATTGGTCTATAAGTGTTTGGCACGGTGATCATCAGTGGCACGAAAAATCCTCGCTATATGCTCTTGAATTAAAAAGTTATTGCGAAGATAAAAATATTTCATTCTATTTTGATCAAGCAAATAAAGAAAATATTTCTTCAGAAGAAAAAGCAAGAGAATGGAGATATAAAAAATTATGTGAAAGAGCCAAAACTTTATTAAATAAGAACCAGCAAAAACATAATATTTATTTGTTAACTGGTCACACGAGTAGTGATAACGCAGAAACATTCATCCTCAATTTATCTAGAGGGAGTAATTTTGCCGGTCTCAGTAATATTGAGAGC
Organism: Prochlorococcus sp. AG-388-F11; assembly: GCA_003279845.1. Classification (GTDB taxonomy): domain Bacteria; phylum Cyanobacteriota; class Cyanobacteriia; order PCC-6307; family Cyanobiaceae; genus Prochlorococcus_A. The sequence goes on from QCGP01000003.1 coordinate 150,663, forward strand.
AAAAGATTACTAGAAAATCACATTTTTTTAATAAGGCCAATATTAATTTTCAGTAGAGAAGATACAAAACAATTTTGTAATGATATGAAAATACCAGTTTGGGAAGATCCTACAAATTCAGATCTTAAATTAAAAAGAAATTTAGTAAGAAAAAAAATTATTCCTACCTTAGAGGTTATCTATCCTGGTTGTTCTGAAAGGATAAATAATTTTTCCCAAAAAATGAGCAACTACAATAATGAACGCAATGATCTGAGTAATCTAGCATACCAATATTGTAAAGATGTAAAAGGTATCAATAGGAATCTCTTAAATAGTATGTGTATTGAAGCGCGGTGCACGATCTTAAATAGATTTTTAAGAGAAATATCTGCAAAGCAATGTAGTTCTAAAAATTTGACAAAATTAGCAACTTCAATTTATGAAAAAAATAAAGGTCAAATGAACTTGCAAGAGTTTTTAAAAATTGTTTGGAATAAAAACTATATAAATTTTGAAAAAAGTTAAGATGTGACAGCAGATCTTCTTCTTCTTGTTCTACCTTCAAATGAATCTTCAGTAGCAATGTCAGCTGATGGATTCTGTGAAACTTTTGGACTTTTTTGGTTATTTTGCGGGTTATTTGAACTTTTCGGATGATTATTGTTTGATTTCTTATGGTAATTATTATTATTTCTATTTCTATTAGAAAAATTTTGTTCTTCGGTAATCTTTGGAATATAAGCACGAGTTCCACTTGGAGCAGGTTGAACTAAACACAAAATAAGTGGTTCAACTTGTAATTCTCTTCTCATTCTTCTCGATAAACCATTTTCAATTTCTCTTTGTACACCAATCCAATCTACTTCAAAATTATTAGGCCCAGTTTGTCTGGATAATTGTTTCCATCTATTTTCTAATACCCAGCTTATTTCTCGTTCTGTCCACATAGACATTTTTCTTGGCTCTGCAGTAGTAACAACTCCTCTTAAATTAACTCTTGGAGGCGCAACCATCTTCCCATCTGTACTAATAGGAGCTAAAACAGTTACTACACCATCACCAGCTAATTGCTGCCTTTCCTTTAGTACACGAGCATCTACTATCCCATTGCGTGAATTATCAAGCAGTTCAACACCAGCTTTAACAGGATCACCTTTTTGAATAGAATTAGGAGTTAACTCAACTACATCTCCATTTTCAATAATTAAAATATTATCCTTTGGAACTCCCATAGTTTGTGCACTCTTGCCATGACAAACAAGCATTCTATGTTCTCCATGAACAGGAACAAAAAACTTAGGTTTAGCGAGTGCCAACATTAACTTTTGATCTTCTTGAAAACCATGACCAGAAACATGAATATTCTCACCCTTTCCATAAACAACCTTTGCTCCGAGTTTCATTAATCTATCTATTGTATTAACAACAGAAATAGTATTGCCAGGAATTGGACTGGCTGAAAATATCACAGTATCAGTAGTCTTAAGACGAACATGCTGATGCTCACCACGAGATATTCTGCTTAATGCTGCTAGGGGTTCTCCTTGACTTCCAGTCATTAATAATAAGGTCTCTCTATCTGGTAAATCTCTAATTTGTTTTATAGGAACAAACAGATCATCCGGGCATTTCATATAACCAATATCTCTCGCCTTAGCAATAACATTTATCATTGATCTACCTAACAAGCCGACCTTTCTTCCATGTTTCATAGCCAACTCTAAGATCATTGTCACTCTATGAACAGAACTAGCAAAAGTGGTAAGGATAACTCGCTCTTTTGCCTCCGCAATATGTTTTTCTAAAGAGGGATAGATAGTCTTCTCAGAAGGACAAAAACCTGGAACCTCGGCATTAGTAGAATCACTGAACATGCATAAAACGCCCTTCTCTCCATAATGCACCATTCTTTCAATATCAAATTGCTCTCCATCTACTGGCATATGATCAAACTTAAAATCTCCCGTGAAAATAACTGTGCCAACAGGTGTTGTAACTGCTAAAGAAAAACTATCGCAAATAGAATGGGTATTTCGAATAAATTCAACAGCAAAATGTTGTCCAATTTTTACAACATCTCTTGGATTTACTGTCTGTATAGTTGTTCTATCAGATACCCCTGCTTCCTCCATTTTTCCTCTAAGCATTGACATTGCTAGTCTTGGGCCATAAATAATCGGAATATTAAAATGCTTTAGATGATGAGAAATACCTCCAATATGATCTTCATGACCGTGAGTGACAATCATTCCTTTTATTCTTCTTTGATTTTCTTTTAAAAAAGTTGTATCTGGCATAACAACGTTTACGCCATGCATACCATCAGATGGAAAAGCTAGGCCAGCATCAACAAGCATCAATTCATCACCATATTCAAAAACACAAGTGTTTTTGCCTATTTCATGTAGTCCTCCAAGAGGTATTACTCGTAGAGCTGGCGTATTACTTTTAGATCTAGATGAATCATTAGTAGATCTATTTACAGTTGAATTTGTACTTGATTGCATAATTTTGAAATTTATGAAGGCCTGCTTGTAATCAAATAAGGTTTATTTTAATTTAATTATCAAGTTAAATATAATCCCTATTATAGGGATTTCAGGATAAAAGATAGTTGCTTTTTCATATCAGTGGTTAATGGTGACAAAGGACTTCTAGGATTACCTACATTCCATCCCGATAGCTCCAAAGCAGCCTTAATTGGGATTGGATTAGTAGTCATAAAGAGTGCTTTGAAAAGAGGCTGGAGTTTTTCGTGAATGGCAAGCGCGTTGGAAACCGCTCCATTTTGAAAGGAATAAATCATCTCTTTCAATTGCAATCCAACCAAATGACTTGCAACACTAACTACTCCTACAGCACCTACAGATAACATTGGAAGCAACAATGAATCGTCGCCACTATATACAGAGAGTTCGGAACCACAAATAGTTCTTAGTTCTGTTACTTCCTCTATTCTACCGCTTGCAGCTTTAATACTGAGAATATTTGAGAAATCCATAAGTTTCTTCACAGTATTAGGTAATAAATTGCATCCTGTCCTTCCAGGTATGTTGTAAAGCATTAGAGGCAAATCCTTTGCAGAATTAGCAACAGAACTAAAATGTTTATAAAGACCTTCTTGAGGAGGTTTATTGTAATAAGGGACAACAACCAAAGCACCGTCCGCACCAGAGTCGTAGGCTTTCTTTGTAGCTTCTACAGCCTCGCTTGTACAGTTACTACCAGTGCCAACTATTACTTTACAGCTTGAATCCAAAGATCCTTTTACTGCAATAAATAAATCGTGCTGTTCCGCCCATGAAAGAGTCGGAGATTCTCCAGTAGTACCACATAGCACAATCCCATCAGAACCATTCTCAAAAAGATAATTTGAAAGTTTTATAGCTAGTTCATAATCTACATCTCCATTTTCAGTAAATGGAGTAACCATTGCAGTCAATATTCTTCCAAATAGTGGTTTATTACACTCAGTTTTGTCTATAATCATTTTTTTGTAATTAATAACTCAGCTATTTGAACAGCATTAAGAGCTGCTCCTTTTCTTATTTGATCTCCACATAACCATAATTCTAATCCATTGGGCTGACTTATATCAGTTCTTAGCCTACCAACAGCAACATTATCCCTTCCCATAACGTCATTTGGCATGGGAAATCTATTATTTTTGTAATCCTCAATAATTTCAATTCCGGGAGATTTTTTTAATTCTTCAAGAGCATCTTTAGGCTCAACTACACCAGCAAATTCAATATTAATCGATTCAGAATGTGCTCTCAGTACTGGGACTCGAACACATGTAGCAGAGAGCTTTAAATCATCAATATTTAATATTTTCCTAGTCTCATTAACCATTTTCATCTCTTCCTCGCAGTAATTATTTGCAAGCATAGGTGAATTATGTAAAAACAAATTAAAAGCAAGTGAGTATGGTAAAACTTCACTTTTTTGAGGATTACCCTGAAGATATTGTTCAGTTAAAAATTTGAGTTCCTCCATAGCCAATTGGCCTGCACCACTTACAGATTGATATGTTGAAACAACAACTCTTTGAATAGTGGAAAGTTTATTTAACGGAGCTAAAACCAATGTCAGCAAAATAGTAGTGCAGTTTGGATTCGCTATTACCCCATCATGATTGAGTACGTCACTAGCATTAACTTCAGGCACTATAAGAGGTACATTCTTATCTAATCTAAAAGCACTTGAATTATCTATTAATAAAGCATTTTGATCCATAATGGTAGACAACCATTTTTTTGAAATACTTCCACCGGCTGAAGCTAAAACTAAATCAAGATTCAGAAATTTTTCCTTAGTTGTTTTTTCTGTAACTAATTCTTCACCTTTCCAAATAATTTTTTTTCCTTCTGAACGCTCTGATGAAAGCAAGACCAATTCTGATATTGGAAAATCACGTTGTTCAAGAATTTTGAGTAATTCAGAGCCAACAGCACCTGAAGATCCTAAAACAGCAACTTTTAATGGCCTATTGGGCAAAAACGGAGATTGTCTCACACTTTAAAATGATTTTTTTAAATAGATTGACTATTTTTTTTACTTTATCAAAAAAATAACTTTCAAGGAAATCACTTAATGTGAAATAATTAAGATTCGGCTTTTAGTAATAATTACAAAAAATGGCTAAAGAAGCATTAATAGTCAAAACAACTCCCCTACCTCAAAGTAGAATTTCATTTGAATTAGAAATACCATCTGAGACATGCAAAACGTGTGTAAATGAGACAATAAGTACTATCAGTCGTTCGGCTAAAATTCCGGGATTTAGACTTGGCAAAATTCCTAAACAAGTCTTAATCCAAAGAATTGGCATCGCACAATTACATGCTTCTGCTCTAGAAAAAATTATTGATAAATCATGGCAAGAGGCATTAAAAATAAAATCTATTGAACCACTAAGTGAGCCAGAATTGGTAGATGGATTTGAATCTTTACTCGCAAAGTTTAGTCCTGAAAAATCACTTAAGGTTACTCTTCAAACTGACGTTGCCCCCGAATTAAAACTAAAAAAATCCAAAGGACTTAGTGTTGAAATCTCAAAAACAAAGTTTGATCCTAAGTCAGTAGATGAAGCGCTCGAAAAATCTAGAAGTCAGTTCGCAAACATTATTCCTGTAACTAATAGAGCAGCGAAATTAGGAGATATTGCTGTAGTTAGTTTCAAAGGAAAATATAAAGATTCTGGTAAAGACATTGATGGTGGGACAAGTGAATCAATGGATCTTGAGTTAGAAAAGAACAAAATGATTCCAGGTTTCGTTGAGGGAGTCGTAAAGATGAAAATTGGTGATACTAAAACACTTAACCTTAAGTTTCCTGAAGATTATTCTCATGAGGATTCAAGAGGCAAAGAGGCAATCTTTGAAGTAAATCTTAAGGATCTTAAGGTAAAAGAATTACCTGAACTTAATGACGATTTTGCAAAACAGTCTGGCAACAAAGAGTCATTAAAAGAATTAAAGAAAGATCTTGAAAAGCAACTTAAAGACAATTTTGAAAAAACTCAAAAAGATATCAAAATTGAAGCTTTATTAGATGCCTTAACCAACGAATTGGTTACTGAAATTCCAAAATCTATGATTGATATAGAAGTGAGGAACAATATTGAACAAACCGCTCAAAGATTTGCTCAACAAGGTCTAGATGTTAAATCTACTTTCACTTCAGAATTAGTTAAGTCATTAGCAGAGTCCACAAGGCCTCAGGCTGAAAAAAATGTTCAAAGAAATTTAGCTCTAAAAGCATTAGCTGAAAAAGAAAAAATAACAGTTGAACAAGATAAAGTTGATTTAAAAATGAAAGATTATGAAGAGGCAATCTCTCAATCTTCAAAACAAATAGATATTAAAAAATTAAAAGAAGTAATAAGTAACGATTTACTTAAAGAAAAATTAATAATTTGGCTTGAAGAAAATTCCGAAGTAAAAGAAAAAACTACAAAAACTTCTAGCGATTCCAAGATCTCTAAAACAACAAAAGCCACCAAAACAACAAAAACAACAAAAACTCAAAATAAAAAAGAAAAAAAATAATTTATGAAATTTCCTACTAATTAAACAAAAAACCCTTAAATTATTTATAAGACGAAAATTACTTTGTGAACTCAGAAAAAAAACATTTAATCCAAAGCTCAATAAGTTCTTACGAAAGTATTAATAAAACTATTGCCGCTGTTCCTACAGTTATAGAACAATCAGGTAGAGGTGAACGAGCTTTTGATATTTATTCAAGACTATTAAGGGAGAGAATAATATTTTTAGGTACTGGCATAAACGATCAAGTATCTGACTCTCTTGTTGCGCAATTATTATTTCTTGAAGCTGAAGATCCCGAAAAAGACATCCAAATTTATATCAATTCTCCTGGAGGCTCTGTAACTGCTGGAATGGCTATATACGATACCATGCAACAAATTTCCCCTGATGTAGTGACAATATGCTTTGGAGTAGCTGCAAGTATGGGTGCGTTTCTGCTTTCTGGGGGAGCAAAGGGGAAAAGATTGGCTTTACCTAATTCAAGGATTATGATTCATCAGCCTCTTGGAGGTGCACAAGGTCAAGCAGTAGAGATTGAAATACAAGCCAAAGAAATACTTTTCCTCAAAAAAACATTAAATTCGCTTCTATCAGAACATACCGGTCAACCTTTAGAAAAAATTAATGAAGATACAGAAAGAGATTACTTTTTATCTCCCGCAGAAGCAGTAGAATATGGATTAATTGATAAAGTTATCAAAAAGTGACAAGGGATGCTGATTTTTTAAGAATATGATGACGAATCGATATTTATAAGCAATCCTAGTGAATAGGGAATATTAAACACCTTTCACATTAAAACTTATAATCGATGGCTAAATTCGACGCCCATCTTAAATGTTCATTTTGCGGGAAATCACAAGACCAAGTAAGAAAACTTATAGCTGGTCCTGGGGTTTATATCTGTGATGAGTGCATAGACCTATGTAATGAAATTCTCGATGAAGAACTACTTGATAATCAAGCGAATACAAACAACTCTCCGCAAGTAAAAAAGAAATTACCAACTGATAATCCAAAAAAATCTCTTCCTTTAGAATTAACCTCAATTCCTAAGCCATTAGAAATTAAAAGTTTTCTAGATAATCAAGTTGTTGGACAAGAATCTGCAAAAAAAATATTATCAGTAGCCGTATACAATCACTACAAGCGATTAGCTTGGAAAGTCAAAGAAGACAGTAAAAATAACAATTCAACAAATTCAACAAATTCACAAGCAACTAAATTACAAAAATCAAATATTTTACTCATCGGCCCTACTGGAAGTGGAAAAACATTATTGGCGCAAACTTTAGCAGAGTTTCTTGATGTTCCTTTTGCAGTAGCTGATGCAACGACTTTGACAGAAGCTGGATATGTTGGGGAGGATGTTGAAAACATACTTTTAAGACTTCTACAGAAATCAGAAATGAATGTAGAATTAGCTCAAAAAGGAATTATTTATATTGATGAAATAGATAAAATTGCAAGAAAAAGCGAGAACCCATCAATTACTAGAGATGTCTCAGGCGAAGGGGTACAGCAAGCATTATTAAAAATGCTTGAAGGAACAATTGCTAATGTGCCACCGCAAGGAGGAAGAAAACATCCTTATCATGACTGCATCCAAATTGATACGAGTCAAATATTATTTATTTGCGGGGGAGCTTTTATAGGTTTAGAGGATATCGTTCAAAAGCGTATGGGTAAACACTCCATAGGATTTACTACTGATTCAGATCAAAACAAAGTTGATACAAAAAAAACAGTAGATCCAAGAGATTCCTTGAAAAATTTAGAATTAGATGACCTAGTGAAATATGGCCTAATTCCAGAATTTATTGGAAGAATTCCGGTTTGTGCTGTATTAGATCGTCTTACTAAAGAAACTTTAGAATCTATTTTGACTCAACCAAGAGATGCATTAGTAAAGCAATTCAAAACTTTGCTAAGTATGGATAATGTTGAATTATCATTTGAGCCTGATTCTGTTGAAGCCATAGCAAATGAAGCATATAAAAGAAAAACAGGTGCAAGAGCATTAAGATCAATAATTGAGGAACTAATGCTAGACATAATGTACACTTTGCCTTCTGAAGAAAATGTAAAAGAATTCACAATTACAAAAAAAATGGTAGATAATTTGTTCTCATCTAAAATTGTTAAACTACCTTCAGGATCAAAAAGAATCATTAAAGAGTCTGCATAAAATTAGAGTTTCATTTTTTTAATTTAATCCCGAATTTTTCTAATTAATGAAAAATAAATGCCAAATATACATAAGCCTTTTCATCAAAAATATAGACCAAACAACTTAGACGAACTAGTTGGGCAAAAATTTATATCCATTACACTCAAACAAGCCTTATTAACAAAAAAAATTGCTCCTGCATATCTTTTTAATGGTCCAAGAGGCACAGGAAAAACATCAAGTGCAAGAATATTTGCAAAATCTCTAAATTGCCAAGCATTCGAACAACCTACGATAAATCCTTGTTGTAAATGTGACTTATGTAGACAAATTACAGATGGGAACGCTCTAGATATTATCGAGATTGATGCAGCATCAAATACAGGAGTAGAAAATATAAGAGAAATTATAGAAAGAGCGAGATTTGCACCTACTCAAGCGAGATGGAAAGTATACGTTATTGATGAATGTCATATGCTTTCAACAGCAGCTTCAAATGCTTTACTAAAAACTATTGAAGAACCACCCTTAAGAGTAGTATTTATACTTGCGACGACAAATCCTGAGAGAGTATTAAATACGATACAAAGTAGATGCCAAAAGTTCGATTTTAGAAGAATAAGCCCCAATGACATTTTTCAACATTTATCAGAAATAGCAGAAAAAGAGTCCATTGATTATGAAGTTCAAGCGTTAAAAATGATTGCAAAAAGATCTAATGGAGGTATGCGAGATGCACAAAGCCTCCTTGAACAACTGAATCTTTTACCAGAAGGTATAACAATTAATAATATCCAAAACCTACTAGGAGAAGTATCAGAAATAGAATTAACAAATCTGATTAAATCATTGGTTGAGAATAATCCTGAGTCATTAATTATCACCTGCAACAAATTATATGATGCTGGAAACGAACCCATTCAAATAATTATCGGATTATTGAATATAACAAGAGATCTACTACTACACACTAGAAATAACAAATATTCAGACCTTTATTACACTTCTGATGAATTTCAAAATGAATTGGATAAAATCTCAAAAATAATAAATAAATCAACAATAATCAAATGGCATAATCATCTGAGAAATATTGAATATCAAATCAAAACAAGTGATAATCCAAGACTTTGGCTTGAAATACATTTAACTAGTCTTCTTGATAATCAAGAAATAAATAGTTTTAAGAATAAGGAAGAAAGTAAAAATAATGCGACTGAGAAGAAGCATGAAAGCATAAAAAACATTGCTCTAATTAATAGAGAAAATATTTCTAATGAAATTCAAAAACCAAGTATTAAAAAAGAGATAAGTCGCGAGGAATTGATCGAGAAAAAAGAAAAAAAATTAGAAAAATTTGACGTTCTTGAAAATGAAAGTATAGGGAATATTTCTGACAATAACCAAAATAATCCTGGATCAAATAATTTAAAAGATAAATGGGAATTAATTCTTTCTAAATTAGAGTTACCATCAACAAGAATGTTACTTTCACAACAAGCCGAACTTGAAAGTTTTGATTCGGAGAAAATCACAATTGCATTATCTCCAAACTGGGAAAATATGATAAAAAGCAGAAAAGTTATAATTGAAAATACTTTAAAAAAGATATTTGGAGATCAAATAATACTTAATTTCTCAACCAAACAATTAAATAAAAGTAACCCATCAAACACTCCAGAAATAACCCAAAATGAAGTAAATAATTTTCAACCAATAAAAAAAATAGAACCAAAAACTAATTCGTCAACAAAAACATCTAACGAGGAAACTTATGATGATAGTTCAAAAAACTTAGCAAATTTTTTTAATGGAGAAATTATAGACCTTGATGAATAAATTAAACTCCAGTATGAAGAGTTTTTCGCCAGAGTATCTTTTTGGGGAAAATAGACATCTTTATTGTTACCCAAGGGATTACTAAAAACCAATGTGATAAATAAAAAACCGATAGAAATACCATAAAATAATTGCTTTTTTGCAATACAGGTACTTCGCTTTTGCAAGAAGAACCGTACCAAAAAGCAATTCCAGATAACATAAAAGCTGTAAATGAAATAGGCCAGTAAATTGGTGAATCTAATAAAGCAATACTGAAAAATAAATCAAAAATAGAAATGATTGGTAGTGCATATTGCAAGAGGAAGAAGTAAGTTAAATCAAATTTTTGCAAATAATCAATTTTATTGGTAAATAATTGATCTCCATAATCAAAGAATCTTTGCAAACCCCCCTCTGCCCATCTTTGCCTTTGCGCTAATAAAGCATTTAAATTCTCAACTGCTTCCTCCATGACTGGAGGATCCCATAAGATTCCAATTCTAGATTTTGCTAATAATAATCTCAAACTCAAATCAAGATCATCTGTAACTGTATCTTCATTAAAAGATCCACATGCCAATAATGTATCTTTCTTAATTAATTGGCCATTTCCCCTTAGTTCAGAAACTCCAGCAACTGATAATCTTCCATATTGAAAGATTGCGTCCATAGCCATCTCCATTGACTGACAGGAAGTTAAAAAATTCTTACTTACATTTGTTACTGATTTTCTTAGTTGAACTGCAGACCAATCACCGTCTTCTACAAAACTAAATAACCTTATCAAAGAATCTTGTTTTAACTCAGCATCAGCATCCAAAACTAATAACCATTCACCATTAGTAAACTTCAAGGCATAATTTAAAGCGCCTGACTTTCCTCCTCCTGCGTTTGGAGAACGACTTACGACTTTTAGCTTTTCATATTGTCTAGATAATCGATCCAAAATTAAAGGCGTCTTATCAGAACTGCCATCATCGATTATATAAATATTTAATTTATTTATTGGATAATCTAAACTAAATAATCTTTCAACTAATCTTGCTATGACATTCTCTTCATCTCTAGCTGCAACCAAAATATCAAGCACAGGTAAATCTTTATTGCTAATTCTGCTGCTTAAAGTATTTGAAACGTTATTCCTTTTGAAATTTCTAGAAATAACTATTAAACCGTAAAAAACAATCACAAAAGAAAAAATCAATAATATGAAAAAGAAATTTTCTATATTGTAAGCATGAGGAATAAAAGCTACTAAAAAACAGGCACTAAGAAATATAAACGACTTCAATCTTCGATTTTTATAAAAACCCTTACTCATAAAAGTAAATTTTTAATTACTTAACTTTCATTGAGACAATATCTCAATTGTTTTCAGTTTTGCATCTCGATAGTAATGATTCAATATTTGTTGATAAGAGAATCCTAATTTAGCCATTTCAATTGCTCCTGACTGAGATAAACCTACACCATGACCGAAGCCTCCTCCTCTAAAAAGCCATAAATCATCACTTAATTTATTAATAGTAAATAAATTACTAGGTATAAAATTTAATACCCGTCGAATATCATCTTTAACTAGAACAATAGATTTATTTACTTTGTCCGTTTGTATTTCCAATTTTGTCACTCGGCCACTAGAGCCACGTTCGATAGAATTTAAATCCAAAACATCATTATTTATATTTATAAGTTTGTTTTTAATTAACTTTTCTTTAATTTCACGACTAGAAATTTTTTTATTCCATCGAAAAAGAGAATGATTACTCCCATAAAACTGTTCTTTATCAAAATCTAAAAAATTATTTAAATCAGATTCATTTGTAATTGGAAGTTTAAAAATTTTATTTAATGATTTAGAACCATCAATGATCGAATTGAAATAAGAATAATCTTGAATTTGCCAAGACTCGCCTGCAGTTGAAGATAAGCCACCATTAGACCCATGGTAAAAAGCATTTATTGGTTGATTTCCATAAGTGAGAATTAAATTTGAAGTTTCTTCTATAGCTTTTTGTACGTTTTTATTTGCAATTCTAGAAGGCTTATAAACTTGACATTGAGTGCTTATACATAAATGATATTTATCCATACTAAATCTGTCAGAATTAAATATTCCCCAAGTTCTTGCAATAACTGCTTGAGCCTTGAGTGCTTCTAAGGGAGAATTCGGTCCAATTTCATATGGCAAAACACCTGCCAAATAGTCGTCAAATTCAATTTTTTGAACTAATGTCCAAGTTCCATATGAATCTTTTATTAAATAAAAATTTTTACCATAATTGACACCATTTATTTTTATTTCCTCTTGAGCATAAATATATATAGGTCCTTCGAGTTTCATAACACTATATTCATTTCTAAGAACAGGAGTAATTTGAAAATTTTTTATTTTTCTGGAAATCTTATTTTTTAATTCAAACTCAGGCAGACTATCTTCATATGGAATCCATACTTCCCAATTTTTAGGGTAAGCAACAATCGTCTCATATCCTTTATCCTTCAGTTTCTCTGATTGTTTTTTTGCTGATTCATAGCTAGCAAAAGGACCAAAAACAATTCTTTTTATTATTTTTGGATTTTTGATGGGTATATCCACCCAGCTAATATTAATCTGTTTTGCTTTATGTTTAATACCATTGGACGATATCAAGTTTAAAAACCCTTTATCAGTGAAAAAATTAATATTCTTTTTTTTTGAAAAACTGTCATTCTCCCCGCCTAAATATTGATTTAAACCAATTAAAAATTTTCCTTTTTTAATTTCCTTATTCAGTTCAACCTTTAGCAATTCTTCTCCTTTTACATTTGAAGGGAATTTGGTGTTTATTATTAAAAGAGAAATAGAGCCTAAAAATAAGTTTAAAAAGGCAAATTTAAGTTTCATAAGTTAGAACTTTCCTTATCAATTAAAAACTTTAATTTGCACCAATGCGTATAAAGGTTTAGATTATCCTAATTAAACACATTTGACTTAAATGTCTAAACTAAAAACTCGTAAATCAGCAGCCAAAAGATTTAAAGCTACTGCGACGGGTAAATTCATGAGAAGAAGAGCTTTCCATAATCATTTACTTGATCATAAAAGCTCGAAATTAAAAAGACATCTATCAACAAAAGCCGTAGTTGATGAAAGAGATGCTGATAATGTAAAATTAATGATCCCATACGCATAAATCTTTAACCAATTTTTATTAGATATTCATGGCACGCGTAAAAAGAGGCAACATAGCCAGAAAAAGAAGAAACAAAATCTTAAATCTTGCAAAAGGTTTTAGAGGCGGCAACAAAAATCTTTTCAGAACCGCAAATCAAAGAGTGATGAAAGCTCTTTGTAATGCTTATAGGGATAGAAGAAGAAGAAAAAGAGATTTTAGAAGACTTTGGATTTCTAGAATTAACGCATCTGCCAGAATAAATGGAACAAACTATAGCAAGTTAATCAATGGGATGAAAAATTCAGAAATTATCATTAACAGAAAAATGCTTGCTCAATTAGCCTTAAACGATCCTAAGTGTTTTGAAAAAATTGTTTCTTCCGTTAGTAATTAGAAAAAAGAATATAATTTATAAAAGTAATTATAAATAATGGAAATTTCTTCCTTTCAATCCTATTTAATAATTCTTTTTGTTGTATTAATAATAATTTCTATTTTTGTATTCAGACAATTTCTAAAAACAAGAAGTGAAGAATTAAATTTAGTAAAATTCGAGCAGAAAGGTTTAGATTCTCTCACTCAAGCTACAGAATTATATGAATTTGGGTCTATTCAGATAAAAAAAAGATTATATTCTGAAGCAACTAAAACTTTTTTAAAAGCAATTGAAAATTATGAAAATGAACCTGATGAAGCCAAAGCAATAATAAATAATGCTTTAGGATTTTCTTATGCTGCTCAAAATGAATTTAAGAAAGCAATTAAACACTATAATTCTGCAATAAAATCACTCCCAGAATATCCTATAGCCCTAAATAACCTCGCATCAGCACAACAGCGTTTACTTGAGTACGACTTGGCATATGCAACTTATCAAAAGGTTTTGATGATAGATCCAAAAAACAAAACTGCAATTAAAAAAAGTAAGGAGTTAGAAAAAAGAAATAATTATAAACCTTTTAAAGGTATTAAAGATAAGGGATTCTAAATATGAAAAATTATTCATCTTTACAAATTGGAGGAAAACATTTTTCCAGTAGATTAATGGTGGGTACTGGCAAATACAAATCTACTCAAGATATGGTACAAAGTTTATCAAATTCTGAAACTGAAATTATAACCGTCGCTGTTAGAAGAATTAAAAATGATCAGACCGGAGAAAATTTACTCGAAAAAATCAACTGGAGAAAATACTGGATGCTTCCAAATACAGCTGGTTGCGTTAATTCCGATGAAGCGGTCAGAATAGCGATTTTGGGAAGAGAACTTGCAAAATTATCTGGTCAAGAAGAAAATAATTTTGTGAAGTTAGAAGTGATTCCAGACAAAAAGTATTTACTGCCAGATCCAATAGAAACCCTTAAAGCAGCCGAAATTTTAATAAAAAAGGATTTTGCTGTACTTCCCTATATCAATGCAGATCCTATTCTTGCAAAAAGACTAGAAGAAATAGGTTGTTCAACTGTAATGCCATTAGGCTCGCCTATTGGCTCCGGGCAAGGTTTATTAAATTTATCAAATATAAAGATAATTATTGAGAATGCAAAAGTGCCAGTAATAATTGACGCAGGAATTGGAGTGCCAAGTGAAGCCTCTCAAGCTATGGAACTTGGCGCTGATGGTGTCTTAATCAATAGTGCAATAGCACAAGCTGAAAATCCTCCTCTAATGGCTCAAGCGATAAATTATGGTGTTAAAGCTGGCAGACAAGCTTTTCTGGCGGGAAGAATTAAAAAACAAGACTTTGCAGTAGCAAGTTCACCGCAAAAAAACATATCTATATAATTATCTAAATTGAGCAAGGTTTAAAAAGAGGGTAAAAATTTATTATTTGATTTTAATTATCGTATTAAGAAAGAAGATTTGAAACTTTTTACAATGTTTTTTCGCAAATTGGAAGCACGCTGTAGTAATTTAATAAATATATTATGAATCTTTTAATTCTGGAGTTCTGAGTGAAAGTTATTGTTCTAGGTGGAGATGGTTTTTGCGGTTGGCCTTGTGCGGTGAATTTAGCAGAGCAAAATCATGATGTAATTATTGTCGACAATTTAAGTCGTAGAAAAATTGATATTGATCTAGAGGTAGAATCTTTAACTCCAATTGCTTCGATAACAGAACGACTTTCTGCATGGGAAGAGATTGGAGGTAAGCCTATGAGATTTCTTAATATGGATATCTCTAAGCAATATCAAAAATTACTCAATTTGCTCATTGATGAAAAACCAGATTCCGTGATCCATTTTGCAGAACAAAGAGCAGCACCTTACTCGATGAAATCGAGTTTTACCAAAAGATATACAGTTGATAATAATGTTAATGGCACCCACAATCTACTTGCTGCAATTGTAGAGAGTAATATAGATATTCATGTTGTTCATTTAGGAACAATGGGAGTATACGGATATGGATCACATAGAGGCGCAACAATTCCAGAAGGTTATCTAAAAGTTGAAGTTCCACAACCAGATGGAAGCCGCTTTGAAGAAGAAATATTACACCCTGCAAGTCCAGGTAGTGTTTACCATATGACTAAAACTTTAGATCAATTATTATTTCTTTACTACAACAAAAATGATCTTGTAAAGATCACTGATCTACATCAAGGGATTGTTTGGGGAACAAATACAGAAGCAACTTTAAAAGATCCTAGATTGACAAACCGATTTGACTATGACGGAGATTATGGAACTGTTTTAAACAGATTTCTAATGCAAGCTGCAATTGGATATCCACTAAGTGTTCATGGAACAGGTGGGCAAACAAGAGCATTTATACATATAAAAGACTCTGTAAAATGCGTACAACTTGCTCTTGAAAATCCTCCAAAATCTGGAGAAAGAGTCAAAATCTTTAATCAAATGACTGAGAGTCATCAAGTTGGAGAACTAGCTAAAAAAGTTGCTTCTCTGACAGGAGCTGATATCAATTATTTACCAAATCCAAGGAATGAAGCAGTAGAGAATGATCTAATTGTTGATAATAAATGCTTTATAGAATTAGGTTTAAACCCAACGACTCTTGATAATGGCTTATTAGAAGAAGTAGTTGAAGTTGCTAAAAAATACTCAAATAGATGTGATCTTAAGCGCATACCTTGTGTTTCATCCTGGACTAAAAAACAAGCTGAGGCTATAAAGACTAATTAAAATTTCTGAAATAGTTACCTAAGAAAGTGAAAATTGCATTGTTTACTGAAACTTTTCTACCTAAAGTTGACGGCATAGTCACAAGACTGACTAAAACGATTGAATTTTTAATAAAAAATGGTGATGAAGTTATAATTTTTTGTCCAGAGGGATGTCCACAATCATATATGGGAGCAACTGTAGTTGGAGTTGCTGCAATGCCATTACCCTTATACCCAGAGTTGAAGCTTGGTTTACCAGGTCCTGCAGTCTCAGATAAGTTAGAAAAATTTAACCCAGATTTGATACATGTTGTTAACCCAGCTGTACTTGGCTTAGGTGGTATATGGTTAGCGAAAACTAATAATATTCCTTTAATTGCTAGCTACCATACTCATCTTCCGAAATATCTAGAACATTACGGTATGGGTATGTTAGAGCCACTTTTGTGGGAATTACTTAAAGCAGCTCATAATCAAGCCTTATTAAATTTATGTACTTCCACTGCTATGGTCAATGAATTAAAAGATAAAGGTATTCAAAGGACTGCTCTTTGGCAAAGAGGAGTAGATACTTACAGTTTCAGACCAGCTTTGAGAAGTGAGACAATGAGAGGAAAATTATTTGGAAAATATAAAGACGCTAATTATCTATTGATTTATGTAGGAAGATTATCAGCAGAAAAACAAATTGAGAGAATTAAACCAGTCTTAGAAAGTATCCCTAATGCTTGCCTAGCACTTGTAGGTGACGGACCGTATAGAAACCAGCTTGAAAAAATCTTCGAAAATACCAAGACTAATTTCATAGGATATTTATCCGGCGATGAACTTGCTAGCGCCTATGCCTCTGGGGATATATTTTTATTTCCCTCTAGTACAGAAACACTTGGGTTAGTGTTACTAGAAGCAATGGCAGCAGGATGTCCAGTTATCGGAGCCAACAAGGGAGGGATTCCAGATATAATTAGCGATGGGATTAATGGCTGTTTATATGATCCTGATGAAAAAGATAATGGGGTACAAAGTTTGATTGAAGCGACAAAAAAAATTCTAGAGAATGAAGATAAAAGAGAAGTTATGAGGAAAGAGGCACGAAACGAAGCAGAAAAATGGGATTGGAATCAAGCAACATTACAACTGCAAAATTATTATTCAGATACTCTAAAAAAAATAGATTAAACTTTAAATAAATTATGCTACGTGTGGAGGAGTAGGATTACTATACGAAGTTAAAGGAAGTATTAGAGTAGCGATATTTTGATTCTTTTCAGGCCTTTTTTTCTTTGAGAATTTTTTACCAAAAGGTACCCTTATAACATTAGTTCCCTCAATGGGACAAATATTTGAGTTATCTCCTGAAAAACTATTGACAAAACTTGGTAAGTCGACGTTTTTAACTGGCAAGTGAGTAACATTAGCAGATTTAAAATCTTTGGTCATAGCTTCAAATACCCCAAAAAATTTGATGCTCGAATATTTTAATAAAAAAATTTAAAAAAATTCTATAAGAAAATATTAAATTTTTATTCAATTTGATAATAACTAAGTAAATACAAGGACGCTAGTCCTTTAAGCACATTTTTTTTCTTCTAAATTCTCTTCTTGATTTACATTGCAAGAACAAATTAAATTGCGATCGCCATAAGCATTATTAATTCTAGAAACTGAAGACCAAAACTTAATAGTTGTTGGATTGTTATAAGGAAAAGAAGCTTTTTCTTTTGAATAAGGATAATTCCAATTATCAGCAATTAACTCTTTCAGCGTATGGGGAGCATTGCTTATTACATTATTATTATTTAATTCAATATTATTTTCTATTTCGCTGATTTCTTCTCCAATCAATAGCATAGCTTCACAAAATCTATCCAATTCAGCCAAACTTTCACTTTCAGTTGGTTCTATCATTATGGTCTCTGGAACAGGCCAACTTATAGTTGGGGCATGAAAACTATAATCTATTAATCGTTTAGCTAAATCATTTACACTCAAACCAGTTTTGGATTTTAAATCTCTAAAATCTAAAATACATTCATGTGCGACAAAATTATTTTTTCCTTTATAAAGAATCTTGAATTTATGCTTTAAAGAATGCGCAATATAATTTGCAGATAAAATTGCATGCGCAGTTGCTTTCCTTAAACCACTCAGACCAGCCATTTTTATGTACATCCAACTTATTGGGAGAATACTTGCACTCCCATGCTTGGCAGAAGATACATAATTGGAACTATTAGATAAATTATTATCCATTAAAGAATGAGAAGGAAGAAATGGGCTTAAAGTTTCTGATGCAGCAACTGGTCCTACTCCAGGACCACCACCGCCATGTGGAATGCAGAAAGTTTTATGTAAATTCAAATGACAAACATCAACACCATAGTTACCGGGCTTGCATAATCCAACCTGAGCGTTCAAATTTGCTCCATCTAAATAGACAAATCCACCAACAGAGTGAATTAAGTCACATATCTTTCTGATTTGCAATTCAAAAACTCCATGAGTAGAGGGGTAGGTCAACATAAGGGCTCCTATTTGGTCATCAAATTTTTTGACCTTGATAGATAAATCTTGAAAATCAATATTTCCTTCGTCATCACATTCAACCGTTAAAGCATCAAAACCTGCCATAACTGCACTAGCAGGATTTGTTCCATGAGCACTTTTAGGAATTAAACATTTTTTTCTTGAAAGTTCACCTTTTGATTCAAAATAGGAATTTATTGCTAATAATCCTGCAAACTCTCCCTGAGAACCTGCATTTGGTTGAAAAGAAACTGACTTTAAACCAACTATGTCACTTATCCATTTTTCTAGATCAGATATTATTTTTGAATAGCCCTTAGTTTGATCTGGTGGAGAAAAAGGATGAATAGAAGATAAATTAGCCCAAGAGACTGGATTTAACTCTGCTGCAGAATTTAACTTCATGGTACAGCTTCCTAATGGCATCATTCCATCTACCAAAGAAAAATCTTTTTCAGCAAGTCGGAATATATATCTCATTAATTCAGTTTCACTTTGGTAATTTGTGAATATATCTTGCTGCATCCATTGACTGGATCTCAAAGCTAAACTTCCAAGATGAAATCTTTTATCAAATTTCATATGCTTTAAATCTTCTTTTTTTTCTATAAGGTTTGATATGAAAGTCAAAATATCTTTGATTTCTTTTTCATTACTAAGCTCATCTAAAGAAATCCCAAAGCCAGTTGAATTTTCAATGGTTGATCCCAACGGCAAAATTCTTAAGTTATACCCATTTTTTAAAGCTTCATTATGGATCCTCTGGGAGTGCTCAGAATAAACATCAACACTATCAAATCTGATCCCATTAGGAATATCAAAACCTAAATCAGCTAAACATGATTCTAAATTTAGTCTCAACTCCACTAATCTCTTAGCAATTTGAATTAATCCAGAGGGTCCATGATAAATAGCATAAAAAGAAGAAATGATGGCTAACAAAGATTGAGCAGTACAAATATTACTGGTGGCCTTTTCCCTTCTAATATGTTGCTCTCTTGTTTGTAATGCTAACCTTAGTGACTTTTCTCCATTTTTAGAGAGAGTTTGCCCAACAATTCTTCCAGGTATCAGCCTTTTATATTTTTCGCTACAGGCAAAATATGCTGCATGGGGGCCGCCAAAACCCATTGGAACACCAAATCTTTGCATACTTCCCACTGCTACATCAACACCAAATTCAGAAATTGGTTTAATTAAAACTTGTGCCAGTGGATCAATAGATGCGGTTACAATAATTTCTGATCTATGTGCTTGGGATATTAAGAATGTGGGATCAAATAATTCCCCATTTTTACCGGGTAATTGCAACAAAATCCCAAAAACATCATGATGATTAGAAAGGTTACTTTGAGTAAAGCGTCTTAGGGATATTCCCAAAGCTTTTGCTCTGGTTTGTAGAACATTAAAAGTATGATCAAAAACATTTGATTCCACTAAGTACACTTTTGAAGATTTATTTTTTCTTGCGGCAAAACTCATAGCCATAGCTTCTGCAGCAGCAGTGCCCTCATCTAACAAAGATGCATTGGCGACCGGGAATCCTGTCAGTTCACAAACAATAGTCTGAAAATTAAATAGAGCTTCTAACCTTCCTTGTGCAATTTCTGCTTGATATGGAGTATAAGACGTATACCACCTTGGATTTTCGAGAACATGTCTTTGGATTACTTTAGGCATGTGATTGTCATAATAACCAAGGCCTATTAGTGACCTTATTTTGGTATTTTTCTTCGCAATCTCTTCTAATTCATTTAAAGCCTCAATTTCTGAACAACCTTGGGGCAATATTTCTGAAGATTTATCTTTAAGTTGAATATCTTCAGGAATAACTTGATTTATAAATTGATCAATATTATTAAAACCAAGCTTGTTTAGCATAATTCTCTCATCATTATCTCCTAACCCCAGATGCCTATCTATAAACAAATCGGACCCAAATTTGGATGTCATATTAAAATATTTTTCTTTAAAATAGCTCTTTTTAAAAAGTTTGCCTTATTTTGGTACAACCTTTAATTGATATTCCTCAGAAGTCATCAAATCAGCAATTGATACTTTTGATTCTGGTTTCAAAATAACTAACCAACCTTCTCCTATCGGATCATTCTGTAAAAGCTCAGGGTTATCAATAACACTTTCATTTACAGATACTATTTTCCCTGAAAAAGGCAGGTAGACTTCCTCAACGGCCTTAACAGATTCTATTGTTCCAAAAGTCTCACCTTTCTCTAAAGTCGTTCCTTGATCAGCTAACTCAACAAAAACAATATCTCCTAATTGATCTATAGCAAATTCACTAACTCCAATTTTTAACAATCCATTTTCTTCCAAGACATACTCATGGGTATCAGCATAATTAAGGTTGTCTGGAAACTGGTAAGACATGATTAAGTCGATAAATAAATTAGAGAATCCTTTGAAATTAATTTTTCCTCTAATAGTTCAGATAATAAATGAATTAATGCAATTTTGATGTGGGCTATGTGAGAACCACCTTGAACAAAAATATTGTAAGGATCTCTTAGAGGAGCATCAGCCGAAAATTCACTGGTACTACCTTCAATAAATGTACCTCCTGCCATTAATAATTTTGAATCATATCCATCCATTGATGATGGAACAACATTAAGAAAAGAATCTACTGGTGAAGAATTTTGAAAAGATTGACAAACTTTTTGTATCAAATCAGGATTATTCAATCTTACTGACTGAATAAGATCAGATCTATAAGTTGCTGGCTCTGGCAAAACCTTAAATCCCAAATTTTTAAAAACTGCAGCAACCATATCAGCACCTTTTAGTGATTCATGAACAATTTGTGGCGCTAAAAACAAACCCTGCAAAATTAATCTTCCTAGTCCAAAATTTATTCCTGCAGATGAACCGATACCTGGTGAGGTTAATCTAGAACATGCCATCTCAACCAATTCTGCATCTCCTGCAACATACCCACCAGTAGGAACGATTGTTCCTCCCAAATTTTTAATCAATGATCCAGCAATTATATTTGCCCCTTTAGAAATTGGTTCACTATCTTCAACAAGCTCACCATAACAGTTATCAACAAAACATATACAGTTAGGATCAAGAGAATGAATCAGACTACAAATTTTCTCTATCTGATAATTCGTAAGAGATTTTCTCCAACTGTATCCACAACTTTTTTGTATAAATACTAATTTGCATGAATTTTCTTTAAAAGAATGAACAATTTTTTCTTCAAAAGAATCAAAATTCTCGCAGATATTTATTTGCTTATATTCAATCTCAAAATCTTTAAGTGAGCCTTTAGCTCTTCCCCTTATTCCTATAACTTCTTCTAACGTATCATAAGGTTGTCCTGTAAGAGATAACATCACATCTCCAGGTCTAAGAATTCCAAATAAGACAGAACTTATTGCATGCGTTCCACTTACAAATTGCATCCTCACAGCTGCTTTTTCGGCAAGAAACAATCTTGCAAAAACCGCATCAATTTTTTCTCTAGATATATCATCATGACCACTACCAGAGGATTGATTGAAATGACTAGTAGAAACTTTTTCTTCCTTAAAAATTGTCAAAATATTTTCTAATTTCTGGCAAACCTGATTAGATCTTTCTTGGAAAACTTTACTTAAACTCTCTTCTACAGCAAGAACAGCGTTTTCAGCCAGTTTTAAGTTATTGTTTAGTGTCATTAATTATGGAAACTCATATTATTTTTCAGAAGCTAAATTTCTTAATTCCGCGAGAAAAGCATTAGGTCCCCTACCCTGAAAATAAGAGAGTTTTTTTGAAGCCTCATATAAATCAAGCAATTCTCCATCTAACTCTTCTGCCGTATAGTCTCTAATCCCTGCTATTACCTCAACAAAACGTTCTCTACGTGAAGATTTATTGACAGCATAGGCTTCCATTACCTCAATTTTACATGATCTCCAAGCCTTATTCTGACAAAAATGTACTGAAAGGGCATCACTTAAAGCAGAAGCTTCTTCATCTTCTATATACCAATCAAAAGATGAAGGAAGAGATTTTAATCCTGAAAATATCTCAAATAACTCCCCGGCCGACAATGGATTACCAGAATCATTTTTTAAGGGTAATGCAGACTCTTGCAAAGATTTCCATAACTCTGGATAATCACTTTCTAAGCGATCCCTGATTTTTTCTATACCTTGATCAAGAATCGTATTAACTTGAGCTAAAGCAAGAAAAACTTCAGGCCCTGGGGAAGATAACTTTCCATTCCTAAGATTAGAAATTTGCGAATTATGAACTTTACCTAAATCAAGAATTTCAGAAAGTAATGGTAAAACCCTATGAGACCAACCATTTCTCTCATGCCAGAGGTGTATCAAATGAGCCATAGCCCTTCGACCTCTAGATAATTTATCGCGATATCCTAGACTCACAGATAATTAAACTTATCAATAGTATAGTATGATAATATTACATATCGGTAATTTTGAAAATAGTATTTCAATATCATGAATTCAGTAATTTTCCAAGAAACAGCAAAATTAAAGAAACCAGTTCCAGCTGATAAAGTTATAGAACTTTCAGAAAAATTACTGGAACCTTCCAGTCATTCAATAAAATATCCTCCAAGATTACATAAAACTTGGGGAACAATCGTATTCATGGTAGCAATTCATATCCTTTCTCTTGTAGCTATACAACCAAAATTTTGGAGTCTCCCTGCAGTCGTATCACTATTATTTTTTTACTGGATTACTGCTTGTCTGGGCGTAACTCTTGGATATCACAGATTGTTATCGCACAGATCTTTTATAGTTCCAAGATGGCTAGAAAGATTTTTTGCTACCTGCGGAGCAATAAGTTGCCAACATGGACCAATAGATTGGGTAGGTTTACATAGGCATCACCACTCCTTTTCAGATACAGAAGTAGATCATCACAACAGTAAAAAAGGGTTTTGGTGGAGTCACATGGGTTGGATGTTCAAAGACGTTGAAGCATTAAAAGCTGTACCAAAACTCAGTGCAGATTTAATTAAAGATCCATACTATAGATTCCTAAATAAATATTTTTTATTTTTACAAATTCCTATTGGACTTACTTTGTACGCAATAGGACAAAAATTAGGAGTTGGTGGTTGGGCTTTGGTTCTATGGGGAATTCCGTTGAGACTTGTAGTCGTTTATCACATAACCTGGCTAGTAAATTCGGCTACTCACTGTTGGGGTAAGGCTCCATTTGAAAGTGGTGATTCATCCAAAAACAATGCGTGGGTTGCTGCACTAACATTTGGAGAAGGATGGCATAATAATCATCATGCATTTCCAAATTCGGCAAAACAAGGATTATTTAAAGGTCAAATCGATATAACTTGGGAACATATTAAGATTCTTGCGAAATTTGGTCTTGCAAAAAAAGTAAAGTTACCCTCTAGGTCTTATTATTAACTATATTGTTTAATATTTTCATGGCTAAAAGAGTACAAGTCGCATTAACTGAATCAATCGCATCGCTCGGAAAAGAAGGTGACCTAGTTGAAGTAGCGCCTGGATATGCAAGAAATTTTCTATTACCTTATGGCAAGGCAATGAATGTAACACCAGCTGTTCTTAAACAAATTGAAAGAAAAAAAGAAAAAGCAAAAATTGCTGCAGAAAAATTAAAGCAAGAAGCTTTAGATTTCCAAACTGCATTATCAACTATCGGTAGATTCACCATTAAAAAACAGGTTGGGGAAGATGGTGTACTTTTTGGAACTGTAACCAACGGAGATGTTGCCGAAGCAATAGAAGCAGCAACCAAAAAAACAATTGATAGGAGAAACATCACAGTTCCTGATATTCATAATTTAGGTTCCTTTACTGCAAAAATAAAATTACATCAAGAAGTAAACGCAGAAGTAAATATTGAAGTAACAAGTTAATCAATTTGTTGCATTATTTTGAAAAGTAGCCAGAGTATAAATCTAAGCAATTAAAGATATGGTTTCCGTACCTTTTCCAAATAATGGGCAAAATAAAAACTTTAAAAAAGATTTTAATAGTGAGAATGCTGGATTAGTCCCTCCTCAAAACATTCAAGCTGAGGAAGCTGTTCTTGGTGGCATTCTCCTTGATCCAGATGCGATCGGGAGAATTGCGGACCTCATTAAACCTGAAGCTTTTTATATAAATGCGCATCAAGAGATCTTTAGAACAGCATTGATGTTGCATACTCAGGGAAAACCAACTGATTTAACATCAATGAGTGCATGGTTAGCAGATAATAATTCACTAGAAAAAATTGGAGGGAACAACAAACTTGTAGAGCTAGTGGAGAATGTATCCTCTACAGCTTCCATAGAACAAGTTGCTAATTTAATTAACGACAAATTCATGAGAAGGCAACTTATTAGATCTGGTAATGAGGTGGTTCAACTAGGTTTTGATCAGTCTCAAGACACTAATGAAGTTTTAGATAAAGCTGAGCAAAAAATCTTTGAAATCAGTCAAGAAAAACCATCAAAAGGTCTGACTCAAGCAGCTGAAATCCTTACAAGTACTTTCAATGAAATAGAGTCGAGATCATTAGGTACTTCAGTAGCTGGAATTCCCGTAAATTTTTACGACCTTGATGCGATGACTCAAGGCTTTCAAAGAAGTGATTTGATAATAGTTGCTGGAAGACCTTCAATGGGGAAAACTTCAATGGTTCTTAATCTGGCTAAGAATGTTGCGCAATCTCAAGATTTACCTGTGTGCGTATTTAGCCTTGAAATGAGTAAAGAACAGTTGACATATAGATTACTTTCTATGGAAGTTGGAATCGAAAGCGGGAGGCTAAGGACAGGAAGATTACAACAAGATGAATGGCCTTTACTTGGAGAAGGTATCAATTCATTGGGTCAATTACCAATATTTATAGATGACAAACCTAACTTAAGTGTTTTAGAAATGAGATCTCTTTGCAGAAGATTAATAGCTGAACAAAAAAAAGAACTTGGATTAATTGTGATTGATTACCTCCAATTGATGGAAGGAACGACTCCTGATAATAGAGTGCAAGAACTTTCACGAATTACAAGAGGTCTTAAAAGTATGGCCAGAGAATTAAAAGTACCAGTAGTTGCTTTGTCTCAACTTAGTAGAGGAGTAGAATCTAGGACAAATAAAAGACCAATGTTAAGCGATCTAAGAGAATCAGGTTCTATTGAGCAAGACGCAGATTTAGTATTAATGATTTATAGAGATGAATACTATAATCCGGAGACTGAAGATAGAGGGATAACAGAGATCATTGTCACTAAACATAGAAATGGACCCGTAGGAACTGTTAAATTATTATTTGAACCTCAATTTACGAGATTTAGGAATTTAGCTAATTAAATCGATCCTAAAATGCAAGATCATCAAGCAACAAATGAATCTTTTGACATCATTGTTATTGGAGGAGGTCATGCAGGATGTGAAGCAGCTATAACTACAGCAAAATTAGGTTTTTCTACAGCCTTATTTACAATCAATCTAGATAGGATTGCCTGGCAACCTTGTAACCCTGCAGTTGGAGGGCCAGCCAAAAGTCAGTTAGTGCATGAAGTTGATGCATTAGGAGGAATTATTGGAAAAATAGCTGATGAGACAGCTATACAAAAAAGAATATTAAACGCAAGTAGAGGACCAGCTGTATGGGCATTAAGAGCTCAAACAGATAAAAGAGAATACTCAAAAAGAATGATCGAAATACTACAAAATACAGATAATTTATCTTTGAAAGAAGCAATGATTACTGAACTTGATATTGGAAAAACTGAAGTAATTGGACTTAACTCAAAAAAAAATATACAAAAACGAATAAAAGGTGTAAAAACATTCTTTGGTAGTTATTATTCAACGAAATCAGTTATCATCACTGCCGGTACATTTTTAGAAGGAAGAATATGGATAGGTAATAAATCAATGTCAGCTGGCCGATCTGGTGAACAAGCAGCACAAGGTCTTACTCAAAATTTGCATGAAATTGGTATAAAAACAGAACGTTTAAAAACGGGGACACCAGCAAGAGTTGATAAAAAAAGTATCATTTTTGATGAATTAGATATTCAACCTAGTACAGCAGCTGATAAATATTTTTCATTTGACCCAGACATCAAAAATAATATGCCTCAAGTTAGTTGTCACATAACAAGAACAACTTCTAAAACACATCAACTAATACGAGATAATTTACATTTAACGCCCATCTACGGTGGTTTTATTGATAGTAAAGGACCAAGATATTGTCCATCTATTGAAGATAAAATTGTTAAATTTGCTGATAAAGAATCTCATCAAATTTTCTTAGAACCAGAAGGAATTAATACCCCTGAAATATATGTTCAAGGATTTTCTACAGGTTTACCCGAAAATATTCAATTAGAACTTTTAAGAACCTTACCTGGATTAAGGAAATGTAAAATGTTGCGACCAGCATATGCTGTGGAGTATGAATATATACCTGCAACACAACTCCAAACATCACTCGAAACCAAGGAAATTGAATATTTATTTAGCGCTGGACAAATTAATGGAACTACTGGTTATGAAGAAGCTGCTGCGCAAGGATTAGTTGCAGGGATCAATGCGACAAGAAAACTAAAACAAAAAGATCCAATAATCTTTACTAGGGAAAGCAGCTATATAGGAACAATGATTAATGATCTAATTACCAAAGATCTTAAAGAGCCCTATAGAGTTCTTACTAGTAGAAGTGAATATAGGTTAACTCTTAGAGGAGATAATGCAGATAGGAGATTAACCCCATTAGGTTATCAAATAGGGCTAATAGATAAGAAAAGATGGTCGGCCTATCAAGAAAAAATGAAACTCCTCGAAGAAGAGAAATTAAGATTAAAAAACACCCGGTTAAAAAATACCGATGAAATATCTAAAAAAATAGAATTAGAGACCGGATCAAGAATCAAAGGCTCAACAACTTTGAAAGAACTCTTAAAAAGACCAAACTTTCATTATTCAGATTTAATTAAATATGATTTAACAAAAAAAAATCTAGCTTCTTCAATACAAGAAGGTGTTGAAATAGATATTAAATATGAGGGTTACCTTAAAAGACAAAAAAATAACATTGAACAAATAAATCGTCAAAGCTGTAAATCTCTGCCTCAAGAAATAAATTATGAAAAGATAGATACATTATCTTTAGAAGCTAGAGAAAATTTGAATAAGATAAAGCCAAAAAATTTTGGTGATGCCTCAAAAATTCCTGGGGTTAGCAAAGCTGATTTAACTGCATTACTTGTTTGGCTAAAAATAAGAGAGATAAGAAAAGAAAAGTCAAATATTTTTGCTGAAAAAAGTTATCATCGTAAAAGCAATCTGTAAGAGCACTGAATAATAAACTTTTTAAATCCCCAAAAATATTATGGGAAGAAAAAGCCTCTACTTTTTTAGTGAAAAATTCACTCCCCAAAATATCTGGTCCATGGAAATTAATGCTGCTTGGAGATGGAAGTCCAACTAGACATCTACAACTATTAACTAATCAAGAAACAAAAATTAAACTGATTTCAATGCAATTAGATCCTTTATTCAGTAAAGAGGGTCCTAAAGAATTGAATCAATTAAATGGCCCTTTAATTAGAAGACAAGTATGGATTAAAAACAATAATAAAAACTTAGCATGGGCTGAAAGTTGGTGGAATGCAGAACAAGTGAGTGAAAATTTAAAAGCAAAAGAAGAGCCAATTTGGAAAAATTTAACGCAAGACAGATCAGAATTGTTTAGAGAAGTTGATCGAATTTCACTTGTTAATTCAAAATGGTTAGAAGATCAATTTTGTTTTAAAGGTCCATTCTGGTCAAGAAATTATAGATTTTTTCGTAACAAAAAGCCTCTAACAATTATTAGGGAAGTTTTCAATCCACATTTAGAAAATTTACTAGGTTCTTCTGGAATTAAAGAATTTGCAAATCTATACTCTTCTTCTTCTTGATCTAGGAAGATTTCTTGATTTTGATTGAACTTGTTGGTTTAATTGATCTCTTGATATATTATTCTCTCCTTCTGAAGATCTTTGCCATCTTTCAACTTTGAGATCCATTTCATCTGGCCAATTTTCATCTTTACTCTCTTTGACAAAAGGTAACTTTTTTTGCTCCATTGTCTGTAAATTTTTTGGTTGCCTTAAAGATATTGCCTCTAAAGGTCTTTTTGAATGCGTTTTAGTAGATTCATAA
This sequence comes from Prochlorococcus sp. AG-388-F11, assembly GCA_003279845.1. Classification (GTDB taxonomy): domain Bacteria; phylum Cyanobacteriota; class Cyanobacteriia; order PCC-6307; family Cyanobiaceae; genus Prochlorococcus_A. The sequence continues at coordinate 179,684 of QCGP01000003.1, forward strand.
GAATTTGATTCTCTAGTAAATTTCTTAATATCACTGTTATCATCGTAATAATTATCATCATTCCAATCATCATCATCTTCATCAAAAAATAAATCCACTTTTTCAGATACCCATCTTCCTACTTTTTTAACACTTTTACTTGTTATTCCTTGAAAATCTGAGTTCTTTCTTTTACCTGGCCTAGCGCCAGATACTCCATCAACGAATTGTCTCCCAGTTTCAAAAATTTTATCAACTTGTTTATCAACAATATTTCTATCAAAACTATTTCTAAGATTTCTCATT
>QCGP01000004.1 GCA_003279845.1 Prochlorococcus sp. AG-388-F11
TCCGCTCAGAAGATTTTAGACCAAAATCGCTAAAAATGTGTAAATTATTTTTCTGTAGGTAAACTTATTTTCTCCAAAATAGAAGGAAGGAACCTCCATGTCTTAATATTTTCTTTGTTATTGGTGATTTAACTTGGTAATAATCGAATGGCTTCTTAGAGGAAAAAGATCGAAAGAGGTAGTTTCCTTAAAAGAGGCTAGGTATAGAAGACTGCAATTAGAGAGTTCTGGAGCTGTTATTTATTGGAGCGAAAGGATTTAGGTTTAAAAAGATTAAAGTTGATAAAAAAAATATAAAGTATTAAATATTAAATAAACTTATCTATTAAATAAAAAATACTTATTTAATAAAAGTAGTTTATTGTTCTGGTTTCTTAATTTAGAGGCTTTCAAACTCATGAACCCATTGATTGTTGGAATGAATAACTTCTTTCTTTGTAAAGCTCATCGCAATTTTTTTTTCTTTATAAGCAACTTCGCCAATAAAAACCGGCCAAACAAAGTGATCTCCATCATATTTGTGAATAATCCCTCGTCTATCAAGAAATAATGGATCTCCTTTTTTAATCAATTTCCAATCTTGGTTCATTCTTTCAGGATGAATTAAGCCATCAATATTTCCTTTTTCATCTCTTGGATAATCTATACTCCCTTGATGAACATGAACAACCAATTCCTTTGGGAGTTCTATAAGATTGTTTTTCAATTTATCTATCTCTTCCCTTAAAGATCTAATTATTATTAAGAATCTATTTATAATGTTTTGATCATAAAAATTTTGTGCGACAGCTCCTATTTCAATAACTAAACCACATGGCCAAGCTTCTACAAGAAAACCTGATTGGGATTTGTCTTTTTCGTGCAAATAAATAGGCAATCCAAATTTGTTCTGCAGTAATGCAGCTAAACAAAAATCTTTGAATCTCCTCCCATACAAAACAATGCTGGTTCCCATATTCGCAGTAGTAGTATGCAAATCGATTGCAATTTGACAGGGTTTAGATCCGTCAATTCCAAATTCATCTACTAAAAAATTGGCTCTATTAGTTTCATAAAAGCTATTCTTGTGTTGATCATAATTCTTACTTTCTTTAAAAGATCTATTTAAATCTGCATCTATATATCTGCACCCTTTTTTATAGGCAACAGGATTACCTATGATGTACTCATACTCAATACCATGATTTAAACTATTTTCCTCTCTATTAAATTGCTTAACCGCCCAAACAGGATTAATTTCATTCCCATGAGTGCCTGAAACGATAAGTATTTTTTGAACAGTCATTTTTTCTTTAAAAATAAATTTTATGCAAAATAAATACCTTATAAAGGCCTCCAGAAAATTCTGGTTTTGGTTTTGGAACCAATTAATGAATGGCTTCGCACCATCAGATTTACATGGTAATTATAAAAGACCTACAGGTATAACAATTAATGGTGAATACGATATTAATAATGAGAATGGACAGATTTATTTATTGGTAGGGAATTCTTGTCCATGGTGTCAAAGAACTTTACTCGTCCACGAAATAAAACATTTATCTAAAAAAGTTAAAGTTATTTTTTTAAAAGCAGATGTTGAGCATGGCGAATGGATTTTCAATACAAAGATTAAGGGATGTATGAGACTTTCAGAACTTTACAAAAAAGCTAATAAAAAGATTATTTTTAGAGCGACATTACCTCTTTTAATTAGCTTTGTGAAAGATGAAATAAATATTTTGTCTAATGAAAGTTCAGATATTACAAGACTACTCAATTCAATAAAAATTCAATCAAAAGATCAGATATTAACTATTAAAGAATGTAATCAAACATTTTTAGATTTAGTTAATAACAACATTAATGATGGCGTATATAAATGTGGTTTCGCCAGAAACCAGTCAGCTTATAAAAAAGCAAGTCAAAATCTTTTCGCAGCTATAAATGAAGTTGAAAATTTACTACAGAAAAACAAAGGGGACTGGATATTTGGAGAAGAGTTAACCTACGCAGATATTTACCTTTTCCCAACGCTTATAAGATGGGAATTGATTTATAGCAAACTTTTCAAATGTACTGAAAAAGAACTATCAAGTTTCGAAAAGATTATTGAATGGAGATTAAAATTCTTTAAATTATCTAATGTAAATAGGACATGCTTCGACAATGAATGGAAAAAAGATTACTACAAAGCTTTATTCCCTTTAAATCCAAATCAGCTAATCCCAGTTTTACCATCGCTAGAGGAAATAATGAGATTAGAGTCCTAAAAAGTACATAAATCAATTTCGAAAAAAAATAATGTTGTAATGAACACTTATTTAGTTCATAGATAATGCAATTTCATTAGAAATTAACTATGTTATGTATGTCTACTAAAGTACGAAAAGCTTAAAATGAAATCCATTGACGAACACATCCAAAAAGATCAATCGGAAATCGAATCTGCAAAAGCAGAGGGCAATCTTCCAAAGGTCAGACATTTAACTGAAGAACTAAAAGAACTCGAAGAATATAAGGATCATCATCCAGATGATAAACATGACCCTAATGCTTTGGAACTATTCTGCGATGCCAACCCAGATGAGCCAGAATGTCTTGTTTATGATGATTAAGTTTTCTTTTAATAGATAATGCACAATAAAAAAGGGCTCTATAAGCCCTTTTTTTATTTGTTAATTTTTTAGTAATCTCTATTAAAGTCGGATGGACTTCCTGTAAGCGAACATACAACCGACTCCTCATTTTTCATTTCTTTGACTTCTACAATTGGTCTTCCCATTTTCTTCAGAACCTCAATATCTTGAATGGTTTGACATCTAGCTATTATTTTTCCTTGTTGATCAAAGCAAGTATAAAAATTCATATTATTTTGGAAGAAGTATCTTATTTATGACTAATTTTTATTATTAAATCAAGTGTATTTTTTTACAAAAAATTTTTAATTTAAGTTAGATCCTTTTCCATACTTCAGAAAGCAGTGAAGATAAACCTTTTTTTAAAGCTGAAGAAATAACTAAAACTTTCTTTTTAGATAAATCTTCTAACTTTTTTGTAATTATTTTCAAAGTATCATCATCTACCAGCTCCATTTTATTCAATACTATTATCCTTTCTTTATCTAAAAGACCTTTCCCGTATTTTTTTAATTCCTGCTCAATTATCTCAAAATCATGTAAAGGATTTTCTGCAATTGCATCAATTAAGTGAACAAGTATCTTCGTTCTTTGGATATGCCTTAAAAAATCATGCCCTAAACCTACTCCATCAGCTGCCCCTGATATTAATCCAGGAATATCTGCAAAAAGGCAACCATTCCCATCAACTTTTCTTACTACACCTAAATTAGGTATTAGAGTTGTGAAAGGATAATTTGCGATTTTTGGACGGGCAGATGATACAACGGAAATCAAAGTACTTTTCCCAGCATTTGGAAGGCCTATAATTCCAACCTCTGCAAGAAGTTTTAGTTCTAATTGAACCTCCCATATCTCACCATCTTTTCCTTCAGTGAATGATTCTGGGGCTCTATTTTGATTACTTAAATAGTAAGCATTACCATGTCCACCTCTTCCTCCAATGGCAATAGTTAAACTCTGTTTATCTTCAGTTAAGTCTCCTAAAATAATGCCAGTTTTAATATCCCTTATTTCTGTACCGCAGGGAACTTTAAGGATTGTATCTTCACCTGAAGCACCTGATCTCTTATTAGGACCTCCTTTGCATCCATCTTCAGCAATTATTTCACGTTTAAATTTGAAATCTAATAATGTTTGAAGATTATTATCAGCCATCAAAATAACTGAACCTCCTCTGCCACCATTTCCCCCCGAAGGTCCACCAGCAGGAACGAATTTTTCTCTTCTAAATGAAACTATTCCATTTCCACCTTTTCCAGCTTTAAGAATAATGTTTGCTTGATCAATAAATTGCACTTAATACGCTTATTAAATTGTTGTCTAGGTATTTTAAATTTTATTTTATCCACGCAATACTGCAACCAGGTCCTCCCTCATTATTGGCTGCATCTTCAATCTTATCAATATAATTTAAACCTGATAACCAATTTCTTAGTCCTTTTTTTAATTTCCCTGTTCCAATTCCATGAACAATCCATAGCGGTCCATGAAATTTTCTAATTTTCTCTTCAATAATCATTTCGGCTTCATGAACTCTTAGCCCTCTTACGTCAATTGTATTTTTACTCGTCCTAACTTTAGAAAAAGAAAAATCTTCTCTTGTAGACTTGATCTCGATTTTTGACCTTTTGAAATTAGGCTTTTCTCCATTAATACCCTCAAAGTCATTTACAGATAATGTGCTTCTGAATGAACCACATTTAACTTCGTAAAAACCACCTTTTTTATCTAAATCTACAATTTGTCCCGTACTATTTAGACTTTTAATTTTTACAAAATCGCCTACTTGAGGGTTCCATGATATTGGCTTTTCAAATTTTTTTTGAGTTAAATGTTCCTTCTCAATTTCCTTTAATCTTTTTCCAATAATTCTCGTATCCTCTCCATTAACATTTTTATCTCTTAATTTTTTAATCAAATCTATTACCTCTTTTTTAGCGGATACAATATATTTTGATAATTTAGACCTTTCAATTTCCTGGATTTTTTCAGCATTTATTTTTTGATATTCATAATTTCTTTTCAGTTCATCATGTAATATTTCAGTCCTTGCAATCAGTTCTGCAGCCGCTTCTGCAGAATTTTGTTGTTTAATCCTCTCTTCCTCAAGTCCTTTAATAATACTGTTAATGTTATCAACTTCTTTTGGCTTTAGATAATTTGCTGCTTCATTGAGTATGCTTTCATCAAGACCAATTCTCTTTGAAATTGACAAAGCATTACTCCTCCCAGGAATGCCCCAGTTGAGTATATATTTTGGCTTCAAAGAATCCTCATCAAAGGCAACTGATACATTTTCAAATCTGGAGTCATTATATTTTAAAGCCTTAATATCTCCATAATGTGTAGTTGCTAAAGTGATATCAGATTTATTTGCAAATTCTTTTAATAAAGCCATCGCAAGAGCACTTCCTTCAAGAGGATCTGTGCCAGATCCAATCTCATCTAAGAAAACAACTGATAATCCTTTCTTATTATCAAGTAAATCCAATATCTCTTTTATGCGGGATATATGCCCACTAAAGGTAGATAAATTTTCTTCTAATGATTGATTATCTCCTATATCCACATATATATTTGGACAAAAAGGAATAATAGGATTATTAGTTGAGGGTATCAATAATCCTGCTCTTACCATAAGTAAAGACAAACCCAAACCTTTTAAAGCTGCCGTTTTACCTCCAGTATTTGGACCTGTAATAGCTACAACCTTAATTTTTCTATTTATATGAAAATCGACAGCCACTGGGGGAGGAGCTCCCTTTTTCTTATGTTCCCAAATCAATAACGGATGAGAAAAACCAATTAAAGAAATAATAGGATTTTTCTCAAACGTAGGAGTTTTGCCTCCAATCCATTTCGAATATCTTGAACGAGTTAGAGCATTTTCTAATCTCAATAAAATTGATGCCATTTCAATAAGATTTTCTGAATTATCACTAACAACTTGGGACCATTTCTTAAGTAATTTAAATTCTTCTGCTGTGATCCTAGCCTCTAAAGAAGCAATCTTATTACCTTTAGTTACTAAACTATCAGGCTCAAAATATATTGTATTTCCTGAAGATGAAGAGTCATGAATTATGCCTTTAAATTTATCTACATAATTAACTTTTACTGCTAAAACAGGCCTACCAAGTCGATCTCCAATAGTAGTATCTTGCAGATAAGCTAAATTCTTTTGAATAAATTTCTCTACTAATAATTTCCTTTCAAGTTTCTTAGATAATAATTCTTTTCTTAGAAATGATATTTCATTACTAGCATTGTCTGAAATCCTTCCATTAGATTCAATGCTTTTTTTAAAAATCGTTTCGATATTCTGATGGTCAATTAAATTTTTTGTAAATGATGAAATATAAGGCCTTTGTTCAAAATCCAATAAGATTTTTTTTAAATTTCTTGCTGCAGCAATTGTTTTCGCTATTTCTAACAATTCAGAAGATGAAATTACACCTCCCTTGGAACAAATTTCAATATTTCTACTAATATCAAAAACACCAGAAAAACTAATTAATTTATCTAAATTATTTTCTAGCTCATTTATTTCAACAGTTTCATTCAAAAGTCTTTTAGATGCTTCGTATTCTGAAGGAATACCAAAACTTAAAATTGCTCTTTTACCCATTTCCGTTGAGGCGAATGAAGATAACTGCGTTTTTAATGAATCCCACTCTAAAAGGCTTATAGATTCTTCTTCTAAGGTGTTTTCTGAATATGATTTTTTAGAATAACTTTTCTCTTGCATACAAAAAAAGAATCAAACATTCGATTGAATCCCTTCAGGAGGAACATAAAGCATCTCGAGCCAGTTTCCTTCAGTATCCCTCATATAAAAAGATGCTGTTCCATCTCTATGTTCATGTAAAGGACCAACTTTTACACCAGAATTTTTTAAATCATTTTGAATATTTTCCACTTCTTTTTTATTTTCAAAATGAAAAGCAAAGTGAGGTCCTGCAGCCTTGTAGCTAGGGCCTAACAACGCAAGTCCATCTTTCCCTTTACCAGCTTCTAAATAAGACCAATCTTTATCGTCCCAAACCAAATTCATACCCAGCTTAATGTAAAAAGATTTCGCCCTTTCGAGATTATCGACTCTAAGTGCAATGTGACCAATCCTATTTACTCCTTGTGAAAACTTCAAAACAAAGCAGTTAATTTATTACTTATCTAAGAATAAACCAAATTTTTGTTAATAATGAGTTTTTAAGTATCCTGCAACCATTGAGATGCATCACAAGCATGATAAGTGAGTATTAATTTTGCTCCTGCTCTTTTAAAACTAAGCAATGTTTCTAATACAATATCTTTTTCGTTAATCCAGTTTTTCATAGCAGCAGATTTTACCATGGAATACTCCCCACTAACGTTATATGCAGCTATAGGTTTATTGGAAAAAGTGCTTAATCTATAAACAATATCCAAGTATGAAATTCCAGGTTTTACCATCAAAATATCAGCTCCTTCATACTGATCCAATGCAGATTCTATTAAAGCCTCTTTTGAATTAGCAGAGTCCATTTGATATGTAGACTTATTATCTGGAATTATTTTCTTACTATTTTCTCTAGGAGCCGAATCTAAAGCAGTTCTAAATGGACCATAATAGGCAGATGAATATTTTGCTGTGTAACTAATAATACCTACATCACTAAATCCTTGACTATCAAGAGCAGTTCTGATTGCTCCAACTCTCCCATCCATCATGTCACTAGGGCCAATAAAATCTGCTCCAGCTCTTGCTTGTGTTAAAGCTTGTTTTTTTAAAATTTCGATTGTTTCGTCGTTCAATATTTTTCCAGTTTCATCAACTAATCCATCATGCCCATCGCAAGAGTATGGGTCCAGGGCAACATCTGTCATTATTGCCATTTCTGGAATCTCTTTTTTTAATATTCGAATAGCTTTAGGTATTAAACCGTCTTCATTAAAGCATTCTGCTCCATCTTCAGTCTTTAAGCTATCGTTAATTTTTGGGAAAAGAACCACACACCTTATTCCCAATTCCCATGCCCTAGCAACCTCCTTTATTAAGCCATTAATATCCCATCTATAAGTTCCGGGCATTGCCGAAATTTCCTCTTTAAAATCTTTTTCATGAATAAATAATGGATATATAAAGTCCGATGCCTTTAGATGATTTTCTCTAACCATTTCTCTAATTGCCTCAGTTCTTCTTAATCTTCTAGGACGAATAATCGAATTCATTTGAATATTATTTAAATTGAAAAATATTTATCTAATACATTAATCGCTTGCATCGCACATAAATCAATCAGAGACTACTTTTGTTCAGGAAAATTAACTAAAATTTATTTAACAAGAGAAAAAAAAGTTACAAAAATATTTTGCACAAACTTCATTTTTCACAAATTTACGTCATTAAGAGATAGTATCTTCTAGTTAAGTATATATTTTAAGGAGAGCATCTTTGAAAATAATCAATGGATTTCATCTGAAAAATGTGAGAGGCGATATTCTTGGAGGCATCACAGCCGCAGTAGTGGCTTTACCTCTCGCTCTTGCTTTTGGTAATGCTGCTTTAGGACCTGGCGGAGCAATTTATGGACTATATGGAGCAGTAGTTGTTGGTTTTTTGGCAGCATTATTCGGCGGAACACCTGCTCAAGTTAGTGGACCTACCGGTCCCATGAGTGTAACTGTTGCAGGTGTAGTTGCAGGCTTAGCGGCAGTAGGGGTACCAAGAGATCTTTCTGCAGGACAAATTTTACCTTTAGTTATGGCAGCGGTAGTCATTGGCGGCTTACTGCAAATATTATTCGGAATTCTAAAACTAGGTAAATATATTACTTTAGTTCCATATTCTGTTGTTTCAGGATTTATGTCTGGTATTGGAGTAATAATTATTGCGCTTCAGATTGGACCATTACTTGGAATTAGCACTCGAGGTGGAGTAGTCGAATCTTTAACTACTGTATTTTCAAATTTCCAGCCCAATGGTGCTGCTATTGGAGTAGCAATAATGACACTAGGTATAGTATTTCTTACTCCTAGAAAAATAAGTCAGTGGGTTCCTTCTCCTCTCTTGGCCCTATTGATAGTTACCCCAATATCAATTTTAATTTTTGGAGATGGAGCTATTGATAGAATTGGAGAAATTCCAAGGGGAGTTCCATCTTTAAATTTCCCAAGTTTTAATCAATATTTCCCAATTATTTTCAAAGCAGGATTAGTCCTAGCAGTACTTGGCGCAATTGACTCCTTGCTAACATCACTAGTAGCAGATAATATCTCTCAAACAAAACATAATTCTGATAGAGAACTTATTGGTCAAGGAATAGGAAATGCTGTTGCAGGTCTGTTTTCAGGTTTACCTGGAGCAGGAGCAACAATGAGAACAGTTATAAATGTTAAATCTGGAGGATCAACTCCCATTTCTGGTATGGTTCACTCTGCTGTGTTGTTGATAGTTTTAGTTGGTGCAGGACCTTTAGCTGAGCAAATACCAACTGCATTGCTAGCAGGAATTCTTATAAAAGTAGGCCTAGATATTATTGATTGGGGATTCTTGAGGAGGGCTCACAAATTATCTTTAAAAACATCAGTAGTAATGTACGGAGTACTTTTAATGACTGTTTTTTGGGATTTAATTTGGGCAGTTTTAGTCGGTGTATTCATAGCAAATATGCTCACTATTGATTCAATAACCGAAACTCAACTAGAAGGTATGGATGAGGACAATCCTTTATCAGAAGATGATCAAGCAAAAAATGCATTGCCTGCTGATGAAAAAGCACTTTTAGACAGATGCTCAGGAGAAGTAATGTTGTTTAGACTAAAAGGGCCACTTAGTTTTGGAGCAGCTAAAGGTATATCTGAGAGAATGATGCTTGTAAGAAACTACAAGGTTTTGATATTAGACATCACTGATGTACCAAGACTTGGAGTCACGGCGACTCTCGCAATAGAGGATATGATGCAAGAAGCAAAAAATAATTCTAGAAAAGCATTTGTTGCTGGTGCAAATGAAAAAGTGAAGGATAGATTAGCTAAATTTGGAGTTGAAGGCATTATTGAAACAAGAAAAGAAGCTTTAGAAACTGCTCTAAGTGAATTAGCCTAGTAATTTATGGAAATAAATCCAATTCTGCAAAATGTATTAGCCCCACCAGTTCTTTTCTTTTTGATTGGAGCAATATCAGTACTCTTTAAATCTGATTTAGAAATACCAGCTCCATTGCCTAAACTCTTCTCCTTATATCTGCTCCTAGCTATTGGTTTTAAAGGAGGTATAGAGATACAGAAAAGTGGTTTTACTGATCAAGTATTGCCTACTTTAAGTGCTGCAATACTGATGTCACTAGTAATCCCGCTTGTTGGATTTTTAATTTTAAGATTTAAGTTTGATGTCTTTAATTCAGCCGCAATAGCAGCAGCATACGGTTCAATTAGTGCTGTTACATTTATTTCTGCAGAAAGTTTTTTGGAAAGTCAAAAAATAGCTTTTGATGGGTTTATGGTTGGTGCCTTAGCATTAATGGAATCTCCTGCAATAATTGTTGGATTATTACTTGTGAAATTTGCAGCTCCCAAAAATAGACCAAAATCAAGAAAAATGCATCTAAGCGCAATATTACACGAATCACTTTTGAATGGATCAGTTTATTTATTGCTCTCAAGCTTGATTGTAGGATTTCTAACTGCTTTCAGTAATCCCTCAGGAATTGAAAAAATGGAGCCTTTTACTGGACAATTATTCTATGGAGCAGAATGCTTCTTCTTGTTAGATATGGGAATAGTCGCTGCTCAAAGATTACCGAGGCTGAAAAATGCGGGTTCGTTCTTGATAGGGTTTGCCATTTTTATGCCTTTATTTAACGCACTTATTGGTGTTTTCGTTGCAAGATTTTTATCTTTAGGACCTGGCAACGCACTTTTATTTGTGGTTTTATGTGCAAGCGCCTCTTATTTAGCAGTTCCTACAGCGATGAGGATGACAGTTCCAGAAGCTAAATCTAGTTATTATATTTCAACTACACTAGGTCTAACTTTCCCATTCAATATAGTTCTCGGCATTCCCATATATATGAGTTTAGTAAATACCATTATCCCACTTTCCCCTTTATAAAAATGAAAAGATTAGACTTGATATTTAGTGAAAGAGAACTAGATGCAATCATTAAAACATTAGAAAAAGCCAATGTTCCTGGATATACAGTTATGAAACATGCCACAGGCAGAGGGCCTGAAAGAGTTGTTACTGAAGATATGGAATTTACAGGATTAGGAGCTAATGCTCATGTAATTGTTTTTTGTGAGCAAGAATTAATAGATAAAATGAGAGATAACATCAGGGACGATTTGAGTTATTACGGAGGGGTCGCTTATATTTCTGAAGCAACACCTCTTTAAATTAAAGAAGTAATATTTAATTTTAAGAATGAATCCAATCTACTCTTATATTTTTTCTACTATTTAAATATCTATCAATTGACATTGCCGCAATACATCCATCAGAAGCCGCAACAACAGCTTGTTTAAATGGTGTATTTCTTATATCTCCAATAGCCCATACTCCATCAGAGTTTGTTGACATAAAGTCATCTACAATAACTCCCCCATCTTCTTTTAAAGCAATTTGATCCCCTAAAAAATCAGTAATTGGCTTTGAGCCACTCATATATACAAAGACTCCATCTAAATTTAAATTGATGGGATTTTCTTCTTGCTTATTTTTTACGACAACCCCATTTACACCCATATCATCTCCTAATATTTCCAATAATCTAGTTCTGCTCCAATGTTTTATATTTGAATTATCCATCAATTCCATAGCTTCTTCATTATCTGATTTAGGATCACTTGAAGTAATCCAATGTACAGTAGAAGCAAATTTAGTAAGAACAGTTGCCTCTTCTATTGCCTCCTTGTTCACTCCAACAACGGCAACTTCTCTATTTTTATAAAAAGCTCCATCACAAGTAGCACAATAACTTACTCCTTTGCCAAGATAATCAGCTTCTCCCTTAAATGATGCAGGCCTACCCATTGCTCCACTTGCAAGAACAAGTGCTTTAGCCTTGAATGTGCCCTCAGGTGTATAAACCATTTTCCATTCTCCACTAGCTTCTATTCCAAACACTTGTGCTCTTCTGTAATCTGTTCCGTATTGCACAGCCTGTTCTCTCATTAGAGCAAGTAATTTCTCACCACTAATATCAACTGGAACCCCTGGATAATTAGCTATTTGATGAGTTATTGCTAGGGCTCCAACAGATGGATTTTTATCTAAAATTACCGTCTTTAGGTTTGATCGAGATGTATAAAGTGCGCAAGTACAGCCTGCCGGACCTCCTCCGACAATAACTACATCTGATTCAATGATTTCCAATTTAATAAAACTCCTTTTTAGTAGTTAATTAGATGAGTTTTTGGTTAGAAGATATCTTTAATTTAAATACCTAACCAGTATATAGGTATAAGTTAAAAGAAAAAAAAGAAAAAAGCATAATATAGAAACAAACTTACATAGGAAAAATAAAAAAATTAGTTATTAAAATGATCAGTTACGTGAAATGATCTGTATTGATCTATTATTAGGTCATATCGAGTAAATTAATTTCTGTAGAAACATTATATTTTTCATGACCAACTCTGATTACCTTTTAAAAGCGGCTATAAAGAAAGTAACCGAAAAGTTAAACGAGATATTTGTTGAAAAAATTGAAGAAGCAACAACTATTGCTCAGGATGCTCCAGAAATCCTCAAAAAAGAATTTGATAGTTTGAAAGAATCCATAATAGAAGAAGCCTCAAGAATGGAGAAAGCCGAAAATATTCAAGAAAAAGAGTCCGCAAATACTTATCAAGATTCCAAAATAAAAAAAGCTTTAAATGAAATTGAAGGTATCAATAAGCAAATTGATCTCTTTAACAAAACCATAAATAATCAAATTAAATGAGATATCAGATTCTTCATTATCATTTAAAAAAATTGAAGAGGGCCTTTCTTATTTGGATAATTCTGATTTCGCTTTTAATAAATTTGTGGATAGATAATATTAGATTTTCAATTTTCCAAACTAAGAGCAATGAAAAAAGTAGAGTTCAAATTAAAAGAGCTAAATGGTTTACTAATCAATTAATAAATCTGGGTTCAGCATTTATTAAAATTGGACAATTATTATCAGCGAGGCCTGATTTAATTCCTAATACATGGATACAGGAATTGTCTAAATTGCAGGATCAAGTTCCTAATTTTTCATTTGCGCAAGTTGAAAAGACCATAAGAGATGAACTAGGGTCTAATTTTAATGAAATAGATCAAATAATATGTGATCCGGTTGGATCAGCATCACTAGCTCAGGTTCATAGAGCGACTTTAAAAAATGGTAAGAAAGTAGTATTTAAAGTTCAAAGACCCAATTTAAAAGAATTGTTTATGATCGATTTGGGCATAATGCAGCAAATTGCAGGATTGTTGCAGAAAAATAAGAATTGGAGTCGAGGTAGAAACTGGATTGAGATTGCTAAAGAGTGTAGGAAAGTTCTTATGAAGGAGCTTGATTTTAATTGTGAAGCACAATATGCAGCAAGATTTAGACAGCAATTTCTTGATGATGAAAATGTTGAAGTTCCTGAAGTAATTTGGGATATGAGCAGTGAAAAAGTGCTTTGTTTAAGTTATCTAGAAGGAACAAAAATAAGCGATTTAGAAAAATTGCAATCACAAGAAATTAATTTACCTAAAATTGCAGAAATTGGTGCCATCTGCTATTTAAAACAATTAGTAAATTTCGGTTTTTTTCATGCAGACCCTCATCCAGGGAATCTAGCAGTTTCAAATAAAGGTAAATTAATTTTTTATGATTTTGGAATGATGGGCAATATCTCAAATAATCTTCAAACAAGATTAGGGGGGATGGTTAAGGCTGCTGCTTTAAGAGACTCCTCATCACTAGTTAGTCAATTACAACAAGCTGGACTAATTTCAAAAGATATTGATGTAGGACCAGTTAGAAGATTAGTCAGATTGATGCTTAAAGAAGCCTTAACTCCACCATTTAGTCCAAATATTATTGAAAAATTATCTGGAGATTTATACGAACTTGTTTATGAAACACCATTTCAACTACCAGTAGATTTAATCTTTGTGATGAGAGCTTTATCAACTTTTGAAGGAGTTGGTAGAATGCTTGATCCAGGGTTTAACCTTGTATCAGTGACCAAGCCTTATTTAATAGAACTTATGACTTCAAATAATCAAACTCCCAACGATTTAATTAACCAATTTGGAAGGCAAGTAGGTGAACTAGGATCGAAAGCTGTTGGAATTCCCAAAAGAATAGATGAAAGTTTAGAAAGATTAGAACAGGGCGATTTACAATTGCAAATAAGAATGGGAGAGTCTGATAGGCAATTCAAAAAAATGTTTACTGCTCAAAAAACTTTAGGCCATTCAATTCTTATTGGAAGCTTATCAATTGCATCTGCTTTACTTGTAACCAATAAACAAAATAATTTTGCATTGTTGCCACTGTTTTTTGCTCTACCGATAAGTATTGATTGGATAAAATGCCAATTAAGTATGAGCAAAGGCTCACGTTTAGATAAACTTAAGCGCTAAAAAACTATATATTTTTAGGACCTAAACCTAAAGCTCCAGCGAATCTTGCTTGATTTCCCAATTCTTCCTCAATTTTTAAAAGCCTATTGTATTTTGCAATCCTTTCACTTCTACTCAAAGAGCCGGTCTTGATCTGACCCGATCGTGTGGCAACAGATAAATCAGCAATTGTTGTATCTTCAGTCTCACCACTTCTATGACTAATAACACTTGTGAAACCAGACATTTTAGCTAACTCAATAGCTTCCAAAGTTTCAGTTAATGTCCCAATTTGATTTACCTTTATTAGGATTGAATTAGCAGATTTTTCGATAATCCCTTTCCTTAACCTCTCTGTATTAGTAACGAATAAATCATCACCTACGAGCTGAACTTTATTCCCTAATTCTTTGTTTAATTCTGACCAACCCTCCCAATCATCCTCTGCTAAACCATCCTCTATTGAAACTATTGGGTAATTAGAAACTAATCTTGAAAGATATGAAATCATTTCAGAACTATTTAAACTTTTCCCTTCATATTTATAAATACCATCACTGTAAAATTCAGTACTAGCAGCATCTAAAGCTAAAGATACATCCTCACCAGGCTTAAATCCGGCTTTTTGAATTGCTTCTAATAATAAGTCCCCTGCTTCTTCGCTTGATGACAAATTAGGTGCAAATCCACCCTCATCGCCTACAGCAGTAGATAGACCTTTTTGATCAAGTAATGATTTTAATGAGTGAAAAATTTCAGTACCCATTCTTAATGATTCACCAAAATTATTAACTCCATGTGGAACAAGCATAAATTCCTGAAAATCAAGACTATTTGGTGCATGAGCACCACCATTTATTACATTCATCAATGGGACTGGAAGAAGATTGGATAATGGATCTCCAAGATACCTATATAGGGGAATATCTAAAGCATTTGCTGATGCTCTTGCAGTTGCAAGACTTACTGCAAGGATTGAATTAGCTCCAAGGTTAGACTTATTAGGAGTTCCATCAATTTCAATCATTAATTTATCTATTGCAGTTTGATCTAAAGCTGACAAACCACATAGAGCCGGGGATATTGTTTCATGAATTTTATTAACAGCATTTAAAACACCCTTCCCCATATATTTTGAACCACCATCTCTTAATTCATGTGCCTCATGAGCACCAGTACTAGCTCCACTAGGAACAATTGCTCTACCACTTGCACCACATTCCAAAAAGACTTCTGCCTCTACAGTTGGATTACCTCTTGAATCAAGGACTTGCCTTGCTTCAATAGTATCAATAAGAAAATCAATAGTTTCTTTCACAATTTAATTATTACTATTTAAATCCTATAAATAGCTGAACTATTTGGCTAATATCTGAAATATATATGTTAACCAAATATGATTTTTTAATTTCAAAACATCATAGATATTAGTAAAAGCTTTTATTTATTCCAAATTCCTCGCAACCCCTCTCTTAAACATATTTTTCAAATTCATCTTACAATTTGAAAATTATTGGATGATTATTAATGCAGAACCTATTTAGAATATTAATTAATAATCAACTATAGTTTTTATAGTTTATGAGAGAAACACTTACATCCAGTCCTGAACTTTTTAGCGATATCAGTTGGAATCTTCTTTTATTAGGGGAAGAAACCGCAAAAAAATGGGATCATAGCGAATTTAATATTGAGCACATAATTCATACATTGTTCTCATCAAGTGAATTCTTTGCTTTCATTGAAAAATTATCAATCGACCAAGATATAGTTTTAGATATTACAGAAGATTTTTTAGAAGAGACGCCAACGAATGAGTCAGATATTTTTACTATCGGAGAAGATTTAGAAATTTTATTAGACAATGCGAATCAGATTAAAATTCAATGGGGATCGAGATTAATAGAAATCCCACATTTACTAATTGCTCTTGGGAGGGATTCAAGAATTGGAAATTATGTTTTTGAAGAAGGTAATCTTTCAATGGAAAAATTAGAGGAAGAATTAAAGTTTTTCCCAAATATTAATCAAACAAAAGATTCTTTTAATTATAAGAACGTAATTGAGATAAATAATCAATCTAATTTTGAATCAAACAAAGAGACTTTAGTTAAAAAAGAAAAATTTGAAAAAGCTATTGTTCCATCACCTAAAAGTGAAATTCAAATTGAAACAAAAAAACAAGTTGGAAAAGATGAAAATGCTCTTTCAATTTATGGAAAAGATTTAACAAAATCGGCTAAAAAAGGCTTACTGGATCCTGTTTTAGGAAGAGAAAATGAGATCAATAATTTAATGAGGGTACTCTGTAGAAGAAACAAAAATAATCCTATACTAATCGGCAATCCTGGAGTTGGTAAAACCTCAATTGCAAAATTACTTGCGCAATTAATTGTAGACAAAAAAGTTCCTGATTCTTTAAAAGACTTAAAAATTATTTCACTTGACTTAGGTGCTTTAGTTTCTGGGACAAAATTTAGAGGCCAACTAGAGGAACGTCTAAGCTTAATAATGCAGGAACTAAACAATCCAAGCCAAGGAATGATTCTATTTATTGATGAAATTCACTCAATATTAAGTTCTGACAGATCTTCTACCGACATTAGTAATATCTTAAAACCTTTACTAGCTGAAGGAGAACTTAGATGTATCGGTACAACAACACCTGAGAAATTTCGTGAAACTATTGAAAAAGATCAGGCATTAAATAATTGCTTTCAAAAGATAGCTGTTAATGAACCTTCAGTAGAATTAAGCTCAAAAATACTGCAGGGTATCAAAAAGAAATATGAATCACATCATGGCATAAAAATTTCTGAAGAGGCTGTAAACTATTCTGCAAAATTGGCCGACAGATACATCAGCGATAAATGTCTTCCTGATAAGGCAATAGATTTAATTGATGAAGCAGCTGCACAGTTAAAAATCGAGTCTAATAATAAGCCTCAAATAATTCTCCAACTAGAAAACAAACTGCATACTATTGATGAAAAAATGAATAATATGCAAGGAGAAAATATCGAAGTGCAAGAAAAACTATTGCATATGAAACAACAATCAGAGGCAAAATTGAAAGTTCTTTTAGACAATTGGAACAATTTGCGGGAAGAGATGGAGCAATTATCTATTTTGATGAAAGAAGAAGATAAGCTAACCAAACAAATTAAAGATAAATCAAATCGCGAAATTGAAAATGATCTGTATTATTCAGAAAAGCTGGAAGATGAGTTATGTGAAATAGAGATTGAAATACAAAAAATTGAAGAGAACTTTAGTAAATTAAAGAAAAATAGAAATTTCCCTTTTAAATATCAAGTAGAACCAGATGATATTGCTGATGTTATTTCAAAAATAACAGGTATTCCAATTTCTAAAGTAGTTTCAAATGAACGCAAGAAACTAGTCAATCTAGAAACAGAACTAAGTGAAAAAGTTATTGGGCAAGAAAAAGCTATAGAAGCTGTTTCTGCTGCAATTAGAAGAGCTCGCGTTGGCATGAAAAGTCCCAAAAGACCTGTTGGATCTTTTTTATTTATGGGCCCTACAGGTGTAGGTAAAACAGAATTAGCAAAATCTCTTGCAACATCTTTATTTGATGAAGAAGACGCACTTTTAAGATTAGACATGAGTGAATATATGGAGAAAAACGCGGTAGCAAGACTGTTGGGAGCTCCTCCAGGTTATGTTGGTTATGAAGAGGGAGGTCAATTAACTGAAGCTGTAAGACGTAAACCTTATTCAGTAATACTTCTTGATGAGATAGAAAAAGCACATACAGAAGTATTTAATATACTCTTGCAAGTCTTAGATGAAGGAAGATTAACAGACTCTCAAGGAAGGACCGTAGACTTCAAAAATACCGTAATCATTATGACAAGTAACCTAGCAGGTAAAACAATACTGGAGTATTCACAAAAAATTTCTAAAAGTGAGGGAAAGTTAGAGAAAGAACAACAAACTCTAGATGATTCGATTAATAATACATTGTCTTCAATTTTTAGACCTGAATTTTTAAATAGAATTGACGAAATAGTAAAGTTTGATCCATTATCTATTGATGAACTTCAAAAAATAATAATTTTACAAACAGAAGATTTAAAAAACCTGCTACTTGAACAGAAAATAAATATTACTATAGACAAAAAAGTTATCAATAAAATTGCAAATGATTCTTACGAACCTGAATATGGTGCTAGGCCACTTAGCAGGGAACTTAGAAGACAAATAGAAAATCCCTTAGCTGCAAAACTTTTGGAGGATAACTTTAAAAACAAAAAAAATATCACAATTAAACTTAACTCCGCTAAAAAAGAAGAGATTGTTTTCAAACCTAGCTGAGTAGTAAATCAATAAGCTAAAATAAAACTAAAGCGTAAAGCTTAATTTCAAAAAAATTTTGTGACAAGTCCTACCACTAATAAAGAACCTCTAAAAAAGGATTCTCCTGAAATTGAAGAGCCTAAAAAAAAGAATAATTTTTTTAGATCTACCTATGATGAGCTTAAACTTGTCGTGTGGCCAAACAAACAACAACTTTTTAGCGAATCTGTAGCGGTTATAATTATGGTAACCTTTTCTGCGGCAGCCATAGCATCTGTCAGCAGATTCTATGGATGGGCTGCCTCACAAATTTTTCGTTAAATTATCCCTAAATATCCATTTATAAAGATCTTAATTAAGCTCCAAGACTAAAAATGAGTAATGAATTAACTACAAGCCTTGCTTCTTCAAAAGCAAATACTAGCATCGCAAGATGGTATGCAGTTCAAGTGGCATCAAGCTGTGAAAAAAAAGTAAAAGCAACTCTAGAGCAGAGATCAGTAACTTTGGGAGTTAATAATCGAATCATTGAAATTGAAATTCCCCAAACTCCTGGAATTAAATTAAAAAAAGATGGAAGTAGACAAACTACTGAAGAAAAAGTTTTCCCAGGTTATGTACTCGTCAGAATGATTTTGGATGAAGATACAATGATGGCTGTAAAAAGTACTCCAAATGTAATTAATTTTGTTGGTGCTGAAGACGGTAGAGGCAGCGGAAGATCACGAGGTCATATCAAACCTCGACCATTATCCAGACAAGAAGTTAATAGAATCTTTAAGCGCGCAGCAGAGAAAAAAGCTGTAATCAAATTAGATATTGAAGAAAAAGATAGAATAATAGTAACTAGTGGTCCATTCAAGGATTTCCAGGGAGAAGTTATAGAAGTTTCAGGGGAAAGAAATAAATTAAAAGCATTACTTTCAATATTTGGGCGCGAGACTCCTGTAGAATTAGAATTCTCCCAAATCAATAAACAAAATTAATTTCAAATTATTCTTGTTTATCGAGTAAAATTATGATTTTCTACTTAAGCTTAAATTCTCTAATCTAATGGCAAAAAAAATTGTTGCAGTTATCAAGCTTGCTCTACAAGCAGGCAAAGCAAATCCTGCTCCTCCTGTAGGGCCAGCTTTAGGACAACATGGTGTAAATATCATGGCATTTTGTAAAGAATACAACGCAAGGACACAAGACAAAGCAGGTTTTATAATTCCAGTTGAGATTTCTGTTTTTGAAGATAGAAGCTTTACTTTTATCACAAAAACACCCCCTGCTTCCGTCTTAATAACAAAAGCAGCTGGGATTGAGAAGGGATCAGGTGAATCCGCAAAAGGCTCTGTTGGAAATATAAGTAAAGCTCAATTAGAAGAAATAGCCAAAACTAAGCTTCCTGATCTAAACTGTTCTAGTGTTGAATCAGCAATGAAAGTAATTGAAGGTACTGCTCGTAATATGGGCGTCTCTATTACTGATTGAATTCAAGACAAAATTGCTCATTATTTAGGGGAGGTTAGTTAATAACCGTTTGTACCCAAAATTACTATGAAAAAACTATCAAAAAGAATGGCGGCCCTATCAACAAAGATAGAAGATCGCATTTATCCCCCACTTGAAGCTCTTAGTATTATCAAGGAAAATGCTAATGCAAAATTTGATGAAACTATTGAAGCGCACATTCGTTTAGGTATTGATCCAAAATATACTGATCAACAATTAAGGACCACTGTTGCACTACCACATGGTACCGGCCAAAGCATCAAAATTGCAGTAATCACAAGAGGTGAGAATGTATCTAAAGCTAAGGCTGCAGGTGCAGATTTATTTGGCGAAGAGGATCTTGTAGAAAGCATCAACAAAGGAAATATGGAGTTCGATCTACTTATTGCAACTCCTGATATGATGCCAAAGGTTGCAAAATTAGGACGAGTTTTAGGACCTAGAGGTTTAATGCCTAATCCTAAAGCTGGGACAGTAACTAATGATATCGCTAATGCAATTAAAGAATTCAAAGCTGGTAAACTCGAATTTAGAGCAGATAAAGCTGGTATCGTTCATGTCCGCTTTGGAAAAGCAAGTTTCACAAAAGAGGCTCTATTTGACAACTTAAAAACCTTACAAGAATCAATTGATAAAAATAAACCAAGTGGGGCCAAAGGAAAGTATTGGAAAACTTTTTATGTAACTTCAACAATGGGGCCCTCAGTTCAAGTTGACATAAATGCTGTACAAGACCACCAACCTGAAGGTTAACCCTTTGTAGTATAATTTAATAGCAATAATACGGCCAAAGAAAGTAGGTTAATTTAGTTATTCTAAATTTTTAATTCCTACCGAGGACTCGTCTTAATTATTTCTTTTTGGATCTAATAAAAGCGGCCTCTTTTAAAAAGGACTTTGCCGCATTTCCTGCTCTCCCTAAATTACGATCCAAAAAACAACAATGGGCCGAACACTAGAGAACAAGCAACAAATCGTTACTGAGATTAAATCTCTATTAAACGACTCGGAAATGGCTGTAGTTCTTGACTATAAAGGTTTAACTATCAAAGAGATGTCAGATTTGCGATCTAGATTGCAAACAACTAACGGCATTTGCAAAGTTACTAAAAATTCATTAATGCGAAAAGCTATTGATGGAGATAGTAATTGGAACGATCTTGAATCTTTACTGACTGGAACAAATGCTTTTGTCTTAATCAAAGAAGATGTTGGTGGTGCTGTAAAAGCGATCCAATCTTTTCAAAAAGAAACAAAAAAATCCGAAACCAAAGGAGCTTTATTTGAAGGCAGACTTCTCAGCGATTTTGAAATAAAAGAAATTGCAAGTCTTCCATCTAAAGAAGTATTGATGGCAAAAATTGCTGGCGCTCTAAATGGCGTAGCAACAAAAATTGCTATCTCTATCAATGAAGTGCCTTCTGGACTTGCTAGATCACTTAAACAACATTCTGAAAAATCAGAATCTTAAATTCAAACCCTAATTAACTTTTAAGAAAATGTCCGCAAAAACTGAAGAAATTCTTGAATCATTAAAATCTCTATCACTTTTAGAAGCATCTGAGCTTGTAAAGCAAATTGAAGAGGCATTTGGTGTATCTGCTGCAGCTTCTGCAGGTGGTGTAGTAATGGCAGCACCAGGAGCAGCTGGAGGCGATGGAGATGGTGGAGCTGCTGAAGAAAAGACTGAATTCGATGTAATCCTCGAAGGTTTTGATGCAGCTGCAAAAATCAAAGTCCTTAAAGTTGTCAGAAACGCAACTGGTCTTGGTCTTGGTGATGCAAAAGCGCTTGTTGAATCAGCACCAAAAGCAGTAAAAGAAGGAATTGCTAAAGCAGATGCTGAATCTTTAAAGAAAGAGATTGAAGAAGCTGGCGGTAAAGTTACACTTAAGTAAAATAACATTTTTTTCAGGCCGATAAACTTAATATCGGCTTCAAATCATGAATAGTGATTGTATTGCAATTGAAGCTGCAACAGATGGAGCTTGCAGTGGTAATCCAGGCCCAGGAGGTTGGGGTGGTTTAATAATATTTGATGATAATAGTGAATTAGAAATAGGTGGTTTCGAGCAAAATACCACTAACAATAGAATGGAACTTACTGCAGCTATAAAAACTCTTGAAAAATTAAAAAATTATAAATTAAAAGAGAACTTTAAATTAAGAACTGATAGTAAATATGTCATAGAGGGATATACAAAATGGATAATAAATTGGAAAAAAAATGGATGGAAAACAAGTGCAGGAAAATCAGTTCAAAATCTTGATTTATGGCAAAAAATAGATCAATTAAGAATTAATGGCCTAATAATGGAATATGTTAAGGGTCATAGTGGGGACAAACAAAATGATAGGGTTGATAAAATCGCTACTAATTACAGCAAAGGCATATCTATAGTCAGGAACTTAAAAGAAGACAAATCCTCAGTTGACTTTTTTGAAAAAAATGCACCTACAGAAATTCAAGAATTATTTTCAAGAAATGAATTAATCCAAAAATTTGCAGAAAAAAAGTACTTATTAAGTTCACCAGAACTAACTAACTTATTGGGTGAAGAAAACGACTTAAAAATAAAAAAATATTTACTTTTTGAATGGCGTAATTGGAGATTGATTCCTAAAAATAAAATATATTGGATAATAGAAAAAAAAGAATCTTAATTTTTTATGAATGAACAGAAGGGGGTATTTAAAAATCTTTATAAAAACTTAATGGTCCCTATACTAAAAAAAGACTCAGGAATAGATGCAGAATACTTAACTAATTTATCTCTTAGCCTTCTATCATTCAGCTCAAGAAAACATAATTGGCCTGTAGTTTCATCTATCCTAAAAAATCTAAATGAAGAATTTTCTATAGTTGACAAAAGGTTAAATCAGAACATATGTGGAATAAATTTTTGTAATCCAATTGGTTTAGCTGCGGGTTTTGACAAAAATGGAAATGCTGCAAATATATGGAAAGATTTTGGTTTTGGATTTGCTGAACTTGGTACAGTAACTAAATTTGCTCAAAATGGTAATCCCAAACCAAGGTTGTTTAGATTAGCAGAAGAAGAAGCAGCATTAAATAGAATGGGTTTCAATAACAATGGTGCTAAAAATCTTGTTAAAAACTTTATTGAACAAGGTATTGAATATAAAAAAAACAGGGAGAATATTTGTTTAGGGATAAATTTCGGCAAGTCCAAAATTACAGATTTATCACAAGCAAAGGATGATTATTTAACTTCTCTAAAACTATTAATTCCATATTGTGATTACGCAGCAATAAATGTAAGTTCTCCAAATACTGAGGGACTAAGAAAACTGCAAGATCCAATTCTTCTAAAAGAACTTCTTAAAGAAATTAAAAACTTACCTAATTGCCCACCGTTATTTGTAAAAATTGCTCCAGATTTAAGCCTCAAAGATATTGAAGATATTTGCCAATTAATAATCGAGGAAAACATTGATGGAATAATTGCTACTAACACCAGCATTGATAGATTAGGTCTTGAAAATAGAAAGATCAGTCAAACCGGATTATTACTTTCAGTGGAGCAAGGAGGATTAAGTGGAAGACCTCTACAAAAAAAAGCCAATCAAATATTAAAACATATTCATCATCTTGATAAAAAAATTATTTTAATTGGCGTTGGTGGAATCGATAGTCCTGAGTCAGCTTGGGAAAGAATTTGTTCTGGAGCATCATTAATTCAACTTTATACAGGATGGATATATAAGGGTCCACAATTAGTACCAGATATACTTGAAGGCATTATAAAGCAACTCAATAACCATCAATTATCTAATATAAAAGAGGCTATTGGATCAGATTTAAAATGGGTTGAATGAAATTTAAAAATGAATAATGAATAAATCTGAACCTAATGATTACTCAACATTAGCCATGCATATATCAAACTTAAAGCATGGAGGGAATGTACATGAAAATGCAAAAAAATTAAATTTATTACCCTCTGAAATTATTGATGCAAGCGCCTCATTAGTACCCTTTGATCCCCCTCAAATACTAATAGATTCATTAAATGCAGAAATTAAGAATCTTGGATTTAGATATTACCCTGAAAGAAATTTGAGTGATTTGAAAGAAATAATCGGTAAATTTCATGGGATAAATTCAGACAATATATTACCTGGAAATGGAGCTTCTGAGCTAATAACCTGGGCAGGTTATGAAGCATCCAAATTTGGAATAAGTTGTATTCCGTCTCCGAGCTTTGTTGATTATGAAAGATCTTTAAATTGTTGGAATAGTAATTTTAGACATTGCGAATTACCAAAAAACTGGAATAATATTTTTCCTCAATCATTTCCACTTCAACCTAAAGGTGATGTTATTTGGATAACAAATCCACATAACCCCACCGGCCAATTATGGGAGAAGAATTCATTAGAAGAAATTATAAAAAAATATAAATTAGTTATCTGTGATGAGGCTTTCTTATCAATAACACCTAATGGAGACAAAGAATCTTTAATACCATTAACCCAAAAATATGATAATTTATTAGTCTTAAGAAGCTTAACCAAGATCTTCAATATTCCTGGTCTTAGATTAGGTTACGTTATTGGCTCATCAAAAAAACTTAAGCAATGGAAAACCAATAGAGATCCTTGGCCTTTAAATTCCTTTGCTATTAAAGCAGGAATTGACCTACTAAGTAATAAGAAATTCTATGAAGGATGGACAAGTAAGATTCATACTTGGATAACTATTGAAAAAGAGAAAGTATCTGAAAAATTATCAACAATAGAAAACCTTAAAGTTCATAACTCTTCAACAAACTTTTTTTTAATAGAGAGTAAAACATCCTTGTCGCCGAATATAAAATACTTAGAAAATAAGGGAATATTGATTAGAGAATGCACTTCATTTAAATTTCTAGACGAAAATTGGGCAAGAATAAGTTTGCAGAGCAGGAAAAACAACAATCTTTTATGTAAAGAAATTCAAAATTCCTTTAAAAAATAATTAATTAATTTTTTAATCTCAATTTTAGATTTGATTTTATTATTTTCCATATTCTTCTTCATAAGATCTAATATTTCATAGTGATTTTTTCCTTTTATTGATTTTATTTTAAAAATTCTTTTTAGAGTTTCTTCAAAAATTTCTTTAGAAATTTTATTTTGATTCATTAAAACTGAACCTCCACTTGCAGCAATAATCATTGCATTTTTCTCTTGATGATTATTTTTAGAATAAGGATATGGAATTAAAATTGAAGGTTTTTTAGTCTCTATTAGTTCATTAATTGTTCCTGCGCCAGATCTCGATATTACAAGATCACAGTTTTGAATTAAAGCTGCCATTTCATTAGTAAATTTCTTTTGAACATAATTTTTGGAATCTTTTATCTGAACGGATTGTTGATTAGATTCACCAATAATATGAACTATCCGAAATTTTTTTGTCATTAAAAATTCCAGAGATTCGTAAAGAATTTGATTTATAGCTTTTGCTCCTTGACTACCTCCCATAACAATCAAAAGAGGTCCATTCCCTCTTGGAACCCATTCTGGCAAGGGATTAGATTTATAGAATTGCTTTCTTAAAGGAGTACCAGTAAAAATAGTTTTACAATTTCTTAAATAAACATTTGTTTTCTTAAATCCTAAAAGAACATAGTTACACAAAAAACCAAAATATTTCGTGACCATTCCAGGAATTAAATTTGATTCATGAATAATGACAGGTATCCCGAGAAGTTTTGAAGCAACAATAGTAGGGGCAGATATATAACCTCCAGTCGTAAAAACCAAGTTAATTTTTTTTTCTTTTAAGATCTTAATTATTTGGAAAGTTGACATTAAAATTTCTATATATTGATAAAACAAAAAAATATTTTTTCTTGGTGTCTTTATCTTCAAAGTCCTCAAATTATATTTTTTGGGAATAAAATTTATATCAAGTCTTTGGTGAACTCCCAACCAATGAATATTCCATCTATCTTCTACCTCTTTAGAAACTGCTAAAGCTGGGAAAATATGGCCTCCTGTTCCACTTGCTGCAACTAATAAATTATTTTTTTTAGACATAAAAACTGAAATTAGTAGAATAAAAGTAATAAATGATAAATATGTTTAATTTAAACTTATCCAAAAATATAGGAGTTCCTCTCTACTTATTTATTTATCTCATTATTCCCTATTCAGCAATAACGCAAACTTTAAAAGTTGATTTTGTAAGAGATCTTGAAAACTCTTTAAATAAGCGAAATTTAGAGTTTATTAGAAAAAATTTCGGAAATAATGAAAACCAAAATATACTAAAAGAGTTTTCAAAAATTATTAATGATTTCCCTGACAGCAAATGGAGGATCAAAAGATTAAAATCAAATATTCCAAATAAAGAAATTTTAAGAATAAAAGTTTCAGGAAAAAAAATAGTTAATGGAGAAATCCATATACTCGAATCCGATTTCGATTATATTTTTTCAATTTTAAATGGAAAAATTGATAAGGGTACCATTAAAAATTTATTCACAATTATAAGGAATGATGATAATAAAATAGACATTAGTTTTAAAATCCCTAATACAGTTCTTACTGGTTCAAAATACGATATAGATATTATTCTAAATAAGCCACTTGAAGAAGTGATTATTACTGGAGGAATCAAACCTCATCAAGTCAATTCATTTTTTGAACAAGAAATATTATTGGAGCCATTAGCATCTGGGGGAATTTTTAAAATGACAAGAGCCCCTTCGAAGCCAGAGATACAAATTTGGTCAGGTATTATAGCTCACCCAAATGGAATAATTACTTTTACAAAAAGTGTTGATATTGTTGATAAGATTTAGCCTAAGCGTCGTTTAAAGCAGCTACACCAGGTAAAGTTTTACCTTCTAAAAGTTCCAAACTAGCTCCACCTCCAGTAGATATATGTGACATTTTCTCAGCTAATCCTGCTTTTTCCACTGCTGCAACTGAATCTCCACCACCAATTATTGTACAAACTTCAGAAAAAGCACTTAAGTCCGCAAGGGTCGTAGCTATTGCATTTGTACCTTCTGCAAATTTATCAAATTCAAAAACTCCCATTGGACCATTCCAAATAATTGTCTTACATTCTGCAAGAGCATTCTGAAAAACTTTAATGGAATCTGGACCAATATCTAGACCCATCCAATTCCCAGTAATTGAATCAATTTGAGATACCTTACTTTCGGCATCAGGAGAAAATTCATTAGCTAAAACAACATCAGTTGGTAATAATAATTCAACTCCTTTTGCTTTTGCTTTTGCTTCTAAATCTTTAGCAAGCTCTAGTTTATCTTCTTCTACAAGGCTTTTCCCAACATCTAGACCTCTAGCTTTATAAAAAGTAAAAATCATACCTCCACCAATCATTATTTTGTCGCACTTATCTAGTAAAGAATCAAGCACTCCTATTTTGCTACTAACCTTTGATCCTCCAACTATTGCTGCCAATGGACGCTTTGGAGAATCTACTGCTCCTTGTAAGTATTTCAATTCTTTTTCTAAAAGGAACCCAGCTACTGAAGGACTTAAATAATTAGTAACTCCCTGAGTGGAAGCATGAGCTCTGTGAGCAGCACCAAAAGCATCATTGACATACATATCAGCATGTGATGCTAAATTTTTAGCAAAATCCAAGTCGTTCTTTTCCTCTTCTCCAAAAAAACGAACATTTTCAAGTAAAAGAACATCTCCATTATCTAAACTATTTGATTCTGCAACTGCTTCATCACCTATACAACTATTAGTAAGAGCGACATTTTTTCCTAACAATTCAGTTAATCTTGCTGCTACTGGAGTTAATCTCATTTTTTCATTTACCTGACCCTTTGGTCTTCCAAAATGTGCAGCTAAAATGACTTTTGCAGAATTATTAATGAGATATTCAATTGTTGGGATCGCTGCTCTAATGCGTGTATCGTCAGTTATCTGGCCACTTTCATTTAATGGAACATTAAAATCTACTCTTACAAGAACTTTTTTTCCTTCTAATTGTGTCTTATCAAGACTGGAAAGAGATAATTTTGACATTAAACAACCTTTTTTAATCTTAAGACCCTAACGTTTAATTGGACTTATTGGGTTAAAAAGTAGTAACTGTTACCTATGCCTTAATAAATTTTAAAAATTAACTATGATAAAAATTTTTTAGTTATTAAATTTATACTAAAATTTAAAAGTAAATACTTTTGAAACTAATAAAAATTAAAAGGAATACAAAAATTTTATTTATTTTATTGAAGTGGACATACCCAAAATTCAATGGTACCCAGGCCATATAGCAAAAGCAGAAAAAAAATTATCTGAAGTTATCAATAAAGTAGATTTAGTTATAGAAGTTAGAGATGCACGAATCCCAATATCAACAGGGCACCCACATTTAAATAAATGGATCAACAATAAAAAACATATTCTTGTTATTAATAGATCAGACATGATCTCTCCTGACACAATAACTAGTTGGAATAAATGGTTTCATGAAAAAGATCAATATCCGCATTGGTGTGATGCTAAAAGAGGTATAGGTATTAACGAAATTTGTAAATCTGCAAAAGAATCTAGATCATCAATTGATGCTAGAAGGATTTCTAGAGGTATGAAAATAAGGCCAATAAGAGCCCTCACACTTGGTTTTCCAAACGTAGGTAAATCAGCGTTAATTAATAGAATTGCAAAAAAAAGAGTTGTCGATAGTGCTAGGAAAGCTGGAGTGACACGTAATTTAAGATGGATAAAATTAGAGGGTGGTATTGATCTACTAGATGCTCCTGGTGTTATACCTCCTAATTTAGAAAATCAAAAATCAGCACTTAATCTTGCACTATGTGACGATATTGGAGAGGCTGCTTATGAAATAGAGAGTGTCGCAATTGGATTTATCAAAATTATGTCCACTCTCAACAAAGATAAAAAAGCGAATATCTCAGTAAAACAAATATCTAATAGATATGGAGTTGATATTGCAAAAGGCTTTGAAAGCCCTTCTGATTGGATCGATGAAGCAGCTTCAAAACATACCTCAGGCGATAAAAGAAGAATGTCTCATAAATTATTGGAAGATTATAGAAATCAAATGCTTGGTAAAATTGCTTTAGAAGTCCCACCATGGAATTAGATAATAAAAATTCTTTCGGCATTGGGGAAGGTGAACTTATAGAAATTATTTATGAGCAACCTCTTCCTATGAGACTAGATAGATGGTTGGTAAGTAAAAGGCCAGAACAAAGTAGAGCAAAAATTCAACATTTTATCAATTCAGGATTAGTACTTGTAAACTATAAGACTGCGAAAGCAAAGACCCCATTAAAAAATGGCGACAATGTTCAAATCTGGATGCCTCCTCCAGAACCTCTTATATATTTGAAACCTGAAAAAATGGATTTAAAAATCCTTTTTGAAGACGAGCACATCATAGTAATCAATAAACAATCAGGACTAATTGTTCATCCAGCCCCGGGACACAAATCAGGAACTCTAGTCAATGGATTACTTTTTCACTGTAATGATCTTCCCGGAATTAATGGGAAACTTAGACCTGGTATTGTTCACAGATTAGATAAAGATACTTCCGGATGTATGGTAGTAGCAAAAAGCCAAGAAGCATTGGTAAATCTCCAAAAACAAATAAAAGAAAAAATAGCTTCACGCGAATATATTGCAGTAATACATGGAGCACCTAATTCTGAAGAAGGGCAAATAGTGGGGCACATTGGTAGAGATAAATTCAATAGATTGAAATATAAAGTAGTTGAAGAAGCTTCAGGAAAATATGCCTGCACTTATTGGAAATTAAAAGAAAGATTAGGTAATTACTCATTAATGAATTTCAAATTAGATACTGGTCGAACGCATCAAATAAGAGTTCATTGCGCTCACATTAATCATCCTATTGTGGGTGATCCTTTATATGGAAGATGCAAAAAAATTCCATGTAAATTAGAGGGTCAAGCATTACACGCTTTTAAGCTTGGCCTCATACATCCAATCAATGGCAAAGAAATGATTTTTGAAGCAGAATTACCATTGGATTTTCAAAAATTACTAAACCTTCTTAAAGCTAAATAATATTTAAAGAAGAGTTTAGAAGAGATTTTGTATAGGTGTTTTTAGTTTTAGTGAATATTGTAGAACTTTCTCCTTCATCAACTATCTTTCCGTGGTTCATTACTAGCAACCTATTACAAAATATTTTAGCAATACCTAAATCATGTGTGATAAAGATAATGGTTAAATCCATTTTTTCTTGCAAGACTCTAAGTAATTCAAGAATTTCTATTTTTACCGAAGCATCTAACATATTAACGCTCTCATCACAAATCAAAATTTTTGGTTTCAAAAATAGCGCTCTGGCTAATGAAATTCTTTGCAATTGACCACCAGATAATTGGCTAGGATAAGAATTAAAAAAATCATTATTTAAGGGAAGATTTAAATTTCTTAACATTAATTTTATTTCTTTTTCGATTTTTCTTTTATCTGAAATTTTTTGAATAAAAAATATATCTTCCAAAATATTTTTAATTGTCATTTTCGGATTCAAACTTGAAAAAGGATCTTGAAAAATTATTTGCACATTATTGTTCTTTTTAAAAGATTTATTTTTTTTCGATGCATGATTTTTATCATAAATTTTTATTTCACCACCTCTTACTTTAAGGAGTCCAATTAAGGCCCTACATAATGTACTTTTACCGCTCCCTGAAGAACCAACAATTCCAAGAGTCTCATTCTCATATAACTTGAAACTAACTTCATTTAAAGCCTTATTCCATTTATTAATGAAAATTGAAGAATTTAATTTATACCAATGTCTTAGGTTATTTACCTCTAGAACGACCTGATCTTGAGCATTATTTTTAGTATTTGGTTCTAATAATATTTTTGAAGCATTTACTAACTTTTTCCCTATATCTGATTTTGGTGATTGAAAAATATCTAATATATTCCCTTTTTCAACAATCGATCCCTTTTCAATTATTGCAACTTTTTTACACCACTTTGCTGCAAGATTAATATCATGACTAATTAAAATTAAAGTAGTATCAAATTCATTACATAGATTAATTATTTCTTGCATAATTTCAAAACTTGTTTTTGTATCTAAGCTTGTTGTGGGTTCATCAGCTATTAGTAATTTAGGTTTCAAAGCAAGTGCCATTGCTATAGAAACTCTCTGTCTCATTCCACCGCTAAATTGATGTGGGAAAGAATCAAGTCTATTTTCTTCAATTCCAACTTTTTGAAAAACTTCTCTTACTAATTTTTTAATAGTTATAGATGATTTAGTTTGATCATGTATTTTAAATAATTCATATAAATGATCCCCAACTCTCATTAGCGGATTAAGTTTTTTTATAGAGTCTTGATAAATAAATCCAAAATTCTTTCTTCTAAATAATTGTGCATCTTTGTTATTTATTTTCCTAGGATCTACACTAGAAATCGATAAATAACCATTAGAAGTAGCCTTTTCAGGTAATATATTTACTAATGTTTTTGCAAAAGTGGTCTTCCCACATCCAGAAGGACCTATTATAGCCAAATGATCTCCACTATCTATTTCCAAATTAAAATTTTTGATAATAGGTTGCTGTTTTAAACCATATTTAACAGTAAGGTTTTTAACTACAATAATTTTTTCTTTATTTTTTTCCATGATTTATAGCAAATTTTTCTAGACCTAAATAAAATATATCTAAAGCAATATAAAATGTCCGAGGCAGCTGCAAATTCAAAAGAAAAAAACGAAATTGAAGTTTCCAAAACTATTGTGCCTGAAAATAAAAAATATGAAAGTGAATCTTTGAATTATCAAATAAACATTCCAGATTGGCTTCTTAAAGATATTCATAATTTTGAAAAATCAAATAAAGAAAATGATGAGAATCAAAACCTTATAGTAAAGGCTTTTAAACTTGCGTATAAAGCTCATGATGGACAATTCCGCGCGAGCGGCGAGCCATACATTATCCACCCGGTTGCTGTTGCAAATCTCCTCAAAGAAATAGGTGCTAGTTCATCTGTTATTGCTGCAGGCCTTTTACATGATGTTGTTGAAGATACTGGAATTGATTTATCCGAAATAGAAACAAATTTTGGATTAGAAGTAAAAATACTTGTAGAGGGTGTAACAAAATTAGGCGGCATTCACTTTAACAACAGGACTGAAGCACAAGCTGAAAATCTTAGGAAAATGTTTTTGGCTATGGCCAGTGATATCAGAGTTGTCTTAGTAAAACTTGCAGATCGACTTCATAACATGAGAACAATTGAATGGCTAAATGATGAGAAAAAGCTAAGAATAGCGAGAGAAACAAGAGAAATTTATGCACCATTAGCTAATCGACTAGGAATAAACAGATTTAAATGGGAATTAGAAGATTTAGCTTTTAAATTCCTAGAGCCTAAAGAATATCTAGATCTTAAAGATCAAATCGCTGTTAAAAGAAGTGATAGAGAAAAAAGATTAAAAGTAACTTTGAATCTTATGAAGGAAAACTTAGTTTCAGCAGGTTTGCAAAATTTTGAAATAACAGGAAGGCCAAAACATCTTTATGGCATCTGGAGCAAAATGGAAAGACAACAAAAGCATTTTCACGAGATTTATGATGTTGCAGCCTTAAGAATTATCGTGGACAATTCAGATAGTTGTTATAGAGCTTTAGCAGTTGTTCATGATACTTTCAAACCAATTCCAGGTAGATTTAAAGACTATATAGGATTACCAAAACCCAATGGATACCAGTCATTACACACCTCTGTGATTGGAAGACATCGACCTATTGAAGTTCAAATTAGAACCACTTCGATGCATCAAATTGCTGAATATGGTATTGCCGCTCATTGGCAATACAAAGAGGGTGGTTCTCCTGCTAAAAGTAATGCCGAGAGATTTAATTGGCTAAGACAATTAGTAGAATGGCAACAAGAAGGTAATGAAAGGGATCATAATGATTATTTAGCTTCAATTAAAGAAGATTTATTTGATGAAGAAGTATTTGTGATCACTCCAAAAGGAGATGTTGTTGGTTTAAGGAAGGGATCTACCGCGATAGATTTCGCCTACAGAATTCATTCTGAAGTTGGAAATCACTGTAATGGAATAAGAATTAATGAAAAGCTTTCTCCATTATCTACAGCACTTCAAAATGGTGACTTCATAGAAATTTTGACGAGTAATAATGCTACTCCAAGCTTGGATTGGCTGAACTTTGTAGTTACGCCAACTGCTAAAAATAGAATTCGCCAATGGTATAAGAAAAGCCATCGTGATGAAACGATTAAAAGAGGTAGAGATTTACTTGAAAAAGAAGTAGGTAGAAACGGTTTTGAAACATTACTTTCTAGTGAAGCCATGAAAAAAGTTGCAAATCGATGCAATTTAAAAACTACCGAAGACCTTCTTGCATCTCTTGGTTTTG
The DNA here is from genome assembly GCA_003279845.1 of Prochlorococcus sp. AG-388-F11. Classification (GTDB taxonomy): domain Bacteria; phylum Cyanobacteriota; class Cyanobacteriia; order PCC-6307; family Cyanobiaceae; genus Prochlorococcus_A. The sequence goes on from QCGP01000004.1 coordinate 33,426, forward strand.
GTGGTTTAACTTTGCATCAAGTATTAAACAGACTAAGAGAAGAAATAAAATTACAGACAGAAGATGTAAAAAATGATTCTGACTCTGAAATAGCAAAATCTCTTAAAAGTAATAGTAATTTATCCACTAATCAATCTAATAAAGCAGCTAAATCTCCAATTTCCGGGATAGAAGGTCTTGATTACAGAATAGGTAAATGCTGTACCCCACTTCCAGGTGAGGATATTATCGGAACTGTGTCGCTCGGCAACCATGGGATAACTATACATAGGGAAGATTGTGAAAATGTAATACCAATTCCAATAGAGAGAAGATTACCCGTCGGTTGGAATCAAGATAATAAAACTGGCGATAATAAGTTTCCAATTCAGCTACGAATAGAAGTAATTGATAGAGTTGGAGTTCTTAAAGATATTCTTATGCGGTTATCTGATAAAGGTATAAATGTTAGCGATGCCAATGTTAAAACTGCTTATGGTAAACCAGCTATTATAAATCTTTGTGTAGGTCTTGAAAGTTATAATCAACTTCACAAAACAATTGAACAAATTAAATCAATGGCAGATGTTTTAGATATTGCCAGAGTTGGACAAAGTTAATTTAAAAATCAGATCAATCTATCTTTTACTTTTTATCTTGTGGATAAAGAAAACAATACTGCCGCAAATCAAAGCTAGTAAAATACCTACACAAGATGAACCTAATAGTAATTTTAGGGAAAAAATTCTACCTTGTTTCCATAAGTCATCAATAACTAAACTTTTTTCAAGAAATTTATTAGAAGAATTATTTAAAAGAATCGAACCAACTTTATAATTAAAATAATAAAGTGGAATATAAGTAAAAGGGTTGCTTATCCAAGTACCAATTGCGGCTAGAACAATATTTCCCTTGGCAATTTTCGCAAAAAATACTCCTATTAAAGTCTGAAACCCAAAAAAAGGAAAGCAGCCACTAAATACCCCTATAGCTAAACCTTTAGCATTAAAAAAAGGACTTCCATTCTGATTCCTAAATAATGATAGAATTTTCTTATAGGTAATATCTCTTTTAAATCTCATTCAGAAAGAAAATTTCAAAATTCTTGATAATCTTACTTAATTATCCATAACAAAGCGAGAGATGGATTCGATAGTTACTACAGAAGATACGATAGCCGCAATTGCCTCAGCTATAAGTATAGGGAAAGGAGGAGTTGCGATAATAAGAGTATCAGGGAAAGACTCAATAAATTCTTGCAAAAAGATTGTTCAAACTAAATCTAAATATGCATGGGAATCACATAGAGTTTTTCATGGTTTTATTCAGGAAAATAAACAAAATAAATTTATAGATGAGGTTTTAATTTTAGTAATGAAATCACCAAATAGCTTCACAGGAGAGGATGTAGTTGAACTTCATTGCCATGGAGGAATTATCATAGTAAATAAAGTTCTAAAGAGATTATTATCTAGTAATTCTAGAGTTAGACTTGCAAACCCAGGAGAATTTAGTCAAAGAGCTTTTCTTAATGGAAAAATAGACCTTACTCAAGCCGAGTCAATTAATCAATTAATTAATGCAAGCAATACAAGATCAGCAGAGTTAGCTTTTAGTGGGATTCAAGGAGAAATAAAGAAAAAAATTAATGATATTAAAAATGACCTTATAAATCAACTTTGCGAAATAGAAGCGAGAGTTGATTTTGAAGAAGACTTCACAGATTTTGATTACACCAAATATCTAAAAAACATTAAAAAAGTAAAAGAAAAAATAGAATTACTAATAGAAAATGCAAAAAGAAATTCATATATTCACAATGGAATATCCATTGCGCTTATAGGTAAAACAAATGTTGGTAAAAGTTCTTTACTAAATTTGCTGGCAAAAAAAGAGAAAGCAATCGTAACTAATATTCCTGGAACAACTAGAGATGTTATTGAAGTTAATTTAACTATTAATGATATTCCAATGAAAATAATTGATACTGCTGGCATAAGAGAAACTCATGAACAAATTGAAAGTATTGGAATTAAAAAAAGTTTTGGGAAAATTAAAGAGTCAGATTTTATAATTTATATTTATAGTCTTGAAGAAGGATTTAATGAAGAAGACAAAAAAATAATAGAAGAAATTCCCAAAGAAAAATTAATTACTATTTTGGGCAATAAAAAAGATTTAATTGATTGCAAAAATATTAATTCAAATGAGTTAAAAAATACAATTCTTATGAGCATTAAGAATAATGATGGTGAAAAATTATTAATCGACACAATAATAAAAAAATGTGGATTAAAACAAGTAGAAAATATCAATATATTTTTAAACGAAAGACATCTAACAAATTTGTCTGCTTGCCTATCTAATTTAAATGATACTGATGAAATCATTAAAAATAAATTGCCATTTGATTTGTTATCAATAGAACTGAGAGATGGAATTCAAAACTTATCTAAAATAACTGGTCAAGAATTAACAGAGGAACTTCTAGATAATATTTTTTCTAAGTTTTGTATTGGTAAATAAATTTGAGTTAAATTACATAGTGATATATAGTTGATTCTCTAACTTCAGTTTAATTTTTATTAATTAATTATTTTTTAGTTTAGTGGATTTAAATACCCCAATAATAAGTAAGATCATCGATAATTGGATCGATGAAGATATAGGTAGGGGAGATCTTACAAGTCCCTCTATTACAGAAGAGAATGGTAATGCATATTGGATTGCAAAAGAGGAGGGTATATTTTGTGGGGTTGAAATTATAAAAGAAATTTTTAAAAAAATTGATTTAAAAATCAGTCCAAAATTTAATATCTCTGATGGAGATAAATTTTTTAAAGATCAAAAACTCTTAGAAATATATGGACCTTCAAAAAGTTTACTCGCTAGTGAAAGGATCAGCTTAAATATTGCAATGCATTTATCTGGAATATCAACATATACAAAGAATCTCATAGATAAATTAGAAGGCACAAATATAAAATTAGCAGATACTAGGAAAACGACTCCTGGCTTAAGAATATTTGAAAAATATGCATTCAAATGCGGAGGTGGAGTGAATCATAGAATGGGATTATACGATGCTGCTATGATAAAAGAAAATCATATTGCATGGACAGATAATCTTAAGAATGCAGTACAAAAAATTCGCCTAAATTCGCCTTTTACAACTCATATCATAATTGAAGCTGAGAATATCGAACAGGCAAAACAAGCAGTATTAGCAGGAGCGGATAGTGTCTTATTAGATGAACTTAATCCTGAAACAATCAAAAAAAACGTTCAAGAATTAAGAGATTTATCAATTAATAGCTTAAAAAAAGAAGTCAATAAAAATTTGATAATAGAAGTTTCTGGAATAAACCCTGAAGAAATTAATAAATATCTAATAAAAGGTATTGATTTGATTTCAACAAGTTCTTCTATTACCAAAAGTGATTGGATTGATTTAAGTATGCGTTATATTAATTAATCATATAGATAAATAATTGAATAAATAATGCTAACCATTTTTAAAGAATTAACAAATAACTTCGAACAAACTCTTTTAGATAGTCTTAAAAAAAATGATAAAGAAAGAGAATTCAAAATTCTTAGAAAAAATTTACTTACACAATCATCAAAAGAGGAATTTGGTGATTATCAATGTAATGTTTGTTTAAGTTTATCTAAAATATATAAAAAGAACCCAAGAGATATTTCTAATGATTTTATTAACCTTTTAAATAAAAATAAAAGCATAGCAAAATTATGTAAGAGTCTAGAAATAGCTGGACCTGGATTTATAAATATAAAACTAAAAGATGAAGTTCTAATTAATGAAATTAAATCAAATATTCAATGCCAAAAGGGTGGAGTACCTCAAATTCAAAAAGATTTAGATAGTGGCTTATCAAAGAAAGTCATTGTAGATTTTTCTAGTCCTAATATTGCCAAAGAAATGCATGTAGGGCATTTAAGATCAACAATAATAGGAGATTCAATATCCAGAATTTTCGAGTTAAGAGGTTATCAAGTATTAAGATTAAATCATGTTGGCGATTGGGGAACGCAATTTGGAATGCTTATTACTCAGCTCAAAGATTTATATTCAAATGATTTAGAGGAGATAGGCAAAATTAAGATAAGTGATTTAGTTGAATTTTATAAAGAATCAAAAAAAAGATTTGATAATGAATCTGAATTTCAAAAAAGATCTAGAGAGGAAGTAGTTAAGTTACAAAGTGGAGATATTAAATCGATTAAAGCTTGGAAATTATTATGTGATCAATCTAGAAAAGAATTTGATGAAATCTATAAAAATTTAAAAATAAAAATAGAAGAAAGAGGTGAATCTTTTTATAATCCCTTCTTAAAATCAGTTATTAAGGATTTGAATTTAAAAAAAATATTAGTAGAAGATCAAGGAGCAAAATGTGTATTTTTAGATGGGATGACTAATAAAGAAGGCAAACCTTTACCGCTAATTATTCAAAAAAAAGATGGGGGTTTTAACTATGCCACAACAGATCTTGCTGCTATAAGATATAGATTCAATAAACCTCCTAATGGGGACGATGCTTCGAGAATTATTTATGTAACTGATCATGGACAAGCAAATCATTTTGCTGGAGTTTTTCAAGTTGCTAAAAAAGCAAAATGGATCCCTGACAATTGCCAAGTAGACCATGTCCCTTTTGGTTTAGTTCAAGGAATTGATGGCAAAAAACTAAAGACAAGGGAAGGTGAAACAATACGTTTAAAAGATTTATTAAAAGAAGCAGTTAGAAGAGCAAAAGAAGATTTATTGAAAAGATTAGAAGATGAAAATCGTTATGAGACAGAAGATTTTATTGCAAATACTTCAAAAATAATTGGATTAGGAGCTGTTAAGTATGCAGATTTAAGCCAAAATAGGATTACAAATTATCAATTTAGTTTTGATAAAATGCTTTCCCTAAATGGTAATACGGCTCCTTATTTGTTATATACACTTGTAAGAATTGCAGGAATTAAAAGAAAAAATGATTTTGTTTATGAATCTAAAGATTTTCAATATACAAAATATGAACATAAATCTGAGTGGAGACTTATCAGAAAATTACTTAAGTTCGATGAAGTTATAATATCTATTGAAAAAGACTTAATGCCAAATAGATTATGCAATTATCTTTTTGAGCTATGTCAGACTTTTAATAGATTCTATGATCAAGTTCCAATACTCAAAGAAGAAAAATATATAAAAATTTCTAGACTGAATTTATGTGATCTAACTGCAAAAACACTAAAATTAAGCTTAGAGCTTCTAGGAATTGAAACTTTAGAAAGAATGTAATGAATGATTTTGATCAATTAAATAATCTTTTCCCAAGACCAAGAGAAGAAATAATAAATATGCAGTCTTACTCTGCACCTTTAGAAAATAGAAGAAATTTACTCCGCTTAGACTTTAATGAAAATACCCTAGGTCCAAGTCCTAATGTTTTCGAGGCATTAAAAGCGATAAAATTAAATGAGATTTCAATTTATCCAGAATATAATTTATTAAAAAATTATTTATGTGATAAATATCTTGATTCAAGAAAATTTGATAATGATGAAATAGGAATTTTCAATGGAGCAGACGCAGCAATAAATGCAATCTTCAATTGCTTTGGAGAAAAAGATCAAATATTTCTAACCACGAATCCAACTTTTGGTTACTATTCTCCTTGTTCAGAAATGCGAGGAATGAAGAAAATAACTTGTTCTTACATTGGAGAAAATTTTCTATTTCCTATCGAAGAATTTAGTGAAAATATTATAAAGTATAATCCAAAATTAATATTTATTTGCAATCCAAATAATCCGACAGGAACAGTTTTAAGCGCTCAAGAGATAATTAACTTAGCAAATATCAAAAACGATTCATTAATAATTGTTGATGAACTATATGAAAAATTTAATGGAGATAGTCTTCTTGAATCGATAGATTTTGAAAAGAATAACAATATACTAATAATCCAATCTCTATCAAAAACAGCTGGTCTAGCTGGTTTAAGAATAGGTTTTACTTTTGGCAATAAAAATTTAATTAATTACATTAATAAAGTTACAGGACCATATGACGTAAATAGCTTTGCTATAACGGCAGCATTAGCAGCACTTAAAGATAAATCATATATTGATAATTATGTTTTAGAAGTAAAAAAAGCAAGGGAATGGATTTTAAATAAATTTAAATCAACAAAAATTAGAACTCATTTTAGTGGTGGTAATTATTTCTTAATTTGGCCAAAAAAAGATCCTAAAATTTTAATACAACAGATGAGAGAAAAAGGTATTCTTATCAGAAGTATGGAAAACAAAAAAGATATTGGTAAGTCAATAAGGGTTAGTATTGGAACTAAAGAACAAATGATTTTTTTCTGGGACAATTACAAGGTCTTAGATTTAATAAATTAATTACCAAAAATATAAATTGTATTTTGATCGATTCTTTTAGGTTTTATTTTAAAATCTTTCCCAACATATTTTACTTTAAAATTTTTCATATTTTCGATAAACAAATCAGCATTTGATAAATCACATTCTTTGTTAATTTTTTTGCCACGAGCAAAGTGAACAGGAATAACTACATTAGGTTTTAGAAGCTTAACTATTCTTGAAGCCTCTTGCCCATCATAAGATTTTATTCCTCCGCCAATTGAAATAAATAAGATATCTGGGCGAGACAAAATAATTTGACTATTGATATCAATATCACCAGCAGCACCTCCCATATGAACAATTTTAAGATCATTTTGCTCCCAACTCCAAACAGTTGCCAACCCAAATCTTCTTCCTTCTACTCTGTCATGTGGGACGGAAATTCCATTTAATAAAATATCCTCAAATTGATAGATTCCTGGCTCTACAAACATTAATTTATTATTAGGGTTATATCCTTCATCTGGGAGCCTAGAACTAGCTAAAATAAAATCTGCGTTGACTTCTTTTGGCTCTTTTAAATTGCTTGCACAACCTATTGCTTTAAATGGATTTATAAGAATCGATTTTTCAGCACTTTTAATTAAGAAACTACTATGTCCCAGACTTTTTATTTCTAAATTCCTTGCCAATAATGAGGTAGGTAAAAAAGAGCTAAATAATATAAAAAAGAAAATGTTTTTAATTTGAGAAATCATATTATTAATTTTTTTGTATTTTACTTTTGTTCAGCCATTTTTAGAAAATTACTAATTAATTTATGGCCAAATTGTGTCAATACACTTTCAGGATGAAACTGTACTCCATGTAAATGCTTATATTCTTTGTGAGAAATAGCCATAATAGTTGAGTCTTCTAAAGTCGCAGTTATATTGAAACAAGTTGGTAATGAACTTGAATCAACTATAAGACTATGATATCTAGTCGCCACAAATGGAGTCTCGATATCTTTAAATAAACCTTTTTGATTATGAAATATTTTGGATGTCTTACCATGCATAAGTTCTTTCCCAACTATAACCTTACCTCCAAAAGCTTGGGCCAAAGCTTGATGCCCTAAACAAACTCCTAATATAGGAATATTTTTAGATAATTTTTTTAGTATTGGAAGACAAATTCCAGATTGATCTGGATTACCAGGACCTGGAGATAATAAGATGCCACTAGGATTTAGCTTGGTAATATCATCTAAAGTAATTTCATCATTTCTTTTAACTATTAATTCTCTAGTTATATCATGCTCAACAGAAAGTTCTCCTAAATATTGAACAAGGTTATATGTAAAACTATCGTAATTATCAATAACAAGAAACATATTTATATAGATTCAAATAACAACTTAATTTTAGGAACAAAAATATATACAGCAATAATAACAGAATTAATGGAAGCTAATAACACTGCTCCTGCAGAAGTATCTTTTGAAATTTTAGCCAAACTACTAAATTCTTTTTTAACTACTAAATCAACTATTGATTCAATAGATGTATTTAATATTTCTAATATTAAAACAGACATAATTGTGGAAATCAAAATTAAATAATTACTTTGACTAATTTGCAGTAAAAAACCAATCATTAAACTTGTAACTGCAAAAATTAATTGGATTTTAAAATTTCTTGAAGTTTTTAATACGTAACTAATTCCACTAAAAGCATACTTAAAACTTTTTAATACATTACTAGAAGTTTTATATGATTCTATTCTATTTTTTAGAGAGTTTATTTTTTTGTCCATAGATTTTTAATCTAATTTTTTAATTAAATATTCCTGAAAATTTAACATATTTTCTAAATCAAGATCATTATTATGTTCCCATCCCAAAAGATGTAAAAATCCATGGCTAGCCAACCAAAGCATTTCTTTATAGATTGAATGTTTATATTCATAAGATTGCTCAAGTGCCATCTCTAATGATATAAATATATCTCCCAACTCTATATGATCTAAATTATTTAGAGATTCATCAGAAATGATTGGGAAAGATAGAACATCAGTTGGTCCATTTTTTTGCATCCACTTCTGGTTTATAAAAGCAATTTCTTGATTAGATATTATCTGTAAGCCTAATGAAAAAGATTTTTTTTCAAAAATAAAATTTGGCAATTTATAATCATCTTTTTTTAATATTATTTTTATCCAAGATAAAAAAACTTTCTCCCAAAAATTAAATTCAAAAATAAGCTTATTTTTAGAATCTTTTAAATTATTTGAAAATTGAGAAAATTCATTACATTTAAAAACCAAATCTAAATTTATTTCAGAAATAATTTTTTCTGTCATACATTCTTATACAGGAACATTAGGCTTACCTATTGTGGCTACAAGTATTAATATCCCAATTAAAACTAGAAATGTTATTGAAAAATGAGAAATACTTTTTGAACCCTTCCTTACCATATTTCGCATAGCAAGCTTTATAAAGCTTGGAGGGGCAACTTTTTTTTCTATATTTTCGTTTTTGTTTTTCATTAGTTATTCAATAGATTCGTTAGAAGAAATATTCATGCGTAATAATTCATGAATAAATGGTTCAAGTCCACCATCTAAAACACTATCTAAGTCATTAGTCTCCTGCATAGTCCTGAGATCTTTTACCATTTGATAGGGATGGAAAACATAATTTCTTATTTGATTGCCCCATGCAGCTTCCACAATATCACCTTTAATATCAGCGACTTCTGCAGCTCGTTGTTCTTTAGCAATCACTAGTAGTTTAGACTTAAGAAGTAACATAGCTTTTTCTTTATTTTGTAATTGAGATCTTTCTTGTGTACATCTTACTGAAATCCCTGAAGGCAAATGAACAATTCTCACCGCTGTTTCTACTTTATTAACATTTTGTCCTCCAGCCCCACCGGATCTACTTGTTGTAATTTCTAAATCTTTTTCAGGTATATCCAGTGTAATATTATCATCTAATTTTGGCATGACCTCAACCCCAGCAAAGCTGGTTTGTCTTTTACCATTAGCATTGAAAGGGGAAATTCTTACTAATCTATGAGTTCCTTTTTCATGTTGTAAATATCCGTATGCATATTTTCCATTAATTTCAAAAGTTACACTTTTGATACCTGCTTCTTCTCCTTGAGATAATTCATTAATAATTAAACTCATTTGATTATTATCGGCCCATCTTGAATACATTCTCAATAAGATCTCTACCCAATCCTGAGCATCTGTTCCACCAGCACCTGCGTTAATAGAAACTACTGCTCCTTCCTTGTCGTATTCACCACATAACAATCTTTCAAATTCCCATTTATCTAAATTATCTCTTAATTTCTTTAAGCCCTGCTTGGATTCTAAAATCATTTCCTCTTCTGGTTCTAAAGAATAAAGCTCAAGAGAGGCATTAGCATCAGAAATAAAAGTTTTCCATTTATCCAACAATTCAAGTTGTGCCTTAACCTCATCAAGGATTAACATTTGTTTTTTCGCTTCTTCTTGATTCTCCCAAAATTCAGGCTGAGCAGAAATTTGCTCTAACTCTCTCCTTTTCGCTTTTAATCTTGGAATGTCAAAGACAATCCTGAGCATTACCCAGGCGCTCTGTTAGTTCCGAAAGATCTTTTTTAAAATCTGTAATATCTATCAAAATAGAATTTAATCGTTATTTATAATCTAACAGGCACTTTTGTTTAATAGTATAAACTAAGTATTATTTTAAAAAAATGTCCAAAGTTGAAATTTATACTTGGCAATATTGCCCATTTTGTATTCGAGCAAAATCACTACTCAAGAAAAAAAATATAAATTTTACAGAATATAAGATTGATGGCGACGAAGATGCCAGAGCATTGATGACTGAAAGAGCTTATGGTAGAAGAACATTACCACAAATATTTATAGATAATGAGGGTATCGGAGGCTGCGATGATCTCTACACATTAGAAAATGAAAATAAATTAGACGAGTTATTAAACTAGATCTTATGAAATTTCTATTCGTGATAGATCCAATAAAAAATATAAATCCCTTAAAAGATTCAACTGCTGCTTTAATGCAAGCATCATCAAAAAAAAATATTGAAATCTGGAGTTGTACTCCTCAGGACCTTGAAGCTAGAGGTGATGAAGTATGGGCATCTTCCTTAAAAGTTGAAGTAAATCCGTGGATTTCATTCAAAGATAATGATTGCATACCTCTCGCCGAATTTAATTGCATTTGGATGAGAAAAGATCCTCCTGTAAATGAGGCTTATTTATATGCAACCCATCTTTTAGAAGTTGCCGAGAGAAAAGGAGTAAAAGTAATCAACAAGCCCTCATCGTTAAGAGCATGGAATGAAAAGCTAGGTGCTTTGAGATACAGCCACTTAATGGCACCTACAATAGTTGCGAGTAAGGTAAAAGATCTTATTAATTTTGCAAATATAAATAATGAAGTAGTCATAAAACCTCTTGGAGGAAAAGGTGGTCAAGGTGTTATAAGGATAAATAAAAATTCTCCAGGTATTAAATCAATCATTGAATTAATCACTTCTCAAGAAGAATTACCCGTTATGATGCAAAAATTTATTCCTGAAGTCATAGAGGGCGATAAAAGAATAATTATCGTAAATGGTGAAGCAATTGGATCAATAAATAGGATTCCTCAAGGAGGCGATTTTAGGAGTAATTTAGCAATGGGAGGAAAAGCTGAACCAACATTATTAACAGAAAAAGAAAAAAGTATCTGCTTAGAATTATCTCAACACTTCAAAGATGAAGGTTTATTTTTTGTAGGCATTGATGTAATAAATGGAATGCTTAGCGAGATTAATGTTACCAGTCCAACAGGTTTAAGAGAAATAGAAAATTTATCCAATAAGAATGTTTCAGCGGAAGTTATTGAAAAATTAGAGGAAATTATCTAGGATTTTTAGCGAAAAATATTTGTTTTACTATAGATTCAAATTTTAATTTAATCTCATCTATTTCTTTCTCTAAAACTGAGCCTGAAACTATACCTGAACCAGCAGTAAATTCAATATTTTCTTCAATATATCTTGCGCCTCTTATTGCTAAAAGAAATGATGCATTTCCTGATGCATCAATCCAACCCATTGGAGAAGCATAATTTCCTCTAGGAAAAGACTCAAGAGTGTTTATCCAATCCAATGCTGCATTTTTTGGGTATCCACAAACAGCCGGAGATGGATGTAAGTTTTTAAGCAATTCAAAAGGACATATATTTTCAACTTTAGAGAAAATGAGTGTTTGCAAATGAGAAATATCTCCAAATGAATTTACCTTGATATCACTTTTTTTAAAGTTTTTTATTTTTGAAACTTCTAAACATTTAATCAAATATTGTGTTACATAATTATGTTCCTTTAAGTCTTTAGTACTGTTTAGGAGTTTATTAAAATTTGAATTAGTAGAGATAGTTCCAGCAAGAGCCTCCAAAGTTAAATTAGGTTTAGTAAAAGAAAATAATTTTTCTGGAGATGCTCCGAACAAAATATCCTTACTATTCCTTTTCCAAACGTATCTGCATGTATTTGGATGATTCTTTTTTAATCTCTTTAAAATTTCTACTAAATCTAATTTATTTTTAAATTTTATTTTAATCCTATTCGCTAAAACTATCTTTTCGAGAATACCTTTTTCTACTAATTGAATTCCTCTATTTACTACTTTTTTCAAATTTGTATTAGAAGTTTCTAAGGAGTGCATGAAATCATCAATAATAGGGAAATGAAAACTAGTTTTAAAACCAGATGATTTTATTAATTCTGAGCCAGAATTAATAACTTGATTTCTAATTGTCCATATTTCTTCAATTAATGTTCTTAATGATGATTTACCTTCAACATGACCATTGATTCTTAACCAGCAATTCTTATCACTTTTAATAATTAATATTTTTGGTAAGATAGCTTCCAAACTAGGAACATCAGAAGATGCATTCTTATTATTTAAGTTTTCAGAAAAAGAAAATAAATAAATTATTTTTGAAAGAGCAGAATTATGTGATTCATTAGTTAAGTTAATTAAATTTTTAAAATTCTCAGAATTAAACTCTTTTGCCACCTCAAATCTTTTTGGACCATCCAAAGTAATATATTTACATTTCTCGAAAGCAATATATGAAATACCACCAGATTCCTCCCAAAATGAAGAAAACGGATATTTATTCATATACAATTCATACACTTGTAATAAATCAATACAAGGAATCTCAACACAAATACTTACTAATCCAGAATTCTCCACTTTCTTATCGAAAGAGGAAAATACATCTTTTAAAAAATCTGTTAAATTTAAATCATTTTTCATTACTTATTGAAAATAACTAAAAATCATGCAATAAAGTAAAAAATGTAACTCAATTTATAAACTACATTTAATAATGATTGAATTTTGTGTGTCAAATAAAAATGGACGAAGATAAAAAAAAATTATGGAAACAAGCAATAAAATGGCCTCTTTATTCTGTTGCCATACTTCCGGTTTTAATAACAGGGGCTTATGTGCTAAATCAATATGAAAAGGTAAAAATTTATAATTTGATTGCATTTACTTTAGCTGCAATTTTTATATTACTTTGGGAAAACCTAACTAATGATTTATTCGACGCAGAAACAGGAATCGATGAATTTAAATTCCATTCAATTGTAAATCTTGTAAAAAATAAAAAAATAATTTCATTTATTGCATATACATCTTTAGTTATTGGTTTATTAATAATTTTAATTATTTCAGTATCAACAAGTATAAACATTTTGATTTTGGTGGCATCTTGCTGCTTCTTAGGATATTTATATCAAGGACCTCCTTTTAGATTTGGCTATCAAGGTTTAGGAGAACCATTATGCTGGCTTGCATTTGGACCTTTTGCTTACTCTGCAGTCTTAATTGCGTTAAATCCGTCAAATATTTACTTCGAAGATATTCCATGGAAAGCTTCTTTATTACTTGGTTCAGGACCTTCCTTAGCAACAACTCTTGTATTATTTTGTTCTCATTTTCATCAAATTTCTGAAGATAAAAAGCATGGGAAAAATTCACCTTTAGTTCGTCTAGGAGCAAAAAAAGGCTCTCAATTTGTGCCTTGGATAATTTTTATAATATATATTTTTCAAATTTTGACTATAGTTAATGGATTTATTCCAGTGTTTTGTATCCTTTATTTAATTAGTTTTCCTCAAGCATTAAGACTTATAAATTTATTAAAATCTTCATATAAAAAACCTTCTGCAATAAAAAATTCAAAATTCGTCGCAATAAAATTTCAAACTCTTAATGGGGTTGGCTTAATCACAGGATTAATATTTAATTACTTGCTTAATAAATGAACTTAATATTTAAAAAAAAATCTTATAGCTTTAAGTTATCCACAAAAGTAGAAAATTCTAAAACCACATACCTTAAAAAACTGGGTTGGATAATTAAATTATCAAGTAATGATAAAAAAATTGGGTTTGGAGAAGTTTCACCACTCCTAGAAGAAGACTTAAAAAAATGTGCAAAACAACTAAATATGATCCCTGAGAATATAGAAGTATATAATTTATCTGATCAAATAAATATTTTTCACCCATGCATTCAATCTGCAATAAATTCTGCATTAGCTGAGATAAATGGAAAAATAATTTTTAAAGAAAACTATTACTTTGATGAAATTGATAAATCAGCCATACTTTTAAATTCTGAAAATGTAATTTCAGAGCTAAATGAAATTAAAAAAAGACAATCTAATATTGGAAAATCAGTAACCATAAAATGGAAAGTAGCATTAAAAAATAACCATGAGGAAGAAGCAAATTTAGAAGAAATTTTAAGCCAAATAGGCAATAATATTAAGTTAAGAATAGATGCTAATGGTTCTTGGGGGAGAAAAATAGCAAATAGATGGGCTGATATTTTGAAAGATAACAAAAATATAGATTGGCTAGAACAACCTCTCTGTTTTGATGATATTGAAGGACTGACAGAACTCAACAAAAAAATCCCAATAGCCTTAGACGAATCACTTTTAAAATTTCCAACTTTGATTGATGAGTGGAATGGTTGGCAAATTCGAAGGCCTTCTCAAGAAAATAATCCAGTTAAGCTTTTAAAAGAATTAGAAAATAAAAAAGCTTTAATATCTATAAGTTCCTCATTTGAAACTGGAATAGGGAAGAGATGGCTTTACCATTTATCTTCACTACAATTACTAGGACCAACTCCAAAAGTTCCTGGTTTAGCAATGAATAAATTCCCTAATTCGTTTCTATTTTTAAATGAAGCAAAAAAGATATGGGATCAACTATGAAAAATAAAATTCATACTATTGAAGTTGAAAATAATGAGACTCAATCAGTAGAGGAAATTATTGAAAAAATTAGAGAGAATAAAATTATTTATGTAAAAAACAAATTATATGAAGATGAAGATGTATTAGATTCAATTACTGAAAATGGGCCAGCAATTATCTTAAACAGTAGTGGGAGTTCTGGAAAACCAAGAAAATGTTTTCACCATTTAGATAATCTTCAATTATCTGCTATTACATCAGGAAAATGGCTAATCGAGCAAGGATTTGAATTGCAAAAATGCCTAATTTTGAATACTTTACCCCTGAACCATATAAGTGGGTTAATGCCAATTTTTAGAAGTCAAACTTGGGGATGTGATTGTATTAATATTTCTCCGAATTTAATAAAAAAAACTCGAGAACTTTTACTTTTTACAATTAAATCTAAAAAAAACAAAAAACACTTGATTACATCATTAGTACCTACACAATTACAAAGACTTTTAGCTCAAAAAGATGGTATTAGTTGGCTAAAAATTTTTGATTTAATTTGGGTAGGTGGAGCTTCAATTTCAAGGGAAAGTGCAGAACAATGTATAGAAGAAAAGATAAAATTAGCACCTTGTTATGGCTCAACTGAAACAGCAGCAATGGTTACGAGTTTAAAACCAAAAGAATTCTTAATGGGTTTTCAAAATGTTGGAGAAATACTACCTGATACAAAAATCAGAATTAACGCACAAGGATTAATCGAAATAAAATCAGCCAGAATTGGAATCGAAATAATAGACTCTTCAAAAACTAAAAATTTCAAAAATAAAAATGGATGGTGGCAAACAGGTGATTTAGGTGAAATCAATCAAATCAATAATTATTTATATTTAAACTTTCTTGGAAGAAGTGATAACGCTTTTAATTCAGGAGGAGAAATCGTTTTCCCAAAAGTTATTGAATCTCGATTAAATGATTTCATTATGAAAGAAAATATCCCAATTAATAAATTTAATATTTCAAAAGTATCCGACAAATTATGGGGAAATAAAATTAAAATAATTGTTGAATATAAAGAACATACAAATCATAAAAATATTGAAAATTCATTAAATTTATTAAAAAAATTTTCTCAAAGTTGGCCTAAACATGAAAAACCTGAAAAGTGGATTGTTAAAAACAAAAATACCAGTAAAGAAAAAATAAACTATAAATTTAAAAAATAATAATTAGCATTCTTTCAAATTTGTGCTTACATTTGAAGCCTCTATCCATCTTTCTAAATGATCGGGAATTTCTATTTTATTCCTTGAATCAACATCTAAAGAACAATGTATTATTTTTCCTTCTGCTACTTTATTACCATTTTTTATAAAAAAGCTATTTACTTGGAACAAATGTGTATTAATTTTATGAGGGGCAATTTTTACTTTTAAGAAATCTCCAATTTTTATAGGCGCAAGAAAGTTTGCTTCGCAGTTTACTATGGGAAAAATAATTTGACTTTTACGTGTAGAAAAATCTGGAAAAATATCTTGATATGGAATCCCATAAATTTCGATACTATCTTCCCAAGCTTCGTGCGACCATTTTAATAAGTTATGAAAGTGAATTACACCTGCAGAATCACAATCACCAAACCTTACCTTCTTCTGCAATATTAACCAATCAGCGGGTTTCATTTGATGAACTATCTATCAACAGATCCCATAATGACGTCTATTGAGCCAAGGATTGCCATAATATCGGCGATTTTGGCACCTTTAAGAATATGAGGCAAAATTTGCAGATTATTTAAATCAGCTGCTCTGATTTTAAATCTCCATGGGGTGACTTCATTATTTCCTTGAATAAATACACCTATTTCTCCTTTTCCGGACTCTAATCTTGTATACAATTCTCCATTAGGAATTTTAAAAGTTGGGGCAACCTTCTTAGCTACATATTGATAGTCAATACCAAATATTTCACTCTTCTTATCTTCAGTCGCCATTCTTTGAGCTTCTAAATTTTCTGTTGGACCACCTGGAATCATTTTGCATGCTTGGCGAATTATGCTTAGTGATTGTCTCATCTCTTCAACTCTTACTCGATATCTCGCATAACAATCTCCTTCTTTTTCTGAAGCAATCTGCCAATCAAAATCGTCATAACATTCATAACTATCGACTTTCCTTAAATCCCAGGAAACTCCAGAAGCTCTAAGCATTGGCCCAGATAAAGACCAATTAATTGCCTGGTCTCTTTGTATTGTTCCAAGACCTTCAATTCTTTTTTTAAAAATTGGATTATTTGTGATTAATTTTTCATATTCATCTATCTTAGGACCGAACCAATCACAAAAATCTATACATTTTTCTAACCATCCATATGGAAGATCACATGCGACACCACCTATCCTAAAGAAATTATTATTTATTAGTCTTTGTCCAGTAGCAGCTTCCCAAAGATCATAAATCATTTCTCTTTCTCTAAAAATATAGAAAAATGGAGTTTGAGCTCCTACGTCTGCTAAAAAGGGACCAAGCCATAAAAGATGATTAGCAATACGATTAAGTTCCAGCATAAGCACTCTGATGTAACTTGCTCTTTTAGGAACTGGAATATTAGCTAATCTTTCAGGAGCATTTACTACAATAGCTTCATAAAACATTCCTGCTGCATAATCCATTCTGCTTACATAAGGGACATACATTACATTTGTCCTATTTTCAGCTATCTTTTCCATTCCTCTGTGTAAATATCCAATTACAGGCTCACAATCAATGACATTCTCACCATCAAGAGTTACAACTAACCTTAAAACCCCATGCATCGAGGGATGGTGAGGGCCAAAATTGACCACCATTGGTTCTGTTCTAGTCTCTAGCTGAGCCATTCGAAATTTAACTTCTAAATAAATCTTAGTCGAAAGTTATGCAAACTGACCTATCTGATTCATCTTTTTTCAATCATAAATCAGTTATGACAGATGAGATTATGGCCTCATTAGAGCATTACCCATTAATACATAACAACCAACTTAAAGGAATAGACGCAACTTTAGGCGGAGGAGGGCACTCTTATCATTTATTGAGAAAATATTCGGATTTAAATATAATTGGACTTGATCAAGATCCATTCGCGAGAATATCAGCGTCAAAAAAACTTGATGAATTTAAAAATAGGATTGATATAGTGGCTTCAAATTTTGCGGATTTTGTACCAAAAGAAAAAGTTTCTTTTGTGATTGCAGATCTTGGAGTAAATAGTAACCAAATTGATGACCCTAAAAGAGGATTTAGTTTCCAAAAAGATGGTCCACTTGATATGCGCATGAATCCTCTTCTTGAAGTTGATGCAGATAAATTAATTGAGGCTTTAAATGAAAAAGATCTAGCTAATTTAATCTATAAATATGGAGATGAGAGATTATCAAGAAAAATTGCTAGGAAAATAAAAATGGATTTAAAGGAAAATGGGAAATATTCTGGGACAAAAGAGTTAGCTTATTCTATTGCAGGCTGCTTCCCACCAAAACAAAGATATAAAAAAATACACCCAGCAACAAGAACATTTCAAGCATTAAGAATTGCTGTTAATAAAGAAATTGAAGTATTAGAAAAATTTTTGCAAGTTGTTCCTGAATGGCTTTTGCCAGGGGGTATTATTTCTATTATTAGTTTTCATTCTCTTGAGGATAGGTTAGTTAAAAGTTCTTTTAAGAATGATCAAAGACTAAAAAACCTGACAAAAAAACCAATTACTCCTTCCGATCAAGAAGTCGAACTAAATAGAAGAGCCAGAAGTGGAAAATTAAGAATTGCTCAATTAAAAAGCCAATAATTTCTAACGTAATGATTTGATCGTATTTGTAAGAATATGAATTGCTTCTTTTATCTCTTTTGAATTAGTGCTTAATCCAATACTTAACCTTATTGAAGATTCTGCTTCTTTAAAAGATCTACCTAAGGCTAGTAAAACGTGAGATGGTTCACCATTACTGCATGCAGATCCACTAGAACAAATTATTTTGGATTTTAAAACTTTATGAAACTTTGCTCCGTTTAAATCCAATACAGTCAAATTTAAATTTTGAGGTAATCTTTTTTCTATGGAGCCATTAATTAATAAACCAGAATTATTTTCTAACAAACCCTTCAAAAGATTATTTCTATATAAAAGTAATTTCTCAGCATTACTTTTTTGATTAAAAACTGCTATCTCTATTGCTTTAGCAAAGCCAACTACTAAAGGGAGAGGTAATGTACCAGACCTGAGACCATATTCCTGGCCTCCTCCAATAATTAAAGGCTCAAGATTAATTTCTTCATCAATCAAAAGAAGTCCTATCCCCTTAGGGCCATATATTTTGTGAGAACTTATCGTTATCATATTTACATCTGATAAAAGATTGTCTAACTCGATGTAACCTAAACATTGTGCAAAATCAGAGTGAAAAGTTATTCCTTTCGATTTACATATCTTTGAAATATTCTCTAAAGGCTGGATAACCCCTATTTCGTTATTTGCCAACATAAAACTAACCATAAATGTATCTTCTCTTATATTTTTTTTGAATTGTTCTTCTGAAATTAATCCATCTTTCTTAGGATTAATTTCTGTAACTTTAAATCCCTCTTTTTTTAGTTGGTTTAGTGGTTCAAGTACAGCTTTGTGCTCCGTTTTTAAGGTAATAATATGTCCATAATTTCCTGTTTTTTTATAGTAATTTCTCGCAAAACCCAATAAGGCTAGGTTATTAGATTCTGTTGCGCCACTTGTAAAAATAACTTTTTTATTCTTAAGAAATAAATTTTGTTCTATTTTTTCTCTCGAGGCTTCCAATATAGCGCTTGCGTTAATGCCCGCCAAATTAGATTTGCTTGAAGGGTTAGAAAATATCTCACTCCAAAAAGGTTTCATAGAGTCAACAACTTCCTTAGAGCAAGGAGTCGAAGATTGATAATCTAGTAGTATGGGAGTTGATAGCATTGTATTTAGTATATAAAATTCTCTTTATTACTAGAAAATCAAATTAAAGAATTCAAAAAATGAATGAAATTAATCAAATAAATAATGAAGCGGTAAGAAAATCAAGAATTTTATTAGTTGATGATGAGCCCGGTTTAAGAACAGCTGTTAAAACATTTCTAGAAGATGAAGGCTTTGAAATATTTATTGCAGTTGATGGAGAGGATGGTTGGGAACAAGCTCAAAAAGTTTTTCCTGATTTGATAATAAGCGATATTATGATGCCTCGAGCTAACGGTTATGCTTTATTAGAAAAAATTAGAGATGATGAAAAATTAGGAGGAACTCCAGTTATTTTTCTGACTGCAAAAGGAATGACCCTAGATAGAACAGAAGGTTATCTCGCAGGAGTTGATGATTATATTTCCAAACCTTTCGACCCTGATGAATTAGCTGCGAGAGTTAAAAACGTAATAAAGAGACAAGAACGTTTACTGAAAGAAGCCGCACGATTCGCAGATATTGATGTAAGCAAGATGGCCAAGCAAATTACTGAAATAAAATCTATGCTCACAGACCAAAATCCCACTAATTCAGAAAATAAAATAAATCTTCCTAGTTTTACTCCAAGAGAAGCAAGTGTACTTCAACTAGTAGCAGAGGGGCTGATGAACAAGGAAATTGCAAGACAGCTTGAAACATCTATTAGAAATGTTGAAAAATATGTAAGTAGACTATTTATCAAGACAGGCACATCTAGCCGAACAGAATTAGTTCGTTATGCACTTGAAAATCATTTGGTAAAATAATTTATTAAATTTTCTCGAATTCAATTAGTTTGGAAAAATAAAAAGGAGCTTGATTTAATTTCTTTTGAACCACTTTAAATCCTCTTTCTTTAGCAGCATTAATAATTCCCTTTTCTTTCAATGTATATGCTCTTGTAGTTTTACTTGGCCCTGGAAATAATTTTCCAATATTTTTTAGAACAGCAAGAACTGGAGTATAGGGAGCAAAGCTAACTATTAGTTTTTCTTTGCTTAAATCGCATAGATGTTGGACCATTTCTTCTGCGACTGGTTGAGGATAATGAATAAATACATCCAAACAAACTACAACATCAAATAATCCTTTTAATTTTTCCAGATCACAGACTTCATATTTGATTTTACCTTGATTGAAACCTAATTCATTAATGCGTTTTTTTGTTTCTTTAATCATTTCAGAAGAAATATCGCTCACCTGTAGTTCTTTTATGCCAAGTCTCAGTAAAGGTATGGAAAGACTTCCTACACCACATCCTGCATCACAATAACTTTTTTTTGTTAGTTCAGTATAATTTTTTATGTATGAGACCACATCATCTACAGTTTTTTGATGTCCTTTCCTAATATTTTTTTGAACTGTATTAATTTCATCAGATTTGCTATAAATTTTATTCCATCTTTCAAAGCCAGTTCCATTAAAATACTCCCTAACTTCACTTTTTTCGATAATCTTATTTGACGTCATAAAATTCTATGAAAATTTATTCTTTTTATACTAACTAACTGGCGCCAATTTAATTGCACGCCATTATAGGAAAGAATTGATTTGTTATTTTGTCAGAATTGAATTCTAAAGAAATTTATAAAATTGCTGTCGTTATGGGTAGTGATTCAGATCTAAAAACATTGAAACCTGCCATTGATATTTTAGGAGAATTTGGAATCAAAACTGAAGTTTGTATACTCTCTGCCCATCGAACACCTATAGAAATGATGGAATATGCAAAAAATGCAGAATCAGAAAACATAAAAGTAATAATTGCCGGAGCTGGTGGTGCTGCTCACCTTCCAGGAATGCTGGCATCCATAACTTGCATTCCTGTAATTGGAGTACCAGTAGAGAGTAAAACACTTAAGGGAATTGACTCTCTTTTATCAATTGTTCAAATGCCAGCTGGGATTCCAGTTGCAACAGTTGCAATTAATGGAGGTCAAAATGCTGGATTATTGGCTATAGAGATAATAAGTTTATTTGATGAATCCATAAAGAAAAATTTAAAAGAATTCAGAAAAAATCTTCATACACAGGTAAGAACTAAAAATAGTAAATTATCAACTATTGGAGCTGATAACTATATTCAAAATAAATGACATCTAATCTTTTATATTAGGCCTTTTTAAGAAAGTTTTCTTTTTTAAGGTAGTTAATAACTTTTTCAACGGAATCATTTAAATCTAACGAACCTGTATCAACAACAATTTCTGGATTATGAGGAGCTTCATATGGACTAGAAATACCTGTAAATTCCTTAATTTCCCCCAAACGAGCTTTCTTATAAAGACCTTTAGTATCCCTATTTTCGCAAACTGTGATATCTGCAGCACAATAAACTTCGATAAAATCCTTAGATCCAATAATTTTTCTCACCTTATCTCGATCGCTAATAAATGGAGAAACGAAAGCTGTGATAGTTATTATCCCTGCATTCATAAATAAATTCGCAACTTCTCCAATTCGTCTTATATTTTCTTCTCTATCTTCATCTGAGAACCCAAGATCTTTACATAAACCGTGTCTAATATTATCTCCATCCAAAACGTAAGTCGAAAAACCATCTAAGTGTAAAACTTCATTTAAAGCGTTGGCTAAAGTACTCTTACCAGAGCCAGATAAACCTGTAAACCAGATAACCATTCCTTTATGACCTCTCATTTTCTCTAGCTTTTCTCTATCAATAGTTAAATTATGCCACTTTATATTGGTTGACTTTGCTTGATCTTGTTCTCTCATTGTTTGAATCATCAAAATTAAAAACCTATCCTAACCCTTGCTTCATAAATTATGAAATCCCTCTTTACGAAGAAACTCAATTGATTTCGATACCATATCACCCTGTAACTGGATATTACTATCAATTAATGTTCCTCCAGTACCACAAAAAATTTTAATTTTTTTTAGTAATTCTTTTAAGAAAATTTCATCCTCAGTTCCTAAACCTCTTATCAAAGTGATAGTCTTGCCCTTTTTACCTTTTTTTAGTTTTGAAATATTTATTTTTGATCGTTTATTAATAGTATCTACCTTAGCTATTTCTTCAGCTTTTTCTTCATTATCAAATTCTATCCAATTCTTTTTTCCCATTATTTTTAATATAATCTATAGTTAGTTAATACTTATTCTATAGAAAAAGTGGTAAGTACATTTTCTCGCAAAGATCAAAATTATAAAAAAGAGGATTTAAATCAGCCCTCCAAAGATGGAAGATTTGGAAAATATGGAGGTCAATATGTTCCTGAAACGCTCATGCCGGCTCTTTTTGAGCTTGAAAAAGCTGCATCAAATGCATGGAAAGATAAACTTTTTGTGAAAGAATTAAATCATCTACTTAAGACTTATGTAGGAAGAGAAACACCACTTTATGAAGCTAAAAGACTTACTGAACATTACAAAACTAATAAAGCATCTCCAATAATATGGCTTAAAAGAGAAGATTTAAATCATACCGGTGCTCACAAAATTAATAATGCCCTTGGACAAGCTTTATTAGCAATAAGAATGGGCAAAAAAAGAATAATCGCAGAAACTGGAGCAGGTCAGCATGGAGTTGCTACGGCTACTGTTTGTGCAAGATTTGGCTTGAAATGTATTATCTATATGGGTGCTGAAGACATAAAAAGGCAATCCCTTAACGTCTTCAGAATGAAACTTCTAGGTGCTGAAGTTAAAGTTGTAAATTCTGGAACTGCAACGCTTAAGGACGCTACCAGTGAAGCCATTAGAGATTGGGTTTCTAATGTCGAAACCACACACTACATTTTAGGATCTGTTGCCGGCCCACATCCTTTCCCAAAGATAGTGCGAGATTTTCATGCAGTTATAGGAGAAGAAACTAAAAAACAATGTTTGGAATCATTTGGATCTTTACCCGATATTTTGCTTGCTTGTGTAGGTGGGGGATCAAATGCAATGGGCCTTTTCCATCCTTTTGTTAAAGAAACTTCTGTACGACTCATTGGAGTTGAAGCTGCAGGAAGCGGAGTTGATACTGACAAGCATGCTGCAACCATCACAAAAGGGTCAGTTGGAATTTTGCATGGATCAATGAGTCTTCTCTTACAAGATGATAATGGTCAAGTACAAGAAGCTCACTCAATAAGTGCTGGTTTAGATTACCCTGGAGTAGGGCCGGAACATAGCCATTTAAAAGATATAGGTAGAGCAGAATATGGATCAGTCACAGATCAAGAAGCTTTAGATGCTTTGAGACTTGTTAGTGAACTTGAAGGAATTATACCGGCACTTGAAACTTCCCACGCCTTTGCTTGGTTAGATAAATTATGTCCTACTCTTGAAAAAGATACTCATATAGTTATCAATTGCTCTGGGAGAGGTGACAAAGATGTTAATACTGTTGCATCTTCATTAGATATTTAATCAATACCTTGGAATTGATGGGTCGATACACCTACTCCATCCATCAATACCCTCCTCCAAATTCCATATTTCGCTAACAATATTATTATCTAAGCACCATTGACAAAAATTATAACTTCTTATTCCTGCATGACAAGTCACAACAATTTCTCTTTCTGATAACCCAGCAAATATTTCTTCAACGAATTCAGATGTGATGTTACTAATTGGAATATGTAAAAATTCTTTTGAGAAACGAGCTAGTTCAAGCTCTGACTTTTCTCTTACGTCAATCAAGACAGGATCTTCTTTATCAGAATTAAACCAATCATTGAGACTAGAAGCATTTATAGATTTTGGATAATTTCCCAATTGATAGGATAAATTATGTGTTATTAACAATTTAATAAATTAAGTTGCAGTAAGAAATTTATTGTTAAAAATAAAAATAAACGTTGATAATGAAACTTAGAGTAGTAGCAATAATACTATTATTATCTTCATTACTTTTTTTTGGTTCTCAAAAAGTTTCTGCTAAAAAATATAAAGAGCAAAGTACAAATATTGAGCAACTAAATATCTTAAAATATATTCCTGAAAACAATAAATTATTATTTATTTCAAGTTTAGATATTTTTGATATTTTTAACAAAGATAAAAATCCAAAAAATCAAGATAACTTTATTTTAATAAAAGATTCTTTCTTAGATTACTTAGGTATAGATCTAGGCAACAATAAATTAGAAGATATTTATAACAATGAACTTGTAGTATCAATTTCTGATAATGGTAAAAAGCTAAAGGATGATATTTTAATGGTTTTTAAAATTAAGCCAGAAAAAAACTTAGACGATATATTGCATCTTTCTAATCAAATTGATAATACTAGTGAAATAATACCAATTGATAGAGAAAATAAACTAAATTACCTAAACTTTATATATCGTACCGAAGATAATTATATTATTGCTTCATCAGATAAGAAACTAATTACAAATAGTATCAACTCCAGCAATGATTTAAATAATAGAGACTTTCAATATGAAAGAAAACTTGTAGGACTTGACAGAGAAAAAAATATATTATTTACAAATAAATTTGGGAAAAGTTTATTTTTTAATAATGAAATTTTTTCTGAAAGAAATGACGATTTAGTTGCTACAACATTTGACGTAAAAAATAAACATTTGATTTTAAAATCATATTTACTAAATAATAAAATAAATCTTGATATTCTTGCTTACGATCAATTAATAAATAAAGAGGATCATAATAAAGATAATGCTGAAGTTTCAATTTTTAGTGATATTAAAAATCTTGACAAATCTCTCAAACCTCTAATAAATGATTTTGAAGACAGTTTTATTGAAGAGTTTAATAACAAGGCAAATCAAAATATTTTAATTCTAAATTCAAGTAAAGATTGGCTTATTGCAATTGAAAATAACGAAGATCAATGTGACTTAAGTACTTTAAAAAAACTTAAAGGTTTCAATAAATATACAATTAGACAAAATGAAAATGAATACTCTATATATTCCAAAAGTATTCTTGAAAAAAAAGACGATGTAATAAAACAATTAACTTATGAAAATATCTATTCAATAGAATCAAGAGATTTGCAAGTAATCAGTAATCATTTAATTGATGATAACAATTTAGAAAAAATCTCAAAGAAATTTTATAACCTAAAAACTAATAAAGATAAATCTGGTTTCCTTTACGCAAAAGTTGATATCAAACAACCAAATTCAAGTGAAATTGAATATTTTTCCGATTTTGAGGATCTTAATTTTCTCATTAGAAATATTTTAAAAATATCAAATAAAGAATCTCTAGAAATCATAAAACAATCTATTCCAGAAAAAAATCCAATTCTCTACACAGAAACGAGTTTTAAAATACTTTAATGTTGTTATTCAAATAAACTCAAAAACAATTAATTTGAATATTTTTGAAGTTAATAACTTATGGTTAATTAAAAATTATTTGACTATCTTTAATCTATAAGTATTTGATATTGAATTAAGCAATTGGATAGTAACAAACTAATTTTAAAACCAGGATTAGAGGGTGTCCCAGTTACTAATTCATCGATCTGTGATATTGACGGCAACCAAGGTAAATTATTGTACAGAGGCTATTCCATTGAGGAACTATCCAAAAAAAGCAGTTTTTTAGAAACTGCATATCTATTGATTTGGGGTGAATTACCCACAGCAATTCAACTGAGGGATTTTGAACAAGAAGTTCAGATGCATAGAAGGTTAAGTTTTAGAGTCAGAGATATGATGAAATGTTTCCCTGCAACTGGTCATCCTATGGATGCTCTTCAATCTAGTGCAGCTTCTTTGGGGCTTTTCTATTCTCGTAGAGCAATAGATGATCCTAATTACATCTACAACGCAGTAATAAGACTAATAGCAAAAATACCTACTATGATTGCTGCGTTTCAACTTATTAGAAAAGGACAAGACCCTATACAACCTCGTGATGATTTAACTTACTCATCAAATTTTCTTTACATGTTGACTGAGAAAGAACAAGATCCTATAGCTGCAAAAGTTTTTGATAGGTGTTTAATCTTACATGCCGAACATAGTTTAAACGCAAGTACATTTAGCGCTAGAGTCACTGCGAGCACTCTTACAGACCCATATGCTGTTATCGCCTCTGCAGTGGGGACCCTCGCTGGCCCGCTTCATGGAGGTGCAAATGAAGATGTGATTGCGATGTTAGAAGAAATCAAAACTCCAGAAAATGCTGCTTCTTTTTTAGATAATGCGATAAAAAATAAAAGTAAGATAATGGGCTTTGGTCATAGAGAATATAAAGTCAAAGATCCAAGAGCAATAATTCTTCAAAAACTTGCAGAAGAGCTATTTATTAGATTTGGAGAAGATGAAATGTACGAAGTTGCTAAATCACTAGAGGCAGAAGCAATATCAAGGCTTGGTCCTAAAGGTATATTCCCTAACGTAGACTTTTATTCTGGTCTTGTTTACAGAAAACTTGGTATTCCTCGCGATTTATTTACTCCAATTTTTGCTATATCTAGAGTTGCGGGTTGGCTAGCTCATTGGAGAGAGCAACTTGGAGCAAATAGAATTTTTAGACCATCTCAAATCTATACAGGTTCTGCACCAAGGGATTGGATCAGTTTAGAAAATAGAGCATAATATTTGCAGCTTTTCATAAAAAAACACACATATTGTTTGTGAAGAGTTAATGTATTAAGTAAATAACATTAAAATTTTGGAATACGGATTAGACCTCGAATATAGTTTTAATGAATTCATAAAAGGTTTTGGCCTTTCTAGTGAAATTGCTCATATAATTTGGCTTCCTCTACCTATGCTTTTGGTTTTGGTTGCCGCAGTTGTTGGAGTTTTAGTTACAGTTTGGCTTGAAAGAAAGATATCTGCTGCTGCTCAACAAAGAATAGGACCAGAATATGCAGGAGCCCTTGGTGTACTCCAACCAATTGCAGATGGTCTTAAGTTACTTGTCAAAGAGGATATAATTCCTGCTAAAGCAGATGGAATTCTCTTCACTGCAGGACCAATTTTAGTTCTTGTCCCAGTTATTCTCTCTTGGCTAATTGTTCCTTTTGGACAAAATCTTCTTATAAGCAACGTAGGTATTGGAATTTTTCTATGGATTGCCTTAAGCAGTATCCAGCCAATTGGTCTTCTTATGAGCGGATACGCCTCAAATAATAAATATTCATTATTAGGTGGATTAAGAGCTGCTGCACAATCAATAAGTTACGAAATACCTTTAGCTTTATCTGTATTAGCTATCGTACTTATGACAAATTCTCTAAGTACTGTTGACATTGTTAATCAACAAAGTGGAGCTGGAATTCTGAGCTGGAATATATGGAGACAACCAGTTGGCTTTATAGTCTTTTGGATATGTGCTCTTGCAGAATGTGAACGACTGCCGTTTGACTTACCTGAAGCTGAAGAAGAATTAGTTGCTGGATATCAAACTGAATATGCAGGGATGAAATTCGCATTGTTCTACCTTGGTAGTTACATTAATCTAATCCTTTCAGCATTATTGGTATCAATACTTTATTTGGGAGGTTGGGGTTTTCCTGTCCCAATTGATTTAATAGCGAAATTTCTTAATTTGCCAATTAATGCACCCTTTATACAAGTTTTTACTGCATCAATAGGAATTGTAATGACTGTATTGAAAGCGTATCTTTTAGTTTTCATTGCAATATTATTACGTTGGACAACTCCTAGAGTAAGAATAGATCAACTATTAGATTTAGGATGGAAGTTTCTTCTTCCAATTTCTCTTGCTAATCTTTTGATAACTGCAGGCTTAAAACTTGCTTTTCCTCAATTCTTTGGAGGTTAAATTTAAGTAGAAATACTTAAATTTAAAATTAATGCACTAAAATAAAATTATTAAGTAAATTCTTCAAAATGAAAAATTTCCTTCAACAAATAAATAGCTATATCAAAGAGGCATTTAATGCTGGCAAATATTTATACAACGGATTTTCAGTAACTTTTGACCATCTTCGAAGAAGACCTGTTACTGTTCAATATCCATATGAAAAATTAATACCTTCTGAAAGATATAGAGGAAGAATACATTATGAATTCGACAAATGTATTGCTTGTGAAGTGTGTGTGAGAGTATGCCCCATAAATCTACCAGTAGTAGATTGGGTAATGAATAAAGAAACAAAAAAAAAGGAACTTAGAAATTATTCAATAGACTTTGGAGTTTGTATTTTTTGCGGAAATTGTGTTGAGTTTTGCCCAACTAATTGTCTATCAATGACCGAAGAATATGAATTAGCCACTTTCGACAGGCACAATTTAAATTTCGATAACGTCGCACTGGGTAGACTCCCTACCAACGTTACGACAGATCCATCTGTAAAACCATTGAGAGAACTTGCTTATCTACCCAAAGGAGTAATGGATCCTCATGAAATACCAACTTCAGATACGAGAGTTGGTAAATTACCTGAAGAAGTCTATGATTGGATGAAACTAACCATCAATGAAAATAAAGATAAAGATAAAGATAAAACTTCTAATCCAAACAATTAATTTCTAATAATTTATGTCCATTGCAATAACAACTCAAATTATTTGTTTTACAGTTCTAACTCTAGTAATTCTTGTTGGAGCACTTGGTGTTGTATTACTCGAAAGTATTGTTTATTCAGCCTTTCTTCTTGGAGGAGTTTTCATGAGTGTTGCAGGATTATATTTACTTTTAAATGCAAGTTTTGTTGCTGCAGCACAAGTTTTGGTTTATGTGGGTGCAGTAAATGTATTGATAATTTTTGCCATAATGTTAGTCAATAAAAAAGAAGATTTAAAGCCCATCAATGATATTAATTCGAGAAGAATCATATCTACAACAATATGTTTAACCTTACTAAGCCTTTTAATAAGAGTTGACTTGACAAATACATGGAGCCTAGCAAATCCTAAAAACTCTATAGGAGAAGAATCAACTATTAGAATTGGTGAACATCTTTTTAGTGATTATTTACTCCCATTTGAACTAGCTTCAGTATTACTACTAATGGCTATGATTGGGGCTATTGTTTTAGCTAGAAGAGATGTAATGACCAAAGATATTTCAACTGGATTGCCTGTTGATCAAGAATTAATTGAAAAATCATCAGAACCATTACTAACTAATAAAAATTAACTATTTAACTTTCTTATGATTAATCTAGAATCAATTCCTCTTCAAGCTTTTTTAATAGTATCTTCAGCACTATTTTGTATTGGTATTTGGGGTTTATTAAACAGCAGAAATGCAGTCAGAGTTCTTATGAGCATTGAATTAATGCTCAATGCAGTAAATATAAATTTGATGGCTTTTTCTTCTTATATTGATAATAATTTAATTCAAGGACAAGTTTTTACAATTTTTGTTATTACTGTTGCTGCGGCAGAAGCTGCTGTTGGCTTAGCTATATTGTTATCTCTTTACAGAAATAGGGTGACTGTAGATATGGAAAGTTTTAATTTATTAAAATGGTAAAAGCATTAAATGAAACTTTCATTGGTGCTTATTATATACCGTTCGGATAGTTCTATCTCCCTAGAAGCATCTAAATTCTGCGAAAAAGTCCTCAAGTCCAAAAAAATAAAATCAAACAGGATTGAAAGTGATTTTCATAAAGATGAAATTGAAAAATATCTTTGTAATTCAGAATTAAGACCAGATATTGGCATTGTTCTAGGGGGAGATGGAACCTTCTTAAAATGTGCAAATGCTTTGGCGGATTATGATATTCCTCTATTGAGCATTAATATTGGTGGTAATTTAGGGTTTCTTACCCAAGAAAAAGATTTTTTATTTGACAAATCTTTTGTTGAAATCCTTGAAAAGGAAGAATATATAATTGACTGCCGGAATAGATTAAATTGTCATATTTTAATTAGTGGGAAAGGTCAAAAGAAAAAAATTATAAAAAGCTACAACGCTTTAAATGATTTTTATTTTAAATCTGTGGAACAAGATATTTCTCCTACCACCCAAATACAACTTGAAATAGATAACGAAAAAGTAAATGAATATAAAGGCGATGGATTGATTATATCTACATCTACTGGTTCAACAGCATACTCAATGGCTGCAGGAGGTCCAATTGTACATCCTAGTATAGATGCAATGATAATTAACCCCATATGCCCCATGAGTTTAGCCAGTAGACCAATCGTCATTCCAAATACAAGTAAGGTAATTATTAAACCAGTAAAAGAAAGTAAAGGGGAATTTAAATTATGGAGGGACGGTTCAAAATGTATGACGATTAAAGAAAACTATTATTGCGAAATCGAAAAAGGGAAATCACCCTGCAAAATAATTAAGTTTAAAAAAAGCACAAACTACTATAGTACTTTAATAAAAAAACTAGATTGGAAAGGTGATTTATCTCTAAAACATTCAAAAAATTAAATGGCTTTAGAAATAGAAAGACGATTTCTTTTAAAAAATGATGATTGGAAAAAATTTATTATTAAAAAATTTTTTATTGAACAAGGATATTTATCAAGAAGTTTAGATGATTGGGTTATTAGGGTAAGGTTTACAGGCAAAGACTTTAAAATTGCACTCAAAAAACATATCAAAAGCTTCACCAACTTTGAATTTGAATATACTATTCCACGAAAAGATGGTGAAACGATAATGTCAAATCTCTCAACTACAATTAAGAAAGATAGATTCTTATTGGAAATTGAAAAAAAAACTTGGATTGTAGATTGCTTTAAAGAAAATAATTATCCACTTGAGATTGCCGAAATTGAACTTTCTAATGAAGAAGAAAATTTAAGTCTTCCATCATTCATATCAAAAGAAATTACTGGGATGAAACATTATTCAAATTTCAGTCTCGCAAAAACCCCTTTTTCAGAATGGAAGAACGACTTTTTGACAACTCTCAAAAATAACTAGTCAAAGTAACCACTTTTCCTTTATATTTCCTTTATATTTCGTTAAATGATTGTCAGAAAATGTATGGTCTTTACGACAAAGAAGGAATTTTAAGATTCATTGATTCCGAAAAAGATGCCTGCGTAGCATACGCTGAACTTTTTGAATTAAGTTCTACAAATTATTGTTTAATGGATTTAACTACTGATATTAAAAAAATCAATAATACTAATCTTGATCAGAATCTGGAAGAGAGCAGCAATTAAAACCATCTCTGCAAATTTTTCCATTATCCATGGCCCAATTCAGAAGGGCTACTCTATTTTTAGAACCTGTTTTTGTAAACATGTTACTTACATGATTATCAACAGTTCTTTTACTAATAGTAAGTTTTACCGCAATTTCTTGATTTGTAAGCCCATCAGCTACGAGATCAATGATTTCCATCTCTCTTGCTGAGAGACCCATCATATCAATGTTGTTTACTTCTTCTTCAACCATTTGCATTTAAACAGTTCCTTTTTTATATTAATTAAGTTTAGCAATCCAACTACACTTATTACCAAGTAGGAAACAAAAGCAATTGAAATCAAAACTTCAGCAGATTTTAGAAAAAAAATCCAAGGTAATAACAGCAGAGTTAATGCCGCCCAGAGGGGGAAGCCCCATAAGATCTCTTAAGATAGCACAACTTTTGAAAGATAAGGTACACGCTGTTAACATTACTGACGGAAGTAGGGCTGTAATGCGAATGTGCAGCTTGGCAATGTCCAAACTATTACTGGAAAATGGGATAGAACCAGTAATGCAAATATCTTGCAGAGATCGTAATAAAATTGCTTTACAATCAGACATTCTTGGAGCAAACGCTTTAGGAATTAAAAATATCTTATGCATTACCGGTGATTCAGTAAAAGCCGGGGATCAAGATGATGCTAAAGCGGTTCACGAGTTTGAATCAGTTAGATTGCTTCAACAAATTCAGGCCTTTAATAAAGGAATTGATCCTACTTTTGGAGAACTTTTTGATAAAAAAACATTTATATTTTCAGGAGCTGCAGCAGATCCAAGTTGCAAAAATCAAAGAAGTTTAAAAAATAGAATAAGGAAGAAAAAAGAAGCAGGAGCGGGGTTCATACAAACTCAAATGGTTATGGAAAAAGAAAATTTGATAAAATTTTGTAAAGAGATTAGTAACCCTCTTGAAATTCCAGTAATTGCAGGAGTATTCCTATTAAAATCCTACAAAAATGCTCTCTTTATAAACAAATATGTACCTGGGGCAAACATCCCTGAAAATATTTTAAATCGTCTTAAAGATGCTAAGGAACCTTTACAAGAAGGAATACAAATTGCTGCCGAACAAGCTCAAGATTTTATTAATATCGCAAATGGTATTCATTTAATGGCAGTTAAGGCAGAACATTTGATCCCAGAAATTCTTGATAAAGCTAATCTTAATCTGGAATATTAATTAAATCAGTACCTAATAATTCTGCCATGACCTTCTGCTGTGGAGATGGCTCAGTCATATCAGATCTTCTAGAATCTGTTATTAACCAATCTAAAGATGCATCTTGCAGATCAAAGTGATCTCCATTTTTGTCCACACAATAACGTCCGAAAACTAACTTATCAGCAAGTCGTACACCCTTACCAATTTTAGAATAATCAAAAATAATTGAGTTATCAATTATTGCACCTTCGCAAATACAACAACTTGGACCTATCATTGCAGGTCCAATAATCGTGGCACCATCTTCTATTCTTGTCATGCCACCAATATATACTGGCCCTGTAATGTGAACTTTTTCCCAATTTGCAGCTACATTTAATCCAGTAAATACTCCCGGTTTAATTTCTTTTCCAGGGATATCAACTTGTCTTACTTTACCTTGTAATACATTACGGATAGCACTCCAATAATCTGGAACTTTCCCAATATCTACCCATTCGAAATCCATTGGTAGTGCAAAAAATGGTAAATCCATATCAACAAGTTTAGGGAAGAGATCAGCACCAATATCAAATTTTTCTCCTGAGGGTATGTAATTAAAAATTTCAGGTTCAAAAAGATAAATACCTGTATTAATAGAGTCACCTAAAGCTTTATCAAGAGATGGCTTTTCTTGAAACGCCTTTATCCGACCATTTTCATCTGAGACTACTACACCATAACTTGATACTTGATCTCTAGTTACTTTTTTAGTTATTAAACTTGCGATTGCTCCCTTTTCCTTATGTTTCTTTACTGCTTCAGTCAAATCTAAGTCAACTAAAGCATCGCCACATAGTACAACAAAAGTTTCATCAAAGAATTTTTGAAAATCTTGAATTTTTTTTAAACCACCTGCAGAACCTAAAGCATCTCCAATTAACTCCCCATCTTCAATTCTTCCTTCGAAACTATATGCTATTTCCACACCGAATCTTTGACCGTCCCGAAAGTAATTTTCAATTTCTTCAGCTAGATGAGAAACATTAACCATTATTTCCTTAAAGCCATGTTCTTTTAATAGTTCAATAAGAAACTCCATTACAGGTTTTTGTAAAATGGGTATCATAGGTTTTGGAATTATATGAGTTATGGGCTGAACACGTGTACCTTTTCCTGCCGCAAGTATCATTGCCTTCATGAATTCAAAAACCTCTTTTTTAAAGATTATACGTTATTACTAATAAGCTGCTAAGCAGCAGAAGGAGATGTAGCTGTTACCTCAAGATTTTCAATAGGCAATTGAGCTAAGCCTCCATCAGGAATTATTCTTTTAATTTGAATTGGGCCATATAAGGAATTAATTTGTTTAATTTCAATTTTGTTTTCAGAAGATAAAAATAATAACGCCCAAAAAACCCCTAGACGATCTTTATCCAAATCTTTTTTTACAACTGTTTGCCATTTCTGAACCAAATATTCAAAATCTGTCCACTGCAATGCTTTTTCCCATCCATCAATAAATTTTCCTAGTTCTTTAGTAGTTTCGGGCAATTTCTCGCGATGTGCTAAAGATTTAACTTGAGAAATTAAAGCTTTATCAGAATATTTTTTATTTCTTTTTCTCTTCATTAGCAGAAGATCTTGGGTTTCTATAATTTCAGCAATAGACTCTAATTGATTTACAAGTTCTCCCAGTGTTGTTGTACGTTTAAGAATTGGTTGTGCTATGGATCTTCTCCTCAGGTATTTTTCAGGGTATTTTGGAATATCAAATTCCTGATCAATCCAAACTTGATCATCCACATCAAAATCTTCTTCAAAATCTGAAGAAGTATCTTTGAAAACTTCAGATTCCAAAACTTGAGCCTTCAAATTAACTAGTACGGAAGCCGCAAAAAATGCCTCGCTAGTCTCAGATAAATCCTTAATATATGAATTTTTACTTTTAATAGTTTTTTCAAAAGTTTGTGAATATTGCTCCAAAAAACTATCAATTACACTTATAACATCGATATCCCATGGATCAAGATCACCTTTACCAGCGGCATCTTGAAGAAACTTAATCAACAATCTAGGTCCCAATTGTTGTCTATCAATGGAATTGGAATAAGATATTTTAAATAGCTAATATCTATTAATAAGATATCTTCTTATTTATTTAATGCAAAACAATATTGCATTAACTTTAAAAATTATATTTTTGGAGCCTTTAAGATCTCATTTTTCTTAGTTACTGAAAAAATATTCGTTTTCACAGCACTTTTAACGGCAGTTAAGTCTCTATCAACTAAATTATTAATAGATGCAAGATAACTTTCAGTAACTAATCTTGGATATAATCCGATCCCTATTATAGGTAAAAGTAAACAAGCAATAATATAAACTTCCCTAGGTTCTGCATCAATAAGTTTTCGTTCTTCGGTTAATTTAGGATTTTCTTTGCCAAAGAAAATTTCTCTTAACATGGAGAGTAGATAAATAGGAGTAAGTATTACACCGATAGCCGCTAAAGATGCCATAACCACCCTAAACGGGAGTGTATAAACTTCATCAGTAACAAATCCTGTGAATACCATTAATTCTGATACAAATCCACTCATACCTGGCAAAGCAAGCGAGGCAAGGGAGCAAGCAGTCCATAGGGCAAACATGATTCTCATTTTTTGTCCTACACCACTCATTTCATCAAGTTTAAGGGTCTTTGTTCTGTCATAAGTAGCTCCAACAAGAAAAAATAAACTAGCTCCAATTAATCCATGACTAACCATTTGTAGCATTGCTCCACTTGTTCCAAGACTACTAAAACTACCTATTCCAATAAGAACAAAACCCATGTGACTTATTGAACTGTATGCAATTTTTCTTTTAAGATTTCGTTGAGCAAAAGAAGTTAATGCAGCATAAATTATATTAACTACCCCTAGAACTATTAATAATGGGGCAAATTGAGCATGAGCAACGGGTAATAATTGTGCATTAAATCTTAAAAGAGCATATCCTCCCATCTTTAATAAAATTCCAGCTAGTAGCATATGAACAGGAGCTGTAGCCTCTCCATGAGCATCTGGGAGCCAAGTATGAAGAGGTACTATTGGTAGTTTCACTCCAAATGCAATTAAAAGCCCTACATAACATAATATTTGGAATTTTTGACTAAAATCTTGAACTGCCAAGTGAGAAAACTCAAAGTTAGGAATTTCTGTACCATAGAAACCCATTGCCAATGCTGCTAGAAGAATAAATATAGAACTGCCAGCTGTATAAATAATGAATTTTGTTGCTGCATATTGTCGATTTTTGCCACCCCATATAGCCAGTAATAAATAAACGGGAATTAACTCAAGTTCCCAAGTTAGAAAGAATAAAAGCATATCTTGTACCGCAAAAACTGCGATTTGCCCACCATCCATAACCAATATCAAAAAGAAAAATAACTTTGGTTTGAACTTGACTGGCCATGCAGCAAGAACTGCTAATGCAGTTATAAAACTAGTTAATAAAATTAACGGCATCGATATACCGTCAGCTCCAACAGACCAAGTAAGACCTAAATCAGGGAGCCAACTAATATTTTCTTTCAGTTGAACATTTTCATTACTAATATCAAAGCCATTTATATAAGAACCTACAGTAATTAAAAAAGTTATTAACGCAATAGACAAAGCAAACCATCTTACCTCTTTGCCATCCCCTTTATCTGGGAAAAAAGGTATCACAAATGCACTGCCAATTGGAAATAAAATTGAAGCAGATAA
Source organism: Prochlorococcus sp. AG-388-F11 (assembly GCA_003279845.1). Classification (GTDB taxonomy): domain Bacteria; phylum Cyanobacteriota; class Cyanobacteriia; order PCC-6307; family Cyanobiaceae; genus Prochlorococcus_A. Next base: position 70,050 of record QCGP01000004.1, read on the forward strand.
CCAAGGCAAATTAGACAATCCAGCTCCCAAAGTTCCCAACATTTGTGTCGCAAAATGTGTATAAAAATAAGTACTCAATTTAATAAGAAATTTATCTTAAATAAAGTCTAGAAATTTTCTGTATTTTTTCACCCCAATGGACAGTGAAGACACACAATTGTAATTAAGATACTTGAGGAGATTGAAAACCAAATATAGCAACTAGTAGAATTACACCTCCAAAAACAATGAGCGCATAAAATTGAGCCCTACCAGTCTCAAAATATTTTAACCCTTCTCCACTACCTAAAGTTACTAGTCCAGTAAGATTTACTACGCCATCAACAACCTTAGAATCAACCTCTAAGACTTCTTTAGCAAGTTTTCTACTACCCTTAACAAAAAGTTTTTCATTAATATCATCTAGATACCATTTATTGGATAAAAATCTATTGATGCTAGGAAACTTTTCAGCAAATAAAACTGATAAATTAATTTTTTTCACAAAATATGCCTGATAAGCAATAATGATTCCAGCTGATGCAATAAGTACTGATGCAATTGCTAAAGGCAAAAATTCTTTTAATTCAAAGGCTTTTGCAGCAGTCTCTGCTTCTTCAGGATCTAGTAAATTTGCAATTTTACTATCCCATGGAAGTCCCATAAAACCGATAATTAAAGAAGGTACAGCTAGAAATACCAAGGGAAATGTCATTGACCAAGGTGACTCATGTATAGAGCCATGTTCTTCATGCTCTTCTTGATTTTCTTCATCTAGGTTTGTTTCAGAGGCTATTAGAAGCTCTTTTTGCAATTCTTTATTCTCACCCCTAAAATCTCCTTCAAATGTCAAGAAATAAAGCCTAAACATATAAAAAGCAGTCATACCAGCTGTTAGAAGTCCTACGAACCAAAAAGCTGGAAATGATATAAAAGCATTTCCGAGTATCTCGTCTTTACTCCAAAAACCTGCCAATGGGGGAATTCCACTAATTGCTACACAACCTATTAAAAATGTTGTTGATGTATATGGCATTTTTTTTCTTAACCCACCCATCAATCTCATATCTTGAGCTAATACAGGCTGATGGCCAACTACTTCTTCCATAGCATGTATTACAGAACCAGATCCAAGAAAAAGCATTGCTTTAAAGCAAGCATGAGTAACCAGATGAAAAATTCCAGCAATTGGAGCTCCACAACCCATCGCAAGCATCATATAACCAAGCTGAGAAACAGTACTATATGCCAAACCCTTTTTTAAATCCATTTGGGTTAAAGCTATAGAAGCGCCTAAGAAACAAGTAATGGTACCTACTAATGCAATAATGAATTGAATAGAAGGGAAAATTGAATACAAAGGTTGAAGTCTTGCTACAAGAAATATTCCTGCAGCAACCATTGTTGCAGCATGGATAAGTGCAGAAATAGGTGTCGGGCCTTCCATCGCATCAGGCAACCACACATGAAGAGGAAACTGAGCAGATTTTGCCATTGGCCCTAAAAAAACTAAAAAACAAAGTAGTAAAGCAGCCCAAATAGGTATCGAATTGTCAGATATTGATTGAGAAATTCCAGAAGCTATTTCATTAAAATCAAAACTATTTGTTGCCCAAAATAGGCCAAGAATTCCTAGTAATAATCCAAAGTCTCCTACTCTATTAACAACAAATGCTTTTTGTGCAGCGTGTGCAGCGCCATCCCTGTCATACCAAAAACCAACCAATAAGTAAGAACACATCCCAACTAATTCCCAAAAAACATAAATTTCTAATAAATTCGGACTAACTATTAATCCCATCATTGAACTACTAAATAGTGCTAAATATGTGAAAAATCTGACATAACCTTTGTCATGCGCCATATAACCATGAGAGTAAATCATTACCAGCAAAGTTATTGTAGTTACTAACGCAAGCATTACACTCCCCAAAGGATCAAGAACAAATCCCATTGGAATTGTGAAATCCCCAGCATTGGCCCATACAAATAATTTTTCTACTGATTGATAACCATTAATTTGTTCAATTAGAGCTTTATAACTGATTACTGCAGAAATCCCAACAAAAGAAATCAAGCCTACAGAAACAATTTCTCTTGAATTATTAATTTTCTTGTTGATGCTTATTAGTCCTAAGCCAGAAAGCACTGCTCCGATAAGTGGGAAAACAGGAATTAACCAGGCAATTTCTGAAGCTTGAGGCATGTTTTAAAGAACTTGTATTTTGATTTTAAACTGTCAATTGAAAAATTCCGACAAAAATGATGAATTAAATGTTTTAACAGCAATATTTATGTACTGATGAGACCACCAAAGTACTCCTATTGCAATCAATATACCAAGTTGAGATAACCTAAAGAATTCTCTAATCTTAAATTCTTGCCTCCCTTCAATAATTGCCAAAAAGGGGATTATGGAAGTATTTTTTTTAAACTTTTCAAATTCTTCTCCAAATCTATTTGATAATCTCTTATCCCCATGCCAGATTGCAAAAAGATGATGCAAAATCAAACCAATTGAAGTTAATAATGTGAATGATGTCCCAATCCATAAAGTATGCGCAAAACACCAAATTATCTGACCAAATGCTTGTGGATGTCTTGTGATTCTCATTATCCCAGTTCCATAAATTCGTACTTTAGGTTTTAAAACCGACGGAATTTCTAGCAAATTGTAAGTAGCGGGATATAAAAATAGAAAACTTATTGCAGTTAAGATCCAAACCATCATAAAAACGAAATTATTACCCTGTAAATTCCATAATCTGATTCCGTCATATCTATGAGCCAAAAAATAACTAATCAAGATTACTGCAGATGGCAAACTTAAAAAAACAAAACATAACCGCCATAACCTAGGGCCCATAATAGATTCTGCCTTGATTCTTAAGGCAGCTCCCCCACTATGAATTACGGCAAAAATCAAAATCAAAAATAAGATTACTAGAGAAGTTTTATGAGTCTCCATATATTTAAATTATTTAAAAAATTTTTGTTCTTAACAAGAATGCTTCTAAGCATTAGAATTATAAGTAATTGTAGGCATAATAGATGCCAGAATTACCATTTACTCTCGACCAATTAAGAATATTAAAAGCTATAGCAGCTCAAGGAAGTTTTAAAAAAGCTGCAGACCTCCTCTATGTAACCCAACCTGCCGTAAGTTTACAAATACAAAATCTAGAAAAACAACTTGAAATCACAATTTTCGACAGAGGTGGTAGGAAGGCTCTATTGACTGAAGCGGGAAGACTATTGCTTGATTATTGCGAACGAATTTTGAATCAATGCGACGAAGCTTGTAAAGCTATTGAAGATTTAAATAGCTTAAAAGGTGGAACCCTTGTCATTGGAGCCAGCCAAACAACCGGAACTTATTTAATGCCAAGAATGATTGGACTATTCAGACAAAAATATCCTGATGTATCTGTTCAACTTCAAGTTCATAGCACTAGAAGAACTGGCTGGAGTGTCGCCAATGGACAAATTGACTTAGCCATTATTGGAGGACAATTACCTGGCGATTTAGAAAATTTATTACAAGTGATTCCTTATGCGACAGATGAATTAGCACTAGTATTACCTACTAAACACCAACTTTCACAGAAAAAAGAGCTTTTAAAAGAAGACTTATACAAATTAAATTTCGTAACACTAGATTCTCAATCAACAACAAGAAAAGTTGTTGACAAACTTCTTCAAGATTCTGGATTGGAAATCCAAAGATTAAAAATTGAGATGGAACTAAACTCTCTTGAAGCAATCAAGAATGCAGTGCAATCAGGCTTAGGAGCTTCTTTTTTGCCTGTTGTTTCAATTGAAAGAGAATTAGCAGCAGGAACTATCCATAAAGCATTCGTTGCTGATTTAGAGGTTGAAAGAGAACTAAAATTAATTACCAATCCATCCAGATATACATCAAGGGCCTCAGAAGTATTTAAAAAATATATACTTCCTCAATTTGCAAGTTTAGAGAGCCCATTAAGGCAAATTTAAATTTATCAAAACTGAATTGCTTCTTTATTAATACCTACTCCTCCATCTTCGGCTTGTCCATCTCCCTTAATTATGAATTTATTTTCATTGACATCAGTTTGATAAACACATTTCACTATAGGTTTATCCCGTATTGATCCAATATAAGCAAAAGTATTCATTCTTTGCTTACATTCTCTGACATCTTCATTACTAATCGCTCCTTGTTTTTGTAAAACTGTCCAATTTTCTCTTCTAATTACACAACCTGGCTGAAGAGCTGGTTGCGTTACAAAACTCGTAGATGGATTCAGTGTTGTATACATTTCAACATCAATTACAAAAGCGCTAGCTCCCCATTGTCTACAAAATTCAGGGTCTGGAACAGCCATATCTAATTGTTGTTGACTAGCTATATTGCCTTGTCCGCCATCTGTTGTACTGGTAATAGCACTTCCAATGCCAACCCCTAAAATTAGTACTCCCGCAAGTACTGCAATGGTTCCTGTACTAAAATTGATCTTTTGTTCAGAAGAAGGTGCCGACAATCTACTATTTCTTTGACCATAAGAATCAGTATCTCTTGGATTCGAAGAGTAATAACTTCTATTTTGGCCTCTTCTTGGCCTTCTATTTGAGGGTGGTCTATTCACAGTACTTCATTTGTTTTTGGTAAACCCATTGAATAGTTCATAACCCTACAATCAGGGTTATAACTCAATTGACCATTTTGAAGCAAATATTTAATTAAACCTTCGATTTCTGATCCAATTTTCCGAAGTTCATAATCATCCAAATTCTTTCCCGCTCTCTCTTCTATTAATTCATTAAATTTCTCATTTATTTTTGTTAAAGAATCCTCGTTCCAAATAAATTCATTATCAGGATCTAAATCAAGAGTCAGTTTGTTGGGATGAAACTTTAATTCTTTATCAACTACTTCAGCTGTAAAAATTCTTACGTGACGAGTTGTAGATTTTAAAAGCATTTTTTCCATAATTTTGCAAAATAATCAACGAAAAAAACTATTATGTTCTAACTTTAATGTAGCTTATTAGTAAGTGTTAATTTATTTCTTGATTTAATAATGCGTGTTGTAATTGCTGGGGCTGGTTTAGCGGGTTTATCTTGTGCCAAATATCTAGTTGATAATGGACATATTCCAATCGTACTCGAAGCTAGAGATGTTCTAGGTGGAAAAGTTGCGGCATGGAAAGACGAGGATGGAGACTGGTATGAAACGGGTTTGCATATATTTTTTGGAGCCTATCCAAATATGTTGCAACTTTTCAAAGAATTAGATATTGAAGATAGACTCCAATGGAAAAGTCATTCAATGATCTTCAATCAGCCATCTGAGCCTGGGACTTACAGTAGATTTGACTTTCCCGATATACCAGCTCCCGTAAATGGAGTTTCAGCAATTCTTAGCAATAATGATATGCTTTCATGGAATGAAAAGATACTATTTGGTATAGGTTTAGTACCTGCAATGTTGAGGGGTCAAAAGTACCTAGAAAAATGTGATACAAAATCATGGACAGATTGGCTCAAAGAACACAATATTCCAGAGAGAGTTAATGATGAAGTTTTTATAGCCATGAGTAAAGCTCTAAATTTCATTGGGCCAGATGAAATATCATCCACAGTTTTATTAACAGCATTAAACAGATTCTTACAAGAAAAAAATGGTTCAAAAATGGCATTCCTTGATGGAGCCCCTCCAGAAAGACTTTGCCAACCAATGGTTGATTATATTACTGCTCGTGGTGGAGAAGTTCATATGAATAGCCCATTAAGGCAAATTAACCTTAATGAAGACAGCACTGTTAAAAGTTTTACTATTGCTTCTTTAAATGAAAACGAAAAGAAGGAGATAAATGCTGATGCTTATGTTAGTGCGATGCCTGTAGACCTTCTTAAATTAATGATACCCAAGCAATGGAAAGGTCTAGATACTTTTTCTAAATTAGATGGTTTAAATGGTGTACCAGTTATTAATATTCACTTATGGTTTGACAAAAAATTAACAGATATTGATCATCTACTTTTTAGTAGATCTCCACTTCTCAGCGTTTATGCAGATATGAGTATCACATGTAAAGAATATGAAGATCCAAATAGATCAATGCTTGAATTAGTTTTCGCACCAGCAAAAGATTGGATTAATAGGAGTGATCAAGATATCGTTGATGCAACAATGGAAGAACTGAAAAAATTATTCCCAGCACATTTCATGGGTGATGATAAGACAAAATTAAGAAAATATAAAGTAGTTAAAACCCCAAGATCTGTTTACAAGGCAGTTCCTGGATGTCAAGAGTTCAGACCTAGTCAAAAATCTCCTATAAAAAACTTCTTCTTAGCTGGTGATTACACAATGCAAAAATATTTAGCATCTATGGAAGGAGCTGTTTTAAGTGGTAAATTATGCGCGGAATCAATTAATAAAGAGTATTCCAAAACCTCTCAAAATGTTTCTTAAAAACATTAAAAATTTCTAAATTTAGCTAAAACTTTTTGAAAAATTCAATTTCTCAACTAGATCAAGCATATGAGATATGCCGTAAAGAGACCCAACAATGGGCTAAAACTTTTTACTTGGGAACTCTTCTACTACCACCAGAAAAGAGAAAAGCTATTTGGGCAATTTACGTATGGTGCAGAAGAACAGATGAAATCATGGATAGTGAAGAAGCTTCAACTAAATCTCAAGATGAACTTTCAGATAAATTAGATGCATGGGAAGAAAATACAAAAAATGTATTTAAAGGGGAGGTTAAATCTGAATTAGATTCAGTTTTATTAAATACCATTGAAAAATATCCACAAAGTGTTCAACCATATTTAGACATGATAGATGGTCAGAGAATGGATCTTAATAAATTTAGATATAAAGATTTTGATGAATTAAAACTATATTGTTATAGAGTCGCAGGTACTGTTGGTTTAATGACTCAGAATGTCATGGGCATTGATAGCGCTTATACATCAGCACCATGGAGTGCTAAACCTGACCCCTCTGAAGCAGCTATAGCTCTTGGAATTGCAAATCAATTAACTAATATATTGAGAGATGTGGGCGAAGATAGACATAGAGGTAGAATTTATCTCCCACAAGCGGATATTAAAAAATTTAATTATTCTGAAGAAGAACTTTTAAACGGGGAAATCAACAATCAGTGGAAGGCGCTGATGAATTTTCAGTTAAAAAGGGCGCGTGATTGGTTCCAAAAGTCTGAAGATGGTATTAAGTGGTTATCTTCTGACGCAAGGTGGCCGGTTTGGACATCTTTACGTCTATATAGAGGAATTTTAGATTCTATTGAAAGGCTAGATTATGATGTTTTTAATAACAGAGCTTTTGTAAAGAATTCAGTGAAAGCTTTTGAGATTCCAATATCTTTTTTAATTTCTCGAATTAAATAGTTAAGCTGGAGTCTTCTGGTTAGCCAATAAATCTTTTAGTTTGGATAGTTCTCCAGCCCATCTTGGATCAGGTGCCTCGAGGTTTGGAGCATCACTATGCACAATTTTCTTGAAATCTTTCCTCTTCTTGTTCTTGTTTAAGTTACCGCTATTTCTCCTATTTGAAGCAGAATCTTTCTTTTCTGATAATTCTACTCTTAATTTAGAGCCATTAAATTCAAAACCATTTAATTTTTGAATTAATAAATTAGCATTCTCTTCATTGTTTGTTGTGGCGAAACCAAAACCTCTGCATTCCTTAGTTTCCTTATCTAAAACTGCTTTAAATCTAATGGAATTAGAGACTGATTTTAAAATCTCATCAAATTCTTTTGGATTAAATCCTTGTGGTAAGTTGCCAATGTAAATACGAATACTCATAAATTTTTAAAAATAATTTTGAAGTCTGAACTTCTAAACAAAACTAGGCTATGTGTATTTAATCACATTTTGGCGCATTTTGTTCAATCCATTGCGTTGCTTTAAAAATAGCTTCATCAAAATTATTTAATCTTTTATATGCGAGCTCCTTTGAGAGATACTGTAAAAGATCGCCTAAGATAGGTCCATCTTCTATTTGCAAATTTTTTTTGATTGCATCACCATTAAGTAAATTTGAGGGATGAAATAATTTATCTTCCATATCACGCCATCTGTTTAGCCAATCAAATCGCAAATTTTGAGGTAAATAAAAAATAAAAGATGGAAGAAACATCTCTAATTCTTGATGTAATTTAAATCTATCTAATTCATCTAAATGAGCAGTATTTTTGTTCTTCAAAAAAAAGTGCCATTTTCGCAGTAACTTAGTTTTTGTAATTTCAGCTTTACTAAATTTAAGCTTCTCTAAAGATACAACATCTAAAATTTGAGCAATAAAAAATAATGGTAAAAATTCTTCTTTTTCTTCCTGATTAAGTTCTGCAAAATTAATTTTCTCTAAATCCAAAAAAAAAGAATCTTCAGATAAATTATCAGTACCAAATATATTAATTTTTTTTATCAAAATAACCGCATCAAGAGCATTTACTCCATGAACTATTTTATGTATTTCATAATTAATTCTCTCTTTAGCAACAAGATATAATTTCCCTTTATTTTTTTTAATAAAAGTAATTAAATTAAGATCAATTTTAAAATTCAATTCTGAAATAAATCGAAAACATCTCAATATTCGTAAAGGATCATTTAGTAAATTTTTTTCAGAATGAGTTCTAAGTATAGAAAGCTCTAGATCTTTAAGACCATTTAATGGATCAAACAAACACTTCTTATCAAATAAAAAAGCAATTGAATTAATCGAAAAGTCTCTAGAGTACAAATCTCCTTCGATCGTAGATGAAACCTGATTAGCAATATCAATATAAATATGATTAAGAATAATTCTTACTACTTCTCTTTTTTCATCTAAAATGATAAATTTTGATCCAATATTATCTGCAATCTTTTTCCCAATTTCAATTGCATTAAATGGTACCACAATATCAAAATCTACCTTTTCAGTTTCTCTTCTCAAAATAATATCCCTTATGTAACCACCAACCAAATATGATCCTTTAGGTAACAAACTTAATATAAAATTCAAATTATGAAATTTTATACTTGTTTCTAATTCATCAATTATTAGTGTATGATCTGTGAGAATGTTACTTTTCATTTTATTTATTAATTATGTGCATTTGCATCAACTGTAAATGGGTTGATAGATGTATCACATATCATGATGTTGAAAATAATCATGGTGTTGATCATATTTGCGATCTACCTGATTTTAAAGCAAAAAAACCATTCATTCATGTCAATATAGTTAAAGATAATAATGGTGATTATAAAACTGATTGGGATGTTCAATATTGTGAAAGTTTTGAAAATGAATTTGGTAAATGGTCTAAGTGTAATCCAGGCATGGAATTACCTGTTTAAAGGTAATAGATGACAAATAAACTCAAGCAAAGAGAATATTACCCTATATTAGGGATTCATAGCACAGATAATACTTTTGGCTTCGGGTACAGAAAACACAATAACCATGAATCTGATGAATTTTTTATCAAAAAATTTGATAATGACCTTTGCAACAACTTAGTTAATGATCTTAACAAATTCATTTCCAAAGATGATTTACAAAAAATAAATAAGATATCTGTCAGCATAGGGCCAGCAAATTTTAATGCTTCACGACTTATTGTAGTTTTAGCAAGAACTATCTCACAACAAATAAATTGTCCTCTAGACAGTTTTAGTTCATTTGAAATAATGGCAAAAAGAATTGCATCAAAAAATAATATCTTTACAAATAAACAATCATTCTGGATTTACAAAAAATTAAAACGAAAGGGTTTCATTGCAGGTAAATATGAAATTTGTCATAACGAAAAAAACGCCTCTGATCTAGTGATTCGGGAAACGATTATACCAAAAGTTGTTAAAGAACTTGAAAGTAAAGAACTTTTTTTTGAGGCCATTTTCGATGATAAAGAAGATTTAAAAGAACTATTAGATTTATCAAATAAAAATATATTAAATTCAAATGGAAATTCCTGGCAAAAAGTTTTGCCACTTTATCCTATTTCTCCAATTAACTAAGTTTTCATCCAATCAAATTATTAATATTTTCTTGAAGGTTCAAAGTTATAGAATTTAGATCATCTGTTGATGAACTTTTTGGAGGCAGGAGGGGTTTCCCTACTTTTATAACTATTTTTGAAAATAAAGGAATAAAGAATTTAAATCTTATCAGTCTATTTGAATTTACTATTGCAACCGGCAATAATAATTTTTGATTTTTAAAGGCTAATAACGCAGCTCCTTTTTTTGGCTTATTAACTCGACCATTTTTTTGACGAGTGCCATCAATAAAAATTCCAATACAATTATTATTTGATAATTTTTCGCATGCTGTTTTAATTGTATTTTTATCAGCAATACCCCTTTTTACAGGATACGCTCCACAAGCCTTTATAACAAAGCCAAGAAAAGGAATTTTAAAAAGCTCTGCCTTGGCCATAAAAGATATATTACGCCCAAGAGCATGCCCTAACAAAGGAGGATCTAGTAAAGAACCATGATTAGAAACCATTATGAAAGAATCTTTTTGGGGAATATTTTCTCTGCCTATTAAATTACCTTTAAATACGAATTTATAAATAGGCAATACAAAAAGCTTGCTTACTAATTCATAGATTAATTTTTGAATAGTATGATTTTTCATACAAATTAATAAGATATTTGATCAGAAGATGAAACTTGAGAAATTTTTACATCTTTAAGATGTCTTTTTCCTAAACCGCTTAGTACATTTGAGGGGCCAATTTCAACAATATGAAGATCACTATCTTTTGCCATTAAATCCATAGTTTCTCGCCACCTCACACCATTACACATTTGCTTTTCTAATCTAATTTTAAGCTCGTTTGGATCGCTACAAAGTGAAGGTTCCGAGTTGCTTATAACTGGGAAAGAAGGATTATTAAATTTAATCTGTTTTAAATACTCAGAAAATTTTGATGAAGGTTCATTCATAAATGGTGAATGAAATGCACCTGAAACATTTAATTTCAGGAATCTTTTACAAGAAATTTCTCTCGATAAATTATCTAATGCCTCCTCAGATCCTGATAAGACAACTTGGGAAGAGCTATTATCGTTAGCAATTACAACATCATCAATTTTTTGTACTAATAAATCAAGTTGATTTCTATCAAAACCAATTACTGCTGCCATAGATCCCTTATCAGCATTGACCATTAATTGAGATCTTTCTTTTATTAGTAATACACAATCTTTAAATGAAAAAACATCTGCACAATATAGTGCAGTTATTTCTCCGAGACTATGCCCAGCAACATAAGTTGGTTTAAACCCATCAGCCTTTAGGGCATCTATTAAAATCGATTCAACTAAAAAAAGACAAATTTGTGTATTTATTGTGTTATTTAAATCACAAAGAGGATTTATCGGTTCAGAATTCGACTCGCAAATTTCAAATAAATTTCTTTCAAATATCTCAGAAGCATAACTAAAACGCTCATTTGTGTTTGGCAAATTTCTAATTTGTTTTGCCATTCCTATTTTTTGCGATCCCTGTCCAGGAAATACCCATGCAACTGTCATAATGTTCTATTTTGTTTTTAACCCCATTTAATGAGGGCTGCACCCCAACTTAACCCAGCACCAAAACCACTTGTGGCAATAATATCATTTTGTTTAATATTTTGATTTCTAATAGCCTCATCCATCATTAGAGGAATTGTTGCTGCTGAAGTATTGCCATATTTTTCTAAATTGCTAAGAATTTTCTCTCTAGGAATTTTTAACCTTTCTCCTACAGAATCCAATATTCTTTGATTAGCTTGATGCAAGACAAGCCAGTCAACTTGATCAGAAGTATAATTTTTTTCTCTAAATAACTTATCAAGAATAATGGGGACTTCTTTAACTGCAAATTTGTAAACTTCCTGACCATTCATCTGGATTGGAGAAAAACTCCCACTTAAAAAATCAATGTTATCAATTATTGAATCTTTTTTATTTTTTGATGGAAGATTAAGAAAAGAGCCCCTTTTACCATCAGTTCTCATATCAAAACCTATGAAATTATCAAATTCATTTGTGGCTTCAATTGCTAATGCACCCGCACCATCTCCAAAAAGAATACAGCTCCTCCTATCCTTCCAATCAACAAAGCTTGATAATTGATCTGCTCCGATAACAACAGCCCGTTTGAAATTACCTCCTTTTAAAAATTGTGAAGCTGTTATTAAGGCGAATAAAAAACCACTACATGCTGCAGTTAAATCGAACGCTACAGCATTAGAGGCGCCCAATTTAGCTTGAATAGAGGGCGCCGAGCCAAATAAATCATGTGGAGTAGAAGTAGCTAAAACGATCAGATCAATTGTTTTAACATCCCAATTAGCATTATCAATCGCATTTAGTGCAGCCTTATAACCCATATCAGTAACATTATCTCCTAAGCTAGAAATTCTTCTCTCAGAAATACCAGTTCTAGATTTTATCCATTCATCACTCGTATCTACCTTCTGACTGATTTTTTGATTAGTTAGTATTTGATCAGGCACATAACTTCCACTTCCTTTAAATGAGACTCCAATCTGATTCAAATTTTTTTCTTCCAAAAGAGTTTTTAGTTACTTATATAAGTCAAACATAAATTTGACGCAATATGCTTTAGGAATTTAAAACTTGAAGCTTTTGAAGTTGATTTAAATTTTCCATAACGTTGTGATTCACTGCAGAATGAGCCAATCTAAGAGCACTAACAACTGATAAAGACTTACTACTACCATGACCAATAACACAAATACCATTTACCCCAAGTAATAAGGCACCGCCATGTTCGGCATGATCTAATCTTTTTTTTATTCTTAATAGATTACTTTTTAAAAAAGCTGAACCAACTTTTCCTCGCCTTCCTCTTGGAAGCTCAGATTTTAAAATATCTAATAAAACACCTCCCACAGACTCAAGAAATTTCAATAATATATTACCGGTAAAGCCATCACAGACGACTACATCAAAACTACCTGACAATACATCTCGACCTTCACAATTACCTCCAAAGTCAAAACTTTCTTCATTAGATAATAATTGAAATGTTTTAAGAGATAAATCATTTCCTTTGCATTCTTCTTCTCCGATATTTAAAAGGCCAATTCTTGGTTTTTTTACTTGCAAAACATCTTTTGCATAAATATTACCTAAAAGAGCAAACTGATGAAGATAAGAGGGTTTGCAATCAGTATTTGCACCAACATCTAAAACTAATACAGGACGAGTTTGATCCCTTGTAGGGAATAATGCACCTATAGCTGGTCTATCAATCCCTTTCAATCTTCCAATTCTAAATATGGCAGAAGCCATCATTGCTCCAGAATTACCAGCTGAGTAAACAGCTTGCGCTTTATTATTCCTTACTAAATCCATTGCGACATTGATACTTGCGTTTTTCCTTTTTCTGACTGCAGTAGCCTCTTCATTCATTCCTATAGGATCTCCACTATCAATTAATTCAAGACGATTATTTTCTATTTCTTTTTCAAGTGGTTCTAATAAACCGATTTTTTCTGCTGCATTTTTAACTTTTTCAATTTTGCCAACAAACTTTATATTTATCGGAAATCTGCTAATAGCTTCAAGACAACCCTCTAATATTGGCCCAGGAGCATAATCCCCACCCATACCATCGACTGCGATCCAAATTCTATTAGATTGCGAGTCCTCTTCCTTTTCTAAAAAATTATCATTGTTTTGTAATCTTTTTAATGGGTCGAAAACTAATGGCTGTAATGTATTTTTTGCTATTGAACTAGCATTTGAAACTACGCTACTAGCAGTATTAACAACAGATTCAGCGCTTGAAACTACATTACCTGCAACATTACCTGCAACATTACTAGCAACATTACTAGCTGTGCTCACCACAGACCCAGCACCAGAAACTACATTGCCCGCCACATTGCTAGCAGTTACTGCAGAACTAGCAGCAGTATCTACTATTGAAGTTACAGCCGAGTTTCTTTTATACCAAATAACCAATCTTCTAATAGCTTTGGACTTATTAATTTTATGTACAGTCTCTTTCCCCATTTATTTACCTTCAAAAGGAGAAATATCAACAATCCTCTGGAAAAGATATCCTGTACCCCTTGCTGTCAATATCAATTCAGGATTTGCTGGATCGGCCTCAAGTTTTGATCTTAACCTTGATATGTGAACATCAACTACTCTTGTATCTACATGCCTTTCAGGTGTATATCCCCATACCTCCTTTAAAATCTCTCCTCTGCTAAATGGCTCGCCTGACCTACTTACCAAGAGCTCCAACAGACTAAATTCCATACCAGTTAATCTAATTCTCTCATCGCTTTTAAAAACTTGTCTTCGATTAGTATCAATTTTTATATCAGTAACCAAAATTAATCCTGAATTAGGCATGCCAGGAATTTGTTCTTTGTCAATTCTTCTTAAAACGCACCTAATTCTAGCTTCTAATTCCTTTGGACTAAATGGTTTAACAACATAATCATCAGCCCCTAATTCTAAACCTGTAATCCTGTCTGCAACATCTCCTAATGCAGTTAACATAACGATTGGAACATCAGAGTCTTTTCTTAATTCTTGACAAACTCCATAGCCATCTAACTTTGGCATCATGACGTCAAGTACTACTAAATCAGGCTCATAATCTTTAAATAACTTTAGTGCTTCTTTACCATCACTTGCAGTTACAACTTTGTAGCCAATCATGGAGAGGCGCGTCTCCAGAATTCTTCTAATACTTGCCTCATCATCTGCGACAAGAATTGTTTCTTTAGTTTGACTAGATAGAGCCATTTGTTTCTATTAGCTAATCAGTAAGAGAATTAATTATTATCCTAATCTAACTTGTAGAGGGGCAATATCCCAAACATTCTAGTTCTATTACTTTATTAAAAAACTTAATGTCTAGCAAATTGTCGACTTTTATTTGTCAAAATTGCGGAACCGAAACTTCTCAATACTTTGGGAAATGCCTAAATTGCAAATCTTGGAATTCCATTGTTGAAGAAATCAAAAGCAAGAGATCTAAATATCAAGATATTAAAAAAAATAAGAAAGCTATAACGTTTAATGAAATTTCATCAAAAAAAATATCAAGATTTACTAGTGGTTTTAAAGAATTTGATCGAGTTCTTGGAGGTGGAATAGTACCTGGATCTGTTGTTTTACTTGGAGGGGAGCCCGGTATAGGTAAAAGCACAATAGTACTTCAATCGGCAGGAAAAATATCTCTTACTGAAAAAGTTTTATACGTAACGGCAGAAGAATCCCTAGAACAAGTAAAAATTAGATGGGAAAGATTAAATCAAAAAAGTATAGATCTAAAAATTTTTGCAGAAACAAATTTATCCCAAATTATTGAAGAGATCAAACTTGTAAATCCAAGTTTCGCAATTATTGATAGTATTCAAGCCATCCATAACCAAGTGATGGAAAGTTCGCCAGGATCTGTTTCTCAAGTTAGAGCATGTTCATCGGAATTGCAAAATTTCGCCAAAGAAAATAATATCGCGCTTTTAATAATTGGTCATGTTACCAAAGATGGCGCTTTAGCTGGTCCCAAAACCTTAGAGCATTTAGTTGATGTAGTAGTAAACTTTGAAGGGGATAAGATTTCCTCACATAGATTATTAAGAAGTATAAAAAATCGATTTGGATCGACCTTTGAAATTGGAATTTTTGAAATGCTTGAAGAGGGCTTACGAGAGATCAAAAACCCGGGTTCAATCTTTACAAATAAAGAGAATATTTCAGGAGTAACAACTACAATTACCATTGAAGGTACGAGACCATTTGCAGTTGATATACAAGCACTGGTAAATAAAACTTTTTACAGTAACCCAAGAAGAACAACAACTGGAATAAGTATTAACAGATTACATCAAATTCTAGCTGTTATTGAAAAACATGTAGGCATTAAATTATCTGAATTTGATTGTTATGTAGCTACTGGGGGTGGTTTTGAGATTAATGATCCCTCATCTGACTTAGGAGTAGCAATATCAATCTTATCAAGTTTGAAAAATATTCCCCCTTTAGCTAGTACCTCATTTATTGGGGAATTGGGTTTGAGCGGTCAAGTTAGAAAATCGAATAACCTTCGAACAAAGATAGAAGAAGCTGTAAGACTAGGGATCAAAAATATCGTAGTGCCAAAACTAGAAGAGGAACTAAATAATAATTTTCAAAATTTAATAAATATTAAAGAGATATCTAATATTAAAGAAGCAGTTGATTATTCTTTATCAAAATAAAAAAATCAAAGGTACATATCAATTGAGCTTCTGCCTGAGTTTTTCAACCAATTCTCAATATCTAGATACCCACCTGGATATAGTCTCACTGCTTTAGACCAGACTTCAGCAGCTTTATCAAACCAAATATCTCTCTGATCTAAATCACCATTTTGCTCAGCATATCTTCCCCTTTTTTCATAAATTAAACCTATATTTTTCAAGCATGATGGCTGTTTGGGATTTTCTGCTAATGCTTTTTCATAAGTTTCAATAGACAAATCCTCTTCACCATTACTCATATATATAATTGCCATATTTTTTAAAGTCTCACCCCTATCAATTTTATTTTCTTCAAGCAGTAAACTCTCCTTGTAATACTCTAATGCTTCAGAATAATCCCCATTATTTTGTGCAGCTAAGCCATCTCTATAATAAATATATGCCTTTTTTTCTTTCTCAGCTATAGGCATTATTTTTACTATAGATTCAGCAATTACAGTAAAAGCTTTATCAATAAAGTTGTCTCTGTTTTGATTACTGGGCACTGCTCTAAATCTAATAAATTAATATAGTAATTTAAAAAATAACTATTTAAAAAATCTAATACATTTATTATTATAGTTAATAATAAGGTTAAGCATTAATTTGCTTCTATAGCGAAAAATATGGAGAGCATTCAATTAAACGTTACAGGAATGAAGTGCGGGGGTTGTGTTAGTACTGTTGAAAAAATATTGAATAATTCTGATGGGATTGAAAATGTTTCTGTTAACTTGCTTACTGAAAGTGCATATTTTGAAATTACCCAGAAACATATAGAAATAGAAACAGTTCTCGAAAATCTAAAAGAGAATGGTTTCCCTTCAAAGATTTACATAAATGATTTTTCAAAGAAAATAAATAAAGCAGAATTAGAAAAAAAAAAGAAGTGGAATAATCAATGGAAAAAACTAACTTTTGCCCTATTACTTTTATTATTTTCAGTTTTAGGACATCTGGCAGAAGGTAGATATATAAATTTTCCAATATTAGGTAATATATTTTTTCACGCTTCATTAGCAACGTTAGCTCTATTATTTCCTGGCAGACGAATAATTATTAATGGATTTAAATCATTTATTAAGAACCATCCGGATATGGATTCTTTAGTGGCTCTTGGAGTAATTAGCGCTTATACAACAAGTCTTCTATCCTTAATATTTCCTGCCACTGGTTTTCCTTGTTTTTTTAATGAACCAGTTATGCTGTTAGGCTTCATACTAATTGGGCGTTTCTTAGAAGAAAGAGCAAGATATCAAACTGGTTCATCCATCGGAGAATTATTAGATCTTCAACCTGAATTGGCAAATATATTCACAGAGGACAATCAAATAAAGTCAATAAGAGTAAATACTCTAAGACCTGATCAAGAGATTCAAGTTTTAGCTGGAGACAGAGTACCTGCTGACTGCATTGTTACTAAAGGTAATTCATATGTTGATGTTTCACATATTACTGGAGAATCCAAACCTATCGAGGTAAAAGAAGGCGAAAATCTATCTAGTGGGTCTTTAAATCTTAATTCAACTCTTAGACTTAAAGTACAAAAGGTCGGAGGGGATTCTTCTCTTGCAAAACTAGTAAATCTTATTGAGTCTGTAAACGCTAGAAAACCTCGCATTCAAAGAATTGCTGATGAAATTGCAGGCAAATTTACTTACTTTGTACTTATTTTTGCTACTTTAACCTTTTTCTTTTGGTGGAAGGGGGCAAAAAACATTTGGCCTGATTTATTAAGTTATAAGCATCAATTCATCACTCACTCAAGCCATACACTTCATAGTTCGCTCGGTAGTAATGCTGAGAATTTTCTTAGTTTAGCAATTCAATTGTCAATTGCTGTTTTAGTAATAGCTTGTCCTTGCGCATTAGGTTTAGCCACCCCAACTGTAATAACTGTCGCATCAGGTAAAGCAGCAAAAAAAGGGGTCTTATTTAAAGGCGGGGACAAAATAGAGATGGCTTCAAAAATTAATCTCATTATTTTTGACAAGACAGGTACTTTAACGAAAGGTAAGCCTTTCATTGTTGATTATAAAAATAATGATGATCATTCATTTTTATTAAGAATAGCTGCCAGTTTAGAAAAGGAGAGCAGACATCCAATCGCAGATGCCTTAATTCAGGAGGCAAAAAAACAAAATTTAAGTTTATTTCCAATAAAGAAAATTTTCACTCATTCAGGTCGAGGTATTTCTGGAGAACTAGAGTCAATTGATGGACTTATTAATATTGGAAATATTGAATGGCTACTAAGTAAAGGAATAATTATTGATAGTGATGCAAATAAAGTCATTGAAAATGAAGAGACAAAAACCAACACTATCATTGGAGTAAGTATCAAAGATAAGTTATTAGGCTTTATCTTCCTAGGAGATTTACTCAGAGATGATTCAATTAAAACAGTTCAAAATTTAAGAGAAAACAAATTTAAAATTAATATTTTAAGTGGAGATAGGAAACAAACAGTTTTAGCCTTAGCAAAAAAAATTGGTTGTCAAGAAACAGAGGTAAAATGGGATCTTCTTCCTGAAATGAAGCTAAAGACTATAGAAAATTTAAAAATTAATAATAAAGTAGCAATGATTGGTGATGGTATTAATGATGTCCCAGCCTTAGCATCTTCAGACTTAGGAATTGCGGTGGGATCAGGAACTCAAATAGCCAAGGCAAATGCAGATGTAGTATTGATGGGAGATCAACTAAATGGATTACCCTACGCCTTAAATCTTGCAAAAAAAACTATAAGAAAAATAAAGCAAAATCTAACCTGGGCTTTTGGTTACAACTTACTAGCTATACCCTTAGCAGCCGGCATTTTATTCCCTAAATACGGTATTCTTCTTACTCCCTCAATAGCAGCATTATTGATGGCTATTAGCTCTATTACAGTTGTAATTAATGCTTTATCTTTGGATTAAATGAAAGGAAAATTTATCGTTATTGAGGGTATTGATGGATGTGGTAAAACTACCCAAATAGATGAACTATCTAAATGGCTACCTCATAGTGGTCTAATAAAGAAAGGATCTAAATTAATCACAACTAGAGAGCCGGGAGGCAGTCTTTTAGGAAAAAAGCTTAGAGGACTGATTCTTGATAATAATGAAAATAACAAGCCTTCATCTCTTGCGGAATTATTGCTTTATTCAGCGGATAGAGCTGAACACGTTTCCAAAATTATTTCACCTGCTTTAAATAAAAATGATTGGGTAATAAGTGATAGATTTTCCGATTCCACCTTGGCTTATCAAGGTTATGGAAGAAATATAAATATAGAAATAATTAAAAAGATTGAATCTATTGTGTGTCAAGGAGAATCTCCTGATCTCACTTTCTTCTTAGAAATTTCTCCAGAAGAGAGCATATTCCGAAGAAAAAATGAAATTCCTGACAGAATAGAATCAGAGGGTATTAGATTTTTAGAAAAAGTAAATGAAGGCTTCAAACTAATTGCTAAACAAAAAAACTGGAAAGTAATATCTGCTTCACAAAATATTAAAACTATTTCTAATCAAATTAAAGAGACTTTGCTAAACAACTTTTCTAATAACAAATGATTCAGGTTAAAAAAAATAATTTTTTCTTGAATGAAGAAGTCAATACCTATCTTAAAAACATAATTGAAAACAAATCATTTACTAATGGTTATATATTTTATGGTGCTGAAGGAGTAGGGAAAAAACAAACTGCTCTTCAATTTATAAAAGAGATTTTCAAACAGTCTTCACCAAGCGAAAATGTTGAAGAGAGAATTACAAATAATAACCATCCAGATTTTTTAATTATTGAACCTGATTCTTTTTTGGCAACTAAAAGT
This sequence comes from Prochlorococcus sp. AG-388-F11, assembly GCA_003279845.1. Lineage (GTDB taxonomy): Bacteria > Cyanobacteriota > Cyanobacteriia > PCC-6307 > Cyanobiaceae > Prochlorococcus_A. The sequence goes on from QCGP01000004.1 coordinate 90,129, forward strand.
TCAGGAATTTCAGATCTTGAAAAAACAATAAAAAGTGGATCTGAGATTATTAAGATTGCTCAAATACGTAATATCAAAACTTTTCTTAGTCAAAAATCTATAAACTCAGAAAAAAAAATTGTTTTAATTATTGATGCACACTTATTAAACGAAGCAGCCTCAAATTGCCTTTTAAAAACCTTAGAAGAACCTAGTAACGGCATTTTTATTTTACTAACATCTAAATTAAACCTTCTTTTAGATACAATCATCTCAAGATGTCAAATCGTCAGATTTAGATCTTTTTCTAATAAACAAATAAAGTCTATTTTAAAAGAATATTTAGAAATTTCTGAATTGAACATTAATACAAAATTAAAATTTGAAGATTTAACAAACTCTGCAAATGGATCTCCAAATCAATTATTGAAAAATATTGAAATTTGGAATGATTTTTCAGATGAAATTATTAGTAAATTGGATTCTCCAATAAAAAATAGTCTGGAAATATTAGAAATATCTAAATCAATATCTGAAAAATTAGAAATTTTTCAACAGATTTACTTAGTAAATTTAATTCAAACTATTTGGTGGAGAAAAACAAAAAATATCGTTTTAGTTAAAAAACTTGAAAATTTAAAATATCTCTTAAGAAAAAACATTCAACCAAGGTTGGCATGGGAAATTACTTTCTTAAAAATTTCAATGGAAAATATATAAAATTAATCTACTGCAGAATTTATCAAGTTAGGATTTCTTGCTTGAATAAACTCTTGCCTAGCAGTTTCCACTTGAGCGCCAATAGGTAATTCAAGACAATATCCAGCACCGTATACAGTTTTTATATAAACAGGTTTACGTGGATCGGGTTCAAGTTTAGTGCGTAAGTGTCTAATATGGACTCTTATAGTCTCAATATCATCATCAGGTTCATATCCCCATACTTCTTTAAGAATTAATGCTGGCGATACAGTTTGACCATGCCTCTGCAAAAGACAATGAAGCAGTTCAAATTCAAGATGCGTTAACCTAACAGGAGATTCAAACCATATAGCTTCAAATCTTTCTGGAACAAGAGTTAATGGACCATAATTTAATATTTCTTGCTGGTTACTAGAATTTAATTGCACTCTGTTGGTTCTTCTTAATAAAGCTTTTATACGTACATGTAATTCTTCTAGATCGAATGGTTTAGTAATGTAATCATCAGCTCCAGAATTAAACCCAGTAACTTTATCTTTAAGGCCGCCTAATGCAGTTATCATCAAAATTGGTATATTTGATGTTCTTTCATCTCTTCTTAGTCGCTGGCATAAAGTTAATCCATCAACACTTGGCAGCATTAAATCTAAGAGTATTAAATCTGGTGAATATTGAAGAGCTAATGCTTGACCTTTAATTCCATCTTCAGCTTTTTGGACATCGAAACCTGAATGTTCTAAATGCCTAGCCACCAAATCACGCATATCACGATCGTCTTCAATTAAGAGGATTGAAATTTTCATATTTATCAACTATTAAATTAAAATTAAGTTTTAGTAATATGATTCTCTCAAGAATTTATAAAGATTGCTGAATTAGTGTAAACAATTTTATCAACTAGATTTATCATACAACCTAGTAGCACCAATTGATTAGATGGAAATTGCAGATTTTAAAAAAATTGAAATTTTAGAATTTCTTTCGATTCTATTTACTTTTTCTTAATAATCAAAGAATTTTAGAAACTAATAATAGTTAAATTTAAAGGAATATCTAATTCAGATTGCCATTGTAAGGTACATAAAAATTAAATTAAATGAAGATTTTCAATTGTCAAATAGGAAGGGATTAACTTAGTTTAAAGTTTAAATTTCTCCAGAATGTTTAAATTAATAATTTTGCCTATATTAAAAAAAATTTAAGTATTTATGAAAAAGAAGCCTATTATTTATTCAGATTTATCAAAGAAACAACTAGATAATCTTAAAGAACTTTACATTCAAAAAAAAGTTGAATCGATGAGTCATAAGGAACTTAAACAATATGTACTAGAAATTATTTCTCATCAGATAAACGATACTATTGGCAAAGAAGAGGAAATGGAAGCATGGAGAGAAATGTCAGATTTTTTTGGAGAACAATTTGAAATAATTATCCTAGAAATACAAACAAAATATATTGACGATAAAAACGTAATGGAAACAGAAGTAGATTCTCAGAAACAAAGAATAGAATTACTTGAAAGGAATAATTTCGATCAAGAGAAAAAAGATATGTGGGATGACTAGAATTTCAAAATGGTGTGTAAGTCAAACGATACAAACAAAAATATGTCTTAATTTTTAAAAATTTAAAAATCTATAAAAGAACTTTTTCACTTGCGTAGAGAAATTAGTAAATGTTCTAATTACTGTTCTTAAAAAAAAACTTTTTTTTATTTTATTTACGTATTTATAACTAATCTTGATCTTTTTTGATGTTCTATATACTGTCCTTAATAAGTTATCAAATTTACTTGAATATATCTTCGGCTAACCACTATTTAACAAAAAAAGAGTTCGAATAAATAAGTCACTTTTTAGGATGACTTTGGATAACTTTTTGAAATTTATAAACTCCCTCGGCGGTATTTAGGTTATAGAAATTTAAATTCAAATGACTGCATTTGAAGCAATATGAATCCTTAATCTTATTACTTTCTCCACTTTGAATTAGGGAAAATATAAATTTCAATAAACTTTAATTATTATTAAAAGAATTGAATTTTTTCTCAATTTTGAAAAAACTCTTTTTTAATAAAAGAAGTTATAAAGTTTAAGTTTTTTAAATGATTAAGATGATCTCATTCATAAAAAAAATTAGACAGGGAAGTGGTTTTAAGTTAAGCATTATTATTAAATTATGTAAGTTAATAAATTCATTCTCTAGTAAATTTGGGATAAATATTACAGTAAATCATTTTTACTCCCCAATTCCAAACATAAGAGAAATTAAAAAAGAAAGAATTGATAAAAGATGTAAATTTTCTCCCTTATCAGAACTCAGGATTATCTTTATTTGACTCCTATTTTCTTTATTCTTTCGTTAAAAGTAATATGCCAAAAAAAATAATAGAAATAGGATGCGGAGAGACTACCAAAATAATTCAAAAGTCTATAGAAGAAAATAATATAAAATCCAAACATATTTGCATTGAACCTTACCCATCTTTTCCATTAAGTAAATTTTTATCTGAGAAAGGAAAATCAGTCGAACTAATAAATAAAAAAGTTCAAGAAATACCAATTGATATTTTTCATAACTGCGACTTTTTATTTATTGATTCAAGTCATGTAGTTAAAACTGATTCTGATGTCTTATACGAATTTTTTGAAATAATACCAAAACTGAAAAAAGACACCGTTATCCATTTTCACGATATTATGATTCCCTATGCATATTGGTTAGATTGGCATAAAGACGGCTCTCAATTTTGGAATGAATCATATTTTCTCCATTCTTTTTTAATGTATAACAGCACTTGGGAAACTATTTTTTCATCTAGATTTTATCAACAAAATAAATTCTCTAATCTTAAAAAATATGCTCCTTTTTTACAAAAAAATCATAGAAATTCATCTTTCTACATTCAAAAAGTTAATTAAAAATAAAAGTTAATATTTTAATAATAACCATAATATAAATCTCAACTTATTTTATATTTCTCTCCACCTTTTAAAAATAGATTTGCAATATCCTGAACTTATCTGAATTAAGGTTTTTGCTCAGATTTATTTCATAGACAAAAAAGAGACCCTTTTAAGGTCTCCTGAATTTTTCTGTATCCTAAATTGAACTCCCCGGGCGGGATTCGAACCTGCGACCAATCGATTAACAGTCGATCGCTCTACCGCTGAGCTACCGAGGAATATAAACTGAATTTAGCTCTTTAAAGTGCCTTATGACAAGTAAAAATTTTAATTATATTTAAATTTTGACGGTTCTTGCCAACTAGATAAAAAACCATTTTTCAATTCCGCAACTGCATCAGCATAAGTTAATTCTTCATAACGGTGAGTAATCCATAAAGCGGACAAAGGTTTTTTATCATTACATGTAAGATTTTTTATTGTTTTTAAAACTTTTAATTGGCTTGTTTGATCAAGTAACGCGGTAGGCTCATCCAAAAGAATAAAATTTCTATTACTTATAAGAGCACAAGCTATAGTTAGGCGTTGTTTTTGCCCACCGCTTAAAGTATGAACTGGTCTTTTTGCAAAACCATTCAATCCAACCTGATCAAGGACATATTCAATTTTTTTGGCAATTTCATAATCACTTAAATTTTGATTAATATTAATTAAAAGTTCGCTCCTACAATTTGGCATCAAAATTTGATGATCTGGGTTTTGAAATACCATACCAACATTTGCATTACAAAAAACACTTCCATGTTTGGGTTTAATTATTCCATTTATTAATTTTAAAAGAGTACTTTTTCCACTCCCATTTTTACCAACAACCATCCAAAATCCAGGTTTTTTTATTTTAAAATTGCATTTAAAAATTAAATTTTCCTTTTTTTTTGGATATGAAAATGAGACATCTTTGAAATGTATGTGAGGTATTTGATTTTCAAAAGAATCTCGCATTAATAATATTATTCTATGTTTAAAGAAAATCCAGGTCTTTTAGAACCTCCAGCTACTGATGATTTTTCATACATCTGAACAGAAATAATTTCTTGAGTTCTAACAGTAATTAATTTGTCTTGCACTTTATCGCAGTTTAATTCAATCAAATTTGAAGTTTCTAAATTTTCATTCATAGAATTCCTAATTTCATCATAAATTCTTTTAACATCCTCAAATTCTTTCTTCTGAATTGAAAGAGGAAAAGGTGAATATCTGAGACTTAGTTCCAGCGAATACATAATAATAATCAAAGCTACTTTTTATAATAATAAAATTATTACGTAGAAAGTTATATTAAATTAAATTCTTTTTCAAGACTTGTTTAAAGGAGTTTAAATACAATTATTATATATATAGAGATTTTTTCGCAATTTAAGTAATCATTTCATGGAAATAGCAAATGATATAACTTCTCTAGTTGGAAATACCCCATTAGTTAAATTAAATCGAATCAGAAAATACTTTAATTGTTATCCAGAAATAATAGCCAAGCTTGAAAGTTTCAATCCATCAGCATCAGTTAAAGATAGAATTGCCTATTCAATGTTATGTAAAGCAGAAGAAGAAGGATTGATAACGCCAGATAAAACAACCTTGATTGAAGCAACAAGTGGAAATACTGGCATCGCATTGGCAATGGTTGCTGCAGCAAAAGGCTATAAATTGATATTAACTATGCCGGACACTATGAGTATTGAAAGAAGGGCAATGTTGAGAGCATATGGAGCTGAATTACAGCTTACACCAGGTAAAGAAGGAATGAAAGGAGCATTAGATTTAGCTAAAGAGTTATCTACAAGCATTTCTGATAGTTATCAATTTAATCAATTTGAAAACTTCGCTAATCCCGATATTCATGAAAGAACAACAGCTCAAGAAATATGGGCTCAATCTAATAATAATTTAGATGGACTCGTCACAGGAGTAGGAACAGGAGGAACAATTACTGGTTGTGCACGTTTTTTAAAAAAAGTTAATCCAAATTGCAAAATTTATGCAGTAGAGCCCAAAAAAAGTGCTGTCATTTCTGGAGAAACAGCAGGTTCTCATTCAATTCAAGGAATAGGAGCAGGCTTCGTACCAAAAGTACTGAATACTAAATTAATTGATGAAATTATCAAAATAGATGACGATGAAGCATTTTATTATGGACGTTTATTAGCTAGATTGGAAGGCCTTTTATCTGGCATCAGCAGCGGTGCAGCTTTAGCAGCAACTATAAAAATCAGTGAAAGGAAAGAACTAATAAATAAAAGATTGATAGTTATTCTTCCAAGTTTTGGTGAAAGATATTTATCAACAGCAATGTTTGAATCGAATACCTCAATTCAAGCCAGAAAAGATGGTTATCTTTAATCAATAATTCATAAAAATGGAAAATAATTTATATGAAGAATTAGGCCTTAAGAAAAATGCAACCAAAAGTGAAATTAAATCCTCATATCGTTCTTTAGTTAAGCAACATCACCCTGATACTGGCGGGAAAAAAGAACGATTTCTTGCAATACAAAATGCCTGGGAGACTCTAAATGACCCTATCAAAAAAGAACAATATGATAAAAGTTTGCTCTCTTCCAGTGCATTATATGATTCATTAAATGAAAATTGGGAAGAAAAATTTAATTCAAAAAAATATAATTCTTCAATCAAAGACAAAGAAGTTGAAAAATGGATTAAAGAAATTTATACTCCGATCAATAGATTAATTAGTCAAATAATTAAACCTTTGAACAGCGAAATAAAAGAACTATCTGCAGACCCATATGATGACCAACTAATGGAAAATTTCTGCAATTACATAAGTCATTCACAAAAGAAAATAGAAAAAGTTGAAAAAATTTATAACAAAAAAATAGTTCCAAAGTCTATTTCAGTTCTAGGCCTCAATCTTTATCATTGTTTTTCACAAGTTAAAGATGCTTTATCAGAATTTGATAGATATACACAAGGATATGTGGATAATTATTTATTTGATGGTAAAGAAATGATCAAAGAAGCAAAAAGAATCCAATCAAAGATGTCTACAGACAAAAAAAATAAAAACTTTTAGATATAAAAATTTATTGAATATATTCTTTAAGTTGATCTAATTTAAACCAAACATCTGGCACAGGTCTGCGCCAGCGAACCTGAGCATATTCCTCTTTAACTGAAAGAATCTCTCCAGGACCTTCAAAGACATAATTAGGTAGATCATTATCACTGGCTAACGCCTCGATACTTTTTATATAATTTTCTCTATCGACAAAAACTAAGCTTCCTTTCTTGAGAGGTTTCTTTGGAATAGAATCTGTCATAATAAAGTCAACAAAGTTATTTGAAATCCATTATACAAAAACTTGTTTGATAAATATTTAAAAAAATTGATAAAGGAATAATAATTACAAACCTCTTAAAAATTTAATAGCCTTAAAAGATAAATATCTACAGAATATGCATCTTTTACTACTTGGCTGTACTGGATTTGTTGGTAAAGAATTAGTACCAACACTACTAAATGAAAATCATCAAATATGCATTGTTAGTAGAAAACCCATAAGTAAATTAAAGCTTGATTTAGATTTCAACAAATTTAAATTTTTACAAATAGATTTATCAAAAGAAAAAAACTGGAATAACGAAAATCTTCTAAATATCTTAAGAGAGACAGATGGAATTATTAATTTAATGGGAGAACCCATAGCAGAAAAAAAATGGACTTCTGCACAAAAAAAGGAGATTGAAAATAGTCGTATTAGCACTACGAAATTTATGATGAAGACCCTTAAAAATTTCAAAATCAACCCAAAAGTCATTCTAAATGGATCAGCAATAGGTTATTACGGTACAAGTTTGTCTTGTGAATTCACTGAAAACAGTATTGGAGGAAATGACTTTTTAGCTAATCTTTGCAAAAAATGGGAAGCGGTCGCTGCTGAAAAACCGTTTTTTTCAAGGTTAGTTATTTTTAGAATTGGAATTGTTCTAGAGGCAGATGGAGGAGCATTAGGAAAAATGCTTCCTATATTTAAATTAGGATTAGGTGGACCAATTGGAGATGGTAAGCAATGGATGAGTTGGATTCATAGAAGTGATTTATGTGCATTAATTACTCAAGCATTAGTTGATAAAAAGTATTCAGGAGTATTTAATGCTGTTGCACCAAATCCAGTATTAATGAAAGACTTTTCTCAGACTTTAGGCAAATGTCTAAATAGACCTAATTTACTTCCAGTGCCTGGAGCGATTTTGAAAATATTGTTAGGAGATGGAGCAAAAGTTGTATTAGAAGGACAAAAAGTAATAAGCAGTAAACTCAAAAATTATGATTTTAAATATCCTCTTCTTGAGAAAGCAATTTACGCCTCCACCAAGAATTAATACCGTTTATTAAAGCCCCAATAATAAGAATTGTTATTAATGGGACTATGAGAGGATTCCAAACTATCTGAATAAAATGAATAAAAATAAATATCCCATTTAATTGCATGATTATTGCAAAAATAAAAAATATTGCAAAAAAAATTACTGTAAAAAAATTTATTAATAATAAATTGTCGATTATTTGTTTTAACTTATTTTGATTATTTTCGTTATTCATTTTTTATAACAGTATTCATATCATCAACCATCTTAAGACAAGCATCGTTTTCACCCAGTCTTTTTTTAGCATTTTCATTACATGAGATCATAAACTTCTTATTTATGTTTATCAGATATATTACTTTTATGATCAATTTTATTGTCTGATTTATTTGATCATTCTTATCTTTATAATTGGAGGCACAAAAAACATATTTTCCAAGTAAACGTCTTTGCGCTTCCGCAAAAGATTTTGTAAATTGTGGACCTTTACCTTCAATCTGAATTACCGGCTTTCCTAATCCAATCGCTTGCTCTGCTGCAGTTCCTGCCATGCTGATACAGCATCTACTTTTCATTAATATTTTGTCAAAATTATTCCAATATATATTAACCTCTAAAGATTTATATTGAAATTTCAAAAGATCCTTCTTTTTTTCTAGATTTAACCATCTTCTATTTTGAAATATCTCTTTTATTTTTGATGAAGATAAAGCATTAACTAATGCAAAATTAAACTCAATTTTATGAAAATATCTTAAATCTGACAGTGCCTCTAATACATCCAAAATCAGAACAAAATTATCTAAAATCTCGGGAAATCTACTGCCTGGAAATAATCCAATACTAAATTCAGATTTCTTTAATTCTTTGTTTCTAGAAAAAAATTTATCCATAAATGGATTTCCTAAAAAAGTGACTTTCTTTTTTAATTGCAAAGTTAAATCATTAGCTGTTAGAGAATCTCTCGTATATATTTTTTTTGCCATTTGTGAGAGCAAGAAAAATTTAGAAGGCCATGGTAATTTTAACTTTCCTTCATAATGACTGGAATAAGCAACTAGATATGTAAAAAAATCTTTCTTACAAACCCATGCAAATGAAACTGGCACAATATCTCCAACTACAAAAAAATAATCATATTTTTTTCTTATTTTAAAAGTTAAACAGAATCTTCTTATAAGATAAAATATTTCTCCTCCAAATAACTCAGTTAATCTTCCCTTAAAAGAATTATAACCAATTCCTCCAGTCCTAAATTGTTTGGTTTTTCCAATAATCTTAATTTTTTCTTTTTCGTAATGGTTTCCTTTACCAACAATTGGTAAAGCATCAACAGAATAACCACTTTTAACTAATTGCTTAGCTATTAAACTCCCAGATAGATCTTCTCCATGCCCATTACTTAATATTAAAATTTTAAACAATTTAAAATTCCAACCATTTTTTAACTTTGATTAACTCAGGCCATTCTGGATATCTACTTAATCCGTCTTCAACAGATTCTTTCAACTCACTTTTCACATCAGGCATCATCATAGACATTTTTTTTATTAAATCAATATGAGCCCTAACACCTTTATTATTAGTAGCCAAAAGAGCTAAAGACAAATTCATTCTTGCTTGTGGATCTTGCTGATTTAATCGAACAGCTTGTCTAGCAGCTGCCAAAGCTTCTTCATTATTTTTCAAAAGTAATTGAAGCCATGATAGACAAGTCCATGCAGCAAAATGATTTGGTATATGCTGTATTATTTTTTGAAAATCCTGAACAATTGGAATTAAATCTTGCCCAGCTTTATATCTTGATAGAGCTGCATTAAAATCCTCTTCAATAGTATTAATTTCGTTATTCATTATCAATTAAACTGCAAAGGAGCTTCCACAACCGCAAGTTTGAGAAGCATTAGGATTTACAAAATTAAAGCCACCGCCAATTAATTCTTTACTAAAATCTAATTGCATACCATAAATATATAAAAGACTTTTAGGATCACAAACAACTTGAAAGTTTTGATCAGCTTTTAATGAATAATCATAAACTTTATCATCGGAATTTATTTCATTATTTCCTATAAAATCCATCGTATAACTCATTCCACTACAACCCCCTGACCTCACTCCTACTCTAAGTGCTTTTTTATCACTTTGGTCCTTTAATAAGTTTGAAATTTGCTCTATAGCATCATTCGTGATTAGGATACCTTTACCATCATCCGAATTCTTAATTTCCTGTTTAACTTCTACATTGTTCATAAACAAAAATTACCTACTATTTATAATATAAAAACTTAAACGATAGGATGCATAGAACAAACAATATCCAAACTTGATTTGTTATAATTTTAAGAAAAAGTGAAAATTGCAATAGTTGGTTCTGGATTAGCTGGTCTTACAGCGGCAGTCAATCTGGTTGACGAAGGTCATGAAGTAGAAATTTACGAGAGCAGGTCATTTTGGGGAGGTAAAGTCGGGAGTTGGGAAGATAAGGATGGCAATCACATAGAAATGGGTTTACATGTATTTTTTTACAATTATGCAAATTTGTTTAAATTAATGAAAAAAGTTGGAGCTTTAGATAATTTACTCCCGAAAGATCATACTCATCTATTTATAAATAATGGCGGGAATTTGAAATCTCTAGATTTCAGATTCCCATTAGGTGCTCCATTTAATGGACTAAAAGCTTTTTTTACCACCGAACAACTTACTTGGGTAGATAAATTCAGAAATGCCTTAGCTTTAGGGACAAGTCCAATAGTTAGAGGATTGATAGACTATGAAGGCGCAATGAGAATAATTAGAGATCTAGATAGAATTAGTTTTAAAGAATGGTTTTTAAACCATGGTGGAAGTGAAAAAAGTTTAGAAAGAATGTGGGATCCCATCGCATATGCTTTGGGTTTTATCAATTGCAAAGATATTTCGGCAAGATGTATGCTAACCATCTTCATGATGTTTGCCTCAAAAACAGAAGCCTCAAAACTTAATCTTTTAAAAGGTTCTCCACATAAGTGGTTAACCCAACCTATTGTCGACTACATCACAAACAAAGGGGCAAAAATCCACCTTAACCATAAGGTAGAAGAAATTATTTATGAAAAGGAATCATCCTCTTATTCAGTTAGTCAGTTAAAAATATCTTCTCCTGAAGGGATGAAGGCAGTATTTGCAGATAAATTTCTAGCTGCCTGTGATGTCCCTGGAATAAAAAAAATAATTCCAAAAGAATGGTATCAATTTAAAGAATTTGAAGGTTTAAAAAAACTTAGAGCAGTTGCTGTTGCCACAATACAATTAAGATACGACGGTTGGGTTACTGAATTGCAAGATGATAATACTGGGAATACACCTAAAGGACTTGATAACTTACTATATTCTGCTGATGCCTCTTTCAGTTGTTTTGCTGATCTAGCACTAGCCAGCCCAGCAGATTATAGAAAAAAAGATATGGGATCACTCCTCCAATGTGTATTAACTCCCGGTGATAAATGGATAGGAAGATCTACAGAAAGAATTACAAAAGAAATAGATAAAGAAGTTCGCCGTCTATTCCCATCCTCAAAAAACCTTAAATTGCTTTGGAGTAACGTTGTACAAATTCCACAATCACTCTATAGAGAGTCTCCCGGTATGGAACCTTTCAGACCGGATCAAAAAACATCTATATCTAATTTCTACATGGCTGGTAGTTACACAAAACAAGATTACATAGACTCTATGGAAGGAGCTACAATGAGTGGTCATTTAGCTGCTGCTGCAATCTTAGAGAAGAAAGCAGAATTAGCAAAAAATCTTGCGGTAAGTTAATTAATGGGTAATTGGCTAAAACATGACGTAATAACAGTTGTTAATGCGCCTCTTGAAAATGTTTGGAACACTTGGAGTGATTTAGACTCAATGTCACTTTGGATGAGCTGGATTGAATCTGTAAAAACAGTTGATGAAGAAACTAATACGTTACCAGATTTAACAGAATGGACTTTGGCTGCAAATGGCTTTAGGTTTAAATGGAAAGCTCAAATTACAGAAAGAGTCGAAAAAAACAAACTTAAATGGAAATCTATTGGAGGTTTACCAACTGAGGGATCAGTAGTTTTCGAAAGTAAAAGTGATCAAATCACAACGGTAAATTTAACCATAACTTATGAGCTACCAAAAATGATTGCGCGGTTTATGGAAGAAAATATTTTGGGCAAATTGGTTACAAACGAATTACAGGCCAATATTGATAGGTTCAAAGATTTAGTTGAAAAGAACTATAAAAAAAAATTTTCTAACTAAAAATATTAATTGCTACATCTAGAAGTCCTTCAAAAGTATATTTTTGTGCCTGACTATCAACTCTTCCAAAAATTTCTTTACATATTTTTGTTGTCTGAGGGCCAATACTTAACAACTTAATTTGATCGAAATATTCTAACCATTGTTTACCAAGTTTTTTTTCTAGTAAAAAAGCAGCATTTGATACTGTTTTACCGCTTGAGAAAATAATTGCATCGACTTTTCTCTTAGAAATCATATCAATTGTTTCTTCCGGAATTGAGTCAGGACATCTAGTTTCATATGCAGCGACCTCAAATACACGGGAACCAGCCTTTCTAAATTGATCTGCAATTAGATCCCTACCACCTGTTTGAACTCTTGGTACAAAGACTCGAAGTCCATAACCGGATACTGGGAAATTATCAATTAAACTTTCAGCAACAAATTCTGGAGGTATAAAGTCAGCCTTAATCCCAAAATCGTCAAGAGTTTTTGAGGTTTTTTCTCCGACTACAGCAATTTTTGTTTTTTTAGAACACTCTTTTAATGAACTATGAAAAAATCTAAGTCTTTTATCCACAAATTTGATCCCATTACTACTGGAAAAAATAATCCAATGAAAATCATTTATTTGATTTAATGCTTCGTCAAGAGGATTCAAATCATCAGGATCACCAATACTTATTGCAGGTAAATCAAATACATTAGCGCCCTTGCTTGTGAATATCTTTTTTATATCCAATATCCCCTCTTTTGATCGAGTGATGATTATATTTCTTTGATCAAGGGGCAGATCAACTGTTGGCATCCTTATCCTCATCATTATTGCCTTGATTTTTATTTTTTAATTCATCGAGAAGTTTCAAAACTGATAATCCTTTATCAAGAATATTATCGTCTTTAAAAATTATCTCTGGGACTCTTCTCATCTCTATTCTTTTTCCTAAATTGTGCCTTATGGAGCTTTTAGCAGTATTCAAATTTGCCACAATCTCTTTCCTCACTTTATCTTGAGCAGTTGAAGTTATGTAGATTTTACAGTGTTGCAAATCACCTGATAAATCAATCTTAGAAATATTGACGAAATGATCTCTAATAAGATCATTTTCCAAATCATTTTGCAAAATAAGGGTTATTTCTTTCTTCAAAAGAGAAGAAACTTTTGCAAGACGGTAATTGTTTGGCATTATGGTTGTATATTTATTGGATTTGTCATCGCTTGCAAGACAAAATAAACAGTTATGAAAGCACTTAAGACAGAAGATATCAAACCTACTATCGTTAGTGGATTTGATCTATTCTTGAATAAAGGTTCAAGCAATGCAACAAGTCCCCCAACAATTATGGATATTAAATACTTTGGATATCTTGCAACATTAGAGAAAAATTCGCCCATCAGCTCCACAAATAGATTACTTTTTTAGCTAAGTTTTAACAAACATTAAACAGCATGATTACATTATATCAATTTAGGCATAGTGCTTTTTGTTTAAAAACAAGAATGGCTCTTCATGCAAAAAAAATACAATATCGAGTTGAAGAAGTAACACCTGGAATAGGTCAATTTGAAATCTTTAAATTATCAGGTCAAAAACAAGTCCCCGTAATAGTCGATAGTAATGATCAAATTATTAATGACTCTTCCAATATTTGCGAATATATAGATAAAAAAAATGATCACAATCCACTCTTTCCTGAGGACCCAATATTATTTGCACAATGCAAACTAATTGAGGACTGGGCAGATACTACAATGGCTACAACTTGTAGAAGAGCTTTAATAAAATCTGCAATAGAAAATCCACAGCTAAGAACTGCATTACTTCCAGATGAAATACCTTCTTCAGTTAAAAGTATTGTCGATAAATTACCTTTTGAAAATCTTAGTAGAATCTCTAATGTAGTTTGGTCTTCTAAAGATAATTTAGAACTCCAAAAATTACTGGAAGCTTTATCAAAATCCTTAATCAACAAAAAATATTTAGTTGGAGATAGTTTATCAATTGCAGATATTTCAATTGCAGCTCAATTGTCCCTTCTTAAATTTCCAAAGTCTGCAGGGCCAATTCTTTCAGGAGAGGGGAGTCAAGAATACATAAATAACCCTTATTTAGAAAATCTTTTCATGTGGAGGAACAATTTAGAAGAATATCTTTTTAGTGCTAACTCTCAATAAATTCAAAAGTCAATTTATACTTATTTGTTTTAATAGCATGAATAGAAGGATCACCAACTTTTGAACCATACGAAGCAACATATTGCACCCCACAAATCGATGGTTTGATTGAATTATTTACTTCCAATATATCTTCGGAACATTTTTGAAATATACTAATTGTCTCTACCTGATTAATCCTTGAAGCACCAGGCTTATGAGCTGTTTGTATAACTAGCTCATCTGCGAAAAAAATATCATCATCTTGGATCTGATTTCTCCCCGTAATTCTTGAATCAATATAAAAATCATCTTTTAAATAAGTAATTTGATTATTAATAGATTGAGGATCATTTACAACTCTGATTAAGGTATCACCAAATATTGCTTTTCCAATAGATTCAGAATTTTTTGCACGATTACCAACAATTAAATCTGAATCATTCTTAAAAAAATTTACTTTATAAATAACTGGCTCTTCTGAATCATTAATTATATCTTGAGAGGTAACAAGCCAACTCCCCTCGAACCATTTAGGGTAAATTAAATCTCTAGAAGTATCAGATAATTTAAAATTTGGCAAATATAATTCTGGCCACTGATTTACACGATTTTCCAAAAATTCTCGTACGTTAGAATCTACTAAAGCAAAGGAACTTTCTAAAAAAATTCCTTGAAAAGTCAAGCAAAGAATTAATCCAAGAAGAATTTTCATCATGTCAAATCCACTAATTAGAGCATCAGATCATTATGTATTATTAGAGCCAGATTCAAAAGAAAAAATTGTATCAAAGCAAGAAGCAATTTTATGGTTAAAGAATTGGCTTAGTAAGACAGAAACAAAATTAATATATCAAAATATTGAAGATCCTGATCAGGAATTTTTTGAAGAATTATTGGAAAGCACTTATGAATTAGAAATAAAATTGGGATACGTTATCAAATGGTTTGCAGTAAGAATTGAAGCAGATTAACTAATTATTTCTTTATGAATTGCATTGATTATTTTCATAGCAACTTCTTCTATAGTTTCACTTTTTACCTGAATTCTTAAATCTGCTTGAGAATATAAATTTTCTCTAGATTGAAAAATGCTCATATACAAATCATTTAGATTCTTTCCCTGAAGCAGTGGCCTTTTTTTTATTTCATTTTTCAATCTTTTAATGGCTATATCTTTATCAAGATCTATCCATGCAATTATTCCCTGTCTTAAGATTCCCCAGTTTTCCGATTTGGTCACTATTCCTCCCCCAGTTGAGATTACTAATGAAGGAATTTTGATAGTTTCTTTGAGACAGTTTGCTTCTAATTCACGGAAATCCTCTTCTCCTTCATCTTTAAAAATTTGGTCGATAGATTTTTTTGCCAACTTTTCTATTAATGAATCTAAATCAATGTATTTATACTTCAAAAATTCAGCCAACTTTAAACCAGCTTGAGACTTGCCAGAACCCATCATTCCTATTAAAAATATGCTTCTGCCCTTGATATTATGAACTGTTTTTTCGATAATTGATTGTTCCATAAAGACAAAAGCGTGTTTAAAACCTTAAGATAGTATTATCGCAGATGGGTATGACTTCTACACAATCCAAACCATTACATGGAAAAGGACGTGAATGCGTCATAACTCGACGTGCCTGCTTTAGTTCTAGTCACCGTTATTGGCTTCCTGAAAAAACCCCAGAAGAAAATTTATCTCTTTTTGGAAAGTGCAGTATTGCTCCAGGGCATGGTCATAATTATGAACTTATTGTTTCAATGGGTGGAGAACTAGACTCTGACGGAATGGTACTAAATCTCTCTGATGTAAAACACTCTATTAAAGAGAAAGTTACTGGTCAATTAGATTTTCGTTTTTTAAATGAAGTCTGGCCTGAATTTAATGTTAATAATCAAGGGAGTATATTACCAACAACTGAGGCACTAGTGAAGGTCATTTGGAGTCGTCTAAAGGATGATTTACCTCTCACAAGTCTAAGGCTTTATGAAAACTCAAATTTATGGGCAGATTATTTTGGAAAAAACATGGAAGCATTTTTAACAGTACAAACTCATTTTGCAGCCGCTCATAGACTTGCAAAAGAAGAGATATCCTTTAATGAAAATAAAAAAATCTATGGGAAATGTGCCAGAGTTAATGGGCATGGTCATAACTATCTTGTTGATATAACTGTAAAGGGAGATATTGATACGAGAACAGGAATGGTTTGCGACTTATCTGCCCTCCAAGAGATAATTAATGATCTGGTTGTTGAACAACTAGATCATACTTTTCTAAATAAAGACATCGAATTTTTCCAAAGTTGCGTTCCAACTGCTGAAAATATAGCTTTATATATTTCTGATATTCTTAAAAAACCAATACATGACCTTGGTGCAACTTTACACAAAATAAGACTTCAAGAGAGCCCAAATAATGCTGCAGAAATTTATGTTGATCAAAAGTTAACCAATTCATTGAAGTTGAAATTTGACAATAGTTTAGTAACACAAACTTGAGTATCCCAAGAGTAACAATAGTTATAGCGTCAAGTCTTGATGGGAGAATTGCATTTCCTCTTGGTGGAGGATCCCACCTTGGCAGCGAAGAAGATAAAAAAATGTTAAATCAAAACTTATCAATGGTTGATGCTACCATTTTTGGTTTAGGTACTTTAAGAGCTCATCAATCAACTTACCTAATTAAAAATCTTAAGGATAATTACGAAGTAAAGATATCAAAAAGCCAGCCAATTTCTATAGTTGCTTCAAATAGCAAAAAATTCAACAGTAATTGGAAATACTTTAGCCAACCAATTAAAAGATGGCTAATAAGCTCAAGTAAAGTTGACAATTGGTCAAATAATAACTTTGAGAAAAAACTCCTTTTCGAAAATTCATGGGGAGAAACTTTAATTTCACTCAAAAAACAAGGGATAAATGATCTAGCTCTTTTAGGAGGTGCAAAACTTATAAATTCATTTATAAAAGAGGATCTAATAACAGATATAAAAATTACAATAATTCCACGAATTATTGGAGGAAGATATACATGGATCCCCCCAGAACAAACAACTGAGATTTTTAATCTCAAAAGACTATGGGAAATAAAATCAATTAAAAATTTAATGAATAATGAAATCCACATTCATTACAAAAAAATTTGAAATAGAGTCAATAATATATGAACCAAAAAATAAATAAAGTTGAAGTCAAATTATCAATTAAGGACATCTCCAAGGAGATATGGAATGAGTTAGCAAATGAAATCAACAATCCATTTTATGAATGGACTTGGCTAAAAAACCTTGAAATATCAAAAAGTGTTTCGAGAGAAACTGGTTGGCAGCCTCTATATTTTGTTGCTTTTAAAAATGAAGAAATATGTGGTATTGCACCACTTTTTTTAAAAAATCATAGCTACGGAGAATTTATTTTTGACCAATCATTTGCAAGATTGGCTCAAGAGCTGAATTTAAATTATTACCCTAAATTAATTGGAATGAGTCCCTATAGTCCTGTAAATGGATATCAATTTCTTTATAAAAAAAATAAAGATAAAAAGGAAATTACAAATTTGCTGATAAACCATATCGAAAGCTTTGCGATTACAAACAGAATTTTAAGTTGTAATTTTCTATATATTGATGAAAGCTGGGGCACCCATCTGAAATCTTTGGGATACCACGAATGGATAAATTCCAGCAGTGAATGGAGGAATAATGGAGAAAAATCATTTAATGATTTTCTTTCTAGATTTAACTCTAATCAGAGGAAAAATATAAAAAAAGAGAGAAAATCACTAACTAAACAAGATATTAAAGTGAACATTTATGAGGAAAATAATATAAACCAAGAAATCCTAAAAAAGATGCATAATTTTTATGAGGAGCATTGTTTAAGATGGGGAGTCTGGGGAAGTAAATATCTAACCTCTACATTTTTCGAAAAAATTTTAGATAATAAAAAAAATCTGTTGCTTTTTAGCGCATCAAAAAAAGACTCAAATAATATTTTTGCTATGTCAATGTGCGTTAAAAATAATAAAAACTTATGGGGTAGATATTGGGGTAGTCAAGAAGAAATATCCAATTTACATTTTGAATTATGCTACTACCAGCCAATTGAATGGGCAATAAAAAATAACATCCATTTTTTTGATCCAGGGGCAGGAGGCAAACATAAACGAAGAAGAGGATTTTTTGCAAAAAGCTCCATTAGTCTTCACAAGTGGTTTGACAAAAATATGGAAAATATAATTAATCCTTGGCTAAATGAAGTTAATAGACAAACAGATTTGGAAATTGAATTTGAAAATAATTCTATACCCTTTAAATAAAAAAATTTGGCTTTACCAAAGATTATATTATTAATATAGTTTCAAATTAAATTCCCAAAATGGATTCTATTCAAAGTTTCGAGGAAAAAATAAAGATTGATAATGAACTTTCCAACAGATATATAGACTTAGATCCAATGGGTTATTTTATTATAAAAGTAGATTTAGAAGAAAAAAAAATAATTTTAGAGCACTTCTTAAACAATATTAATGAAGAGGGATACGCCCTTGACCCAGAAACAAATGAACCAATTAAATGTGACACCCAAAGTAAAAGGGTTAGTAATGAAGTTTTTGAAGGTATTAGTGCTAAACAACTTGGAATATTAATCACTGAAGAAAGGAATGACTTGATAACTAGATTTGATCATGCCCTATATCTAGGTAGAGAATTACAAAAAGCAGAAGAATGTTTATATAAAAAATTACCCTATATCCAAGATTAAGAAATTAAACGAAAAAATCTAATTATTTGATCCAATGTTAAATTAAATAAAAATATAAAAATTAATGAACATCATTTTCTATTTTGCATTTCTAGGTTTTGGTTTTGGAGCTGCTTTTGCATTAGATAAGCTCTTGAGGGCAGTTAAATTAATTTAAAAAACTACAAAATTTTAATAGTCTCTCCATACAAATCATATTCATCAGCAAAACAAATATTTGCTTGAACAAATTTACCAATATAATTTTTCAAATCGTTATTAGTATTAATAGATAAAATAACATTTCCGTCAATTTCAGGCGCGAAATTGTAGGACCGACCTATTAATTCGTTATTATCTGATATTTTTTCTACCAAAATCTTCATTTTTGAACCAACATATGACTGATTTTTATCTTTAGAGATATTTTGTTGAACTGAAATAACGTTATCTTTTCGTGCCTCGGCGACCTCTAGGGATACTTGATTTGGCAAATCAAAAGCTGCAGTTCCTTCCTCAGGAGAAAAAATAAACACTCCCACATGATCAAATTTGTACCTATCCAAAAATTCGAGAAGATGTTCAAAATGTTCTTTTTTTTCTCCTGGGAAACCAACAATGAGACTAGTTCTTAATACAGCAGATGGAATTTCTTCTCTAATTTTCTCTAATATTGATTCATTCAAAGAAGCCTGCCAAGGTCTATTCATACTCTTCAACACATCTGGATGACTATGCTGAAGTGGCAAATCAAAATAAGGTACTATATTCTTTGAATCTTTGAAAGCTCTAATAACTTCATCAGTTAAACCTGTTGGATAAGCATAATGTATCCTTATCCAAGGAATTGGAACTTTAGAAAGCTCATTCAAAAGTTTGGCTAATGATGGTTTTCCATAAATATCTTGACCATAATTAGTTGTTATTTGACTAATTAATATGATTTCTTGAATACCCTGCTTCGCAAGACTTTTGGCTTCTGAAACTATAGATTCTATTGTTCTACTTCTTTGAGGACCTCTCAACTTAGGGATAATACAAAAAGCGCAATTATAGTTGCAGCCTTCAGCAATACGAAGATAAGCAACAAATTTGTTTTTATCTCCAAAACGAGGTATTTCCTCATCTGCAATAAATTCCGGTATTTTTGAAACTTCATTAACGATTTCCCCTTTTTCTACTCTGTCTAGAACCTTGGCTATTTTTTGATAATCTCCTGTTCCAACCAAACCTTTTATTTCAGGGATTTCTTTTAGAAGTTCATCTTTAAAATGCTGAGCCATACAGCCTGCAACTATTACTTCCTTTCCTTGATTTGTATATTCTAGAATTTTTCTTATAGATTCTTCTCTAGCTGTTTCAATAAAACTGCAAGTATTTACAACAACAACATTTGCATCATTTATATTGCTGTCAACTTCATAACCCTCTTTATCTAATAAGCCTTGCATATGTTCAGTATCAACAAGATTTTTCTCGCAACCAACATGACTGAATGCAATCTTAGATAATTTTTTTTCTTTTACATTGAGATTATTTTTTTTCACAACTTAAAAAATAAGAATTAAAAGATTTAAACAGCATTTCGTATATAACTCTAATGCCAAGATAATATTAGGATAGATAATGTAAATAACAAACTTTCATTTTGTATGGCCCTTGAGACTTTAAAAAGAAAAAATAAAAAAGATTTGAAATGGCCAAAAATCATAATCGCAATTCTTAGCACTATAGGCATAGTTGACACAGGTTCGATTACTTTAAAAAACTGGGGATTATTTACTTCGCTTTCATGCCCAGGGATACAAAATGGTTGTGAAACAGTTTTAAATAGTCCTTGGGGTACTTTATTTGAAAATAATCAAGTTAATATACCTCTCTCATTAGCTGGATTTATAACGTATTTATCAATATTAGTTATCGCAATAATACTTTCGCTTAATTTAATTTCCCCAAAAGAAAAACTAAATAAGTTTTTATGGTGGTTAGTATTTCTAATTTCTTGTGCTTCCTCTACATTTAGCTTTTTATTAATTAATATAATGTTTTTTAAGATTCAAGCATATTGTTTTTTTTGTATACTTTCAGCAATTTTATCGTTTTCTATCTTTATAATTTCTATGATTGGAGCAAAGTTTGAAAGTAGAGAACCTATGATTTTTAGAGGTTTCATAGTAGCCATTAGTGTCCTGCTGGGGGGGCTAATTTGGTCAACAAACGTTGACCCCTCTAATGCTATTAATGTTGAAAGCCCCACTGAAAATGTATCACCAGTAATTACCACTTCAAGTTCTCCCCAGAAGATAAAATTTGCAAAATTTTTAAGTAAAAACAATATTGTTATGTATAGTGCATACTGGTGCCCGCATTGCCACGATCAGAAACAATTATTTGGTAAGGAAGCAGTTAAGGAATTAAAAGTAATCGAATGTGCTAAGGATGGTAAAGATAATGAGTATAAGCTATGCCAAACGAAAGGAATAAGTGGATTTCCTTCTTGGGAAATAAATGGAGAAATTTTAAGTGGTACTCTCGACTTGAATGAATTAGCCATAAAAACAGGCTATCAAGGAGATTCTAATTTTTAATAAATCTTTTTTGAATTTTTTCATCTAACTGTTGTCTAGTATGGCATTCCCAATTTTTATCTTTATCTGGAAAATCATCTCTATAATGACCCCCTCTACTCTCTTCTCTAAATAGACAAGCTTTTAATAAAGTTATGGTGGTTATTTGTCTATTCTTTAAATCAAGTAAAATATTCAGTGCTCTCCTATTGCGCTCACTAAGTTTAATTTTTTGATGAAATTTTATTTTTTCAAGAGAACTTAGTAAAGCATTTTTTTGTAATTGAGAAATATCATATTGGATATTATGTAAAAATTTACTCATATTTGCCTTGTTTCGAGATACACCTAGATTTGACCAACATAGTTTTCTTAATTCATCAATTTTTTCAGAGATTTGAGAAATTTGATCTTCTTTTGGATCTTCAATATCGAATTTTTGCAATGATCTATCAAATTTTTCAAATTTAGAAGGGTCATTCAAAACAATTGAAGACATTTTTCTTGCAAAAACAAGGCATTCCATCAGCGAATTACTTGCCAATCTATTAGCACCATGTACACCTGTAGAAGCAACTTCTCCTACAGCATATAATCCTTTTTGTGTAGAAGAAGCATTTAAATCCGTTTTTACACCTCCCATCCAATAATGAGCTGCAGGAGCTACTGGAATAACCTCATTTAAAGGATTAACCCCATAATCCTGACATCGACTTATGATAGTGGGAAATCGCTCAACAATTTTTTCTGGATCAATATACCGAAGATCTAATCCAACATGATCTACATTATTATCATGCATATTTTTCATAATTGCTCTACTTACCTGATCTCTAGTAGCCAAATCACGATTTTTAAGATTTTTAACTGGGCTTTCACCATTTTTATCAACTAAAATAGCGCCTTCTCCTCTAAGTGCCTCAGATATTAAAAAGCAAGGTGCACCATAAAATTTTAAAGCGGTTGGATGAAATTGAACAAACTCTAAATCCTCGATAGCAGCTCCAGCCTTCCATGCAAGAGCAATGCCTTCTCCAGAAGATTGAGCAGGATTTGTTGTATTAGTAAATAAATGGCCACCCCCACCTGTAGCTAAAACAACCGCTCTCGATTGAATCCAATATAAATTTGCTCCATCAAGAACCTGAACTCCTTTACATTCTTCATTGTCAATCAAAAGTTCAGTTACTCTTACACCTCTACAGTGAAGAATATTTTTTTTATTTTCAATATGATCTTCTAGAACTTCAACTAATGCTCTTCCAGTACGATCTTTAACATGCAAAACTCTTCTTCGAGAATGGGCTGCTTCTAAAGTAGTAGCTAATTGATCAGAACTTTGGTCAAAAATCATCCCTAAATTCTGTAGCCTATTGACACAACCTGGGGCTTCTTTAACAAGCATTTCTACAGCTTGAAAATCGCATAGCCCATCACCTGCTTTTAAAGTATCCTCAGCGTGAAGATCGAATGAATCGTCTTGTCTAACTACAGATGCTATTCCTCCTTGAGCCCATCTACTAGAAGATATCTTGCTAGTATTCCTATTTAAAAGCAGCACTTTTAAATTTGCAGGTAATTCAAGACATGTCATAAGTCCCGCAGCTCCTGCGCCTATGACGATAACATCCCAATTATTTAATGGAATTGGTTCTTGCGAAAATGGAGGCCTTAACATTAAACCAATCCACTAAAAGTTGGTTGCAGAATTGCTAAAACAATAAAAATGCCATCAACAATCAATGTCGTTTGAATAACATAACTAGAAACTAAAAGTGCTTTACCATTCGTAGAGTTAATTGTGGCAGAATCAAAAATTTCTTTTGAGATAAACCACAGTATAAGTGCAACAAAAACAATAATAGATAATGACTTTATTTGGATAAGATTCTCCGAGGTTTTTTGGAGAATTTGGGGTGCAGTTTCAGAATCTGCTGTAATAACCTGTCTCCATTGATCCATTATTCCAATTAAAAATATTGTAATGTCAGTAACTGCAGTTCCAAATAAAGAAGAGATATAAAAGCTTGAACCTATTTTCCAATTAGTACCGAGTCCAATTAATGCTAATGGAAGAACAACAGCTTCAACAGGTATATGTAGGATAGGAAATGGGCTTAACCATCCCCAGAACAAACATCCACCAAGCCAACTGCCTGATACACCAAGTAATAATGAACTAACAATAAACCACTTATTTGATCCTTTCTGATTTAAAACAAATGCCCCAAAGAGAATAACAAAAGTAAAACAAAGAGCACTTATTGGTTCTAATCTAACCCAAGGGGCTTGAACAAAAATAGGTAAAATTACAAAAAAAGAGGACCATAATCTTAATGACAATGGATTTGATAAAAAGCTATTTTCGTATAAATCAATTGGCTTGTGCAATTCATAGTTCAATTTATCTTTCACTTCTAAATTTTTTGTAATTAATTCTTTCAATGAATGAAGTTTTCTGAGTTATTTTAATTAATTTAAATCGTGTTTTTAAAAACTGCGAATGACATATTTTAATAAATTAAAGGCCCTTAATTTCAAACATCTATTTAGTATTTTAAAAGTATTTAATACACTTTGAGTCAAATATAAGTTTAGAATAAATATAAATAAGAGTATTTTGCATTGAATTGTGTGGAAAGAAATTAATTACAAAGAAGATGCCAATGACCTTTTGGTTCCAAATATTACACAAAAAATAAATCCTGCAGAAATTGAAAGTATTGAAGCCAATTCCATTGCTCAAGAAATAGGATTTGAATCAGGTGATTCAATTATTAGTATAAATGGGAAAAAACCAAGAGATTTAATTGATTATCAGATTCTTATTAGTGAAGAAATTTTAGACATAACAGTTTTAGATAAAAATCATGAAATTCACAATATAAGTATTGAAAAAGATCAAGACGTTAATTTAGGTATTAATTTTAAAGATGCATTATTTGATTCAATCAAGCAATGCAATAATAGATGTCCATTTTGTTTTATTGATCAACAGCCAAGCGGTAAAAGAAAAAGTCTTTATGTAAAAGATGATGATTATAGATTAAGTTTCTTATACGGCTCTTATCTAACTCTCACGAATTTAACAAAAGAAGACTGGGAAAGGATTGCTAAGCAAAGACTATCACCACTCTTTATTTCAGTTCATGCTACTGATCCTGCTACACGAGAAAAATTATTAAAAAATAAAAAAGCAGGTGTGATCCTTGATCAAATTTACTGGTTTGAAAAAAACTCTATACAAATACATGCTCAAATTGTTGTTTGTCCAGATATAAATGATGGGGATATTCTTGAGAAATCAATTTTGGAACTTGCTGAATTCTATAAAAAAACCTCTCAGACAGTACTTTCAGTTGCAATAGTTCCTGTAGGACTTACAAAATTTAGACCTGAAAATGATGGATTGAAATCTATAAGTCCAGAATACGCAATAAAAACGATTAAACAGGTAGAGAGAATTCAAGCGTCTCTACAAATTACTCATGGGACTCGTTTTTGTTGGCTAGCAGACGAATGGTATCTAATAGCTGGTTTAAAGTTACCTAGTTATAAAACCTACGAAAATATGCCACAAGAATCTAATGGTGTAGGATCAATTAGAACCTTTCTAAAGAAATTAAGTGAGAAGTCTAAGAACCTGCCAAAAAAAATAAAACAGCCAAAAGAAGTCAGTTGGATTGTTGGTAAATTAGTATATGAAGCCCTAATTCCTATAGTTAAAAAATTAAACTTAATCGATGGATTAACAATTAATTTATATGGTTTACCAAGTGTTTATTGGGGTCAAGATCAAGTTGTTACAGGTCTTCTTACTGGAGAAGATCTAATTTACGGGCTTAAAAATAAGGAACTAGGAGAAGCTGTTTACATACCATCTATCATGTTAAAACTTAATACTGATTTATTTTTAGATGATAAAAACATAAAAGAAGTTGAAAATCAATTAAACACCAAAATTCACGTTCTTGATGATTCAAATGATATTATTAATACTCTGATTGGATAATCGAATATCTTCGATAATATAAAAAATGTTTAGAAGAGTAATAAACCCTATCTTATTCTTGCCCCTAGCACTAAGTATCAACTCTATTAATGTACTATCGAGCGAGACAAAAAATAATATTGATAATGTTTTAGAAGAAAAATCAAATATTCCTTTTATTGATTACCAAGAAATCGAAAAATTTGTCTTAAATAATCAAGAATTAAAATCATTACAAAATTTAGTAACCTCTGCAAGCTTTAATCTTTCCAGTAAAATTGCTAAAAGATACCCATCCTTAGATTTTCAAGCTAACGGATTGCCACAATATACCTCAGGTAAAAATTATATTAGCAATTCACAGACTTTAAAAACGTCACAATTGACTAATAATCCTTCTCTGATAATTAAATGGGATTTAATAAAACCTCTTAGAGGATCAGAAATTAAAGTTGCCAAAGAAAATCTTAAAATTGTAAAAAATAATTATGAAATTAAGAAAAAAGATTTAATTCAAGAAGCGAGAATGAGGTATCACAAATACCAAAAGTCAAATCAGGATATAGAAAATAAAAAATTTACACTCGATTTATCAATTACAAGTTTGAATAATGCTAAAGCAAAGTTAGAGGCAGGAATTGGCACAAAATTTGAAGTTCTTGAAGCAGAAGCTCAATTATCTCGTGATAAACAATCTCTTAATGAGAAAAAAATTGAACATGAAATTAACAAAATTTCTTTAAAAGAGATTCTTAACATAAATGGAAATTTTACTATTAATCAAAAGCAAAATTTAATAGGTTTCTGGAATCATAGATTAAATAAAAATATTAATATAGGTTTAGATCAAAATCTTTCTTTAAAAAACATTCTTCTTCAAGAATCTATTAAAAAGAGCCAAGCTAATAGTTTTTTATCTCAAAATAAACCAAATATTTATATCAGCAATACATTTTCTGGTACGTTTTCCAAGGGTGAATCTCTAAAAACTGATATTGATCATAAAAAAACTCAATCTAACTATACAAATACAATTAGCCTAAATTTTGCGTGGAATATTTTTAGTGGCGGACAGAATAAAAATTCTTATAAATCAAAATTAGCTGATGCTGAAGCTGAAAAATATGCTTTTAAAAACCTACAAAATATTTTAAGAACAAAAATTAGTAAAGCCTATTTAAACCTAAAATTAAACGAACAGAAAATAATTTCATCTCTTAAAGAAATTGAATCTAGTAAAGAGTCCGTAAGGCTTACCAGACTTAGATATGAAGTCGGTATTTCAACCCTGAAGGATGTTCTTGTAAGACAAAGTGAATTAAGTAATGCAAAATCAAAACATATTAATGCTCTTTATAGTTACAACCTTAATTTAGATGAACTAGAGAGATTAACTTTTCTTGATAAAAGTAAAAATTGCAATGATAACAATAATAATAGAACTAACGATAAAGATTCTATTTGCAATCTCCCGAGATGAATCAACCAAATTTAACTAATAAGCAACTAAGTAAATTAGATTCTTTATTTGAACTAGTTAGTCAACGTCAAATAAAAGATTTTGGAAATATTAGTGCTAGCAATAAAGAAGACGGATCTTTAATAACAAGTTGTGACTTATGGAGCGATAAAACTATCGTAGATGGTCTAGCATCGATTGCACCAGACGAGGGGGTATTAAGTGAAGAAGGAGGCAAGTCCATTCCTACCACAAAAGCATATTGGGTAGTAGATCCACTTGATGGGACAACAAATTTTGCTGCGGGCATTCCATATTGGTCTATATCAGTAGCAAGATTCGTGGATGGCAGACCTGAATCTTCTTTTTTAATAATCCCAACATTAAAAAAAAAGTTTGTATCAATTAAAGGTAAAGGTGTTTGGTTAAATAATCAAAAGATAGATCCCAAACAAAATAATCACCAAAGCGAATGTATATCTTTATGTAGTAGATCTATCAAAATTTTACAAAAAAAACCAAACTCAGTTTTTCCAGGCAAAATTAGACTTTTAGGCGTATCTAGTTTAAACCTAACTAGTGTAGCTATGGGACAAACTTTCGGGGCAATAGAATCAACTCCCAAAATATGGGATATTGCAGCGGCATGGCTGCTTTTAGAGGAACTAAATTGTTCTATAGAGTGGTTAGAAACAGATCCCTTGAATCTAGTTTCAGGCCAAAACTTGAGTGATGTTAATTTTCCGTTGATTGCTTGCAGATCAATCGAAAAAATTAAAATCTTAAAGCCATGGGGTAATTTATTATTGGAAGAATAGTTGCATCATAAATAAATAATTGCTTGAAAAATTCCTCAATTAGTTACAATATCAATTAAATACATGTGATAAATATTTGAAGAAAGTTAATATGAACCGCAGTTTAAGATGGATACTGAAAAGTTTGTGGGGAGCTTGTGAGAGATGGACCAAATCTGATTGTATTGATTTAAGTGCAGCATTTGCTTACTACACACTACAATCCTTTTTTCCTATTCTTCTAATTTCTCTTTCAATAGCATCATGGTTTCTAGGAAAACAAGAGGGATTAGATCAAGAAATAATTTCTATAGCTGCTCAAATCTTACCTCCTTCAGTCGTTGAATTGGTAGAAACAACATTATTTAAATTAATTGATCAAGGTTTTGGAGCAGGTATTCTAGGGGCTATGTTTTTGCTCTTTACAGCGGGTAATGCATATTTATCTCTCCAAAGAGGCTCAGATAGACTATGGGAGGATGAACTTCCCTCTAAAAAAGTAAATGCAGCTTGGAGAGAACAAGCCTCGAGATTTCTTCGCAATAGAGTTGAAGCTTTTTTAATAGTATTCTTTATAGGTTTCTTGATGGTATTAGATCAGATTAGTGCAAATCTTAGAATGATACCAAGTAATGTTTTAGAAAACCTATCAAAATCTAATAATTTAATCTCTAATTTATTTCTTAAATTACCTCTTTTACAAGTTGGCCAATTTGCAATACCACTAATTGGCTTTTCTCTTATGGCTCTTTTATTACAAGCCCTCTTACCTAGTAGAAAAGTTCCACTAACACCACTTTTACCTGGATCTATCTTAATTGGAATTGGCCTAACCACTTTAAACCTGGCAGTAAGTAAAAGTATTCTTTCTCTTGGGGTGAGATTTCAAGCATATGGTTTTATTGGAGGTTTTCTTGTACTTACTTTGTGGGTCTGGCTTTTAGGCGTGATCTTATATTTTGGACAGTGTTGGAGTGTTGTTATTGCTAATATGACCCTAGTAAATAATAGAAGAATGCGACCTAATGAGAACTAATATGAATGATTTTCTTAAAGTTAATAAAACATTACTCACTTATTCCTTATTTACACTAATTGTTATAGCTATTTTTGGTTTCAATTTTTTTATAAACTTTCTTGGAAACATTCTTCTTCTTTTATTTTTAATTCCTCTTTTGTTATTTTTAATTATATTAATTGGTTTTAATTCTTATAAATCAAAAATAAACAGATGCGATAATTGTGGCACAGTAACTTTAGGTTTTACTGAAAATTGTATGAATTGTGGTGCAGAATTAAAAGGATTAAATAATAATCAAATAAATAAAAAACCTAGTGAAAGTACTATTGAAGTAAAGGCAGAAGAAATTAAGTAAAAATTTAACCTATTCCAATTTGTCTAAGGATACTTTGTCCGGTAATTAATTCAGTACCCAAACCAATCAAAATTCCCATCATAGCCATACGTCCATTCCAGGTTTCGGCAAAATTGACAAACCCAAATCTAGCGTCATTGTCATTATTCATAATTAAATATATTGAACACAATATTATTTTAACGTTTTGGGGAAGAATTCATGAAATAGTAAATGATTTATTTAATATGTCTAACTCCATCAACGGGTCGATACTCATCGCCAGTTAATTCCTCATAAATGATTGCTGGCAATCCAGTTTCAAACATTGTTTGCAACGCTTCTTTAAGCATAGGATTCCAGCCACCAGTACTTACTTTTCCATGTCTTACTGTCCAGTCCCATGTTCCTTGAAGATCTCTAGGTATTCTTCCTTCTCTATCTCTTCGAGCTACTAAATCTAGAGATTCAACTATACCAACAATAATTGGGTTTTTGCCGTAAGACGGAGTGAGACTTAGTTCAAGTCTAACTGGATCTTGCTTGACCATTTTCAAACGAAACCTTGGCGGCAACTTAAGAGATCTAATGACAGCTGAAACAATTTTTGTTCTTAATTCCAATTTTTTTTACCTAAATTTTAATATGATTAGTCAGTTGTTGAACCCTTTTCTTCAAGTGGAGAGTCATTATCATTGGAAAACCTTACTGTTAGAAGTTCCTCTTCTGTTATGTTTCCTGACTTATCAAGAAGTTCTGGATGTATAGTATATTTTTTTTGTTTAAGATTTACATTATTAAAACGTTTTTTTTCTAAATCTGTTACCCCCCAGCCATTTGACATCACTTTAAAAGCTTTCCAAACTAAATAGGTTAGTGCAGCAGAATATATTATAGGAAAAATGATGGTCATCAAACTTATAAATTAATTAGATGTATGATTAATATAATAGCCCGAAAAAAATCAAATTAGCTATTTTAATTAAATAAATTTCCCCCTTAAACTAAATAAATTTTTTATGGTTATATTAATAGTTCACAAATTTTGTGTATCTAATGTTTTTGAAGTACATAAGAAAATCAACTCTAAAGAGCTGCATCCACGAGAAGATATTACTCTCTTCAGCCATATCACTTAGTATATTGTGTCCGTCAAATGTAATATCCCAACCATTAATTAATCCCAATTTTAATGAGATTAATAAATATTCAAACAAATCTTTTATAACTAAAGCTGTAGAAAAAACTGGTTCCTCTGTAGTAACAATTGATACTCAAAGATTAGTCAAAAAAAGAAAATTACCAAGAAATTCTCAACTATTTTTAGACCCATATTTTGAAAGATTTTTTGGATTAAATTTACCTTACGACAATCAGCCCAAAATAGAGCAAAGCCAAGGCAGTGGATTTATATTTGCAGATGGACTTATAATGACTAATTCACACGTTGTAAATGGATCTGATAAGGTAATTATTGGTTTAACCAATGGCAAAAAATATAAAGGAAAACTTATCGGGCAAGACTTTTTTACCGATATAGCTGTTCTAAAGATTGAAGGGAAAGGACCTTGGCCAAAAGCAAAATTGGGCGATTCTTCAAAAATTAGAGTTGGTGATTGGGCAATCGCAGTTGGAAATCCATTCGGGCTGGAAAATACAGTTACTCTTGGTATAGTTAGCAATCTAAAACGAAACGTCACTCAATTAGGTATATATGATAAAAAACTAGAACTTATTCAAACAGATGCTGCTATTAATCCTGGAAATTCAGGTGGTCCATTATTGAATAGTAATGGCGACGTAATTGGTATTAACACCTTGATAAGATCTGGTCCTGGAGCAGGCTTGAGTTTCGCAATTCCGATAAATAAAGCTAAGGAAATTGCCGCTCAATTAATCAAAAATGGAAAAGTAATACATCCTATGATTGGGATAAGCCTTATCGATGAAAGTAAATTTGAAATAAAAAATAATTCAGTAAAAGTTGGTTATGTAGTACCAAATAGTCCGGCTGAAAAGAGTGGTATTATGGTCAATGACATAATTATCAAAGTGGGTAATAAAGATATTGAAAAGGCTTCGGATGTTATAAGCGAGATAAGTAAAAATGGTATTAAGAAACGAATAAATATTTTATTAAAGCGAAGAAATAAATTTATTAGATTGGAAGTAATACCAACTGATATTACGAACCTAGGAAATAAGTAAAAAACTCAATTATCGTATTCTTTAAGTATTTCTACACACCTACAAATACAATTTCCATATTTTATATCTACTGCTAGCAATAGATTTAAAATAGCATTCAATAGATGAGAAAATTGAAACTTTTTTTCTTTGAAATCATAATTTTTCATAAAAATTTTACAGCTTAGTTTTGTATTTTTAATATTAAAAAAATAAAAAACCCTGTAAAGATAAATGAGAGATCTTCTCTAGTTGAATGCAAACTTTTTAAAAACAACAAAAATTATTTTAAAATGAACGATCTTTTTATTTTTTTTCTAGATAGTATTCATAATTCCCATTATGCGAAATTAATTTTGAATCTTTAATTTCGATAATTCTATTAGCAACTTTTGAAATAAAATATCTATCATGAGAAATGATTAATAATGAACCTTTATAATTCTTAATTGCTAATTCTAAATTTTCTTTAGATTGCAGATCCAAATGGTTAGTTGGCTCATCCAATAGCAGAAAATTGCTCGGATTCATAATCATAAGAGCCAATGCTAATCTTGCCTTTTCTCCGCCACTGAGTTGTTTAATATATTTAAAAACAGTTTCATTTTGAAAACCAAAACCTCCTAAAAATGTTCTTACTTTTTTTTGTGACCATTCTGGAGATTTATTACAAATTAAATCAATAACCCTCTCCTCGAGTGAAAGTACTTCAGCCTGGTTCTGTTCATAATGGCTTGTTATTATATTATGTTTACCTAGATTAACTTCTCCAATTTCAGGTGATATTTGTTTCATAATAATTTTAAGCAATGTAGATTTACCGCAACCATTAGGTCCTAATATTGCTATTTTCTCCCCCGAAGAAATCTTTAAATTAACATCTAAAAAAAGAATGTTATCTTCATAACTATGAGACAAATTTTTGATATTAAGAACTAATTTTCCTGAACGAGGACATTCTGGAAAATTAAAAACAGGACTTTTTGATTTTGCTACAGGAGCCTCAATTTTAGACTTCTTTTTTAATTGTTTTTCTCTACTCTTTGCTTGAGAACTTCTAGTTGCACTAGCTCTAAATCTATCTATATATTTCTTCTGAATCTCAATTTCTTTTTTTTGTAATTCATATGCTTTTTTTTGTGATTCTTGATTTAAAGCCTTCTGTTCCACAAAAAAAGAGTAGTTTCCAATATATGTTTCAGATATTCCTCTATCTACAAAAATTATTTTTTTACATAATTTATCTAAAAAATATCTATCATGACTAATTATTATAATTGCAATCTTAAGCGAGGATAGATATTCTTCAAGCCAAAAAATACTTTCTAAATCTAAATGATTGGTTGGTTCATCAAGTAAAAGTAAATCGGGTTTTTGTAAGATTATTTTTCCAAGCGCAACTTTCATCTGCCATCCACCAGAAAAATTTCCAACTAATTTATCAGCATCATCTATAGAGAAGCCTAGTTTTGGTAATATTTTTTCTACATCAGATTGCATTTTGTACCCACCTAAAGCTTCAAATTCTGCTTGATATTTTGCGAGTTTATTTACTAATGTTTCAAGTTCAACTGAATTCTTTTTTATATCAAATGATTTCATTTTATTCTCAATTTCATAAAGTTTCATCGCAACATTTTGTATATCTTTGAAAGAACTTTCTAATTCCTCCCTTACTGAATAGTTCAAATTACAATCAAACTCTTGTTTTAAATGAGCAATTTTAGGATTTCCCTCTTTTATGATTGTTCCACTTGTTTGATCTTCCTCTCCAATTAAAATCTTAAATTGGGTTGATTTACCTGCTCCATTGGAACCAACTAAGCCAACTTTTTCTCCTTTCTTAATCTCCCAATTAATATTTTTTAAAACGACATCAGTAGAATAAATTTTAGTTACACCTTCAAATCTAATCACTTTTTTAAAAATAGAATTTACAAAATCTGAGGGTTATTTACTAAAAATATATTGTGGAATAAAATCGAGTTATGAAAAGAATAGAACAGATTGTAGTAATTTTCATAGCTGCAGCTCTTGCGATTCCAAGTTATTGGTTTTTTTGGACTTTAGCTGGTGGAGGGGGGTACAACAGAAGAATAAAACCTATTATGGATAAAAACAGTAATTATTCGAAGCCTTTACCTAAAGACCTCCCCGAGCCTTAACCAACCACATTTTAGTTGCCTCATCATCAATAGTGCTCAAATATTCAATTACTTCTTCTTTGGTCACAGAAATATTTAACTCGTTACCAATATCGCAAATTTTATCAAGGGCTTTTTTAGGGTTAGTCAAAGCTATCATAAACAAACTTTGTTTCTTTTTAGAGTCGTTTGCTATTAACTTATAGAGCTTTTCAGCATTACTGTTCATGTTTTTAATAATCTATTTATTAATAGATTATTACTTCAAGCTACATTTTTTTCATTATATTTATTAAAAGATAAATCATTATCAGTTTCTTTTATTTCTTTTGCTGATGCATCTGCCATACTTCTTGCATCTAAACATAAAACCTTTCTCAGTTTCGCAAAGTTAGCTGCATGAGATTTTCTTCCATCTTTTTGAGCATAATACTCAGACTGTTGAAGTATATGGTGAAGATGAGTTAGCAAATATGGACTAATTACAGCTGATACCAAAACATCGCTATTTTCATTTTCTTGAGAATCAGGATTAACTAATCTTTTTTTTGTTTTACCAATTATCGACCTTTTAGGTGAATCAAGTTTTCTTGAATTTTTCATGGGGCAATAAAAACAATTAATTAATACGGACGTATATTTCCTTATTAATAATATACACAAAGATAGTATCCTTGACTAACTGTGTATACTTATAAGTAACAGTTATCAACTTTGACTCATGGCTACCCGTCAAAACTCAACCAATGGGAAGCCTAAATCCCCAAGAATTCAAGTAGTACTCCCCGAAATAATGTGCGAACAACTTACCACTTTAGCCAGTAACGAATCTAGGACAGTTAGTAATATGGCAAAAGTATTAATACAAGAAGGTATAAAAAAATATTTAGAAAAAGACAGAAAATCACTAGTTGCAGAAAATAATTTAAATACCGATAAATTTAGAGATGAACTTGAAAAACAAAGCATCAGGAGATTAAAAAGAGCTCCTCAAAGGATTAGATACTATAAAAAATATGATTAAAAATTATTAATTTTGAGGCAATTTCTGTAAATCTACAGTTTTACCCATAACCACCAAAATATTGCCTCTTTCCAAAATATATTTTGCTGGAGGATTAACTGTTAACTCTTCAGCAGGTCCCGCTGCAAGAACATTTACTAAATAATTTTTCCTCAAATTTAAATCTCTTAAAGATCTTCCAATAAATTCCTCTGGAACGGTTATTTCATCTATACCAGTTTGATTATCTAATTCCAATCTTTCGATTAGATTAGGTCTTACAAGTTCTAAACCTAATCTTTCTCCTTGCATCCTAGATGGGAAAACAACTTTATCTGCACCTACCCTTTTTAACATTTTTTCATGCAAGTCACTCGTAGCTCTCGCTATTACTCTTTTCACTTTGCTACCGTCACTATCCTTAGCAATAAGTGTTGTAGTTATACTTGCTTCAATAGGTTCACTAATACCCACTACAACAGTATTCATTTCAAGTATTCCAGATTCCTTCATAGACTCTTCATCAGTACAATCTACAACTCTAGCTTCTATTGAAGGTTCTAACTGTCTTAAATCGTCAATAGCTTTTTCCGAATAATCTGCAGCCAAAACATCTGCACCATTACTAATAAGTTCTCTACAAACTGCGGTTCCAAACCTTCCAACGCCTACAACTGCAAAAGTGAGTGCTTCATTTTCTCTCTTTTGAGACCACTGCCACCAATCAGCCATAATGAAACTCAGTCAATTTTAAACATAGAGATCTGCCCTAGGATAGCCAATTCTCTTTTGTCTATCTATTCTACTCTTATAAAGAGCTTGCCAAAGTGCACTTAACAGTAAAAGGATCCCAAGTCTACCCACAAACATACCCACAATCAGAATAAATTGGCCAAAATGATTTAATTTTGCAGTTAAACCGATATCAAATCCAACTGTTGCAAATGCAGAGATACAAGTAAAAAGAATTTCTAGGAATGTAAACGATTCTTTTTTAACAAACGTATTAGTGGTACTAAGCAACATTGCCATTAAAAGAACAAAAAGCAAAGACCCAACTGTAATTCCAACTGCCTTGAGAATAACTTTATCTGAAATTAATCTATTACTAATAATTACATCTTTCTGCCCTCTTAAAGTTGATCTAGTTGCAGCCATTAAAGCAATAAATGTAGTTGTTTTTATACCTCCACCAGTACCTCCAGTACTCGCCCCAATAAACATCAGTGTCATCAATAATAAAAGGCCCGTATCTGAGATCGTATTCAAAGAAATTGGAAAATTTGTAAAACCTGCAGTTCTTGCACTAACTGTTTCGAAAATAGATGACAACAACCTTTCAAACAAATTCAAATCATTAAAAAATTGACTATTTAGCAATGATTCAGTAACGAAGAATCCTAATGCTCCGAATAATATTAGAGACAAACTTGTCCTAATAACTAGTCTAGAATGAAGACTCAATTTTTTATATGAAAGATTTTTTTTATGACTCCAAATATCATCAATAACCCGCCATCCCAGTCCACCCATGACAATCAGAAAAACAAATACAGTATTAACCAAAAAGTTTGTTCTGTAGTCTTGAAGACTATTGGACCATAAAGAAAAACCTGCATTGTTATATGCAGATATGCTGTGAAAAATTGAGGACCAAAGTCTTTCCCAATTATTTTGAATATCAACAAATCCAAAAGAATATAAAACAATTGCTCCTAAAGATATGATACAAGTTGCAGTTATAGCTATGCTTTTAAAGGTTCGACCAATTCCTCCAACTCCAAATTCATCAAGAGTTTTTCCTTTATCTAATCTAGTTCTTAGCTTTGTCCCCTTTACAACAAAACCTTGTAAAAATGTTGTAATAGCCATTAATCCAAGACCACCTGATAAAAGCATAAAAGCCAAGAAAACTTGGCCAAAGAAATTCAAATCAACACCAATATCTATTATGGTCAAGCCAGTAACGGTTATTGCAGAGGTAGATGTAAAAAATGCTTCCCACAAACCAACCTTTGAAGATGAACATAAAGGGGAACTTAAAATTAATGTTCCACAGAAAATAATAACCAATCCTGTAACTATAGTAAATTGAGGTACAGATAGTTTTCTGTAAGCATCTTTAAACTTGTAAACATTGCTTGTGAATTTCACTTTATTTATCTGAAATTTAAAATTATCAATGCTGGCACTATAAGTGACATTATAAGTGTTAATCCAGCTCCGTATTTTGCGATATCAAAAAATCTATATCTTCCAGGACCGTAAACCATTAAATTTGTTTGATAACCCATTGGAGTCAAGAAAGATTGACTTGCCCCAAATAAAACAAGCATTATTAAAGCACTGGGTGAAATCCCTAAAACGTCGGAAAATTCAATAGCAACTGGCAAAATTAAAGCAACCGAAGCAGCATTACTAATAAATTGGGTAAGGATAACGGTCGCTACAAAAATTACGACTAGTGCAAAATACAAAGGCAAACCATCAAGAGCAAAATTAAGATTGAATGCAATTAAATCTGCTAATCCTGTTACCTGCATAGCAACACTAAAACACGATAAAGATCCCAGCAATAAAATAACGTCTAACCTAATTGATTTTTGTATTTCTGCAGGTCTTAAACATCCAAAAGCAACCATCGCAATTACTGCCAAAAGAACTGAGCCTACTAATGGAATATTACTAACCGAAGGCAAAACCACCATTCCTATTGCAATTGCAATCGAGATAGGTTTTTTTATCAAGACAGGTAAATCATCTTCAAATTGATCTAAAATAAGTAAATCATTACTAGCCTGTAAACCTCTTATTGAATCTAACGGCGCTTGCAATAATAAAACATCACCTGCTCTTAAAACAGCTTGACCTAATCTCTCCTGAACAGTTTGTTGGCCTCTTCTCAGTGCTAAAACTGTTGCATTATGACGTTGTCTGAATCTTAATTCTCTCAAACTTGCACCAGCTAAAGTTGATCCTGCTGGTAACAAAGCTTCAAAAGTTTTAGTACCTTCATCATCTGAGAAAACATTACCTAAGTCGATAGATGTTTTATTTTCTCCTAACAGAATGGTATGTTCCTGCTGCAGTCTAAATAAGTCTGCCCTTGTAACACGTATTATTAATCTATCATCCGGTTCAATCTTTCTATCTGCCAAAGGAGGAAGAATAACTTTTCCATTTCGTTGCAGTTCAAGAACATCAACGTCAAATCGTCTTTGTAATCTACTATTTCTAACAGATTGTCCAACTAATTCTGAAGTAGAGGGAATAGTAACTTCAGTAAAGTATATATTCATATCCCCATTTTTTATAAACTCCTTATCTCTCCCTCTATCTGGCAAAAGCAAGTCAGAAACTAGAATCATATAGGTTGTACCTATAAGCCACACAGGAATTCCAATTGAAGTCAAACTAAATAATTCCAAAGCTCCATAACCTAATTGCTGACTAATATCACTTACAAGAAGATTTACTGAGCTACCTAATAATGTCAGAGTTCCACCTAGTAGAGTAGCGAAAGAAAGAGGTAATAAAACTTTTGATGGTGATATGTTCCTCCGCTCGCACCAACCTTCAATCAAAGGTAACAAAGATGCTACTACAGGAGTATTAGGTACAATTCCAGATATTGGAGCAATCAAAAAAGCTATTAAAGAAATTAATTTCCTTGGGGTTCCAATATTTTCAGAAGAAATCAATTCTCTTACTCTATCTAAAGCACCACTTTTAAATAATGCAGAGGAAACTGCAAATAAACCCATCAGGGTAATTAGGGATGGGCTACCAAATCCAGCTAAAGCTTTCTCAGGAGAAAGAACCCCTGTAGCTATAAATATTCCTACACATAACAAGCCAGTCAATTCTGGAGCTATAGTATTTTTGATAAACAAAATTATTGACATTATTAAAACAACTACCGTTATAAACGCATCAAAATTATTACTAACTAATGCAATTAAATTCATATGAAACTTATTTAACTCAATATACCCAAAAACAATATTTCAAAAAAGTTTAAATTGAATTATCTTTTTTGAGAAACTTTTTAAAAATAGATTTTTTTTGGAATATCCATGAAGATGCAGATTTTAAGCTTTCCGTAATATCAGGCAGCTTGGAGGTATATATAAGTCTTCTTGCCTCAAAAGCTAATTTCCCTGATAAAGTAATCCCAAGACCAGAAATTGAAGCTTCGCCTATTCCTAAGCTAATCATTTCACCATTGTCTTGAAATTCAAAAGGTAAAAGATCCTTTCCTTGAGTTAATAGTTCTAGATTTTTAGCTAGATAATTTCCTTCCTGCATAGCAACTTGAGCTGTTATAGGTAAATCCTCCATTCCTTCAATAATTGAAATATCTCCAATAGCAAAACAATTTTTAAAGTTTTCTATTTGCAAATGATTATTAACTAAAATTCTTCCAAATTTTTTTGTTATTTCATCAGTTTCCAAATAAGACAAATTAGGTTTAACTCCTGCAGTCCAAATAACAATATCTTTATCCAAAGAAGTTATTCCAACGTCATTGGAAATACTAATTTTAGTTTCTGAGACTTCTTTAACTGTGGAATTTAAAAGAATTTTGATTTTTCTTTTGTCTAGTGCCTTCTCTGCTTGTTCTCTGTTAAAAATTTTGTTTCTTTTAAGAATTTCATTTGATTTTTCTATTAGGTTGATTTCAAATTGATCTATAAATATATCTTGAATTTTGCATGCTAACTCGATACCAGAGGGACCACCTCCTACTATGAATAACTTTTTATGGGAAGAAGTGTTTTGTGATTTTTTTAAAAAAAATTTTAATTTATTAAGATCACGAAAATCATTAAAAAAATAACAATTTTTATCTACACCTTTAATGAAAAAACTATTTGGAATAGATCCTGTACAAATTACAAGATATTGATAGGTTAATTTTAATTCGTCACTAAATTCAAGAATATTTTCTTTGAAGGAAATCTTGGTTAAACAATTTTTTAAAAAAGTTATACCTGCATCAGAAAAAATATTTGCAAATTTTGGCGTAGCTTCCCAACTTCTTATTTCTTTACTTAAAACTTCGTACATTAAAGGTTTAAATATAAAATTAGATTCAGAATCAACTACAAGAATCGGTAAAGAAGGATTAAGTTTTTTTAAATTTAAGGCAAAAGTCATACCTGCAAAACCTGCTCCAACTATTACTATTGGTTTTTGTATTGATTTCATAAGCGAAATATTGTTATGCGTAAATGTATTATTAAACTATACGAATAATTCTCAAATTGAGTGAAACGACATTAAACTCATAACCAACTTGAAGAATGATTGAAAACATCCACAAAAATATTCAACCTGAATTAATAAAGAAATATAATGAAGAGATAATAGATATGAAGCCTCAAGAAATGCTCTCATGGGGTTATGAAAAGTTTGATAATAAATTTGCTATTACAACAAGTTTTGGAATACAGTCATCAGTCCTTTTAAATATGGTCAGTAAATTATGTCTGCAACGAAAAATCAAAATATATTGGATAGATACAGGTTATCTACCCCCAGAAACATACCAATACGCTGAAAAGCTTATTGAATATTTATCCTTAGAAGTAGAAGTTCTGCAAAGTGAATTATCTCCAGCAAGAATGGAGGCTTTATATGGAAAACTTTGGGAAACAAATAAAGTGAGTGATTTAGATAAGTATCATGAATTAAGAAAGATAAAACCTTTAGAAAATGGTCTAGAAAAAAATAATATTTACTGCTGGGCAAGCGGTGTCAGAGCAGGCCAAACAAAAAACAGAAACAAAATGAGATTCTTGGACATTATTCGGAAAAGACTTTCTTTAAGGCCTTTATTAAACTGGACAAATAAAGATATTTTCTATTATATGAAAGAGAATAATTTACCTACTCATCCACTTTTTAGCAAAGGTTACTCCACTGTAGGCGACTGGCACTCCAGCACTCCTGATGGTATCCAAACAAAAGGCAGAGATACACGATTTGGAGGGATTAAACAAGAATGCGGAATCCATACAAATAATTGAATTGATCATAAGAAAATGGTCTCAGATATAAATTTTTTGTTAGTGGGAAATAGTAGACTTCATTGGGCTAACTATTCTCAAAATGAATCTAAATTCTTCCATACCAAAAAAGAACAAAAGATTCCCGAAAATATAGATGTCAATCAATTAATTTGGGCTTCTGTAGGAAAATTACCTAATTTTTCACTAAAAGAAGAAAATGAAATAAAAAACAAAGATATTCAGTTATCAAATCTCCCTGATTATTTTGGAATTGATAGAGCACTTGCTTGTCTTGCAGCTTTAAAAACTATTAAAAACCCTTTAAAAAAAGATTTTCTAATTGCAGATTTTGGAACAATATTATCCATAACAAAATTAAATTCAAATGGATCGATTCTCGGTGGTCAACTTGTTCCAGGTTTTCTAACACAATTAAAATCAATGGAACAAAACACAAAAAATCTTCAAGTTCCAAAAAAATATGAAATACCTACGAAAGATTTTTTAATTAATACAGAAGAGGCAATTTTAAAAGGAGTAATCAATTCTCTTACTGGTGTTATTAAGAGTTCATTTAATCCATTAAAGGATATCTTGATAACTTGTGGAGGAGACTCTCAATTCCTTACAAAATCTCTAGAAACAAAGCAAAATAATATAATTAACGTTCCTAATTTGGTTATGCAGGGAATGATCATACACCACCTATCTTTCAAACAGTTAATTTAATCCAAGATCCGCAATTATATGATCAGCCATTATTGCTGCTTTTACCTTTAGATAAATTTTTTCGATATTACCATCAGTATCAATTAAGAATGTATTTCTCATCATTCCCATATATTCTTTTCCCATAAATTTCTTAAGTCCATAGCTATCGTAATCAGAAGAAACTTTATAAGATTCAGAATCAGTTAAAAGAATAAAGGGTAAATTAAATTTTTCTATAAACTTTTGATGAGAAACGGCATTATCTTTACTGATACCAAGAACAACAATATTATTTTTTTGGAGTAGATCCCAATTCTCTTTAAAATTACAGGCTTCTTTAGTACATCCTGGAGTATTATCTTTTGGATAAAAATATAGTATTATTCTTTTACCTTTAAAATCACTAAGAGAAACTTCTTTCTCAAAAGCATCTTTTAATTTAAATTCTGGTGCTTTGTCGCCAACCTTAAGAGCCATTGAAATTATTAAATAAGTATAAATATAAAATACCAAAAATTTGGTTTTATGAGATTAAAGGTGTGCAAGATGTCGCAACGGTAGAAGAAATTAAAACCGCAAAAAATCTATCAAATTCAAGATCAAAGATTTTTTTAGAAACAAGAGCTTATTTACGAAAATCACTTTCAACACTTTTTGATTTAAATCCCCTAGAAATTCCGATTAATGCTCATCCTGGAGAACCTCCAAGTTTACCCTTTGGCATGGGGAATATAAGTTTAAGTCATTGTAAAGATGCGATTACTATAGTTTGGCATAAAAGCAAAATAGGGATTGATATTGAGAGGACAGATAGAAATTTTAACCATATAAAATTTGCTGAAAAATATTTTTTTAATACCAATAATTCAATTCATAATAAGTATTTGACAAAAGATATGATATTAAATCAATGGTGTGCTGTTGAAGCGGCCATAAAATGGGATCATGGAAAATTAGCTAAAGACATAAACCATTGGCAATATTTTGAAAAGCCAAAAAAGTTAATTCATAATAAGAAAAATA
This sequence comes from Prochlorococcus sp. AG-388-F11, assembly GCA_003279845.1. GTDB lineage: Bacteria > Cyanobacteriota > Cyanobacteriia > PCC-6307 > Cyanobiaceae > Prochlorococcus_A. The sequence continues at coordinate 132,526 of QCGP01000004.1, forward strand.
TACATTTAAATTATTCACAGATTAACTTCCATAATTGGACTATTGCTTTAGCCTACGAAGAAAAAAATTCTTTCAATCCTGAGATTATTTGTAGTTCGAAAAATTTTTAGTTTTCTTTTCTTTTAAGAAGTTCTTCATATTTAGTTTTCTCCCATCCATTATTATTTGGTTCCCATATTTTTAAACCTCTTAAAGGTTTAGGAAGATATTCTTGTGCAACCCAATTGCCTGGATAATTATGAGGATTTACATAAGTATTAGAATTATTTTTTAAATGATGTGGAACATTAAAAGATTCGGTACATTTGATTGTTTCAATTGCTTTAAAAATGCTTTTCGTACTATTACTTTTTGGAGACATCGCTAAATATAAAGAAGCCTGCGTTAAAAAATATAATCCTTCTGGAAATCCAACTCTATCAAACGCATCACAACAGGATTTTACAACTACTATGGCATTAGGATCAGCCATTCCAATATCTTCACAGGCAGATATAAGTAGTCTTCTAAAAATAAAATTAGGATCTTCACCAGCCTCCAGCATATTCGCAAGCCAGAATAAAGTTGCATCTGGATCAGAACCTCTTATGGATTTTATAAAAGCACTTATTACATCGTAATGATTTTGACCATTTTTATCGTAAACAATATTTTTCTTTTGAATTGCATCCTCTGCTATTGAGAGATTAATTTTAATTTCTTTAGCATCATTTTCAGTTGTTGTTTCTATGGCCATCTCTAGGGCATTAATTAAAGTTCTTGCATCACCGCCAGAAAATTTAATTAAATGCCTTATTGCATCCTGGGTTAAATAAACCTTTTTTGAGTCTTTTTGTTCTGAATAATAAGTTATGACTTTTTGTATAATTTTCAGCAAATCATTTTCATCCAAAGGAAGTAATGTAAAAATACGAGAACGACTAACAAGCGCTTTATTAACAGCATAGAAGGGATTTTCAGTCGTAGCACCAATAAAAGTTATAGTTCCATTCTCTATTGAAGGTAATAGAGCATCTTGCTGAACTGATGTAAATCTATGAACCTCATCGATAAATAAAATTGTTTTTCTTTTTGAATTTATTAATCTGTCTTTTGCATAAGCGATTTCATTTCTTAATTCTTTAACACTTGAAAATACTGCATTTAACTTAATTAATTTTGAACGCGTATTAAAAGAAATAATTTCAATAAGAGTAGTTTTCCCAACACCAGGAGGGCCAGAAAAAATAAAATTACTAATCTTATCATTTAATATTGCACTTCTTAAAAGCGAATTCTCTTTCAAGATTAGTTGTTGACCAAAAAAATCTTCCAAATTCTTTGGTCTTAATTTATCTGCCAAAGGTGCATTATTTTCATGTTGAGAATAATTAGTAAATAAATTTTCTGAATGCATTTAAATAAAATCAAAAAATCATTACTTTCCAGTCTATGTAATTACTGTAGGAGTTTCCATTTGAGTTAGTTTTGAAATATTTAATAAAGCGTCTAAATCATTTATTAGAGGTTTCAAAGCGAACTGAGGATTTAATGAAAGATTCTGTTGAGGGTTAAAAAATTTCTCAAAGTAAAGTCTTAATGTTGCACCCTTAGTTCCAGTTCCAGAAAGGCGCACAATTACTCGAGAATTATCATCAAGCACCAGCCTTAAACCTTGATTTTCACTTATGGAATTATCAACGGGATCTAAATAAGAAAAATTATCTGCAATTTTAACAAAATGCCCTGCAAAATTAGCTCCTTTTAAATTTTCGAGCATAGAAGTTAGATTGCCAAAGATTTGATTAGCAGTATTTGAGGGGATTGCCTCATAATCATGTCTTGAATAATAATTCCTACCAAATTGTTTCCAATGATTCTGCATCAAATCATTTACTGAACATTTTTTCTCAGCTAAAACTTGCAACCAATACAAAACTGCCCATAATCCGTCTTTCTCTCTGACATGATTACTTCCTGTTCCGAAACTTTCTTCTCCACATAAAGTAATTAAATTAGAATCTAAAAGATTTCCAAAAAACTTCCAGCCAGTAGGTGTCTCGAAACAGGGTATATTTAATGCTTGAGCAACATTATCAACCGCTGAACTGGTTGGCATAGATCGTGCCACACCAGTGATACCATCTTTGTACCCTGGAACACATTTAGTATTAGCAGTGATAACTGCAAGGCTATCACTAGGATTTACGAAACATCCACTTCCTAAAATCATATTCCTATCTCCATCTCCATCGCAAGCAGCACCAAAACTATAAGATTTTTTATTTAATAACAAATCAGCTAAGTGGGATGCGTAAGTAAGATTAGGATCAGGGTGTAAACCTCCAAAATCTTTTAAAGGGATACCATTCATAACACAATCACTTGTAAGACCCATTTTTTCAACAAAAATATTTTTTGCATATGGGCCTGTAACCGCATTCATTGCATCAAAGATTAAAGAGAAGTCTTTTTTTAAAAAATCACTAATTTGATCAAAATCAAAAATTTTCTCCATTAGATTAGAATAATCTTCCAATCCATCAATAATTTCTAAGGTAGTTTCACCATAGGAATAAGTTCCATATTCACTAAAATCAGGTAATTTAATTTTACAAATTTTATAATTAATTAGTAATTGTGAAGCCTTGAAAATCTTATTAGTAATTGTCTCAGGAGCCGGGCCACCATTAGATATATTCAATTTCACTCCAAAGTCGCCATCAATCCCACCAGGATTATGACTTGCAGAAAGAATAATTCCACCAATAGCTTTTTCTTTTCTAATTAAATGTGATGTAGCAGGAGTCGATAATAAACCGTATTTTGGAACAATAACCTTTTGAACTTTATGAGCAACGCATATTTGCACAATTTTTTCTATTGCTTCAATATTTCCGTATCTGCCATCACCACCAACTACTAATGTTGAACCTTGTAAATCTTCCAATGATTGTAAGATTGCTTCAATAAAAATTTCTAGATAATGTTCTTGTTGAAATTTTAAAGTACTTTTTCTTAAACCAGAAGTTCCTGGTTTTTGATCTAAAAAAGGAGAATTTATATTAATTACATTAATTTGAGTCATTTTTTTAAGAAACTCCCAAAAATCTAACTAAATTAATGAGGCATTTCGGAAGTTCTTAACATAGAGATAAACCATAATGAAGAAATTAATAATGCACTCAGAATCCCATAGTTAACACCAAATTTAGAAATAGTAATTGGTACTATTAGTGGAAATGTTAATGCTCCAAACAAAGGAGTAAAAGCTACAATTTTTTTAAGCATTAAATTTTAATTAAAACCATTCTGTCTCAGCATTATCCTTTTCATTAGTATCGTCAAGTGGTGTAGTTCTATCAAATTTCATTGATATACTTTTTTCTTGCTCACCAGAAACATCAACAGCTTTGATATCATATTTTTGAGTCCCGTCTCTAAATGGAACTTGAATTCTAAAGGTACCATCTGCAGCAAGGGGTACATCTTCTCCACCTATTGTCAGTTTTGCAGAAGGCTCTGTAGCTCCATAAACAATTAATTCAGCATCAGCAACAAGCCAAAAAGATCTATTTTTTACAATTCCACTTCCAGAATCATTTAAACCTGATGACCATTTACCAGTCCCAGAATCTGTAAGGTTATTATTGAGGTTTGTTGAATTTACATTTTCCATGAATTCTTCAGAACCAACTTTTCTTCTGAGAGGAATATTAGTTGCTGCTTGATATAACCTTTCATGCATACCATTTGGTTCTGAAACTATGGGATTTGAAATATCTGAGATTGACTCAAAAGTAGAATCCAAATTAAAAGGAACAAACTTATCAAGAATTTGCTCAGAAGGATGAGACCCAGGAACATGACTCACCGAAGAGAATGCCAAAGACATCCAGTTAAAACCGTACTTATATCCTAATTCAACTTTATAGTTTCTATCTGCAAGTGGGATTGGCAAATACCATTCAGTACTATAACTATCAACTGCTATCTCCCTTAGTGTTCCTTGATTGAAGTTGCTTCCTTCAGAACCAGATGCATCGAATAATCGTAAACATAATTTACTTGCACCCAAGGATTGTGCTTTCTCTCGGTCAGCATCAGAAATTTGCCAGAAAACATACGCCCAATCTGGATCCCGAGGTAAGAAAACTACATTTGTTTTGACTTCTTCATAACTATTATTAAAAGTGTTGGACTCAAAAGTTTCTTCAAATTTTGATTTTGGTAAGCTGGTATTTATTTTCTTAGAAGATTTTTCCTGATATTGAAGTATTAAGCCAACTAAAACAGCCTTTGTTTTACGACTGTAAAGCGGTACTGATAATTTACTTGCTTCTTGACGTAATTGTCTGAGGGTAAGTGAGAGTAATTGATCTTTATTCATGATCCCTTCAGGCACTTTAAAATCTCCGTTTTTGTTTGGGATCAGTATGTTCTTTTTTTTTGGAAATTGTGTGTATTTTTGCCCTGTCGTCAGGATCCTCTGACTACTCAAAAATTCTCGAATTAAATATTTATCGTCAAAACAATTGGTATCAATGAATTTAATTAATTTTCATGTTTTTTTTAAATGTAAATTAATTTTCTTTTTTTTTAAATTTTATTACCCGAATTTGTTAACGACTCAACAAAATTATATTTTTTCTTCGGGATCAATTTGAATGAATTCTATCATTGTTCAACTAGAAGAACTAGATCATCTATCTCTATATCCGCAATATTTTTACCTATATGTTTTGAAAAAGTACTTAATTTTTTTGAAGTAGATTCTAATTGCTCATACAAAAGATCACTAAATTTTTTATCATTAAACCTTTTGGATTGATTCTCACACCATTCCCTCAGGTGATTTTTATTTTGATATTCAAAACTATGCTCTGCATTTATAATTTTTAGAATCTGAAGGCAATGAGCGAGTATTCTTACATGATGTTTCTGCATTATAGGTAGATCAAGATTATCTATTTCCTTAATTGTTTGAATATTTAAAGGGTTTGACAAGGGATCAAGATGATTAGACATTAATTTTTAGTTTTAATAAAGGAAAAAAACTCAATAATGGGGGTATCTTTCGTTAAAGTATATAGAGCATATTGTAATAGGTAATTTTTGGATAACATGGTAAACGAAAATTTAGTAAAAGATGTAGTAAAAGAGCCTTACAAATATGGTTTCGTTACTGATATTGAAACTGAAAAAATAGCAAAGGGACTAAATGAAGACATCATAAGATTAATTTCACAGAAAAAAGAAGAGCCAAAATATCTCCTTGATTTTAGATTAAAGGCCTTTAAAAAATGGCAAAAGATGGATGAACCAGATTGGGCAGGATTGGGATACAAACAAATTGATTATCAAGATATTATTTATTATTCTGCTCCCAAACAAAAAGAGAAAATTTCTAGTTTAGATGAAGTTGATCCCAAACTTCTTGAGACTTTCGACAAATTGGGGATACCTCTTACTGAGCAGAAAAAACTCACAAATGTAGCGGTAGATGCAGTCTTTGATAGTGTTTCTATAGCTACAACATTTAGAGAGGAACTGGCTGAACATGGGGTTATATTTTGCTCAATCAGTGAAGCAGTAAAAAATCACTCTGATTTAATTGAGAAATATTTAGGTACAGTAGTTCCAGCTAGTGATAATTATTTTGCAGCACTAAATTCAGCTGTATTTAGTGATGGTTCTTTTGTTTATATCCCAAAAGGTGTTACATGTCCTATGGACCTATCTTCCTACTTCAGAATTAATAGTGGAGATTCTGGGCAATTCGAGAGAACACTAATAATAGCTGAAGAATCTAGTTCTGTAAGTTATCTAGAAGGCTGTACAGCGCCAATGTTTGATACAAATACCCTACATGCCGCAGTTGTGGAACTCATAGCCCTAGACGATGCCTCAATAAAATATTCAACAGTACAAAATTGGTATGCTGGTGATGAAGAAGGTGTTGGCGGAATTTTTAATTTTGTCACCAAGAGAGGAAAATGTTTAGGCAAAAGAAGTAAAATTAGCTGGTCTCAAGTTGAAACAGGGTCTGCAATTACATGGAAATATCCTAGCTGTCTCCTTCTAGGAGAAGAATCTGTGGGGGAATTTTATTCAGTAGCACTCACTAATAATCTTCAGCAAGCAGATACTGGCACAAAAATGATTCATATTGGCCCTAAAACCAAATCTACTATTGTTAGCAAAGGTATTAGTGCAGGTAATTCAATCAATAGCTATAGAGGTCTTGTCAAAATGGGAACAAAAGCTGCAGGATCTAGAAATTACAGTCAATGTGATTCAATGTTAATAGGGGATCAAGCTTCTGCAAATACATTCCCTTATATCAAATCTCAACAACCAAACTCTGAAATTGAGCATGAAGCCAGCACATGTAGAATTTCTGAAGATCAACTTTTTTATCTCCAAAGCAGAGGTATAGAATTTGAGGAGGCGGTATCTATGATGGTCAGTGGTTTTTGCAGAGATGTATTTAATCAATTACCTATGGAATTTGCTGCTGAAGCTGATAAGTTACTGGCACTTAAACTCGAGGGATCAGTAGGTTAATTAATCAATTTCTAAACTGATATGCAAACTAAAATGAAAGAATCAGATCCAATATTAGAAGTTGAAAATCTCTTTGCATCTACTGATAATCTTCCAATTTTGAAGGGGGTTTCACTAACTGTTTATCCTGGAGAAATCCATGCAATTATGGGAAGAAATGGATGTGGAAAAAGTACTCTTTCGAAAATCATTGCAGGACATCCCTCTTATAATATTACAAATGGAGATATAAAATTTTCAGGTGAAAATATCAACTCTTTAGAACCTGAAGAAAGATCTCAATCAGGAATTTTCCTTGGTTTCCAATATCCAATAGAAATTCCAGGCGTTAGTAATCTTGAGTTTCTTAGAGTTTCAACAAATGCTAGAAGAAAATTCCTTAATAAAGAAGAATTGGATACTTTTGATTTTGAGGAATTAGTTAAAGAAAAGTTAGAACTTGTGAAAATGGATCAAGCATTCCTATCAAGGAGTGTAAATCAAGGATTTTCCGGAGGTGAAAAGAAAAGAAATGAAATCCTGCAAATGGCTTTACTTGAGCCCAAGATAGCAATATTAGATGAGACCGATTCTGGATTAGATATTGATGCTCTTAGAATAGTTGCATCAGGAATTAAAAAAATATCTAATGCACAAACTGGAATTATATTAATTACTCACTACCAAAGATTACTTGATGAAATTGAACCAACTTATGTCCACGTTATGGCAGACGGACAAATCATAAAAACTGGTGGGAGTGATCTCGCTTTAGAGCTTGAAAAAAAAGGTTATGAATGGACTGATAACTTTGTAAAAGAGACTTAAATAAATGGAAATTATTGAAAAACTAAAAACTAATAAATTAATTGACAATCAAACAGAAATACAAAAAATCTGTCTTCATAAATTACAATCAAGTCCCCTCCCTAATCCTAAAAGTGAATTATGGAGACTTTCAAATAAATCAAAATTTTCAAACTTTTTAAACTACTCGGTTAATGAAAAAAATCCAAAATTCGATATACCCTATCCAGAGAATTCTCAAGGTACTATTAGATTAATAATTGGTGAGAATTGCCAAATTAAATTAATAAAAGAAAATTATTCAATACAGCAATTAAATGAGTCTGAATTAAATAAATATATCAAAGAACAGATAGCTTGTTTTGATCAAAACGAAAATTGGAGTGACCTACTAAATCTGTCTTTAAGTTCTACAAAGAATTTATTGGGATTAAAAATAAATGGATCAAAAATCCCTCCTATTGAAATTTTTAGTCATGCATCAAGTAATTCTTTAAACGCAAAAACCCTAGTAATATTTTTGGAAAAGAATTGCGATATTGAATTATTACAGGTAAATCTTGGAAAAGAAAACTCTTCATTATCTCAGTCAACTTTTTTTTTATTAGAAGAAAACAGTTCCGTAAATCATGGTGTTGTTTCTTACGGTGAAAACAGATCAAATTTACTAAATTCTCTCAATGTTATTCAACAAAAAAATACTGAATACAACTTAGGTTCCTTACATTTCAAATTCAATTATGCAAGATTTGAAATTAGTATTAAACAATCTGCAGGAAACGCTAAAACCAATATCAAAGGTATGCAAATAACCAAAAAAGATGAACAAATTTCTACGTATACAAAAATAGACTTTAATGGTCCAAATGGATTTCTAGATCAAATCAACAAATCACTTGCTGACGATAAATCACATGCAATATTTGAAGGCTCCATAATAGTACCGAAAATTGCCCAGAGAACTGATGCTTCCCAATTAAGTAGAAATTTACTTTTATCAAATCTCGCACAAATAGATACCAAACCTCAATTAGAAATAATTGCCGATGATGTCAAATGCAAACATGGAGCTACAATTTCGCAACTTAATGAAGAAGAACTTTTTTATATGCGAACAAGAGGTGTCACATTACAAGAAGCAAGTAAACTACAATTAAGTTCTTACTTTCAAGAAATAATTTCATTTATTCCCATTTCAAAAGATAGATGGGATTTGCTTGATAAACTTTTAAATGAGAATTAATGGAAACGATTCAAAATTTTCCTGAAATAACTAAAAAAGACTTTCCTCTTTTAAATAAGAACTTAAAAAGTAATGAGCAAATCATTTATTTAGACCACGCTGCAACTACTCAAAAACCAATACAAGTCTTAACAAAAATTGATGAATATTATAGAAACTTTAATGCCAATGTACATAGAGGCGCGCATCAATTAAGTGCTAAAGCAACAGAAGAATTTGAAAATGCAAGATATTTAATCAGCAAATATATAAAGGCGAAGTCAGCAAAGGAAATTATTTTCACAAGAAATGCTACTGAAGCAATCAATCTAGTCGCTAGATCATGGGGCGAATCTTCATTAAGAGAAAACGATGAAATTCTCTTATCAATAATGGAGCATCATAGCAATATTGTTCCATGGCAAATGGTTGCAGCAAAAAATAAATGCAAATTAAAATTTATAGGTATAGATAAAAATGGGAAATTAGATATAGACGATTTTAAATCAAAAATAACATCTAGAACTAAACTTGTTAGCCTCGTACATATTAGTAATACTCTAGGTTGCTGTAATCCAATTAAAGAGATAACTAAATTAGCTAAACAAAAAGGATCTTTAGTATTAATAGACGCTTGTCAAAGTTTGGCGCATCAGAAACTGGATGTAAGTGATCTTGATATAGATTTTTTAGCCGGATCAGGACATAAACTTTGCGGTCCTACAGGCATTGGTTTCCTCTGGTCAAGAAAAGAAATCCTAGAAAAAATTCCTCCTCTCTTTGGAGGTGGCGAAATGATTCAAGATGTTTTTGAAGAAACAAGTACTTGGGCAGAGCTACCACATAAATTTGAAGCTGGAACTCCAGCCATTGCAGAAGCGATAGGTCTAGCAGAAGCGATTAATTATATAAACGCTATTGGATTGAATGAAATTCATGAATATGAAAAGACTATTACTAAATATTTATTTAAAAAATTAAATCAAATAGAAAATGTTGAAATTATAGGTCCATCCCCAGAGATAGATCCGGAAAGAGCATCACTTGCCACCTTTTATATAAAAAATATACATTCAAACGATATTGCTGAAATTCTTGATTCAAAAGGAATTTGCATCAGAAGTGGGCATCATTGCTGTCAACCTCTACACAGATATATTGGAATTAAATCAACGGCTAGAATTAGCATGAATTTCACAACAAATAAGGAAGAAATTGATATATTTATAGAAAAATTAAAAGATACTATCGATTTTCTAAAAATCAATTCTTAAATATTCAAAGCATTTTTTAAAAATTCCTTAGATTTTTGCATTACTACTTCTTTATTTGCAACATTTTTAAACCCATGCCCTTCATTTTCAAAAAAAATAACTTCTGAATATTTATTATTCTGAATCAAAATTTCTTGAATTTTTAAAGTTTGTTTATATGAAATAACTGTATCTTTTTTTCCATGAAACAATAAGATAGGTTTTTTTATTTTTTTAATATGATTGATTGGCGATCTATTTATATATTCATGATGACTTTTTTCATAATTTCCTACCAAAGAATTTAAATAATCTTTTTCAAACCTATGCGTGTTGTAATGCATATCCTTCAAATCAATAACAGGATATTTACAAATTGCTGCTGTAAATATAGAGCCATATAATAAACAATTAAGGGCAGTTAACCCACCAGCACTATTACCAAAAATTACCACTTTCTCACTATCAACTAGATCTAATTTGATTAATTTAAGAGCTAATGCTTTGCAATCATAAGAATCAACAATACCCCACTTATGTTTCAATCTATCTCTGTATGCTTTACCAAATCCTGATGATCCTCCGTAATTGACTTCAGCAACAAAAAATCCCTTCGACGCCCAATATTGAACTTCAGAATTATAAGATCCATCAAAAAATGAAGTTGGTCCGCTATGAGCTCTAACAAGGAGTGGTGGTTTTCTGAAATTATCTACAAGTGGTCTATAAAGAAATGAATGAGTAATTTTATCTTCAAAACCTTTAAACCAAAATGTTTCAGGTTTAGAAGAATATTTTATATGATCAAAATATGTCTGCTTAGAAAAATTTGATAAAACTTTTTTTGCAAAATCAATTTCAAGTATAATTCCCAAAAAATCAGATCCATATCCTTTTAAAAGAACTTTATTCCGAAAAACACTGAAATCACTTATTGAGGTAAAAGGAGTAGAAAATTCTTTAATTAATGCAAGATCTTTATATTGTTCTACTATTAAACTATTTTCTTTTTTTGCTAAACAAAATAAATTTTTTATAGCCCCTGAAAAGAATGTTATTCCCGAGACCCATTGTGGTACTCCATATTCAATCAAATTCCTCTCTAATCTTTTCTTAATAAAAATATTCTCAATATCACTAACATCTAAAAACAATAAGTTCCACCATCCAGAACTATCTTCAGAGCATACTAAAATTGTTTCACTTATCCAATAGGGTTGAAAAAAAGAAACGTTTTTTTTTGCATTAATCAGCTTATTTTTGAATTTTTTTAATTTTTGTATCTTTCCATCTAAGTCTATTTGAGCAAAAAAAAGATCATTTTTCTCCCAAGGCATGTAAGGAGAATCCCATTCAATCCAAGAAAGTAAGTAAGCAGAAGTATTAGAAGATAATTCTCCAGCAAAATTTTTAAATTTTTTTATTCGATGAATATCTTGTTTAGTTTTTTTTAGGTTTAAAGAAAATAAATAATCTATATCATTTATTTCGCAAATACCATACAAAAAAAAATTTTCAGAAATAACAAATGAAGAATCGAAATTTCCCTCAATTGATTTGGATAGTTGTCTAGGTTCTTGAACTGAATCAAGATACTTATTTTGAGCTCTATCATTTGGTGCCACCTCTTTAAAAATTTGAAACCATACTGCCTTTGTCAACTGGTCAATCCATATCAAATAAAAATTATTTTTAAAATCTATACACCTATAAGATTTACCACCATATCCGTGAAAATTATTTTTAATTTTATATTTTTTACTAGTTAATTTTTGAGGCAATGCATCTTTGACATTAAATGGTCTTGCAAAAATGGCATTTTCATTTTGACCTTCAGCTACAACATCAATCCAAAAAATGGTATCCCTAATAATGGTTAATTCCTTAAAAGCCTTCTTTTTAGAAAAATTTTGCCTAACTTTTAACTTATCATCATTACTCATTTAAAAAACTATAAAGAAAGTAAATTAAAGTGCTAGTATTTTTATAGCTAAACTCTTTACTAAAAACTTTTTTTAACGTGGCAAACCATTTTTCACAACTTGCAAAAAAGTCAAGAACAAATGGAAACGGAGAAAAAATTGCAAAAGAACAAACAGAGAAGCCATCCCTAGATATTTACAAACTTGGCGATGTTGTACTAAGACAAAATTCAAAAAGAATAACTAAGGTTGATGAATCAATTAGAAAACTTGCTAAAGAAATGCTTCAAAGCATGTACGCTGCTAAAGGAATTGGACTTGCTGCGCCTCAAATTGGCATTAACAAAGAGCTTCTTGTCATAGATGTAAATTTTGAAGATTCAGCAGCAGAACCTTTAATATTAATTAATCCAGAAATCACAGACTATGGAACAACCCTTAATTCATACGAAGAAGGCTGCTTGAGTATACCTGGTGTCTATTTGAATGTAGTTAGACCATCAACTATAAAATTAAAATTTAGAGATGAAATGGGGAGACCACGTAAAATGAAAGCAGATGGACTGCTAGCAAGGTGCATTCAACACGAAATGGATCATTTAAACGGAATTTTATTTGTAGATAGAGTTACATCAAAAGATGATTTAAACAAAGAACTTAGAAAAGAAGGGTTTAACGAAAAAGACGTAATTTCTATTAACTAATTTAATGACTGAAACTACAATTTTTCAAAAAATAATTAATGAAGAAATACCCTGCGAAAAGCTTTATGAAGATGAGTTTTGTATCGCCTTTAATGATATCCAGGCGCAAGCTCCAATACATTTTTTAGTAATTCCTAAAAAGCCAATTATCAGTTTATTAGAGTGTATTGAAGAAGAAGCAAATTTATTGGGACATTTACTTTTTGTTGGTAGCAAAATAGCTAAATTAAAAAATTTAACTAATTGGAGAACAGTAATTAATACTGGAGCAGAATCGGGGCAAACAGTGTTTCATCTACATATTCATTTTTTATCTGGAAGAAAAATGGATTGGCCCCCAGGTTAAAACTCTCGAAATAAATGTTTATGGGTTATAAATAAGTAAAAAACAAAATGAATACACCAGATTCATTAAATACAGAATCCAAAAATTTATTGAGTTTAATTTCAAAAAATTGGGAAGAGTTAGATGATTCACTCAAAACTAAGTTAATAAAAGTTTGGAACGTTTTAACTTATAAATGGCAATTACAAATTTTATTTAATCTACCTTTCCTACTATGGTGGGCATTAGATAAATCTTTTCCAAAAGTTCATGAATTTGATTTAATAATCTTGAATTACTTAAATTTACCTGATTGGGCACTTTCATTTATTGGCTTTGGTCAATAGACTTCTAAAAGTTATAATTTATAAAATTGTCTAGTAATGAATAAAGCAGTTAAAAATAAATCCAAAATACTGTACCAATTACAAAAATTAAGAAAGCTATCTCAACCATTTTTTCTTCCCATAGATCAATGTAATGGATTGCAATTCATATGGCTTTTAATTTCTCTTTTATTTTGTGTTGGTGGAGTAGTACTTGTTTGTCTTACAGGAATAATCAGTTTTTTTGAAAGCGTTCAACCAATTTTTCTTGAAAAGTATTTCGGAGGTGTAGTTAATACTGTCAATTCAATTTGGGCTGGTAGCTGGGGATTACTTTTCTCTGCCTTATTTCTAATTGGATCAGGCAGCTTTTTTAGCTTAAGACGTCAATTAAAAAACCGTAGATGGTTACATTGGTTATTCCTTGCGATAATAGTATTAATGCTTTTAGCTGTAAATGGAATAAACGCAGGTATTGGATTTATAGCAAGAGATTTAACAAATGCTTTGGTAGAAAAACAAGAAGATGGATTTTATCGGATATTGGGTATTTACGCTTGTTGTTTCGCTGTAGCTCTACCAATACGTGTTTCCCAAATATTTTTTACATATAAGTTAGGAATAATTTGGAGAGAATGGCTTTCAAAAAGCTTAGTCAAAGATTATATGACAAATAAAGCTTATTACCAATTAAATCCCAATGATGAAGAACAAACTGATGTAGATAATCCTGATCAAAGGATCACAGATGATACCCGTGCTTTTACCGGGCAAAGTCTTTCATTTACATTAGGGATTTTTGATGCACTTCTAACATTTTCACTTAATATTCTTATTTTATGGAGTATTAGTACAACACTTACTTTTTCTTTATTTGGTTACGCTGCATTTGCAACTTCTATCCTTTTAATTGCTGGAAAAAATCTTGTGAAGATTGACTTTGATCAACTCAGATATGAAGCAGATTTTCGATATGGCTTAGTACATATTAGAGATAATGCTGAATCAATAGCCTTCTACTCAGGAGAGAATCCTGAACGAAGTGAAACTGAAAGACGATTAGGAGAAGTGGTGAGAAACTTTAATTTACTGATTATATGGAGGGTAATAATTGACGTTATGAGGAGATCCATTAATTATGCTGGAAATTTCTTTCCGTATTTAATAATGGCAATCCCTTACTTTAAGGGTGATATTGATTATGGACGTTTTATTCAAGCGAGCTTTGCATTTGGAATGGTAGAAGGTTCATTATTTTTCATCGTTAATCAAATAGAAGAACTTGCTAAATTTACTGCTGGGATCGGCAGATTAGAAGGGTTCCAATCAAAAGTCGAATCTATTAGTCAAACTAGTCCTACAAGCAATCAAAACATCATTTCAGATTATCCCTCAATTCTCATTAATAATGCTGACCTTTGCCCCCCAGGATCAAATAAAACAATAATTAAAAATTTAAATTTGAGCATCGACAATAATCAATCACTTTTGGTTGTAGGACCTTCAGGATGTGGAAAAACATCTTTACTAAGAATGATTAGTGGTTTATGGGAACCCGAAAATGGAGTAATAAAAAAACCGAAAATTGGGGAATTGTTATTCATACCTCAAAAACCTTATATGTTACTAGGTTCTTTGCGAGAACAATTATGTTATCCCACAGAAGTTAAGAAATTTAGTGATGAACATCTTACTTCTGTCCTTCATGAAGTCAATTTAAAAACCTTAGTAGACCGTTATCCTAATCTTGATATCAAACAAGATTGGCCGAGAATTCTTTCTTTAGGCGAACAACAAAGATTAGCTTTTGCACGGCTTTTACTAAATTCTCCAAGATTTGCAGTACTTGATGAGGCAACAAGTGCTTTAGATATTGACACTGAAAAGAAACTATATAGTTTACTTAAGGAACGAGAACTATCTCTTATTAGTGTTGGACATAGACCTAGCTTAAAAGATTTTCATGAAAATATTTTAGAATTATATGGACAAGGAGATTGGAAATTATTGACTTCTGATAAGTATAATTTTAAAGATTAGCAAAAACAATGAATCCTAAAGAAGAACAAACTAACTCAGAAGTCACTAAGTTTGATGCTGAGAGTTCTATTGAAAAGCAGAAAGATGCAAATTACATCAATGAAAATACTGGAGAAAATAAATTAGAAGAAAAATCAAAATGTATTGAAGATGAATATAAATTCGGATGGAGTAGTTATTCTGAAATAACTAATGGAAGATTTGCAATGATAGGATTCTTAGCAATAATTTTAATTGAATTATTTAGTCAACAATCGTTTTTAAAATGGGCAGGAATTTTATAATTAATCATCAAATCTAGAACTATTATCTCTAGGTTTCTTTTTGTTTGTTCCAACCGAATATCTACCACTTTGATTTTTTGAACTTGATCTAGCTGTAGAGCTTACTCTACGATTCTCACGTGGTTTTTTGACTTGGTTGACATCTTTAAATGAAGCATCTTCTACTTGAGCTGTTGAAGTTTGCTGCCTAATAGAAGATCTTGTAGGTTTATTTCCTAATTGAGAAGAATCCTCAGGAGTAGAAATATTATCTTGTCTAGAAACTGGCCTATTCATTCTGGGTCTTGATCCTGTTTTAACTTCATTACGAGATAAGTTTCGCCTCTCACCAAAGTTATTTCTTTCTGATTGATTAGTATTTCTATCATCAGGGGTTTGTCTTCTTCTCCTTATAGGTTCCTCATTTTCAAACTGATCTGCTTGTCTTGTAGATGGCCTATTTCTGCTTGCAGCCGCAGAAGGTATAGCTCTTGAAACATTCCTCCTACGAGATCTACCCTCCATATAGTCTTCTTCAAATTCATCTTCTTGAGGTTTAAATCTTCTTGATGGTCTCTCAGCCTCTTCAAACCTATCGTAATCATCATTAAATCGACCTCTAGAATTTCTGGGCACATCAGAAACAGGATTATCATCAAAATAAGATGACCTTCTAGCTTGATCAGTAGCAACTCCCCTCAATCGCACACTTTCATATGCGAAAAAAACTGTGGTTCCTGCTAACAAAAACTGACCAAACTGAAGGATAGGATCTAACCTCCAGCCTTGAAAGAATAATATTCCCCCGCACAAAAGTCCTATAGCTGCGAAGAAAACATCATAATCTCTTGCTAATGCAGGTTTAAAAGACCTTAGGAAATACAGGCCTCCTCCACATACGGCTAGTACAATACCAACAATACTGGCCCAATTGAGACTAGCATTGACCACATTCTTTCTCCAAAAACTTATTTTTTAAAGGGTTACTTAAATCCCCTATATATATAGTGTACTTAAAACTTCTACAAAAACTAGCGTCTTCCAGTAGAAGTACGATCGAGGGAATCTTTCTGACTGACAAAAATCAAAAATGCAGTGGCTGGTATAACAATAAGTAAAGCAGCGGCAATAAAACTTCCTATCATTCCAACTGCGGAATTATTTGCAACTTCAGAAGAAAATTCTGCAGCTAGTAGTAAATTTGAGATTTGAATCACTTTTTAAATATAAAATTCTCAATTTATAATACGAATTAAATACGTTTCTATGGGTTATTTATTAAGATGAATTAAATAATTGTGATTTCCTTGTTGGTAAACTCTCTTCAAATTATAGATGTTAGTTTAGGAATCTCTCTTTCATATCTAACTATAGTTTTTCTTATAAGATTAATTCTTACTTGGTACCCAAAATTTGATTTAAGTAAAGGTTTATGGCTATTAATTTCAATACCATCAAGCTCTATTCTTAATTTAACAAGAAAATTAATTCCTCCTATTGGAGGAGTTGATGTTGGACCCGTAATTTGGATTGGAATTATAAGCTTTTTAAGAGAGATTTTAGTCGGTCAGCAAGGGCTAATAAAACTTGCATTGAATTCACATATTTCATAGAAATCATTTAATTATTTCTCAGTAATTTGGCAATAATTCTTCTTCTACATATTTAGTATGTATCTTGCCTTCCTTAAATTTAGATTTATTCAGTAAAGTTAAATGAAAGTTAATTGTTGTAGGAATACCAGTTACTGCGCATTCATTTAAAGCCCTATTCATACGTTTAATTGCAGTATTACGATCTTTACCCCAGACTATTAATTTACCAATTAGTGAGTCATAGAAAGGAGGTATTTCATAGCCGGTATAAACATGACTATCCACTCTTACACCAGGACCACCAGGAGGAAGCCATCCAGTTATTTTTCCAGGTGATGGTCGGAAATTGTGAGAAGGATCTTCTGCATTGATTCTACATTCAATAGCATGACCGTTTAAATGGATATCATCCTGAGTAAATTCCAAGTTTGCTCCGCTAGCGATTTTAATTTGCTCAGCTATTAAATCAACTCCCGTAACCATTTCAGTAACAGGATGTTCAACTTGAATTCTAGTATTCATTTCCATAAAATAAAAATTATCATCATCATCAACTAAAAATTCAACTGTCCCAGCTCCTTCGTAGCTGATACTTTTTGCAGCAGCAATAGCTGCGTTCCCCATTTTTTTTCTTAGCTCAGTGTTAATTGCAGGACTAGGAGACTCTTCTAGTAACTTCTGATGTCTTCTTTGAACTGAACAATCTCGCTCTCCTAAATGAACAACATTACCAGACCTATCCGCCAAAATTTGAATTTCTACATGTCTTGGCTTCTTTATAAATTTCTCCATATATAAACCATCATTACCAAAAGCTGCTTCTGCTTCGCCTTGAGCTGCTTTAAACATTTTTTCTAGATTATTAGAGTTTTCAACCAACCTCATCCCTCTTCCACCTCCTCCAGCAGTCGCTTTAATAATTACCGGATAACCAATATCATCTGCCAATTTATAAGCCTCATCAACATTTGATAACAAGCCTTTACTGCCAGGTACTGTTGGAACTCCCACTGCTTCCATAGTTTCTTTAGCTGTAGATTTATCCCCCATAGATCTAATAGCTTTAGGAGATGGGCCAATAAAAACTATTCCGTGATCATTACACATCTCAGCAAATTTATCATTTTCAGCAAGAAATCCATAACCAGGATGAATAGCATCAACTCCTCTTGATGTAGCAGCAGCAAGTATATTTGGAATATTTAAATAACTCTTATTACTTAACGAATCTCCAACACAAACTGCCTCATCTGCAAGCTGAACATGCAATGCTTTTTTATCTACAGTGCTAAAAACTGCAACAGTTGCAATACCTAGTTCTCTACAACTTCTGACAATTCGTAAAGCTATTTCACCACGATTAGCAATTAAAACTTTTTCAACCATTATGAAAATTAAATTGAAGAAATGAAAATGACTTAAAATAAAAAATTATTTGCCAAAGTATTTAACAAAATTTTTTTAGTGTTCAGAGGACATTTTTTACAATACAACCTAGAACGTTATATATGTATAAAAATTTGTTTTATGCAATAGAACAATTATTCATCATATTCAAAAATACTCTTTTAGAACTTCATGCTTAATTCAGCCAATAATGTATGATAATTTTAAGGTTTAGGTATCCCCCGGTTGCTGAGAACCCTTAGCGGACGTGGCGGAATTGGTAGACGCGCACGTCTAAGGAGCGTGTGGCTTCGGCCTTGCGAGTTCAAGTCTCGCCGTCCGCATTAAAGTATTCTGGTTAACTGCAATGAAAAAAGAATCAGTTGCAGTAGTTATAGTTTCCAACGGACCTGGTGAATTAACTACATGGGTAAATCCTGTAGTGGATGAGCTTCATAAAATAAATAAATCACTATGTGATGACGATAAACTAGATTTCACTCTTAGGTTAGTCCTAGTTCCTTGCCCAAATGCCACTGGTAAGGAATTTTTAGTTGCAAATTCATGGAATAAATTCGAATTCATTACAGATTCTAAAAGTTTTTGGAAATTATTA